>CAZRGV010000191.1:5967-9566 GCA_964599655.1 uncultured Isosphaeraceae bacterium | reverse complement strand
CCTGCCGCCCCTCGACCTGGGATCGTCGGCCTTGCTCGAAGACCTGGCCGGTCGTGGCCGCCTGGACGACACCCTGGTCGTCTGGACCGGCGAGTTCGGCCGTTCGCCCCGGATCAATGGTGACGCCGGCCGCGACCACTACGGCAACGTCTTCTCCCTCATGATGGCCGGCGGCGGCATTCGAGGCGGAATCGTCCACGGCGCCTCCGACCGCAACGGCGCCTACCCGGCCGCCGACCCGGTCACGCCGGCCCAGTTCGCCGCCACGGTGTACCACTGTCTGGGCCTCCGTCCCGACACCACGATCCGCGACGGCCTCGATCGACCCTTCCGACTCGCCGAGGCCGAACCCGTCCAGAATTTACTCATATAGTCATATCTTTTTAATATCGACAGACTACCTCGAGCTCGAGTCTTCGCCTCTTGGGAACGCCCGGACCTGGATCGGCGAGCGTTCACCGCCGTCGATCGCCTTGCCCCGGCCGCAAAAACCACGCGACCCCCCTATCCCCTCCATCGCGCCTTGAAATTCCTATTTTTGGCAAGAATTGTTTTGTAACGCCCGATCCGGCAATGCCATAGTGGAACAGATCGGGGCATGTGTCGTACAAGTAAAGGACATTGTTTGAACGCCCTGACGCGCGCCTGCCTGGTGGCGTCCTGGCGAAGGAAGAACCGGTGGGAGCGAGAGCCATGGCGGAGAAGGGATCAAACCCCGAAACCGAGCCGACCAACACGCCCCACTCCTCAGACGTCGCAGCCGGCAGCGCGCCGGGCGGAACCCCTCAACTTTTCAGCGACGAGGAAGTTCTGGCGATGGAGCGAGCCGCCATCGCCGTCCGGCGCAACGTCGCCTACACGGGGCGGCGTGAAGGCCCCTTCACGCCGGAGAACATCCAGGACGACCTGGTCGGGCTGGCGCTTTCCGGCGGCGGCATTCGCTCGGCGGTCTTCAACCTCGGTCTGCTCCAGACCCTCTTTCGCCGCAAGTATCTCCGACATGTTGATTTCCTTTCGACCGTCTCCGGTGGCGGTTACATCGGCAGCTACCTCTCGCTCGAGGCGTCGAAAACCCTTCCGAAGGGAACGCGGAGCTTCTTCGACAAGTACCCACCGAACGCGCGGAACCACCCGCTCGACGAATCCTACTCGAGCGGCCGCCAGACCCGTCGCACGCGGCGCTTCTGCTACAAGGGAAAGTACCTCCTTGACATCCACTCCTTCTCCAACCGCTACCTCATCGGCCTGTTCTTCACGCTGATGTTCGCCGTCAGCGGCCTGATCGCCACCGGCTCGCTGCTGGCGTTGCTCTGGCGGTGCTTCGACTTCGATATCGTACGCGACGCCCTGGGCCTCCTCGATCTGAGGAGCGACCTCTACGCCCCGTTCTGGCCGTTCCTGGCGTTTGGCGTGCTCTGGGTGTTCGTCTGGTCGATCTCCTACCTCAAGGGGCGGCCGGGCAGGGAGCCGAGCGACATCGCCGCCTGGAGGCGCTGGCGACGGCGACGCGACCGGCACCTGAACACCCTGTTCCTTCTCATGATCGGCTCGGGGCTGATCGGGCTGGCCATCCTCATCGGCAACGGGGACATCTCGCTCGGCACCCTCGGCTATCTCATCGGCCAGCAGGACGCCACCGTCTCGCACTCCGTTTACCTGACCCTGCTCACCCTGCTCGGCCTGGGCCTGCTCCCCTTGATCCGACCGAGCCGTGTGCTCCAAAGCGGCGGCCAGCCCACGAGGCCCTGGCAAACCTGGGTCTTCCGCATCACCATGTTCTGCCTCCTGGCCGGCATCCCGTTGATGACCATCGGCCTGATCGGCAAGGAGAACATCTCGGGCTTCGCCCACGACCGACGCCCCGACCTGCTGGTCAACGACATCAAAGACTGGACCGCGTTTCAGTCCTGGCTCGCCGACGAGGACGAACTCTGGAAATCGTTCATCCAGTCCGATCCCATCGACGCCAACGTCCGAGCCCTCGACGGCCATCTCCAGAATCTCAACAAGTCCGACCACGACCTTCGCTCCTGGCCGCTCATGAACATCGACGGCGAACGCGGTTGGACCTGGTGGGGCATTCCCCAGCGGTTCCTGATCCGTCCCGCCAAGATCTTAGAGTCGCTCTGGCGCGAGAATGCCATCACCACGTACTGGAACAGCCGGAGCCAGGCGCTCACCCTCGAACAAGAAATTATCGACGAACTCAATAAGGCACTGATCCCAAAGCGCGATTTTTATCAATTTATCTTTAAGCACGATACTCTTCGCTCCAAGCTCGAGTCCCGGCTCGCCGGCGCCCCGACCAAGGACATCCTGAGTCTACCCGTCCTCTGGCGGCAGGCCCTTCAGGGGGGTACGGATGCCTGGGACAGCGGAGTGCTCAAGCGGTTCAACCGGCAGTTGCTCGAAACCCTGTATCCACAGCATTTCAACGAGAGTTCCGCGATCCTTCGTGTCCTGCTGATCCATCCCGACCAGTGGACCCGGCTCTGGATTTTCGGAATCGCGCTTGCGATCTTCGTCGTCTCCATCCTTCTCGTGGATGTGAACTACACCTCGGTTCACCGCTTCTATCGGCGACGGCTGGCCGACGCCTACCTGAACGCCGGTGGCAAGGACAAGCCCCTCTCGCAGCTCGACAACACCTACAACGGCGCTCCGTACCACCTGATGCTGGCCACGCTCAACCTTCTCGGCCAGCGATTGTATCCGCACCGATCGAAGCACGCGCCGTTCGTGTTTTCGCCCTTGTACTGCGGCTCGACCTGCACCGGCTACGAGCCAACATCCCGTTATATGAACGGGCATCTCGACCTGGCGACCGCGATGTCCGTCTCGGGGGCGGCGTTCGGCCCCACGAGCGTGAACAGCCTGCCGCTTCTTTATTTCCTGGGCGTTCTCAACATCCGCCTGGGGCAGTGGTTTCCCCGGCCCGGACTGCGCAAGTCGACGCTCCGGATCACCCCCTGGACGCTGCTCCGGGACTTCGTCACGAAGCCCGCCGAGCACTGGCGATATCGCTTCCTCAGCGACGGCGGACATCACGAGAACCTCGGCCTCGAGCAATTGCTGCTCCGCCGATGCGCCCTGATGATCGTCTCCGACGCCTCGCAAGATAAGGAATACGAGTTTGCCGACCTGGCCAACGCCATCCGCCGCGTTCGGGTCGAACACGGAATCCGCGTGGTCAATTTCGACGACGACAACCCGCTCAAGATCGGGCCGCTCAAGCCCGACAAGGCGGGCCGCTCGCGCCGCCACTTCGTCCTCGCCCGCGTCCAGTATCCGGAACCGAGCACGCCGGATGGGATCCTTATCTATCTGAAGCCAAGTTTCACCGGCGATGAGGACATCGACCTCAACCAGTTCCGGGTGGACGACTCCGACTTTCCCCACGACTCGACCGCCAACCAGTTTTACGACGACCGCAAGGTCGAGTCGTATCGCCAGCTCGGCCAGCACATCGGCGCCGCGGTCTGCGACGCGCTCGACCAGTTCGATCACGCCCGAACCGTGCAAAAGATCGACGAGGAAGAACTCGACCGCGAGCCGCTCACCCGCCTGCTTCAGTGCATCCTGCTCGATCATCGCCGCGT
>CAZRGV010000191.1:0-5945 GCA_964599655.1 uncultured Isosphaeraceae bacterium | reverse complement strand
TCGGCGCGCCCGGGCCGTCCGGCCGCACCGTCAGGCCGAGGTCGCCGCTCTGCTGCGACACTACGGCCCCGAGGCCAACGCCCTCGTCACCACCATCACCGGCATCCTGACCGACCCCAGCCCAACCCTCCGAGACGCCTTCGCCTGGACTCTGAAGGAACTGGTCGACATCTGCTCGACCGATCACGAACCTCAGAGAACCAACGGCCGGAAAGAGCATCCCAGTCCGCACTGATAAGATTGCGCCTCAATCCGACACGTCGCCATGTTCCGACCCGGCAACCGCCCTTTGCCGCCGGGTCGGGACTCTGTCGCCTCAATCCTCGATCATGAAGTCGCCAGCTCTCCAGCACCGGACCGCCTCCGACCGGTGTCGTCTCGACGCCGAGACCGGCTTGCGTTCGGAGGGTCAGGACGAAATACTCGAAGTTCCCCAGCCCGATCCAGACGGGCCGAGCATCCCGCCTTTGGGGACGAGGCACGCTTCGGAGTGGACGACGATGCTGAAGAATCTCGCCGTCGCGGCCGCGCTCGTGGCCGCCCTGATCGCGCAACCGGTTGACATGGCCCAGGCTCAGAAGCCCAGCGAGGTCATCCCCCACGCCCAGGACAGGCCGCCAGGCCCCGCCCTCTCCCCGCAAGAGGCCATCGCCAGGATGACCGTCCCCGAGGGGTTCTCGGTGGAGCTTGTGGCCAGTGAGCCCAACATCGTCAACCCGGTGGCCATGACCTTCGACGCCAAAGGGCGCATCTGGATCACCGAGAGCCTCGAATACCCTCGACGCGAGCCGGGTCCGGGCCGTGACCGCGTCAAGGTGCTCGAAGACACCGACGGCGACGGCAAGGCGGACACGTTTACCATCTTCATCGAGGGCCTAAATATCCCCTCGGGCGTCGCCGTCGGCCACGGGGGCGTCTGGGTTGCCAACGCGCCGGATATCCTCTTCATTCCCGATGCCGATGGCGACCTCAAGCCCGATGGCCCGCCACAGGTGATCGTCACCGGCTTTGGTCGCGACGATACCCACGAACTGCCCAATAGCCTGACCTGGGGGCCCGACGGCTGGCTCTACGGCTGGAACGGCGTGTTCAACCGCAGCCACGTCACCTATCGCGGCAAGACCTATGACTTCACCTGCGCCATCTTCCGCATCCATCCCAAGACCCGAGACTTCGAGCTCTTCTGCGAGGGGACCAGCAACCCCTGGGGCATCGCCATCAATGAGAATGGTGACTTCTTCGCCAGTGCCTGCGTGATCGACCACCTCTGGCATCTGGTGGAGAGCGCCTACTACATCCGCCAAGGAGGGCCATACCCGCCCTTCACCTGGCCAATGGGCTCGATCGTCGACCACAAGCACCAGAAGGCCGCGTACTGCGGCATTCACTACTTCGATAGCGCGGCCTATCCCGAGGCGTACCGCGGAAAGCTCTTCATGGGCAATATCCACGGTAACTGCGTCAACGTGGACCGCCTCGAACGCGACGGCTCCACGTACAAGGCCGAGGCAACCCCCGACTTTCTCTCAGCCAACGACGCCTGGTTCATGCCCGTCGTGCAGAAGACCGGCCCCGACGGCTGCCTCTACATCCTCGACTGGTACGACCGCTACCACTGCTATCAGGACGCCAATCGCGACCCCGCGGGCATCGACCGCCTGAAGGGCCGCCTCTACCGCGTCCGCTACAAGAACACGCCCCGACGCGCGGGCTTCGACCTGGCCAGAGAGTCGGACGCGACCCTGATCCAGCACCTCGGCAGCCCCAACGTCTACGACCGCGACATCGCCCAGCGGCTCTTGACCGAACGGCTGCTGAACGGCAAGGCCAGCCCGACAACCAGGGCCGCGCTCAAGTCGCTCGTTCTCGACGACTCGTCCGCTCGCAAGGCCAGAATCCACGGGCTCTGGGCCCTCGTGGCATCAGGGTCACTGGACCCGACGTTTCACCTCGCGCTGTTGAACCATTCCGACGCCACGTTCCGGGCCTGGGGCGTCCGCGCGGCGGGAAACATGGGCAAGGTCGAGGAGAACGTGCGAGCGAAGCTGACCTCGATGACCGGCGATGCCTCGCCCGATGTGCGGTTGCAGGTCGCCATCGCGGCGCGGAAGCTCAAGGCCGTTGAACCCTTGACGTTGCTTCTCGAAATCCTTTCGAAGAGTCAAGACCCCTTGATGCCGCACGTCGTCTGGCAGAACCTCCACCCGATGCTCGACGAGCCCGCCACGGTCGCCCGGCTGGTCGAGCTGACCAAGAGCCACGACACGCTCCGGTCGCCACAACTCGCCGCGCTCATGCCGCGCATCCTGGAGCGCGCGATCGCCGCCGGATCGACCGACGCCGGCACAATCGCTCGTTTGATCATCCTAGCACTTGAGCAGTTGGGAGACGACGCAATCCATCGCGCCTGCCTCGATACCCTCACCGAGCAAGTGCGGCAAGGCCGGCTCCAAGGGGAGCGGCTCAACGGCGTGCGCGAGCGGCTCACCCCGATGGTTCACAAGGCGCTTGGCGAAGGTGGTTCGCCGCTCCGCAAGGATTACGCCGAGCTGGCCGCCGCCTGGGGCGATGCCAACGCGCTGAATGTCGTCCGCTCGATGTTCGCCTCGGACAAGGCCGACGAGAACAATCGCCTTCAGGCGCTCGACGTCTTGATTTCCACCCGCGATGCGGGCGTGGTCGGTGAGGTCGCCCGCATGCTGTCGAACCGCGACGGCTCGGCCGAGTTCCGGGGTCGCGTTCTCGCCGCGATCGGACCGCTCGACGATGCTCGAATCGCTCAGGTCGTGCTGACCTCCTACCCCGACATGGAGCCCGTCCTGAAACCAAAGGCCATCGAGCTCCTGACCCAGCGGCCCGCCTGGAGCCGGGCACTGATCGCGGCGGTCGAGGCCAAGGCCATTCCGACCTCGGCCTTGAACGTCAATCAACTCCGCCGCCTCCAGGCCAGCAGGGACCGAGACATCGCCGACAAGATCAAGGCGATCTGGGGCTCCATCCGCCAGGGCCGGAACGAACAGCGCGAGCTGGTCGTCGGCCAGATGCGGAATTTCCTGCACAAGACCTCGGGCGACCCGAACGCCGGCCAGGCCGTCTTCCAGAAGCTCTGCGCTCAGTGTCACAAGATCTACGGCGAAGGGCAGGATGTCGGACCCGACATCACCCTCAACGGCCGGAACGACTTCGATCAGCTCATCTCGAACGTCTTCGACCCCAGCCTCGTCATCGGACAGGGTTATCAGGCCACAACGGTCGCCACGACCGACGGCCGGGTTCTGACCGGCCTGCTCGCCGAGGACAGCAAGGAACGCGTCATCCTCAAGATCCAGGGCGGGAAGGTCGAGACGATCCCCCGAGCCGAAGTCGAGGAAATGAAAACAAATCCGCTCTCGTTGATGCCTGAAGATATCGAGACCCAACTCAGCCCCCAGGAAATCGCTGACCTGTTCGCCTACCTCGCGCTCGACAAGCCCCCAGGCGACCCGAACGCGAAGCGGCTCCCCGGATCGCCGGAGGCAAAGGCTGGATCGAGATAAGTCGATCTCAGTGAAGGACGATGGATTCCACGGCCGCTTCCTCGCGAAGCGGCCGTGGCCGTGTTCCGGGTTCTCGCACGACGCTCACCAGACCGTGTACCCGCCGTCGATGACGAGCGTCGCGCCCGTCATGTACGACGAGGCCTCGCTCGCGAGGTAAACAGCCAGCGGAGCCAGTTCGTCGGGCTCGCCCAGACGGCCCATCGGAATCATGCTCTCGAAGGTATCCCGCAATTCAGGGCGATCGGCGAACCAGCGGCGGTTGGGGTCGGTGAGGAACCCTCCCGGCGCGATGGCGTTGACCGTGACGCCCCGGGTGGCCCAGTCGGCGGCCAGGGCTCGGGTAAACTGGATCATCGCGGCCTTCGAGGTCTCGTAGGTCCGCCCCGTGATCCCTCGGTTGGCGATCATCCCCGAGATCGACGCCACGTTGATCACGCGGCCCCAGCCTCGAGCGAGCATCGACCCGCCGACCACCTTCGACCAGAGAAAGGCGCTCGTCAGGTTCAGGTCCATGATCCGCTGCCAGTCGGCCAGCTCGAGCGTTTCGGTCGGCACGTCGATCCGACGGCCGCCGACATTGTTGATGAGAATGTCGATCGGCCCCCATTGCTCGACCACCCGGTGCGCGGCGGCCTCACTCGCCGTCGGCTCGCCCACATCGGCCGAAAGAATCTCCACCGTCCGGCCCGTCTCCGCCAGTGAGGCCTTCGCCGCCTTGAGCGCCTCCTCGTCCCTCCCGACCAGGACCAAATCCGCGCCCACCTCGGCCAGCCCCTTCGCCATGGAAAACCCCAGCCCACGGCTCCCCCCCGTGATACAGGCGCGACGGCCGTCGAGCCGGAACCGATCAAGAACGCCCACAGACCACCTCCCGTCCAGAACAAGGTTGCTCGCGTCTCGCTCGAAGATAAACCCGCCAGTTGCCTAATTTACCCGTTTCCATCGCCGCGCCGCTCAGACGCAAACAATACGCCACCCGCTGCGAGAACGCCAGCGATCGACCCATCCTGTCCGCCAGATCACGCGTTGTAAATCGATCCGGCAGCCCGTCCGGAAGCAGGTTCCAGAGACAATCGGCTTGATTAAGCGTGATTTGCGAATCTATGTTAAGCAAAATACGGTCCGCCACCACGTAACCGCGACGGCGACGACGTTGGGGAACACGCACTTCGCCGATCGCGACGTCGAGCACGTCGACCTGGAGGGCAGGGCGGGGAAAAAGGGGCGCCAGGCCGATGAAGTCGTCGAAAACGTCGGTCAGGGCGCCTCGCCAGGGACTACGCCGATCGGAGAGGTCCGGGCCGTTGCGCCGGGCGCGTTGGATCACTCGTCGGCGCGTTACGACTGGCTTGACCACGCGGACCCGATGGCCCGACGACAGCAAGCGATCGAGCTTGCCACGGAGCGGACCGAGCGGACCGGACTGCACCTCGATCAGCTCGCCGTCGGGCCCGACCGCGTCGATCCGAAACCCGTCGACCACCACTTCCGATCGCCCGCCACGATCGGGTCCGTACAGGGTCTTGAGCTGACGATGCAGGGTCGTTTCCAAGGGTTTCCGCCTCCTGGCTCGAAGCCGCGGCCGGTCACCCCTCGATCGGCGGCAACTCGTTGACTTCGGGCGGTTCCGGCGCCAGCGGCTCGACACCCAGGTCTCGAATCGACACCAGAGCGTGGAAGTCGATTCCACGGCCGGCGAACAGCGGCCCCGCTCCTTCCAGCCGGTCGAGCATCGCGATGACGCAGGAAACACGGGCCCCGATCGCCTCCACGGCCTCCACCGCCTTGAGCGACGAGCCGCCCGTCGTGGCCACATCGTCGACGATGGCCACAGTCATGCCCGGTTCCAGCGGACCCTCGATCAGCCGGCCGGTCCCGTGCCCCTTGGCTTCCTTGCGGACGAGGAATCCTCGAAGGTCGGTCAGGCCTCGCGAGCCGGCCAGCGCCAGAGTGGCGCCCACAATCGGGTCGGCTCCCATCGTCAGCCCCCCCACCGCATCCACGTCCAGCCGGTCGGCCAGAACCTCGAGCACGCCCGAGGCCACCAGGCAGGCCCCCTCGGCGGACAGCGTCACCTTGCGGCCATCCACGTAAAAATGCGACTTCCGCCCGCTGGCCAGCGTGAATTCCCCCGTCCGAAGGGCGTCTCGAGTCAGAAGGGCGATCAGTCGCCCCCGATCAAATCCGGATACCATCCTCGCCGAGCTCCCTTCACCCCAGGATCGTCCAACCAACCGACCGCGCCCGACAGGCTATCAGAGTCTCGCGGTCGATTCCACGCCCTGGCCCGAGTCGCTCCCGCCTCTCAAAGCCCGTGGTCCTTGGCGGCTCCTGCGCACCGGAGTTGTAGTCGAGGCGCTTGTCGTAGATGCGCACGTTGTGGGTGCGCGTGTCGTCGTTGAGGAT
>CAZRGV010000190.1:7308-9742 GCA_964599655.1 uncultured Isosphaeraceae bacterium | reverse complement strand
TGATCAGGAAGTTGGCCGGAATTTCGGTCACGCCATACGCCTTGGCGAAGTCGCGATCCCCGGTGCCGTTGAGCACGTTCGGCCACGACACCTGATGGTCGACCAGGTAGCGCCGGACGATCGGCATGACGGCGTCGGCGCTCTGCACGCCTTCACGAAGGGCGTCGAGGTTGACGCCCAGCACGGCGAAATCCTTGTCCTTGTATTTCTCGGCCAGGGCGTTCAGCCGCAGCATGTCGAGCGAGCAGGGGGGGCACCAGGTGGCCCAGAAGTTCACCAGCACGACCTTCCCCTTCAGGTCGGCCAGCTTGACCGGCTTGCCGTCGACGTCGGTGCCGTTGATGTCCGGCGCGGGCTTGCCGAGCATGCCGATCCGGCTCAGGCGGTGGGAGAAGTGCTGCTTGATCATCGGGTTGGTGGCGTTCTCCATCGCCAGCTCGCAAACCTTCTTGGCGATGTCGTACCGTCCCGCCTGGACCAGCCGCTGGAAGTACGCCTCGCCGATCGCCAGAACCGTGTTCGGATCGGCCTGGCGGGTCGGATCGGCCGGCGCCTGGCCGGCCCGGGCTTTGATGAAGTTCTGCAGGTCCTGGAGCGACTCGTCGTACTCGCCCCGGTCGGCCTCGGCGATCACGTTGATGAAGTGGGCGAGCGTCACCACGTCGGGCCGGGTCGAGCCGGACTCAATGACCTTCTCGGCCGCCGGCTCGGCGGCGTCGTAAAGGTTGCGGGCAATGGCCAGGTCGAAGAGCAACCTGTAGGTGGCGCCGGCGGCCTCCCCCGTTTCCTTGGCCGCGACCTTGGCCAGGTCGGCGATGTGCTGCCGTTCCAGATCGGCGTAGCGATCGGCATAGTAGATGTTGACCGCCTCGCGCGAGTCAAACGTCTTGCCGCTTCCGGCCGCCTGGGCTGGCTCGCCACGTTTGGCGTCTTGACCCCAGGCCTCGACGCCCGCCGCCAGACTCACGGTCAGGACGGCCCAGCCCACGGCTGGAACGATCGGATGCCGCATCATGGTCGAGTCTCTCCCCATGGGAATGGAACCAGGCCGATTGGTAGTGGATAGGCAATGCGATCCCAACTCGGCGCGGGATCGTCGTCACGACGGGCAAACCGCGCCTCCTTAGCCACCATAACACGTCGGAATGCCCACCGCACGCGCCAACCCCCCAGATTTTCGCGCGGATTCCCGCCACGGGCCGTTCCGGACATCCCCGACGGCGCGTCCGTCCCGTTCCCCAGGACGCCCTCGAAAACCGACGCGGCGATCCCCTCTGGCCGGCGCGACTCGAAGCGCTTAAGATCGTACAATCGTCGGTTCGAGAGCCGGCGCGACGGCTCGTGGAACTTCGCGTTCCTGTCGCCGATCCCATTCCTTTTGCCCGGAGGCCAATCGCCATGACGCCGCCCGTCCATCGCCGCGATTTCCTCGCTCAGGCCGCCGCCTCGACCGCCATCCTGGCCGCCGCCTCGACCTCGGCCTCGACCCGCGCCGCGTTTGTCCGCGACCGCTTGCCTCAGAGCCCCACCGAGAAACGCACCCTGGGCAAGACCGGCATCCAGGTCTCGCTCGTCGGCATGGGAACCGGCAGCGTCGGCGTCGGCCAGGCCAGCAACCAGACCCGACTCGGCGTCAAGGGCTTCACCCGCGTCGTCCGCCACGCCCTCGACCGCGGCATCTGCTTCTTCGACGTCGCCGACCAGTACGGCTCGCATACCTACCTGCGAGAGGCCCTCAAAGGCGTCCCCCGAGACAAGTACGTCATCCAGACCAAAACCCACGCCACCAACGAGGCCAACTGCCGCAGCCACCTCGAACGCTACCGCATGGAGCTCGGCGTCGACTACCTCGACATCGTTCTCCTCCACTGCATGCAGAAGAAAGACTGGCCCGCCGAAAACGCCGGCTCCATGGATTACCTCCGAAAGGCCAAGGAGCAGGGCATCCTCCGCGCCCACGGCACAAGCTGCCATGGCATGGACCCGCTCCGTACCGCCGCACGCGAGCCGTTCGTCGAGGTCGACCTCGCCCGTATCAACCCCGAAGGGCTCATCATGGATGACCGAAAGCCCGACGAGGTCGCCAGCGAGCTCCAGGAAATGCACGACGCCGGCAAGGGCGTCGTCGGCATGAAAATCCTCGGCGAAGGCCGGATCAACACCCCCGAACGCAAGGACGCCTCGCTCCGCTTCGTCCTCGGCCTCGGCACCGTCGACGCCTTCATCATCGGCTTCGAGTCGACCGACCAGGTCGACGACCTGCTGACCCGCGTCGACCAGGCCATCAAGGCCCTGAAGGGCTGATCCCTCGTCGGAATTCGATCAAGAGAAGAGGTTTCTCGCCAAGACGCAAAGGCCGCGAAGAAGAAGAGATAAGATCAAAGCCTTGAATTCCCTGTCTCAACCTTTGCGGCTTTGCGACTTTGCGAGAGAC
>CAZRGV010000190.1:0-7208 GCA_964599655.1 uncultured Isosphaeraceae bacterium | reverse complement strand
GTTTTTGGGTTGCGAGGAGAAGAGGTTTCTCGCCAAGACGCAAAGGCCGCGAAGAAGAAGGAAAGATAAGATCAAAGCCTTGAATTCCCTGTCTCAATCTTTGCGGCTTTGCGACTTTGCGAGAGACGTTTTTGGGTTGCGAGGAGAAGAGGTTTCTCGCCAAGACGCAAAGGCCGCGAAGAGAATTGAATTAAAAAGAAATCTAGGTATCTTAAATCTTCTGTCTCTAACTTTGCGGCCTTTGCGACTTTGCGAGAGATCTCTTCCTCTTCTTCAGTCTTCATCGCGTCTTCCGAGATCCCGAGAGAGGTGACGATGCTACGGTTAACCGCCGGAGATCGTCGGCTGGGTGCCGGTATTCGCCGCCGCGAGTTTCTTCGCGTTGGCGCGGTGGGGTGGATGGGTCTTGGGCTGGGCTTGCCCGCATTGCTCCGCGCGGCGGTGGCCCGGTCGAAGGCGAGGTCTCTCATCGTTTTCGCGCTCGAGGGTGGGCCCGCGCACCAGGACCTCTGGGATATGAAGCCTGACGCTCCCGAGGGCATCCGGAGCGCCTTCCGGCCGATCGACACCACGGTTCCCGGCCTTTCGTTCTGCGAGCACCTGCCGAACCTCGCGCGTCAGGCGCATCACCTGGCTCTGGTCCGCTCGGTTCATCACACGATCGTCGACCACAACGCCGGCTACTATTTCGCCATGACTGGCCGGGAGCCGCTGGCGCGTGGACGGCTCATCACCGCCCCCGCCCCCGACAATTTTCCGCCGTTCGGCTCGGTCGTGGCCCGGCTCCGCCCCTCCGGCCGCCCCTTGCCCGACTTCGTCCACACCCCCGACTGGATGAGCAACAACGGCGCGTTCCTCCCCGGTCAGGACGCCGGATTCCTCGGCGCCGCATTTGATCCGTTTCTGGCCGGCGATCCGAGCCTCCCCAGCTACAAGGTGCCGGGTCTGAGCCTTCCCAGGGGCCTCTCGCTCGACCGCGTTGGCCAGCGTCGCTCGCTGCTGGAAGCCATCGACCACAGCCTCGACGACCGCGCGGCCGCCTCCGTCGACGGCCTCGACGCTCATTACCGCAAGGCCTTTTCCCTGGCCGCCACGTCGGGATGGTCGGGGCCGAGCGCCTTTTCCCTGATCGCCAGCCCCGAGGCTCGTCGCGCCTTCGACCTCTCTCGCGAGCCGCAATCGGTCCGCGAACGCTACGGGCTCGACCCCGACAACCCCCGGACCAAGGAAGCCCGCCAGTTCGGCGGTCTGCCCCACCTCGGCCAGTGCCTCCTGCTGGCCCGCCGGCTCATCGAGGCCGGCGTCCGGGTCGTCACCGTCTGCACCGGGGCCCGTTACGACCAGACCTGGGACACCCACCGCGAGCACTTCGGCCTGCTGGAACGCTCGATTCTCCCCATGTTCGACAAGGGCTTCTCCGCCTTGCTCGACGACCTCCACCAGCGCGGCCTGCTCGACGAAACGCTCGTCGTCGCCATGGGGGAGTTTGGCCGGACTCCCAAACTGGGCCAGATCACCTCGAGCGCCGGCGCCACCAAGAACGGCCGCGACCACTGGCCGCACTGCTACACCGTTCTCTTCGCCGGTGGCGGCCTCCCTGGCGGCTCCATCTTCGGCGCCAGCGATCGCGATGCCGCCTACCCCGCCGATCACCCCGTCACGCCCCAGGACATCGCCGCCACCATCTACAAGGCCCTTGGAATCTCGCCCGAGACCATCCTCCACGACCATCTCGACCGCCCCCTCGCCCTCAGTACCGGCACACCCATCAAGGCCCTCGTGGGTTGATCCGATCCACGCCTGTCTCGCATCCTCAACTCCGAAATTTATGAAGATTTTCCAAAAAAATCTGGAAAACGCCCCTTCTGGCCATAAAAATCCGAACGATTCCACGGACCCTGCGTCATCGAGGCGACGGATCTGGCCAATCAACCGGTCCCGGGGAAGGGAGATACGCTGATGAGTCCGATCGTTGGGCAACGAAGCGTTGGCGCGCGACGTCTCTGGCATGGCTCGCTGGTCGCTCTGGCCCTGATTCTGGGCGCGATGCCCGCCGTTCAGGCCCAGGTTTCTCCCCATCTGAAGATGGGCAACCCCAGCCAGGCGTCCGACGACGGCCAGGACAAGAACAACTTCTTGATGTCGAAGGAGTATTTCGCTCTTTCGTACAACAACCAGAACGGAACCCCGAACTGGGTCAGCTGGCGGCTTTCCAAGGACGACCTCGGCAAGGCCCCTCGCAAGCCGTTCCAGCCCGACCAGGACCTGCCGGGCGGCTTCAAGAAGGTCATCCCCACCGACTACAACGGCTCGGGCTTCGACCGCGGCCACATGTGTCCCCACAGCGACCGTTCCCGGAACACCCAGAGCAGCACGGCCACCTTCGTCATGACCAACATGGTTCCGCAGTCGCCCGAGAACAACCAAAAAGCCTGGAACCAGCTTGAGATCTATCTCCGCGACCTGGTCAAGGACGAAGGAAAGGTCTGCTACGTCATCGCCGGCCCCTATGGCAAGGGCGGGGTTGGCCGGAGCGGATTCAAGACCGCCACCCGCAACGGCAAGGTCGTCGTCCCGAGCCACACCTGGAAGGTCGTCATGGTGCTCGACGAGGACGTCGACGATCCCAGCCAGCTCGACGAACACTCCGAGATCCGGCTCATCGGCGTCGTCGTTCCCAACGATCGCCGCGTCGGCCTCGAATGGGACGGCTTCCGCGTGCCGGTCCGCGAGATCGAGGAGATGACCGGCCTGAAGTTCTTCGACAAGGTTTCGCCCGGCCTCATCGACGACCTCAAGGACCAGACCGACGAGATTCCAATTCCTCCTCCGTCCCGTTGAGCGATCATCACTCGTGGCCCACGAGCCCGCCCACGTTGCGTGTCCACCCACTGGGACGGAGTATGCCATGTCGGACCCGACCACCGACGCGTTGAGGAAAGCGACCAGAGGCTTGCTCTACATGAGCGAAACCGACGAACCTTTTCACACGTTCACATGGACAAAACCTCCTGACTTTCTCCAGGCCACGCGCGGCCCGGAACTCGGCAAGCCGAAGCCGGGCGCCAAGGTCGAGCAAATCTCGCTCGACGACTTCTTCGCCGACCTCACCGAGGAGCAAGACTGGCACGGCGAGGAGGAAAAGAAAACCGTCGAACGCTACCGCACGCTCCGCCAAACCATCGAGAACGAACTGACCGACGCAACCGTGTATCGCGTCGGTGAGGTGAACATCGACATCTACATCGTCGGCAAGACCAAGACCGGCGCCCTGGCCGGCATCCAGACCAAGGCCGTCGAAACGTAAGCGGCGGTTCCAAAACGGGGACTGGCTCCGCGTCTTCGAGATGCCTGTCCCCTGTTTGGACCGATGCGAAGGATCGTATCTTGAGCGTTTTGGGCGGGATGTGGGCCCATCGAGCCGGGGTCTCGAAGCCGAGCCCCTCCGCCACCCAGGCCAGAATCGTCGCAGGGTGGATTCGGACCCGACTGCGAACACAAGCCGCAACCCCTCTCCGCGGCCGAGGGGTTTTAACTCTTGCTCAACAACGCCGACCCGTTACAATCTCCGGAAAGGGCCCGGTGTTCCCCCTTTCCGACGCGAGAGAGGTCCGGCGCACCGCCCGCCTCACGAATTTGGGCCGCCACACCCAGCACCCCCCCAAACGCCGAGGAGCCGTACCCATGGCCTCCTACCCCAACGCCTCGGGCTCCTTCTGCGAGGGCACCCTGCCGCGTCGCGCCTTCCTCCGCGCCTCGCTGACCGGCCTCTCCACCCTCGGCCTGGCCGACCTGCTCCGCCTCGACGCCAAAGGCGCGAATGCGTCGCGCGCGCCGTCCCCCTCGTCGGGCCCGTCGATGATCGTCCTCTGGCTCTGGGGCGGCCCGAGCCACATGGAAACCTTCGACCTCAAGCCCGACGCCCCCGAGGAATACCGCGGCACCTTCCGGCCCATCCCGACCAACGTCCCCGGCATCGAGATCTCCGAAAAGCTCCCCAAACTCGCCCGTATTGCCGATAAATATGTCCTCATCCGTTCGATCGCGCACGACAGCCCCGGCCATGTCAACAGCACCCACACTGTCCTGACCGGCTACAAGGGCGAACTCGTCGAAACGCCCCCCTTCGAACCGAAGTACCCCTTCATCTTCAACGCCGCCAACAAGTTGCTTCCCACCCGCTTGCCCGGCCTCCCGCAGTGGGTCGCCCTGCCGAGCATGCGCTACGAGGGCGGCGGATACTTCGGCCGATCGTACGGCCCGTTCCGGGTCGCCGCCGATCCGAGCGCCCCCAACTTCCAGGTGCCCGAGCTCGCCGTCGACGACGCCCAGCGCGATCGTCTGTCGGGTCGCGGCCGCCTGCTCGCCTCGTTCGACCAGATGCGGCGCGGCCTCGAGCGCTCTCACGTCGCCGACTCGCTCGACGCCTTCCAGCAACAAGCTCTCGTCCTCCTGACCGGCACCGCCGCGCGCGACGCCTTCGACCTCGAACGCGAGGACCCGAGGCTTCGCGACCGCTACGGCCGCAACGTCATCGGCCAGCGCTGCCTGCTCGCCCGCCGCCTCGTCGAGGCCGGCGTCCGGCTCGTCACGGTCGATTTCCCCTGCGTCCCCGGCCAGAAAGCCTTCTCCTGGGACGACCACGCCAGCGTCTGGAACATCTTTGAACAGATGGACATTCGCCTGCCCGTTCTGGATCAGGCCGTCTCGGCCCTGATCGAGGACGTCTTCGCCCGGGGTCTCGACCGCGACACCCTCATCGTCGTCATGGGCGAGATGGGCCGCACTCCCAAGCTCTCGAACTTCAAGGGCCAGCCCGGCCGCGAGCACTGGGCCAAGGCCATGTCCGTCCTGATGGCCGGCGGCGGCATGCCGATGGCCCAGGTCATCGGCGCCACCAACGCACGGGGCGAGGAACCCAAGGAACGACCGTTCCACCCCAGCGACCTGCTCGCCACCTGGTACCACTACCTCGGCATCGACACCACCCAGACCCACCTCGACCCCTCCGGCCGCCCGATCCTCCTCTTGCCTCACACCGCCGAACCGATCCGCGAATTGATCTGATTGGATGGGCTCCGCTTCGGTTCCAGAACCCACGCTGCATCTCGCGATCCAACCCGTTACCCTCTTGGGAAACGGAATCCCGTTGAGGAACCGCTCGTCGTTTGGATCGCCGGCGCGGGACAGCGGAGGTCGCTTGAGCAGGGAACGACCCGAGATCACCGACCCGAAGCCGCCGGGCTCGTCACCGTCGATCGAATTCCCGCCATGGACGTCCGCTGCCCCATTCAGCCCTGAAACCACGAAACGGCCCCCCACGATCGCGCCGGGGGGCCGTTCTTCGTTGAATCGGCATCACCGTGGTTCTTGCTTCGAGAGAAAGAACGTGATGCTCATCGACAGCGGCCGAACCTCGTCCAGGTCGTGGTTTTCCAGCACGATCACGGTGTAATCCTTGTCCCAGATCAGCTCCGCGTCGCCCCCGATGCCCGAGTTGCCGCCTCCGCCGCTATGGCCTCGAACTCGGGTTCCGTCCATGATGTGCTCATAAAATCCATAGCCGTAGCGAACGGGAACGCCGGGCATCACGTCGACCTTGCCTTGCGTCAGCGTCTCGGTCATCTCCGCGCTAAGCAGGCGGTGGCCCTTCAAGGCCCGCAAAAATCGGAACAGGTCTTCCGCCGTCAGATAATCGCCTCCGAAACCTCCTGTCTGGCCCGGAGCCGGCGGTGCCTCGCTCGAGGTCTCCGCCGGGCTCCGGGGCTCAATGCCCAGCGGATCGCGCTCGGGAAGGTGCGTGTAGCCAATGGCCCAGGGAAGCACCTCGTACGCCTCGGGGTCGGCCGCTCGCATCCCGGCCGTACGGAAAACATGCTCAGAAATATACTCGTGATACTTCTGTCCCGAGAGTTTCTCGATCACCGCGCCTAGCACGGCGTAGTTGCCGTTGCTGTAGTCGTGCTTCGCTCCTGGCTCGAACGCGAGCGGCTGGTCGGCGAAGAGCGCGATGTTCTCCCAAGGCGTGTTGTACGACGCCTTCGGGTCACGCCGGGCTGAGGCGAAGGGATCTCCGAGACCCGAGGTGTGCGTCAGCAGGTGGTGGATCGTCAGCCGTCGAGCGGCCTCCTTGTTCGGATAGTCGGGCAGGACGTCGGCCAGCCGGTCGTCGAACCGGAGCTTTCCTTGCTCGACAAGCTGACCAATCGCAACCGCCGTGAACATTTTTCCAATCGAGGCAATGTTGAACCGGGTCGAAAGCGTGTTCGGCGCCGAATGCTCGCGATCCGCCATGCCGTAGGCCCTGTGCAAGAGCACTCGGTCCCCCTTGGCGACCAGCACCACGCCCGAGCACAGGTCGCGCTCAACGACCTTCCGCACGTGCTCTTCGATCGCTTTCGTGATGCCCGACTCGTCGAGCTTCCCCTCGGGCCAGGGCAACGGCCGGTTGCCCGCCCCCTTGAACGGGTGCGGTTCGATCAGGCTGAGCCTGCCCGCTTCCTTCGGGCTTTCGACGAACTCGAGCCCAACCATATGGTCTCCAGTTTTCGTTCGGAATACGACCGCCAGGTGCGCCTCGTTGGCGTCCTGAAGGACGCGAACCGGCTCCAGGCCGCCGCTCTGCGCCCGGAGCCTCTGGAACATCGCGGCGTAACGCTCCGGTGTCCACCCCGTACCCCCGCCGTGGAAGAGCTCCGAGCTGAGCGTCGTCTCGCAGAACCGCGCGATGGCTTTCTCATCCGACCCGTTGATCGCGTCGAGCAGGGCATGCGCTGCCCGACCGACCGGCGAGTCCGGAATCGTCGCCGCTCCTTCTGGCCGGTTTCCACCACCACCGGCCCCTCGCGGAGCCTCCTGCGCGGGCGCGGATCGGCCGATCCCGACCATCGCGAGCAGGGTCAATGTGACGATTGACCTGAAATTCCGCATGAACGTGTGTTCCTCCGATTTCAAAATCCTGGCCGTACGGTTCCCGCCAGACTCAGCGTGGCATCGGGAGGGAGTCTCTCGCAAAGGCGCAAAGGCCGCAAAGAGGGAAAAAACACGTTTTGATCTTCTTTTTGCGAACTTTGCGACTTTGCGAGAACCCCCCTCCGGATTTGCCTCCTGGGGTCGTACGCCATCCTATCGTGTCGTTAGCCGTGATAGGGCGGTACGGTTCCCGCCAGACTCAGCGTGGCATCGGGAGGGAGTCTCTCGCAAAGGCG
>CAZRGV010000189.1:0-9855 GCA_964599655.1 uncultured Isosphaeraceae bacterium | reverse complement strand
GGAAAGGGGGATCTATGCCCGCTAACTATTTCGCTCGATATGCCGGATCGCCGCTGTGGGCGATGCTGAGGCTTCCGTGGGCCGATGTCCGCTTCGGAATAAGGATGCCCGAGCATGCCGGGGAGGAGGAGTACCGCGAGGCGTTCGGCGTCGTCCTGGCGGCAACGGGAACGAGTCCGTCCACCGTAACCGAATACGTCGTGTCCGGTCCTATCCGGGTTGACTGGCGCTTTGCCGAGAACGTCGAGAAGTGCCTAGACGTGGTCCGGGAATATTGCGGGACGAATCGCGGTGAGCCTCTTTTCTGGCTCGCGGGTCTGCCCTTCGTCGATTGCGTGACCGTCACGTTTGACCCGCGCGACCCGTCCCGCATCCTGGACGCGATCGAGGCTGAGGTCGGCTGACAACCCCTCTCGGGGATTTTCGGGAACCTGACGCACGACCAGAAAGGGGGATTCCATGATCCACGCCGAGGCGCATTCCGACGACCGAATCATCGAGGTCGAGTTCGACGCCGAGCCCTACTTCGCTCAGGCGACCGACCATCAACTCCGGGCGCTGATCGCATGCGGGTTCGGGGGCGACTACGCGGCCGACCGCTTGGCCGAGGGCCTGGCCGACGAGGTTGATGGTCTGGCCGACCTGTTCAAGTATTTGGAGCTTGTCAATAAGCCGGGCCGTCGACGCGAGACGGTCGGTTTCGAGTGCCACGCCGATCCGGCCGCCGCCGCCGCGTGGATCAAGGCGAACCGCCCGGTTTTGGCACACCTCCTGGACGACTGACCCCCTCTCGGGGATTTTTGGGAACACTACCAACGGAAAGGGGGAATCCATGCTGACGTACGCCGAGGCCGAGAGGTTGCACGCCCGGGGACGCGGCGGGCGGAAGAAGCTAGAAAATAACACCTATCTGCATCGCGTCGGCGACTCGTACGCGGTCCGGCTCCATTCTACGGACGTTGTGACGATCCATCCCGACGGTACGTATACGCTCGACTCAGGCGGCTGGCGTACGCCGACGACGAAGGACCGGATCAGCAGGTATTCGCCGGTCGTTGTCTGTCAAGGCCGCTGCGTATGGTACGTCTGCAAGCCACGAGACTGGTCGAACCGCGTCCCGTTCCGCGACGGAATGCGGGCCGCTTCCGACGGATCGATTGTCGACGCGACGGGATCGGACAAGCCGGTTCCGCTCCGCCTCAAGAGCGACGGTCGATCCATCATGGCGCTGACGCCCGAGCAAGCCGCCGCCCGCCGCAAGGCCGCCGCCAAGCTCTCCCGCATGGTTGATGCGTACACCAAGCGGCTGGACGCCTCGGACGTCATGGTGGACACCGAAGACGAATCGCAGGGCGGCTGCCCTTACTGTGAGACGTACGCTTTTGGGGACGAGGGAGTTCCCGAGGAGTCGCTGACCCGTCATGTGATCGGCCATTTGTCTGACCGGGGCATTGATGCGGCGTTTCTCCTCTTCGTCGCGCAGCGGTCGCGACTGAAGGACCGAGCGAAGTTCGCGGCGTCCGAAATCTCGTTTTATCTGCGGCACAACCTCAAGGGCAAGGGCAAACTGCGGCCGAAGTTCGTCGCCGAGTTGTCCAAGGCGACATGACCCCACGCAACGATTTTTGGTGGTCGTATCTTGACAACTAGCCAGCAACGTGGTTTAATGTTCTAGTCGAGGCGGAGATGGGGCCGCAAGGAAACGGGAAGGGTAACCTCAACGAAAGGGGGCTGAGCAGTATGTGTGTGATTATCGACCGACCGGCCGGGGTGCCGATCGACTCCGATCTCATCAAGGCCAGCGTACGACAGAATAGCGACGGCTGGGGCATCATCGCACCGGCCGACGGGAATCTGGAGATCATCAAGGATCTCGACAATTCCAAGGCGGTTGCGGCCGTGGAGTCTCTGGGCGATCGGCCCTTTGTCTTCCACGCCCGACTCGCAACGCACGGGATCAAGAATCTGGCGAACTGCCATCCGTTCGAGATCCTGAACGGCATGTATGCCCTGGTCCACAACGGGGTTTTCTCGAACATGCCCGAGACGTTCGCCGGCCTGTCGGACACGTTCCATTTCGCGTATCTGATCGTCGAGCCCCTGCTTGGCTACGACCCTGAGGCGTTCGATAATGGGGTATTGCAGGAGCTTATGGAATCGCTCTGCGGCTGGTCCAAGGTCGGCGTTGTTCGGGCGTCCGACGGGGCGGCCGTCTGGTCGAACCGCTCCAAGGGCGTGGACCACGAAGGGCTCTGGTTGTCCAATAGCGGGCCGCTGATGTCGTACTCGGCGAAATACTGGGGCGATGTGAACCGAACAATCGTCGGCGAGGCGCCGAAGCGGGGCGAGTACCGCAAGGGCCGCAATGGCAAGAAGAAGCAGTACGCCAACGCCTACGATCACCGATTCGAGACGTTCGCGTTAGCCGATTCCGACGAGGATCTAGTTATCACGACGGCCCGGAACCTGTCGGTTCACGACATGACCCCCGAGGAATACGCCGACTTCGAGCGGGAGACCGAGTTGTATCACGCCGAGCATCGCGGCTATCTGTCGGGCGGCCGGACCGGCGGATCGTTCTGTCTTGCGGACCTGGAAGGGTACACGGTTTCTGAGATCCGCGATCTTGTCGAGGACGAACCCGAGACGGTCGTGGACATTCTGGCGAACGAGTTGGACCTGAGGGGCTACTGAGGGTAGACCCCTATCGGGGATTTTCGGGGAACCAACCAGAAAGGGGGGCTGCGATGAGCGGGATCTACTACGAGTACGAGAACGAGGACGGATCGCCCATGACGGCGTGCCCGTTCTGCGGGTCGGACCTGACCGCCGAGGATTCCGTCATGGTCGTCCTGACGGTGGGCGGCGAGGCGGTCTTCGTCGCGTCCAACCTGGAGCTTCACGGGGAGTTGGTGGACACGGACGACCGCGGCATCTGGCATGGCCACCACTCGTCAACGTCCTGCCGCGACTGCGGCCAGATGTTGACCGAGTACGAGGTCAAGAATTGGAATTAGGACGCCGTCTCCTGATCGGCGCGAGAAAGGGGGATGCAATGAACGATCCGAGGACGACTCTAGACGGTCCGCCGTTCGTGCGGCAGGATCAGGACGGGCTCTGGTGGGCCGACTGCGAATCGGACTTCTTCCCAGGGCGGATCACGCATCAGGTCAACGGCGTGTGGGTCCACGATGGATGCCGGCGCGACACGATGGAAGGTCCGTTCCGCACCGAGGACGAGGCGAGGCGGTACTTCGGGGAGTCCGAGACGTTCGACGAGGGTTGATCCCCTCTAGGGGATTTTCGGGAAGGAGCAACCACCATGGCCCGCGAGGCGACGATCTATGTCCTGGTGAGGGCGGACGGGAAGATGGTCGCCGCGAGCTACGACGCGGCCTATGTGATGCGGGCCGCCGATGGCGTCGAGGACGCGACCGTCCGAGTCATCAGGATCGACCTGGACGAGATCGCCGAGGAGATCCGCCGCTGGCGGGTTCCGCTGGGAAGCACGATCGAGCCGAGGGCCATGGCGTGAGCCCCGGCCCGGGGATTTTCGGGAAACTCAACGGAAGGGGGGAGTCGTGAGCGAGTCGTGGGCTGGCGATGGAGGCGCGACGGGACGCGACATCATGGGCGTTCTGAGGGAGAAGGCTGTTGTGCTCGCGTCGCGCGGACGGAGGATCACCAGGGAACTCGGTCGCCGCATACTTGACTGCCCGGAGGCAGTCGAGGCGTCGGATTTCGGCGGGCGGATCGGCGAGGAGGAAATGGACGAATTCATGTCAATATACTCAGATTTCCGGTGGCTGCTGACCAATGGCGTCGCCGAGGAGATCGGCGTTATCGCTGCCGAGGAATTGCTGGCTATGGTCCATTCGGATTGAAAGGAGGTTCCGCTTGAGCCTGCTGGCCGACGCCAACTGGAAGAAGTATCCGCCCGACGTGCCGGCCCCAGACGGGTCGCGCGTCCACGAGGCCGAGGTCGCCGGGATAGGCACCTACTATCTGATCCCCCGCGAGAAGACGTCCGGCGGCCTCATGTACGAGGCAATCCACGCCGACAGCCTGGGGCTGGTCGATGGGCCAGTTTTCGTCTGGCTAGACAAAGACGGAAAGCAGTACGACAGTCCGAAACTGATGACACTGCCACTGGCCCGACGAGGGTGTGAGGCGCACCGCAAGATATTCGGAGCCACGATCGGCGCGGCGCCTCTGTCCAGCAAGATGAAAGGCAGGTGATCCGTGGAGATCAAGATCGAGACCCGCCCTTACAACGAACGTCGGTACGGTAGGCCATGGATCGCCATCGCGTCGTTCGGGCCGGACGGCAAGGCGGATTACCAGTTCGGCGACTGGATCGGGCGGCCAGGCGAGGCCGGCGTGCTGCGGCTGGTCGCAAACCCTGGGGACGTGGTTGCCCGAGGCCAGAAGGATAACCGTGGCGACAAGGGCGAGACGGAGTTCTACGTGGTCGAGGATGACGGATCGCTCGGGGCCAAGATGACCCGTGCCGAGGCTTGGGAATACGACCGATCGCGGGACGAGACAGGGCCGCCAGTCGGCCCGCTGGCGAAGTTTACGACCGACGAACTGCTGGCCGAGTTGCGGCGTCGAGGGCACTGAGCCCAACCCCGCTCGGCGATTTTCGGAAAGGTGGATGTCATGAAGCCGACTGTTTTCAGGGTCGACGACCTGTACGTCGTCGGCCAGACAGAGCCGGGCGACCAGGACGAGGTCGTGGTCTACTGGCCGCACGGGTACGAGTCCGAGCGCGAGGCCCATCGGGCGATCGCGCTCACTGCGGCCGGGCACGACACGCCGATCTGGATTCCGGTGGACATGAGGACTGGGCGTAGATTGAATGGAAGGGGGGACATCGTGAGCGTCGGCGACAAGAAGTGGGTGATCGGGAGCAACGGGCGGGTCGGCATCCAGGTCGAGTCGCCCGACCCGGCCGAGAAGTTCGTCGTCTACACCGAGGACCAGTCGTACCCGAACGGGTTCGGGTTCGCGGTCACCTGGGACGTGCTCCCCGAGGACGACCCGAGGATCTCCGAGGATCTGCGCCTCATGTGGCAGGAGGAGCCATGGTGGTGACCATGGAGCTTGACCCGCCCGCGCTGCGGGCCATGGCCGACGCCTGGGATCGTCGGGCGTCGGCGGCGTTCGAGCACGGCGACGTCGAGGAGTTCCATCGGTGCCTGGACCGCGCCATCGACGCGCGGACCAGGGCGAACGAGATCGAAGACGCGAAGACCCGCCCTGCGCCGTCTGCGGCAAGGGCGACGACTGCATCTGCCCTGAGTGCCCCGTCTGCGAGGGAGTCGGCGACCCGGCCTGCTACGAGAAGCACGGCATGGTCCGCACCGACGAGCAGGTCCGGTCGCTCGCCGAGGCCGAGGCGGCGTGGTCCGAGGAACGAAAGGCAGAAGAAGCCATGTACGAGCAGTGGCTTGAGGACGACAAGTTGGCCAGGGAGTATTGGGCCAGCCAGAGCAACGAGATCGGATGAACAACGTCGGTCGCGGCGGTGCCCAGATGACCCGCTAGGCGAAACGGCCCCGCGAAAGCGGACACTCAGCCAAGCGCCGCAGTCGCCGAAGGGCCGAAGGCGACAGAAAGGTGCCATCCGGGGCAGGACCGGACGACAGACATCAGGAGGGGCTGGGGAGCGGATCGAGGGTCGGCCGACCCGACGCCCACTCGGGCCTGAGTAGCGTAGGCGGGAGGGCGTTGAAGTCTGGGGGCCACAGAAGCCTCATCCGCCGCGTGTCCGATCGGAGCTGCGGCGACGTGGGACGCCTATGCGGCAGAGGCCCTGGAGGGAGCCCGACGATGAAACACCGCCCTGACCCTTTCCCAGACCTCCTGGGCACACCCCCCTCCGGCGATTTTTTGGAAGGAGTAACTCCATGGGCGTCGATTGCTCGTCCGACATGAACAACCGGATCGTAGAGATCCTGGAAGCCAACGAACTGAAGGCGTGGGGACTGGACGGGTCTGACTTCAACCCTAGAGAGGCAATCCGAGACGTCGCAATAATGATCGGCGGCGAGATCGAGTCTCTCTGTAGGCGAGTCGAAGAACTTGAGTCTCTTGCTAGAAAGGAGGTCTGATTGCCTAGGCCACCGATCACCTGGGTCACGTCCGACTGGCACCTATGGAACGACAAGATCATCGAGTTCGGTCCGAGACCGGACGACTTCACGGACCTGATCCTGCGGAACCATCGCTATGTCGTGTCCACTCAGGACACGCTCATCAACCTGGGCGATGTCGCCTTCTACGGCATGGAACGGCTCGGGCCGTTCCTCGCCCATATCCCAGGCCGTCACGTCCTGGTGCGAGGCAACCACGACCACAAGTCGAACAACTGGTATCTCCGCAACGGATACGACTGGGTCTGCGACATGCTCGTCATCGGCGACGTGCTGCTCTCGCACAAGCCGGTCGACCAGTTCCCAGAAGGCGTGGCCGTGAACGTCCACGGGCATCTGCACCGCTGGGGCGATCGGGTCGGCGAGCACCCGTACCTGGACCCGTCGCGGCACATTCTGGTCGCCATGGAGTTGACCGACTACAAGCCGCTCAATCTCCAGCAACTTGTCGCCAACCACCGAGCACGCTACACTGTGTCTCGGGAGGTTGCGAATGAGCGAAGACAATAAGGTTCGGCCGATCGATCCCGTTGAGGCGCTGCTGGACAAGGCCGCCTCTGGGGTCGGCGTCGGCCCCGAGGCGATCCTGCGGGCCAGGCAAGCCTGGCTCCGCACGAAACTCGAACTGAGGGCCGCCCGCACCAAGCGGGGCAAGAGCCCTGAGCCTGCCACACCGAAGTGGTACGCCACCCAGCCGAAACACATCCGGTTTCCCGTCAAGCTGTCTCCTCAGCAGCACGACTGGTGGCAGAAGATCGCCGCCCAGATGGGATACCCGACCGTCGCCGGAATGATCCGAGACGCCGTCCTTTACTACTCGACCAGCGGGTTCAACCGACGCACATTCAAAGAGGCGAGAATGGGCGTCGAAGGTCTTGACGGGCTCGCATCGGGACGGTAATATGGTAGCAACAACAGGGCAATCGGGAGCCCTGGTCCGCTAGAAGGGAAAGGGGGGTTGCACCGTGTCACAGATTGTCGCGTACATCCGCGTCAGCACCAAGGAGCAGGGACTATCAGGACTCGGCGTAGATGCCCAACGGGAGTCGATCCGCAGGTTTGCCGCCGAGCGTGGTGCGACGATCGTGAGGGAGTTCACCGAGGTTGAGTCGGGACGCAACCCGGACCGACCGAAACTGAAGGCTGCCGTGTCCCTGGCTCTGCGTACCCGTGCAACCCTGGTCGTTGGTCGACTCGACCGTCTCGCCCGTAACGTCCGCTTCTTCCTGGAGGTCATGGACAGCGGGGTGTCGGTCCAGTTCGTCGACTTCCCACACGTCCCCGAGGGTCCGGCTGGCCGCATGATCTTGACGGTTCTCGCTGCTGCCGCAGAGTACGAGGCGGCCCTGGCGTCGTCCCGCACGACGGCTGCTCTCAAGGCTGCCAAGCGCAAGGGCGTGAAGCTCGGCACGCACCGCGAGAACGCTCGACGGATCACCTCCGACGAGGCCCGCAAGGGCGCCATCAAGAGCGTTCAGGTCCGCCGAGAGAAGGCCGTCGCACGCAACCGAGAACTGATTGTCGAGGCTGCTCGACTGAAGGCCAAGGGCCTGAGCCTGCGCGGGATCGCCGATCGTCTCGCCGAGGACGGCATCGTTCGCCGCGACGGGTCTCCGATGGCTCCTCAGCGCATTTCGCAACTACTGAAAATGGCCGTGTCGGTCGCCTGACCGTCCCACGGATTTTCTGGTCCGCGCACCACGGCCCATGTCCGAGGTGCGCACAAACGAAAGGATGGTTCCTTCATGAGCGTCGAGACCGAGATCCAGGCTACCAACGGCACCGACAATGGTGGCGGCCAACGCACAACGAAGGCTCAGCGCCAGATCAAGTTCCTCCTGAGCAGCGGATTGAGCCGAGCAGAGGTGGCCCATCGGCTCGGCATTTCCGAGAGTTATGTCTCCATGATTCTGAGGGGCAGGTACGCCGTCTCCCTGTCTCTCCAGGATGACATCGGAACATTGACACGCGAGGTCTTCCGTGGACGCCGTCAGCCGAAGTCGGATCTCACCGAAGGCGGCACCGACACTCAGGAGCCGACCATAACGTCGACTCGCTCGCTGGCGGACGTCGTCCGTGATCTGACAACGCCAACCCTGTCGTCTCCGTTGACCGAAACCGAGACTCGGCTGATCCTGGCGATTCGGTCTGACTCCCGCGTCGAGCAGGCGGTCGCAGATGCCTTGGTCCAGTTTACGTCGTGACCACCTCAAGGATTTTCGGGATGAAGACGAAGGCTGGCGCCGGATTGTCGGCTGTACTGGATGCCGTTCGACAACTGGGCTGCGCGGCGACCGCAGACGCGGTCGCCGCCAAACTCGGCGTCCGACGGCATAGGGCGCAGACGTCGCTGTCCATCCTGGTGGCCAGGGGTTCGCTTGTCACCGACAATGTTAGTGGCAGGCTGATCTACTACTGCACCGGGTTCAGCGTGGCTGGAAAGCCTCTTCTTCGCGTCATGGACAAGGTGCGACGCGTCCTGTGTCCCGAGGGACACAAGATGACGGTGGACGTCCTGGCTCGGCGCATCGGCGATAGCACGTCAATGGTGCGCCAGGCTCTATGGAGGCTGGAGGTGCTCGGCTGGGTCACGGTCTACGATCGCGTGTGGACCGGGCATCCAGAGCCGGTCGCGGTCGACATCACCGAGTATGTCGAGCATGCTGGAGAAGACCGGGAAGAGGTGGCGCGGCTGACCAGGGAATTGAAGGCCGAGTTGATGCGGAACGCGGGACTCATCTACGGGGAACGGCCGCCGGAGAAGCCGGAGAAGACGAACGCGGAGATCGTGCGGGGATACATCCGCCAGTGGAAGGCGGAGCGACGCCGCGACCGCAAGAGAAATGGGGATGCCGCATGACCATCACCAGCGACATGAACGATCAGTTGATGGCAATGGCCGCGTTCCGCTATTGCCTGGGACGCAGAAGCTACATCGTTTCGTGCTGCCAGGAGTGGCTGTTACAGCACTGGAGCCAACTGGACGAGAACTCGCGTCACGTCATCCTCAGGGACATCTGCGAGGCGCTGGCTGACGGAAACGCCGGCATGAAGATGGACGAGCGGTCGTGGCGCATTACGCTTAGGAACCTCGCACAACAGGAGTCGGACGAGTTTCTTGGTCGTGTGAACGCAGTCCTGATATGGAAGAACACAACGGTCGAGGCGGAGGTCGAGAAGATCGGATCGGAAACAGACCGGAAGGGAGGTGATTTCTGATGCCGAAGATCGAGAAGTTGACGGACGAGCAGGTCGCGAGGTTTCCCGAATTCGTCGAGAAGTGGACGAATATCGGGCTCTGCACAGATCCGGCTGACAGACCCAGGGCCGAGTCCGGTGTCAGGCTCGCGTATCAATCCGCCGGATTGAAGCCTCCCGAGCGGATCGTGTGGTGTGGGTCTCCACTTTCACAGGGGTTGGCCAGGGCGATCGTTATCGGGCTGCGGGAAGATTCCTCGGTCGGGGACTCGGCCTGGGCCTCGGTCAGGGCCTCGGTCGGGGCCTCGGTCGGGGCCTCGGTCAGGGCCTCGGTCGGGGCCTCGGTCGGGGCCTCGGTCAGGGCCTCGGTCATGGACTCGGTCTGGGCCTCGGTCAGGGACTCGGTCATGGACTCGGTCAGGGCCTCGGTCGGGGACTCGGCCTGGGCCTCGGTCAGGGACTCGGTCAGGGACTCGGTCATGGACTCGGTCAGGGACTC
>CAZRGV010000188.1:200-9873 GCA_964599655.1 uncultured Isosphaeraceae bacterium | reverse complement strand
CGGGCCCGTCGCAGACACTGGCGGGCGAGCCGCCAGTGGCACCCATTCCGAAGGAGCGCCGCCTAACCTCGCGCTGCAGCGGACCCCGGCCACGGGCCGCTCGTGCTCGACTCTCGTCGCTCAGTGGTCCGTGGCCGGGTCCGCTGAGCTTGGTTGTTCGCCGCCCTGGTTGACGAGCCGGCGGGTCTCTCAAGGGTGTTGGGCCTGAGGACGACGTTGCCATCCTCCAGGGGCCCGGTGTTGAGGAAAGACCCGAGGCCCGGCGGTTCCGCGTCGAACGGCCGGGCCTCGTGGATTTGCGTGAGATCGACGATGATCTCAGACCCAGCCGGCGTCGGGGGCGGGTTCGGTCAGGGAGTCGGGTTGCGAGTCGCGTCGGAGGGCGTCCTCGGGCCGGTCTCGGACGGCCAGCGAGTAGAGGGACGGCACGACGAGCAGGGTCGTGACGAGTCCGGCAAGCAAGCCGCCGATGACGGCTCGGCCGAGCGGGGCGTTGGCCTCGCTGCCGCGTTCGACGGCCATGGCCATGGGGACCAGGGCGAAGAAGGCGGCGAGGGCCGTCATGACGACGGGCCGCACGCGGATCGACGCGGCCTTGCGAATGGCCTGGTCGGGCGTCAGCCCCTCTTCGACCCGGAGGTTCTGGGCGAAGTCGACCAGCAGCACCGTGTTCGACACGACGATGCCGACCATGAAGATCACGCCCAGCAGCGATTGCACGTTGATGGCCGTGTGCGTCAGGTAGAGCATCGTGATCACGCCCACCAGGCCGATCGGCACGGCGAAGAGGATGACCAGTGGGGTGATGTACGACTTAAAGAGTGAGACCATGAGGAAGTAAATGAGCATGGACGCGAGGATCAGGCCGATACCCAGGTCGTGGAAGGTCTGTTCCATGCGTTCGTACTCGCCGCTGAGCACGATTTTGGTGCCCTTGAGGGTCTTGCCGGTGCCGGAGGCCTCGGGGTCGTAGGGGGCCCAGCTCTTGTCGGGTTGCCGGACGCCGAACGCGTCGACGACCTTGACGACGTCATCGGCGACGTGGCCGAGGTCGCGGCCTTGCACGCCCATGGTCAGCTCGATGGTGGGCTGGATGTTGTAGTGCTTGACCTCGGTGGGCACGGAGGTCTTGGTGATGGTCACGAGGTTTCGGAGGGGAACGGGGACTTTTTGGTCGAGGCCGGTGATGGGGATGTCGAGGAGTGTTTCGATCGACTTGATGTCCTTTTCGAGATATGAGACGCCGACGAAGTATTGGTTGTGGCTCTTGGGATCGATCCAGAAATTCTGTTTGTTGAACTGGATCGAGGAATTGAAGGCGGCGACGACGTTCCGCATGACGTCGACCTGGGTCAGACCGAGGTCGGCCGCCTTGGCGCGGTCGACGTTGAGGAAATACTCGGCGTAGTTGAGGCGCTGGATGACGCGCGCGTCGACGACGCCGTTGACCTTTTCGACCTTGCCCTTGATGGCGGTGGCGATGGCATGGGCTTGTTTCTGATCCTTGCCGGTGACACGGATGTTGATCGGTGTGGACTTGCCTTCGTTCATGGCGCCACGGATCATGCCGCCGGCGTCGAATGAGAATTCGAGGTCCTTGAATCGCGCGTGGTCGTGGAATCCGCGGCGGAGCAGGTCGACGTATTCCTGGGCCGACTTGGAACGGTGCTCGGAGAGCTGGACCTTGACGACGGCGTCCATCGGGCCGGCGTTGGGGGTGTAGGCGGCCGACCAGTCGGGGGTGACGCCCAGCTCGGAGATGAACAGCTCGAGGTCGCGGTTCGGGATGGTCTTACGGATGAAATCCTCGACCTGGCTGATGCGTTGCTCGGTCAGCTCGATGCGGGTCCCGGACGGGGCTCGGACATAGATTTCGAAGGCGCCGGCGTCGACCTCGGGGAAGAACTCGCGGCGGAGCCGGGTGCCGAGGCCGAGGACGGTGGCCAGCAGCAGGCCGACCGCCACGGCGACGACCAGGACGCGGACCTTCATGACGCGATCCAGGAGCCGGGTGTACCAACGGATCCCGCCGTTGATCATCCCCTCCCAGGCGGCGAAGAGCCGCGTGATCGGGTTGTGACTCGACCCGTGGTTGGGGTCTTGGCGGGAGGGGAGCTGGCCGTTTCCGTCCCCGCCCTCGTCGAGGCCGTGACCTGCGTGCGGCCGGAGGAGCAGGTTGCTGTAGGACGGGACGAACGAGAGAGCGAGGATGAAGGCCGAGACCATGGAGAAGGTTACGGCCCAGGCCATGGGCCGGAAGAGGAACTGTCCGAGTCCGGGCATGAACGCCAGCGGAGAGAGGACCAGCAGGGTACAAAGGCTGGCGACGAGGGCGGGCATGGCCACCTCGCGGGTTCCCAGGAAGGCGGCTTCCTGGGGGTTGGAGCCCATGCCGAGATGCCGGTGGGTGTTCTCCAGGCAGATGATCGCGATATCGACCATCGGACCGATGGCCAGCGACAGACCGGCCAGCGTCATGACGTTGATCGTGTTGCCGGTGAAGTACAAGCCGCAAAGCGCGGCCATGACCGCCAGCGGCAGCGTCATGGCGGCGATCATCGTCATCCGCCACTCGCCGAGGAACAGCAGAATGACCAGTGAGCACAAAATGGCCCCGAGGATGCCCTCCTGCATCAGGCTTTCAATCGACTTTTTGACATAGATGGACTGATCCATGACCAGTTCGAGATCGATGCCTGGCCGGGTCAGCCGCGACTGGAAACCGTCGAGCTGGTTCCGCAGGGTCTGCACGACGCTCAGGGTGCTGGCCCCGAGCTGGCGGAACACCGGGATATAGACCTGGCGCGCTCCGTCGACGCGCACCACGTTCGTCTGGATGAAGCTGGAGTCCATCGGCTTGGCGACGTCGCGAATGAAGGCCGCGTTGCCGTGCCTGCTTCGGAGCGGGATGTCGCCCATTTCCTCGATGTTGAGGAACATCGAGTTGCTGTCGATGGCGTAATCGGTCGAGCCGAACTTGGCGTCGCCGGTCGGCAGGAAGACGTTGTACTTGTCCATCGCCTGCATGACGTCCAGCGGCGAGAGGTTCCGCGCCTGCATTTTCTCGCGGTCGAGGTAGATCATGACGGCCCGGATCTTGCCGCCGTAGACGACCGGCGCGACGGCCCCCTGGATGCCCATGATCATGTTGCGGACTTCATAGCGGCCGACGTCGTAGAGGATCGACTCGGTTTGCGACTTGCTGTTCAGCGCGACGAGGCAGACCGGCGTGGTGCTGGTCGGGTCGAACGGCAGGACGACCGGCGGCAGGGTGCCCGGCGGCAGGTTGGGCAAGGTCGACAGCGCCAGGCTGTTGACCTGGGTCAAGGCGCCGTTGGGATCGACGCCGTCCTGGAAGTAGTTGCGGACGATGCTGGCACCGACGATAGAGCGGGATTCCTGCCGCTTGGTGCCGGCGGCCTGTCCGGTCCAGCGTTCCATGCGGTTGGTGATGTCGTTTTCGATACTATTGGCGGGCATGCCGCCGTAGAAGGTCAGGGTCTGCACGGCCGGGCTGTTGAACACCGGGAGGATGTCGACCGGGATCATCAACGCGCAAAGCGCGCCCAGCACGACGACCGTCAGGGCGCCGACCGTGACGGCGTAGGGATTACTCAACGATGAGCTGATGAATTTGTTCATATTTTCGAATCCATCCGGGGGTTGGGGGGCTCGGTCACGACCTCCGTCGGGGCGACGTTGAGGTCGGGTCTTTTGTCAGGGTTGAGTCCCTGAGAACGTCGAGAATTGGTTTGGAGGAAAGGTCGGGTGCCGGTTGGCGGATCGCCGAGGTTCCCGAGGAGCGTGGGGGGCGACTTGGCGACGTTCGGCCGTGAGGGTGTTCTCTCGGGTGATCGGCCGCGATGCTGGGGCCGTTCGGTGATGATTTGCGTGAGGGAACGGGAGTTGGCTTCGCGTGGCGCGGTTCCGCCGCGGGCCGGCCGGCGGCGGCGGGGGTTCCGGGCTCGGTCGGGTCGAGCAGGGCGTTGGCGGGACGTTGGGAACGAGGGGCGGGGATCGAACCGTCGGGGATCGGAGATCCCTCCCGAGTTTTGGTTCGATCGAGGCATCACCGACCCCCCGCGTCGGCGGCGACGTCGAGCCTCGCGGGGGATCTATGCCTGGGGGGATAGATCGACGAGCCCGGAAGGGTCTTCGACGAGCGACGACGCAACGTGACGCACGGAACAGGGCGGACCTGGCGAGGGGGGATTCGCCGGGGATCAAGATCGCGGCCGACGATCAGCGTGGGATTGCGATCGCCTCCGAGGCCTCTCGAGGCGAGGTCGGGCCGTTGGGATTCGCCGTTCTGGAAATCGTTTCGGATTCGGAAGAGACGAGCTTCCAGAAGAATCAGAACGGCCAAACCCGTCAAAACAAGAGACTTACTTGACCCCAATCTATACTGGACTTCAGTGCGTCACGAATTTCAAGATAAATTCTGGCAAAATCCATCAAGGGGTCCGGGAGAATCAACATCGTTCGAAATCCGCGTTCTGAATCGAGGGTGGGATTCTCGGGGAATTGGCGGGCGGACGCGGCGTTTCTCGGGTGGGGGTGGCCCACCGAACTCGTTGCGTTGTTGGAAGATTGGCGGGCCGTGCCGATCCGGCGAACGATCACGGTTCTGGGCGGATCCGGGTCGCGCGTGGACAGGGGTTGTGGGGGTCCGCGTTGACGCTCGGCGTTCGACGGACGTGAGCGAGGGGTTTTGCGTTGTGAGGGCGTTGTGGGACGCACTGGAGACGCGAGCGGGCCGGGAACTCTGGAGGGAGTTCCCGGCCCGTTTGGGATCTGGACCGTGAGGGGATTGGTCGGATGGCGTCGGGGCGATCAGCCGGTTGGGGCGACGGTCTGGAGTTCGATTTCGACGAGGCCGGCGGTGGCGTTGGCGTGTTTGCGGAGGTCCTCGGTGATGCGCATCGAGCAGAACTTGGGGCCGCACATGGAGCAGAAGGCGGCCGTTTTGAAGGCTTCCTGGGGGAGGGTTTCGTCGTGCATGCGGCGGGCGGTTTCGGGGTCGAGGGCGAGGCGGAATTGCTCGTTCCAGTCGAACTTGAACCGGGCGTGGGAGATGGCGTCGTCGCGGTCACGGGCTCCCTTGCGGTGTCGGGCGAGGTCGGCGGCGTGGGCGGCGATCTTGTAGGCGATGACTCCCTGGCGGACGTCTTCGACCTCGGGCAGTCCGAGGTGTTCTTTGGGGGTGACGTAGCAGAGCATGCTGGCGCCGTGCCAGCCGGCGATGGCGGCGCCGATGGCCGAGGTGATGTGGTCGTAGCCGGGTGCGATGTCGGTGACGAGCGGGCCGAGGACGTAGAAGGGGGCCTCGTCGCACTCGATGGCCTGTTTCTCCATGTTCATGGGGATCTGGTCCATCGGGACGTGGCCGGGTCCTTCCACCATGACCTGGCAGCCGAGGGCCCGGGCGCGGCGGGTCAATTCGCCGAGGGTGCGGAGTTCGGCGAACTGGGCGGCGTCGGAGGCGTCGGCGATGGAGCCGGGCCGCAGGCTGTCGCCCAGGCTCCAGGTCACGTCGTACTGCCGCATGATCTCGCAAAGTTCGTCGAAGTGGGTGTAGAGCGGGTTTTCCTTGTTGTGGGCGATCATCCATAGGGCGATCAGGGAGCCGCCTCGAGAGACGATGCCGGTGACGCGGTGCGCCGTGAGCGGAATGTAGTCGCGAAGGATGCCGGCGTGCAGGGTCATGTAGTCGATGCCCTGGCGCGCCTGGTGCTCCACGATGTCGAGGAAGTCTTGTTCGGTGAGGTCCTCGACCTTTTTGACCTTTTGCACGGCCTGATACAAGGGGACGGTGCCGATCGGGACGGGACTGGCGGCGATGATGGCCTTGCGGATCTCGTCGATCTGGCCGCCGGTGGAGAGGTCCATGGCGGTATCGGCGCCGAGCTCGACGGCCAGCTTCAGCTTGGCCAGCTCGTTGTCGATGTCGCTGGTGACGGCCGAGTTGCCGATGTTGGCATTGATCTTGCAGCGGGCCAACAGGCCGATGCCCATCGGCTCGAGTCCCTGCCGCAGGTGTTCCTTGTTGGCGGGGATGACCATGCGGCCGCGTGCCACCTCGGACCGGACCAGTTCGGGCTCGAGGTTCTCGCGGCGGGCGACATGTTCCATTTCGGGGGTGATGGTCCCGCGACGTGCCTCTTCGATCTGAGTCATGACGGATGAATTCTCCGGCGGTCGAGTCGATACGTGGGCGAACGGCCGGGTGCTCGGGAAGGACGTGACGCACCCGTTCGGATCTTGGGATGGAATCCATCTTAGCGGCTGGGAGGACGGGACGGAACGTCTCGGAGGGGATTTCGAGCGGTTGGTCGGGACGGGCCAAGGAGGAGAACCCAAATTGGGGAGGGCGTCTCAAGTCGCTGTTGACGGTCGCTCGATCATGAATCAGACTCGGAGAATTCCATGATCGAGGGTTTCTCCGGTCGCCCAGAACCCCGCGGGGTTCCCCGCTTCGATCTCGGAGACTGGACGGATGACACAAAGCACGCACAACGGGGGAGTGGCCCTGCGATGGCTTCGGCGTCCCTGGATCTGGGGGCCGGCGGTCGTGCTGGGGCTTCTGTTGGCGTCGTCGTGGTGGTTCGCGGTGGACCTGGAGCCTCCGGTCGCGACGGCCCGGCCGCTGCCGAAGTCGGATGCCAAGGAGATCGCCGAGGCGAAGTCGGAGCTGTCGGCGCTGAGCTGGCCGACCGAGGCGCTGGACGGCGAACCGGCCAAGCGGCTGCTGCTGGACATCCTGCTGGCGGTCCAGAAGCGACTCGACGCGGTGGAATGCTACACGGCCACGCTTCGACGTCGGGAGCGGATCGGCGGCAAGCTGGGCGAGGAACAGACGCTTGAGTTGAAGGTCCGGCATCATCCGTTCGCCATCTATCTCAAGTTCCAGCATCCTGAAGCGGGCCGCGAGATCGTCTATGCCGAAGGGCGTTACGACAACCATTTGATCGCGCACGCGGGCGGGTTGAGCCGGGCCTTGATCCCGAGGTTGAAAGTGCCGCCGACGTCGCGGCTCGCCCTGGCGGGAAACCGGCACCCGGTGACCGAGGCGGGCCTGTCGAACCTGACGGCCAAGCTGATTCACTTCCGCCGGATGGACCTGCACGATCCGGAAGCGAGCACGATCCTCGACCGAGTGACCGACGCCGAGGGCCGAAGCTGGCTCCGGTCGGTCCATAACCACCCGAACCGGCACTCGGACCGTCCGTTCGCGTATGTCGAGGTGCTGTACCACCCCGAGACGATGATCCCGTTGCGGATTTCCAGCTACGACTGGCCGGAGCCCGGCGACTCGGGAGAACTCAAGCTGGCCGAGCGCTACTTTTACGACGACCTGAAGCTGGATGCCGTGCTGACCGACCTCGACTTCGACCCGGCCAACCCCTCGTACGCGTTCAAGCGGTTCTAAACCGTGATTCGAAGGCGACCTGGGGATGGTCGTCCTCTGGAGTCGGACTCGCTCTAGCGTGGCAAGGGTGAAAATATCGGCGCGCAAGAGCGTGGCCGACACGAGCCGCGCGGTGTGGCGAATCGGCGACGAGGTCGCTCGGGACACCGCCACGAATCGGCGATTTTTCAGTGGCCGATCGGGGCGAGGTCTGGCAAGGTGTTCGGAAGCGTCGAGCGATCGAGTTTTGTCCCGGGGCCTCGCCTTCGTGGGAGAGGCGAGGGTGTTGGCGGGTTTGCCAACGCGTTCCCGGGCCGCTCGCGACGGGGCGTTCGCCATGATCAGCACCGCGGTGTGTTGCACCCATCCCGGCTGCCAGGAGGCGGCGGCGTACAAGATCGCCGCGCCGTGGAGTGACGGCCGATTCTCGGAGTTGAAAACCTACGGGTTATCGTGCCCGGAACATCTCGGCGCCGTGTTTCGGGCCGCCGAAGAGCGTCGGCAAGCCTACCAGCCGGCGCCCGGGGAGACGATTGAGGAAATCGGCATCTACAAATTTGAACCCGGGAAGCGCGACCGTCAGCTTCAGCGGCTCTGGGGCCTGGAGGAAAACTACCGATCGTGACCGGGCGGGCCCGAGGTTGCGCGTCGGGTCGAGCCGGCCGCCTCGTCCTCGGAACGAAGCGCCTCGGTCAGTTCGAGGAGGTTCCGGCGGTTCTGGCCGAAGTCGCCCTTGCCGATGCGGGACTGGCTGCGGCCGGTCAGGATCGAGCCGCCGGAAGGGTCGGGCTCGAACCGGAGATGAACGTCGTCGACGAATCGCCAGAGCCGGGTCTTGTGCGTCGCGTGCAGGGTTCCGGCGCCTGGGTCCTGGGCCTCGACCGACCAACGGGGCCGACGGGAAAGGACCTCCGCCGCCCAACCAACTGCGGCCTCGGGCGATCGGCTCAGTTTCAAGGGTTTCAAGGACGGATCCGTCGCCTTGAACGTCAACTCGGCCCAGTTCTTCGTCAAACCGTCGATCCAGGACATGGTCAGCACGACTCCCAACAGGACGACCGCCACTGTGATGAACACGCACCAGCGCCTTTGGCGCGTCTCGACTCTTGTGGTCACGTTGCTCCTCCTGGCCGGTTCCCCCGCGTTCGGCCTCGGGACAGGACCTTCGAGGACCGATCCGGTTGCGGGTCGAGGCGGGCCGGTTCGAGCGTCGTGAAACGCCGCTGAAGGTCGTGTCGCCAGGCAAGGCGGTCGCCGATTGGGCCGGGGAGCCGCTCGAACGAACGCGTTGGTTCCTCCGTCGTGAAGAGCGGGGAGGCCCGTCGGCGATCCGATTCCGGGTCAGGTCGAGCCGTTCTCCGAGGGGCCCGACTCCGAAGTCCGGCTGACCTGGATCCTTCCAGGGCCGCTCCCAGCCAGTTCCGAGTCGGTGCTCCGGCTCAGCTCGGAGCCCGGCGAGGCCGTGGTTCCCTGGAGCCTGACCGACCGGGAGGACGGCACGCTCGACCTGCGGAACCGGGAGAAGACCGTCTTTCATTATAACGACCAAGATCCGCGGACCGGACCGTCCTGAGAAACCTGACGAGCAACCAGCAAGCCCCGCGGACCAGAGCACTGGTGGCTTGTCCACCAGTGTTTTCCTCGACCACTCGGAGCAGGGGTGGGCCAGCCACTTGGGCCACCCTCCGATCGGGTGGCACTGGTGGCTTGTCCACCAGTGTTTTCCTCGACCACTCGGAGCAGGGGTGGGCCAGCCACTTGGGCCACCCTCCGATCGGGTGGCACTGGTGGCTTGTCCACCAGTGTTTTCCTCGACCACTCGGAGCAGGGGTGGGCCAGCCACTTGGGCCACTCGCCGGAGCACTGGTGGACCAGCCACCAGTGGCACCCAACCTCCCCTCCGTTCGGACCGGAGCACTGGTGGACCAGCCACCAGTGTCTTCCTCGATCACACGGGGCACGGGTGGGCCAGCCACCAGGGCCATCCTCCGATCGGGTGGCACTGGTAGTTTGTCCACCAGTGTTTTCCTCGACCACTCGGGGCATTGGGTGGGCCAGCCACCAGTGCCACCCGCCGGAGCCCTGGTGGACAAGCCACCAGTGCCACCCGTCACCATTGTCTTCGAGCGGAGCACTGGTGGACAAGCCACCAGTGCCACCCAACCTCCCCTCCGTTCGGACCGGAGCCCTGGTGGACCAGCCACCAGTGGCACCCGTCACCATTGTCTTCGAGCGGAGCACTGGTGGACAAGCCACCAGTGCCAC
>CAZRGV010000188.1:0-100 GCA_964599655.1 uncultured Isosphaeraceae bacterium | reverse complement strand
CAACCTCCCCTCCGTTCGGACCGGAGCCCTGGTGGACCAGCCACCAGTGGCACCCAACATTCGGACCGGAGCACTGGTGGACCAGCCACCAGTGCCACCC
>CAZRGV010000187.1:0-9955 GCA_964599655.1 uncultured Isosphaeraceae bacterium | reverse complement strand
GTGTGCCAAAGAAGACCGCGTTTTTGCGATCTCCGCGGCGTTGCGAGAGATCTTCGATCCCCTGGCGAGCCCCTGACCGGGTGAGGGCCTCGAGAACTCTGCGCTATCCGTGCTGGGCCAGGATGGCCTGAAGCTCGGAGGCGTCGAGGGTCTCGCGTTCGACGAGCGCCCGACTGATCGCTTCGAGCGTGTCCCGTCGTTGAGAGAGGATCTGGCGGACCGCTTCGAGGGCGTCGTCGAGGATGCGGCGCACTTCCAGGTCGATTTCTCGGGCGGTCTCGGGGCTCCAGCAGGTTTCCGAAGCCCCGCCACCGGGCAGGAATGGGCTTCGACCGTCGGACTGGTAGCTGACCCGTCCCAGGCTGCTCATCCCGAAGTCCGTGACCATCTTGCGGGCGATTTGCGAGGCGCGCTGAAGATCGCTCGACGCCCCGTCGGAGATCTCGCCGAGCAGGAGTTCCTCGGCCACCGTGCCTCCGAGCAGGCTGCGGATGGTGTTCCGCAGCCAACTCTGCGTGTGCAGGAAGCGATCGTCCTCGGGGCGGTACATGGTGAATCCGCCCATGCCGTTGCCCCGGCCGATGATCGAGACCTTGTGGACCGGGTCGGTCCCCGGCAGGCTCAGCGAAACCAGGGCGTGGCCGGCCTCGTGCACGGCGATCCGCCGCTGTTCGTCCGGGCGAAGCACGCGCTGCTTTTTTTCCGGCCCGGCGATGATCCGCTCGACCCCTTGCTCGAAATCGGCCCGGTCCACGACGGACTTCCCTTTGCGGGCGGCCAGAAGCGCGGCCTCGTTGACGAGGTTCGCGAGGTCGGCCCCGACGAATCCGGGGGTCATCGCGGCGATGTGCCGGAGGTTGAGCTCCTGGCCGAGCGGGACGTTCTTGACGTGAACCTGGAGGATGCGTTCCCGGCCGTCAAGGTCGGGTCGATCGACAAGAATATGTCGATCGAATCGGCCTGGCCGCACCAGGGCGCTGTCGAGCGTTTCCGGCCGGTTGGTCGCGGCCAGCACGATAATTCCCCGGTTCGAGTCGAAGCCGTCGAGCGCCACCAGGAGTTGGTTGAGGGTCTGATCACGCTCGTCGTGGCCGCCGGTTCCCCCGCTGCCTCGGGCCTTGCCGATCGCGTCGATCTCGTCGATGAACACGAGGCAAGGGGCTTTCTTCTCGGCCCTCGAAAACAGGTTGCGGACCCTCGCCGCGCCGACGCCGACGAACATTTCCACGAACTCGGAGCCCGACAGCGAGAAGAACGGCACCCCGGCCTCACCGGCGACGGCCCTGGCCAGCAACGTCTTCCCGGTTCCCGGCGAGCCGACCAGCAAGATCCCCTTGGGAATCCGGCCTCCGAGGGCCCGGAACTTCTCAGGTTCTCGGAGGAAGTCGACGACTTCTCGAAGCTCCTCGACGGCCTCGTCGAGCCCGGCCACTTCGTCGAATGTGACGCCGATATTTTCCTCGCCGTACTGCTTGTGCCGGCTCCGTGCGAAGGCCATGGCCGAGCCAAGACCGCCTCGCCGGACCACGAGGATCAGGCCCGCCAGCATCAGGACCAAGAGGGCGGTCGGAAGGATGGCCTCCCGAAGCATATCCTCACGTTCCATCGCGTCGTACGAACCGCGCGTGTGACGGTCCAGCAGGTCGAGAAGGCCGTCATCCTCGATGCCGACCCTCGACGTGTGGAACGGGATGGGCTTCCCAGCCGTCGAGGCTGGAAGCAACTCCCCGGTCAGTTCGCGGGGGCCGAGCCTCACGTTGGTGACCCGGCCCTCGACCAGCCGCTGGCGGAACTGCCCGTAACTGAGCGCCTGACTGCGCCCTTGCCGGGAGAGTGCCAGAGGCAAGATCAGCGACAACGCGACGGTGGCGACGACCAGGAGCACAAGGACGATCCGCCGCCGGCGGATTCGTCGAGGCGAGCGATCCGAGGGAGGTGTTGGTCGGTCTTTGGGAGTCGGGGTCACGGGTCCTGTCGGGTGGTCGGAGGCCATCGTCGACAATCCGAAGGCGGATCGAGGAACGAAAGGGCGGGAACCACGCTGTTCCCGGAGTCCGCAAGGGGGAATCGGGAGGCTGGCCAAACCGATCTTAAGGCACCTCGAGCCTCGCGGTCAACGCTCTCGTCGTTCACCGGGCGTCAGTTCGCCGAGTCCACGACGAGCGAGGCTCCCTTCGCCCTGCCCGAAGGTCGTGTGAGGGGCATGGCCGTGGCTGTTGGCGACTCTCGGCTCCACGCGCTTGGCCTTCGAGAGGTCGATCCAGTCGTCGGTCAGCTTCACCTCGAACTTGCGATGCCCCGAGAGCTGCGTCGGGAGCCGGACCGTGAACCGGCTGCCCTGGCCGAGCTGGCTTTCGAGCGAGACATCGCCGCCCAGCAGCTTCGACAGTTCCCGGACGATCGAGAGGCCCAGGCCGGTTCCCTGATGCTCTCGGGTCAGAACGCCTTCGGCGACGCTCTGGATCCCGGCCTGGCGGAACTTCTCGAAGATCCGCTCCTGGTCCTCCTCGGCGATTCCGATGCCGGTATCGGTGACCGAGAGCACGACCTGGCGGCCGTCGACGTGGGCCTCCAGCACGACCCGGCCTCCCTCGGGCGTGAACTTGATAGCATTCGACAGCAGGTTGTAGACGATCTGCCGGATCTTCCCCGGATCTTGCCGGAGCAGCGGAATCGCCTCGTCGAGCTTGCATTGGAGGTCGATGTTCTTCTTCTCGGCGATCGGCCGAGCCAGGTTGGCCAGCCCCTCGCAGATGTCACGGATCGAGAAGTCTTCGACCCGGACCTCCATCTTGCCGCTCTCGATCTTGGCCAGATCGAGGATGTCGTTGATCATGCCCAGCAGCATCTTGCCCGAGTTCTGGATGTTGCTGGCGTAGCGCCTCTGGCGTTCGTTCAGCTCGTCGTGGCTGGCGAGGACCTCGGAAAACCCGATGATCGAGTTCAAGGGCGTGCGAAGCTCGTGGCTCATCGTGGCGAGGAAGTCGCTCTTGAGCCGGTTCATCTCGAAGAGGGCGAGGTTCGCCTGCGCCAGTTCGTCGACCTTCTTGTCGAGGTCGGCGTTCACCTCGCGGAGCTCCTGCTGCATGGCCACCAGGTTGTGTAGCATGCGGTTGAACGCGTGCGAAAGCTCCTCGAACTCGTCGCCGGTCTGAATCTGGCTTCGGATGTTCAGCCTGCCCGCCGCGATGGCGTCGGAGACGTCTCGCAGGTGTTTGACCGGCTTGACGATCACGTAGCGCACAATCACGTAGGAGGCCACCATCGCCATGATGGCCGTGACCAGGGCCGTCGAGATCAGGATCGCCCGGTTCCGGTGGATGTCCTTGTTGGTCTGCTCCATCGGCAGTTTGACCACCACGGCGCCGGCGAGGTCGTACGGCTTGGTCGAGGTGTACTTGCCCGAGGCGTCGGCGCGGAAGGCGTGGCACTTGTACAGGCAAGCGGGCTTGAATCTCACGGCCTCGACGTACTGGTACTGCCTCTTTCCGGGAATGATCCTCCAGTCCCAGGTCGGTGTGCTATCATTGAAGGCGAACGGTCGGTGAATGTCCGCCGTCTTCGACGCGCTTTCCTTCGAAAACGCCTTGAGGAACCGGGCCATCATCTCGGCCTCGAACTCGTCCCGCGGTTGGTGGTCGCGATCCCGAGGCTTGAACGGCAAGAGAACGTGCGAGTCGTAGCCCGGCTGCTCGTTCAGCGGAGCGTGATCATCGGCCCATTCATCCAGAAGGCTCGAAAGGTTCGAGTTCCCCACCAGGAGAATCTTGGTGTGCAGCTTCTGGAGGATCGGCCCAACCAGCACCCGGGCCGCCTCGGTCTTCTGACCGATCACCAGGCTCTCGGTTTTCTGGCCATACCAGTAGAAGCTCAGGGTCACCAACGCGAGGATGCCGCCGCCGAAGATGAACCGGCACTTTCGCTCCAGACTGGTTTCACCGAGCAGGTGCTTGAAGGTGCGGTACGACACGGGGGGGTCCCCTTGGGAGACGCGGGCCAGGGGCTCGGTCGAGGTGGCCAAGCCCGATCCTTGAACGGTCGATCTCAGCCGGCGACCCGAAGGTGGATCTTTACTTTACACGATCCCCGTTCCCACGGCCAGACAGACCTCACCCTCGCCCGATCGTTGGGAAGGGCTGGCAGTTCGGGCAATAGTGCGTCGGCCGGCCGACCAAACCCGCGATCCTGGTCTTCAGAATCGACGCGCCACACGAGGGGCAAGGCTGTCCGCCCCGGCCATACATCGCGTTCTGGGCCAGGAACCCCCCTTCCAGCCCCAGCACGGTTCGATAGCCCGCGTCAAAGCTCGATCCCTCCGCGGCGATGGCCTCGGCCAAGACGTCCCCAATGGCACGGTGGATCCGGCCAACCTCTTCGGCGGACAGCTCCGACGCCGGACGCTCGGGATGCACTCGGGAGCGGAACAGGACCTCGTCGGCGTAGATGTTGCCGATTCCCGCGACGAGCTTCTGATCCATCAGCGCGGGCTTGATCGGCCGTCGCGTTCTCGAAAGCCGCTCTCGAAGGTCGTCTCGCGTGATCTCCAACGCGTCCGGCCCATGCGACCGGCCCAACACGTCGTCGGCCGCTTCGCGATCCGAGTACCAGGCGATCTTGCCCAGCCGTCTCGTGTCGCAAAACCAGATCATCCGCCGCGATTGCTCCATCTCGAATGTCAGGCGAATGTGCTCCGGGCGGTCGGGCGCAACGAGCCAGAAACCTCCAGTCATCCTCGGCTGAATGACGATGATTCCCCGGCGATCGTCCAGCTCGAGCACCACCCACTTCCCCCGACGGGTCACTCGAGAAATCCTGGCCCCTCGCCCCCGGCGCTCCAGCCAGTTCGGCGTGATCCCCTGGAGAAGAAACGGGTCTCGCACCTGGATCGCCCGGACGCGTTGGCCTTCCATCACCGGCCGCAAACCCCGCACCATCGTCTCGACTTCAGGCAGTTCGGGCATGGTTCTTCTCCCCCCTTCGAACCGTTGCCAAGCATTGTAACATCACGGGTCGTGGCGCGGGTTGTCACGATCGTGCGAAAGATCCGTCGCAATCGCGCGATTGCCCTGAAATTTTCTGAAAGTTCTTGACAGCTCTTGATCGGGAGTGAAGAATCTTGCTGGGTTGTGCGCATTCCGCCACGGGTTCGGGGTCTCCATGCTGGTCGAGACGCGACGTCGCCGGCTCTTGGAATTGATCACACGGAAGGGGTTCGCCACGCTCGAGGACCTCGTGGAATCGGTCGGCGTCTCGGAGAGCACGATCCGTCGCGACCTCGAGGCGCTCGATCTGGCGGGGTCGATCAAGCGAACCCATGGCGGGGCCGTCTGTGCGGGCGACGTGCGTGGCATGCCCGCGCTGGATGATCGAGCCCTGGCCCAGGCGCCCGAAAAGCGGGCGATCGGAACGGCGGCCGCCCGACTGGTGCGGGACGGCGACACGGTCCTCCTCGACGGCGGGACCACGACGCTGGAAGTCGCCCGGGCGCTGGTTGGCCGGCCCGTTCAGGTGGTCACCAACAGCCTCCCGATCGCTCAGTTGCTCGCGGCCAGCAAGGACACCGACCTGATCCTCATCGGCGGTTACGTTTACCCGAGGACCGGCGTGGCGATGGGCCCGATCGCGATCTCCTGCATGCAAGGCATCCGCGTTCACAAGGTCATCATGGGAGCCGGCGGTATCGTGGCGGAGGGAATCTTCAACTCGAATTCCCTGCTCGTGGAAACGGAACGTCAAATGATGATGTGCGGTCAGGAAGTGGTGGTTGTCGCCGATCATTCCAAGTTCGGCCGATTATCGCTCTCTCGTCTTTGTGGCCTGGAATCGATTCAGCGGATCGTCGTGGACCCCGGCCTGCCGGAGGAGTATCGCGCGCTGCTCGACTCGGCCGGTGTCGCGATCCACCAGGCCCCCTTGCCAGACGACCCGAGTTCTGACGGCTCCCATGGCGCGAGGATCGGATCATGACCGCATTGGCGACTCGAGAACAGGTTGAGCATCTGGTCCGAACCGTGCTCCGCCAGCAACTGGCCGGAGCCTCGACCCACGGCCGGGCCGGCCTCGACGGCTACCGCCCGAACCTCGTGGTCAACATCTCGGCCCGGCACGTTCATCTGACGCAGGAGGATCTCGAGGTCCTCTTCGGCAAGGGCTATCAATTGACCGAGCAGAAGCGCCTCTACCAGTCCACCGACTTCGCCTCGAACGAGACGGTGGCCGTGGTCGGTCCCCGACAGCGAATGATTCCGAACATCCGCATCCTGGGCCCTTGCCGTAAGTTCAGCCAGGTGGAACTCTCGTTCACCGACGGAATCAGCCTGGGGATCGACCTGCCGGTCCGACTCTCCGGAGACATCGAGGGAACCCCCGGCTGCCTCCTCGTCGGACCCAAGGGAACCCTCCCCTTGCCTCAGGGCGTGATCCGCGCGGAGCGGCATGTTCACATGGGAACCAAAGACGCCGAGTACTACGGCGTCAAACACCTGGACCGCATGGACCTCCGGGTCGAGGGGACCTGCCCCACCACGCTCGAAGGTTTGCTGGTGCGCGTGAATCCTGACTGGAAGCTGGAAGTTCATATCGACACGGATGAGGCAAACGCCTGCGACCTGCCGCATGCCACCAAAGTGAGTCTGAAGAAGTCTTCATGAGCAAGGTCCGTGAGCCACGCCGCCCGTGACACGGCGTGCGGACCCTGCCCGACCGAGGGAGAACCGTGATGGCCACATCGACGCTCGAAGCGCTCGGAATGATTGAGACCAAGGGGTTCGTCGCGCTGGTGGAAGCCAGCGACGCGATGTTGAAGGCGGCCAACGTCGAGCTGGTTGGCTGGGACAAGATCGGCAGCGGCCTGGTGACGGCCTTCGTGGCCGGCGACGTCGCGGCGGTCAAGGCCGCCGTGGACGCGGGCGCCGCGGCCGCCAGCCGGATCGGTGAGGTGGTGAGCGTGCAGGTGATTCCCCGCCCGCATGAGGATCTCGGCGGTGTGCTGGCCTTCACCAAGAAGGCGGCGGGCGCGACCTCCACGACCAAGAACGACGGAGCCTGAACCATGGCGATCGCACAACAGAAAGGTCAGCGCCCGGGTCCCGGCGCCAACGGGTTCAACGGCGAGGCCCTCGGTCTCATCGAAACCAAGGGACTTGTTGGTATGATCGAGGGAACCGACGCGATGCTCAAGGCGGCCAACGTGTCGCTGGCCGGTCGCGTCCAGGTTGGCGGCGGATTCGTGACGACCCTGGTCCGAGGCGACGTCGGCAGCGTCCGAGCCGCGGTCGAGGCCGGCGCCGAGGCGGCCAGCCGCGTCGGCGAGCTCGTCAGCGCCCACGTCATTCCCAGACCCGACGCGGCCGTCATTCGCACCTATCTTGGCTAAGTCCGCCACCGGAGACCTGGACCTGCCGCCGCTTCCGACCGCTCGGATGGCTGGCCAGACCCAGGTCGCGGATGGCTTCTGCTCCCTGACAGAGGAAACTTCAACATGAATGGCGCTCTGGGCCTGATCGAGACGCTGGGTCTGGTCGGCCTGATCAATGCGATCGATGCCATGCTGAAGGCGGCCAACGTGGAGCTCGCCAGCTCGATCCTCAAGCTCGACGGCGGTGTGGTCAGCGTGATGATTCGAGGCGACGTGAGCAGCGTCCGAGCCGCCGTCGAGGCCGGCGCCGAGGCGGCCAGCCGCGTCGGCGAACTCCGGGCCGCCCACGTCATTCCACGGCCCGGCGACGCCATCGTCCGGGCGTTCGCCGGCTAACAAAGGTGAGTTCGCCATGAAGATCCTCGTCGCCAACCTTGGGAGCACCAGCTTCAAGTACCGGCTCTACGACCTCGGCGATCCGTCCGAACCGTTGCTCGCCCGAGGCGCGGTCGAGCGGATCGGGTCGAGTGAGGCCCGCGTCAAGATTCAGTCCCCCAAGGGGGACGTCGAGGAAGTGGTGCCGGTGCCCGACCACGGCGCGGCCGTGCAGCTTTGCCTCGACCAGCTGACCGCCCCCGGAATCGGCGTCATCGGTTCGCCGGACGAGGTCTCGGCCATCGGCTTCAAGGCGGTGCACGCTCGGGGTCGCACCGGCGTTCATCGCGTCGACATCAGCCTACTTGACGATATGGATGCCTATGCCTTGGTGGCGCCGGCCCACAATCCGCCTTACACCAGGGCCATGCGGCAGCTCGCTCAGCGGTTCCCGAATATTCCCCTCGTGGCCGCCTTCGAAACCGGTTTTCACCGGACGATCCCCGAGGCCAATCAGCGTTACGCGATTCCCGACGAGTGGGCCGTCGAGCATGGCATCCGCCGCTGGGGCTTCCACGGCGCCAGCCACCGCTACATCGCCGGCCGAATGGCCGAGCTGTTGAATCGAAACGACCTGAGGATCATCTCCTGCCACCTCGGAGGCAGCTCATCCCTTTGCGCCATCCGCGATGGGAAGTCGGTCGCCACCAGCATGGGCATGAGCCCGCAAAGCGGCTTGCCTCAGAATAACCGAGTCGGTGACTTTGATATCTTCGCCCTTCCCGCGTTGCTTCAGGAAACCGACCTGACGCTCGACCAGATCCTCGAAACGCTCGCGAACAGGTCTGGGCTGGAAGCCCTCGGCGGCGTCGGGCGCGACCTGCGCGACATCGAGGAGGCCGCGAACGCGGGCCACGAACGGGCTCGACTCGCCATCGACGTTTATATCGCGTCGATTCGTCATTATCTTGGTGCTTACTTGCTGGAGCTCGGAGGCGCGGACGCCATCGTCTTTACCGGCGGCATCGGCGAAAACTCGTCACGCATCCGGGCGGGCGTCTGCCGCGACCTCGGCTGGTTCGGCATCGAGATCGACGGGGAAACCAACGCGTCGGCCAGGGGAGAGATGGTCGTCTCCACCCCGGCCTCTCGCACGCAGGTCTGGACCGTTCCGACCAACGAGGAAATCGTCGTCGCCAGGCAGGCCAGGGATCTCCTGGTCTCGCAAGGCCGTTGAGCGGGAGTCGCCGATGTTCCTCGCCCGAGTGACCGGAAGCGTGGTCGCCACCCAGAAAGTGGCTTCGATGACCGGACACAAGCTCCTGACCGTCGAGCCCTACCGGGTCGACGAGAAGGAGCGAACCCACCTGGTTCCGACGGGTCGAACCTTCGTTGTGGTCGATACCCTGGGCGCGGGGCTGGGGGAGATGGTCCTCGTCTGTCAGGGGTCGAGCGCCCGCCTGACGCCCGAGACCGAAACGCTCCCGATCGACGCGGTGGTGATCGGCCTGGTCGATCGCGTCGACATCGGCGGATCGACCATCTTCTCCAGCCGAGCGTCATGACGCCAAACTCAAACCATTGAACACTTTGAACTCCTGAACGGGCGGCACTCCCATGCAAATGAGCGAAGACCTGATCCGAAGCGTCGTCCAGCAAGTTCTCTCGCAAATGGGTGGCACCTCGGCCAACGGAGCGGCTCCTCGGGTTTCGGGACAATCGGGTGTCTTTCCGACCGTCGACGCGGCCGTCGCGGCGGCCGACGAGGCATTCCAGGCCTTCCGTCGCCGCCCCTTGAAGGACCGGAAAGCCGCCATTGACGTCATCAAGTCGATTTGCGTCGATCAGGCCGAGGAACTCGGGCGACTCGAGCTCGAGGAAACCAAAATCGGCCGCCTCGACCACAAGATCGCCAAGTTGAACCAGACGATCCCGATGATTCCGGGCGTCGAGTACCTCCGAACCGAGAACGCCTCCGGAGACGGCGGCCTGACGCTGACCGACTTCGCCCCGTTCGGCGTCATCGGCGCCATCACGCCGGTCACGCACAGTCTTCCGACGCTGGCCGGAAACGCCATCAGCATTCTGGCCGCCGGAAACACCATGGTCGTGAATGCCCATCCGTCGGGTGCCAAAATCGCCGCCGAAGGCGTCCGTCGGTTCAACCGAGGGATCGCCAAGGCGATCGGCATCGAAAACCTCGTGACGATCGTCGAGACCCCC
>CAZRGV010000186.1:6140-10012 GCA_964599655.1 uncultured Isosphaeraceae bacterium | reverse complement strand
CCTCACCGGAGATGTCGCCCCAGGCGCTTCCCCCCTCGCCCGAAGCGCCTTCCTCGGCGTCGGCGAATTCGTCCTCGTCCAGCGCCGGGCCGGCGGCCATGGCCGTCGCCGCGTTCTGGTCGACGTCCTCCTCGTCGATCGCGAAGACCTCGGAGGCGGAGTCGCTCTCCTCCATGTCAAAGTCGCTGGTCGCTTCGAGCTGAACCGTCTGATCGTGCTCGGAGGTGCCGGTGTCGAGGGCGTCGACCTCGAAGTCGGTATCCTCAAAGATGTCCTTTTCGCCGGGTGATCGCATCGGCAAGGCGGTCGCGCCCGGATCCACCTTCTTCTCGGCCTTGGCGGGGGCTGGTTTGGCCGCGGGTCGAGACGGTTTGGGCTGATCCTCGTCCTCCAAGGGGGCCAGTTCGATCGACTCGGACTGGCTCAGGTCGAGACTACCGCCGAGAAGGTTGATGCCCGAGTCGCTCGGTTTGCCGAGATTGACGCCGGAGGCCGACGGCTCGACACCCGTCACGTCCGAGTCGCTCGGGGCCCTGGCCGTCGGGGTCGAGTCGAACTCGTCGCTCGCGTCCAGCGCGGTCAGCTCGAAATCGCTGCCCGACTCAGGCTGGAGCGCGTCGATCACGCTCGAGGGGGTCAACTCGAAGTCGCTGTCGCTATCATCGCCGCTGGCCGCTTCCACTTCTCCCGAGGAGCCAAGCAGGGGACTGGGCCGCAACGTCGTCGCGCCGGGGTCGGCGGGAGGAGTCTCCGGCCTGGGCCTGGATGGGGGCCTGCCCGCCTGGGGAGCCAGCGAGGTGGGAAGCTCGCCCGTGTCATCCGCCACGAGGGTCACGTCCGAGTCGCTCGGGCGCACACCGACGGGCGAGGCCAGGCGAACGTCCGAGTCGCTGGCGCCACGCGACGTGTCCTCGGGAACAAGTTTCACGTCGGAGTCGCTCGGCTGCTTGCCGGCGGGCTTCATCCCGATGATCGTCGAGCTGGAGCCGGTCATCGCGTCCGGCGGCAGGGACATATCATCGAGCAGAACGTCATCGTCGGACGACTTGATCTCGGCCGACTTCGGCGCGACGTCCGAGCCGGTCACGCCAATCTGGTACTCGGAGAGATCAAGATCGTCGCTGCCCGAGCCTTCCGGAGGGGGCACTTCGAGATCGAGGTCGGAAAGGGACAGGTCGGGGTCGCTCCCCATGCCCCGGCGTCGAGCCAACTCGTCGACGTCGGCGACGCGGAACTGCCAGGTCCCACGATCCTGGAACGCGCGCACCTCGCGTTGCTGGGCTTTTGCCTTGAGTTCCTCGGGGCTCATACCCAGGACGCGGGCGGCCTCTTCGAGGGTGTAGAACTGAGCCATGGACGTGCACCTCCGCGGTCGGGATCGGCCCGGTTCGGGCCGTCAGGGTCTGAGGTCGGGCACAAGGGGGACCGCGGCGACCAGCCGGCCCGGAGTCACTCGCCCAGGCTCACTTCCTGGAACCGGAGCCAACCATCGACTCGATGGTTGCCACCTCGGGAGCCTGGTTGTTGAACTCGGCGAGCTTCAGGTCCCAGCGATACTGGCGGGCGGCTTCGAGTTTGACGGCCCCCTTCGGGTCGCGGGGATCGACCTTGTAGACGGCAAACGCCTGGGTCCGGGTATCGACGACATAAAGCAGTTGACCGGCGTCGGGCGACGCCGTGGTGAAGGCGATGGTTCCGGCCGATTCGGCGTGCGGCGCCGCGGGCGACTGGGCCCGGACCATCGGGTTCTGTCCGCTTCCCAGGGCGTAGGCCAAGGCCAGACCCAGCAGAAGCCCACAGCCGCCATAACGCGCTCCAGGGCCCCAACGAAAGCTGGACATACCGAAGACCTCCTTGTGAGTACGGGTCCACCCTCCACCATCCACGGGGAGAGCCACGGTTCCCGAACAATCGAAAGAACCGCGCCACGACGGTCGGACGCCGGCCAGGCGCCTTTCCCTCGCCTCCAGTTTACCACACCGCAAGACATTTGCGGCTCGTAAGAGAGTCGTGTTGCGGACGCCGGTGGCCACCAGCCTTGCGATGGGCAAACAGTCCACTTCATCTTAGAGGAATTCGTACGTACAGCAAGAGCAATGCCGAAGACTCAACGGATTCGGTGCGGCGTGCAAGTCCACGACCGGAACCTCCCCCTCCATGCCAACCCACCGGATGCGGGAAACACCCCGATTCTGCTTGCGGAGAAAGCCCTTCGGTTCCGACGAGCCCAGCGGAGCGCCAGGGCCGCCGCCTGGCAACGTTCCGCGATTCCAGCAGTCGTCCTCCCAGAATCGTGCAGCCGTCCTCCGGGAATTGTTTGATTTTGCTTGAAGACTCCTGCCGACCTGGGGTATGGTTTGGAATGATGACCTTGTGCTCTTTGTGCAAAGACACCGGGTCGGCTTTCGGCTCGACCGACCTACCGCACGGTCCTGAACCAGTGCAACCTGCCCACCCCCCTGCCCGAGGGAGGACATCGACGATGAGAATGCCGCGGACCCTCCGCCGATCTTCTGGGCCAATGCTGGCCGTGTTTCTGGCCGCCGCGATGGTTCCCCAGATGGGCCGCTCCGCCCGCGCCGAGGACGCGGTGGACCTGATCGCGGCACCGGCGTCGGTGGCCGTCGAGCCGGCCAACGCCACCCTGGCCGGCCGTCGAGCGACCCAACAACTCATCGCCACGGCCAACTACGCCGACGGTACCGTGCGCGACCTTACACGGGCCCTGGAGTGGGTCAGCCTGAACCCGGAAATCGCTAAGGTCTCCCCCACCGGACAGGTCATTCCCGTGAGCGATGGCACCGCGACGATCGTCGCGCGCGGCGGCAGTGTCGAGGCCCAGGTGTCCGTCAAGGTCGAGAAGATGGGGCAGCCCTCGCCGGTGAGCTTCCGCCACGACGTCATCCCATCGTTCAGCCAGGCTGGCTGCAACATGGGAGCCTGCCACGGCACTCCCACCGGCAAGGGTGGGTTCCGCCTCAGCCTTCGGGGCTACCTGCCGGACCAGGATTACCAGATCCTCAGCCGGGAGGCCGGCGGGCGACGGATCGACACCTTCAATCCCGACACCAGCATGATCCTCCGCAAGCCGCTCGGCGAGATCCCCCACGAGGGCGGTCTCCGGCTGGCTCGCGGAACCAAGTCCTATGAATTTCTCCGCGACTGGATCGCCGAAGGCGCCAAGGATGATCCCTCGGCCTCGCAAGCGGTCAAGCTCGAGATCTTGCCCGGAAACCGCGTTCTCAACGCGCCAGCCAAGACCCAGCAGACCGTCGTTCTGGTCCATTACGCCGACGGCACGGTCCGTGACGTCACCCCGATCTGCTACTACGACTCGTCGAACACCGAGATCGCCGAGGTGGACGTCAACGGCTTCGTGACATTCAAGCAGCGTGGCGAAGCCGCGATCATCGCCCACTACCTCGACCTCGTCGCCAATGTCCGGCTGACACACCTTGTTGAGGTTCCCGGCTTCCAGGTCGCGGAGGTTCCCCAGGAAAACCCGATCGACAAGGCGGTGTTCGAGAAGCTGAACCGGATGCGGATCAGCCCGTCTGAGATTTGCACCGACGAGGAATTCCTTCGTCGCGTCTACCTCGACACGATCGGTGTCCTACCCACGCTCGACGAGATCCACGCCTTTCAGGCCGACGAATCCAAGAACAAGCGAGAAGCGGTGATCGACCGGCTCTTGAAGCGCCCCGAGTTCGTCGACTTCTGGACCCTCAAGTTCGCCGACGTACTCCGCTCCAACGGCCGGTTGATCCAGCCCAAGGGGGCCTACGTTTTCAATCGTTGGATTCACGAGAGCCTGGAGCAGGACAAGCCGCTCGACCAGTTCGTTCGCGAGTTGTTGACGTCGGACGGCTCGA
>CAZRGV010000186.1:2782-6058 GCA_964599655.1 uncultured Isosphaeraceae bacterium | reverse complement strand
GTGCGCCAAGTGCCACAACCACCCGTTCGAGCGATGGACCCAGGACGACTTCTACGGCTTCGCCGCCTTCTTCTCGAGGGTTCGTCAAAAGAAGGGAGCACTTCCTGACGAGGAAATCGTCTTCGCCAGCACCGGCGGCGACGTCCGGCAGCCAAGAACCGGTCAGGTGATGAAGCCGAAGGCGCTCGGCGGTCCGGTCTTCGACGACTCGGCCGAGGCCAAGGCCCGTCCCGAGCGGCTGGCCTTCTGGTTGACATCGACGGAGAATCCGTTCTTCGCCAAGAGCATGGCCAACCGAATCTGGTATCACCTGATGGGCCGAGGCGTCGTCGAACCGGTGGACGATTTCCGGGACTCGAACCCGCCATCGAACGACGAGTTGCTCGACGCCCTCGCCTCGGACCTGACGAAGAACCATTTCAACCTTCGCCACCTGGTCCGCACCATCCTCACCAGCCGTACCTATCAGCTCAGCGCGCGGCCCAACACCCTGAACGCCGACGACACACTCTACTTCTCGCACGCGTATACCAAGCTCCTGCCGGCCGAGGTTCTTCTCGACGCCATCTCGACCGTGACGGGTACCACGACCCCCTTCTCCGGCCTGCCGAGCGGGGCAAGGGCCACGCAGATTCCCGACGGGAAAATGGATAACCCGTTCCTCAAAACCTTTGGTCGACCGGCGCGCGAGCTGGCTTGCGAGTGCGAGCGAGAAAGCGATTCCAACCTCAGCCAGGCCCTGCAACTGATCGGCGGCGCGACCGTCAACGGCAAGCTCCGGGATGACAACGGACGCATGGCCGCCTTGGCCAAGAGTGACAAGTCACCCGAGGACATCACCAAGGAACTCTACCTGATCGCCCTCTCTCGCGAGCCCAACTCGACCGAGATGGCCGCCGCGGTCAAGCACCTGAAGGATGCGAAGGATCGCCGGCAGGCCGTGGAAGACCTCGGCTGGGTCCTCATCAACACCAAGGAGTTCCTGTTCCGCCACTGAGCCGGCCCGGGAATCCCAACCGGATGAACACGTCGAATCGGCCCACTCCCTCGCGGAATGGGCCGATTCGCGTTTTCAGGTGAAGCTCGCCGCCAGGCGACGGTCGAAACGTCAATCGCTCGGGTCAAGGCTTGCCGAAGACTCGGAGCCTTCCGACCACCGACCTCGGTTCCGTTCGTTCATCAACTCCATCGGGTTCCGCTGGATTTCGAGCCGTCGCCGCCACGGGTGAGTCAGGAGCAAGTCCCTCTTGGCATTGAGGTTGCAAATTCCAGCTCGGCCTTGAGGTTGACACGGTCGTCATACTCGCCGCGAAGGCGGTCCTTGGCCTCCTGACGGTTCTGACTCGTCATGATGCTCGGGGCCTGGATAACGGGCGAGGCGGGAGAGACTCAGGTTGTGCAGGATGTACGGGGCCGGATCATTGGACCGCTGGAACCAGAGGCTGGAGTTCATCGCGATCCAGGCCAAGAGCGCGTCGGTGAAACTCAGGATCAACATCCAGCGTTGATCAATGTGTTGGTATCGGTCCGATGGCGGACTCTGGCATTGTTTTTTTTCGAGCCTTGGCCAAGAATGCCGCCCGCCCTCGAAATTGGCCCGACGACCGAGGGCTGGAGCGGGGCCCGACGCATGACGCGGGAGGGCCTCTCCAGTCGACCCATCCCAAGGCCGGCAAGGAGGCAAGAGCCGATGGCACGCTGGTTCGTCGACCGTTCCGCCCAGCGAGGCATTCCCTCGGTCAGCCTTCGTCGATTGCTTCCCGACGCGCGCTTCTCGGGTCTGAGCGATCTTCGCGTCTCCGGTTGCTCGGCCGATAGCCGGCGGCTCGACCCAGGGCAGGTCTTCGTCGCACTCCGAGGCCGAAGACACGACGGCCACGACTTCGTTGGCCTCGCCCTGGAACGAGGCGCCGTGGCGGTGATCGTCGAGCGCCCTTGTCCGGAGGCCGGCCGGCTCCAGGTAATTGTCCCCAATACCCGACAAGCCCTGGCGCGCCTGTGCCAGGCCCTGGCGGGGTTCCCCTCCGAATCCATCCCTTTGATCGGAGTCTCAGGCGCTTCAGGCAAAACCGGCACAAGCCTCTTCCTCCGCGCCATCCTCCAGAAGACCGATTCTCGGATCGGCCTGGTCAGCTCGGCGGGATGGTCGGATGGTGCCACCTGGTATCCTCCCCGGCCCACGTTTCCCAACCCTCCCGAACTGGCCGACATGCTCGCCGCCATGGTCGAGCGCCGTTGCGATGCCGGCCTCCTCGCCTTCGCCGACGAGGCCCTGGCTCGACGCGAGGCCGACGGCCTGACGCTGGCCCAGGCCATCGGCGTCCGTGGCGACTCCCAGGACCTCGACGAACGACAACGCCTGGAATCCAGACGAGCCCGAAGCCGGCTGTTCCGAACGATCCAGCCCGGTGGAGACGCGATCGTCAACGCCGACGATCCAGAGATCGAACGGCTGGGAGCGGTGAATCTGGAGGCCCGCCGCGTCTCGTTCGGGCTGGATCACCCAGCCGATGTAACCGCTGTGATCGACCAACTCGATGTCTCCGGCTCAACCTTCCGCCTGCGAGGTTTCGACCGAGAAGCCACGATTCGCCTGAAACCGCTCGGGCGTTCCGCCGTCCTCGAAGCGACCGCCGCGGCCGCGGCCGCCTGGTCACGAGGAATTGCGCTCGATGCCGTCGTGGCGGGCCTCGAGTCGGTCTCCAGGCTTCCCGGACGCCTCGAGCCTTGGGTTCCAGATCCCGAGTCTCGCATCGATTGCCGGATCGACCAGGCCCGAACCGGCAGGGAACTCGCCGACGCCTTGAGCGCGCTGCGACAGTCCGGCTTCGCGCGGATCCACTGCCTGCTCAGCATCGACGGCGAACCGTCGCATCTGTCCGGGCTCGCCCAAGCCGCCGAGCGGGGGGCCGACCAAATCGTGGTCAGCCTCGACGAGTCCTTCCGAGGCGATCCCGACCCGATCGTCGACACGTTGCTGAGCCACTTCCGACGACCTGGCCGCGTCCGCGTTGAACTCGACCGCGCTCGGGCCATGGAGGCGACGCTCTCCCTCGCGAGCCCAGGCGATGTTGTGCTCCTGGCCTGTCAGGCTCGACCCCCACTCCCGGTTCGCATCGACCGCCCGTCCCGGCTGGACGACGCCGCCTTCCCCGCCCCCTGGCTCCAACGACGGCCAAGCCGCGCTCATCGCCGCTCGGCTTGAGCCCATCCACGGAGCGCTTCCCACATCCGTATCCGTTCGACGCAAATCCTTGCGAGGTATTCGCTCGCGGT
>CAZRGV010000186.1:0-2765 GCA_964599655.1 uncultured Isosphaeraceae bacterium | reverse complement strand
GAGAAATCGGTGCCCGGCCGCGAGCGCGCTTTCTTTTAACTTTCTTGAACCATTCGATTGAGCATCGTCCAAGATATTCCAAGCTCTCCTTCGCCTCCTCAGTCGACTGCGAGTCAAATCTAACCTAAGAAATTATCCGAGAACGACCTTTACTACCTGTAGGGGCATGGGGTTATAACACCTGGAAACCGCACGACGATCGACCCCAGGAGCCGCAGCGATGGCCCGCACCAAGCGTCGTCGCAAGCCCCGCAAGCCGCTCGGGACGATCTGGGAGGTCCCCGATGCGCTGTGGCAGCGGATCGAGCCGATCCTGCGGGAGTTCTGGCCCAAGAAGCCTACCGGCCGGCGACCGGCGAACTGGCGGCAGGTCCTCAACGGCATCATCTTCCGCATGCGTACCGGCTGCCAGTGGGACCAACTGCCCCGCCGCTTCGGCCCCAAGAGCACCGTCCACGGTTGGTTCCAGCGGTGGGCCGAGGGCGGCATCTTCGAGAGGATCTGGGCGGCGCTGCTGGCCGAATGCGACGAACTGCAAGGCGTCGAATGGAAGTGGCAGGCGGCGGACGGGGCCCTGGGCAAGGCCCGTTTTGGGGGGATGACGTCGGCCCCAACCCGACCGATCGGGGCAAGGACGGCACCAAGCGGAGCCTGATCGTCGACGAGCGAGGCGGCCCGCTCGGGGTCGTGGTCGCCGGGGCGAACGTCAACGACCACAAGCTGCTGGAGGCGACGATCGAGGCGATCGTGGTGGGGCGGCCCGACCCGCAGGAGGTTGAGCAGCACCTGTGCCTGGACCGGGGCTACGACAACGAGGCGAGTCATGGGGTCGTCGAGGAGCGGGGATACGTCGGCCACATCCGCCCGGTCGGCGAGGACCGTCGGGCGAAGCGGCGGCCGGGCCGCCGCAAGCCGAGGCGGTGGGTGGTGGAGCGGACGATCTCCTGGCTGAATCGGTGCCGGGCGATTCTCGTGCGGTATGACAAGAAGTCGGAGAACTACCTGGGGCTCATCCAGCTGGCCTGCTCGTTGCTCTGGTATAGACGACTTCATCGTTTAGGGGCAACGTGATACGTCGAGTTCTCGGATAGTTTGTAAGTTCACTACGAGAAGCCGGTTCCTCGGCTCAACCGACGGCACGAGCTCGAGTCGTCGGCAACATCAACATCCGCCCTGAACCGTCTCGGTCGTCGCGATCGGGTCGCGCGGCCGCGACCTTCCGCGCTCCCTGTAGAACCAGTCCGCTCGACAGGCGAGGCGGTGACCCATTCACCCGAAGACGCGGAGGGTCCTTTTGCGAAACCCGACACATTCCCTGGCCGCACTCACGCACAACGACTCGGTGACGCTTCCGAGTTCCACGCCACGCCCCACGTCGGATTCAAGCCGAGAGTCGAATTCGGAAACACCAATCGATCCGGAACATCCCCGCCACAACCAGGAACCGGCGCTCCCGAAACCGCGGACCGCGACCATGCACGCCCCCAGCACCACCGCGCCCGGAAGCCGGGAACTCGCCGTGCTCGTCGCCGATCACGATGTCACAACGGCCCGGTTGCTCCGCCGGCTTCTCGAGGGAATGAGCCACACCGTCCTGAACGCGATCGACGGAATTCATGCATGGAACGCAATTCTTACAAACCAAAACATTCGTTTGGTCATTACCGACTGGTCCATGCCAGGGCTCGACGGACTCGCGCTTTGTGATCGGATACGCTCGTTGAAAGGCAGACCCTACACCTATGTTGTCTTGTTGACAACGCGTGACGGCCACGAAGACCGCCTCGAGGCCCTTCGAGCCGGCGCCGACGACTTCCTGATTAAACCGATCGATGCCCGTGAGCTCGCGGCCCGCGTCGAAATCGCGCGCCGAATCCTGGGAATGCAAGAAGACATTCTTGAGCGATCCAGACAGGCCGAGCGACTCGCCGCCGAGCTCCAGCGACAGAATGAACGATTGCTCGAACTTGCCTTGACCGACGGCCTTACGGGATTGAGCAACCGCCGCCACTTCTTCGAATTACTGGAGTCACACCTCTCGCAGGCGGCCCGTCAAGGCTATCCGATTTCGGTTGCCATGATCGACGTCGATCGGTTCAAGCAGTTCAACGATGCCCACGGTCATGCCGCCGGTGACGAGGTGCTTCGACAGGTCTCGAACCTCCTGCGAGAAAATGTGCGCCGCCAGGACGTGATCGCCCGTTACGGCGGTGAGGAGTTCGTGCTCCTGCTTCCCGACACCGACAAGGAGCCGGCCCAGGTTCTGGCCGAGCGGCTGCGCACGATCGTCGAGAGCCAACCCTGGCCCGTGCGACCGATCACGATCAGCGTGGGACTCGCCACGGCTTGGCCGGCCGGGCAGGATTCCACCGCCTTGATCGAGCAGGCCGATCAGGCCCTGTACCGCTCCAAGCGACTCGGCCGCAACCGCGTCCTTCATTTCGACGACCAAGTCTCCAACTCCAACGCTCCCAGGCCCTCGCCGATCTGACCCGGACGCGGCGAGAATCGCTCAGGCGACGTCCCGCACACCCCGGGCGCCATTGCGTCTGACGGAGCCCAGGGTGTGGAGAAGGCAGGCCGGCTCCTTCCCGGCACCATCAAGAGCTCGAAAAGTCCAAGCAAGGATCGACGCCCTGGAATCCTCCGAGGCCGTTCACGAGAGCGAACGGCAGGGAGGCCCGCCGCCCGGCCTGCTGGCGTTGGGGCCATGTTCCCGACGCGTTCGCCGATCGCACGAGTTCGCAATTCGACGATCAGGTCCA
>CAZRGV010000185.1:0-10071 GCA_964599655.1 uncultured Isosphaeraceae bacterium | reverse complement strand
TCCATGGCGAAGTAGTGCTGGCCGTGGATCTGTCCGACGTCGTGGATCGCGACGATTCTCGGGTCTTGGAGCCTGGCGGCGGCTCGGGCCTCGGCGTAGAACCGTTCGACCTGGTCCTCCGTCGCGAGGTGGCTGCTCAGGATCATCTTGACCGCCACGACCCGGTCGAGCTCCTTGTGCCGGGCCTTGTAGACGACGCCCATGCCGCCGCGGCCGATTTCCTCGAGCAACTCATACGGGCCAAAGTCGACGCTCGACGCGCCTGGCCCGATGATCGGGCGGTTCGCGGGCTGGTCCTCGGGGCCGGGAACGCCGTCGGTTCGCGGCCAGGTGGCCGTTTCGTCGGATCGCCGATCGGAATCCGGGTCGGGGCCGCCTCGGGACGCGTTTGATGAACGAATGTTCACTTCCGTTCCGGGCAAGGCATCGTGCGTGCGATCACGCGATTCGGGGCAAGGGGCCATCGGATGGCGCTCCGGGGGGGACTTGCCATCGAAGTCGAGGCTCCATTGTGACCAGGTGGGTGGGGGTGTTGCCAGTGCGTCCCGACGCGATGCCGAAGGAGGATCAGGCGGCGCCTGGCAAAACGCACTCGGCGGCCACGCGGTCGATGACCTCCGGGCCGAGGACCTCGAGCCCTCGAACCGCGCCGGCGACCAGGGCCAGGGAGGCGAGGCGATCGAGCCCTTGGGGCACGCCCAGGGTCAGGGCGTGAAGTCGAGCGACGGCCCTGGGCGTGAAGAGGGGGTCGGAACGCCCCGCGGCGGCGAGCTTGGCGAGGAGATACGACTCGGCCTCGGCGCGGGTCAATGGCGAGAGCCGGATGGCGAGCCGCCAGGGGTCGGCCGGTTCGGCGTCGGGCCGTGGGCGTCCCACACGAAGGACGGTGACGCGGGCCTGGGGGTGCGGGTCGAGATAAACCAGGCGTTGGAGTTCGGCGGGATCGGCCACGGCGTGGCAATCGTCGACGGCCAGGACGACGCGGAGCGACTGCAACCGGCAGAGGCGAACGGCCTCGGTGAGGCTCCGCCAGGTGAGGGCGCGACTGGTGCCCGGGTCCGACCGGGCGCCCAGACCCTCGGCGAGCGCGCCGAGGAGGCCGAGTCCGTCGGAGGCGGCCGTCGCCTTGGCGATGCGACGGCTCGGATCGCGCGAGGCGTTCAGGGCTTGATCCAGGACCGTGGTCTTGCCCAGTCCGGCGGGGGCTTCCAGAACGGCGAGTCGTTCCCCGGAGTCGATGACGTGCCGCAAACGGGCGATGGCCTCGACATGGACCGGGGTGGGCACGAAGGAGCCCTCGGCGCCCGGTTCGAACGGATTGCGGCTCAGCGTCCAGTACCGTTCGACCATGCGATTGGTTCCGTTGCACCGATGCGGTCGGCTCCGACCGTCGCGAGGCCAACCGCCTCGAAGCCTGGTGGAAGTCCGTTTCTTCGATCGGTTAAGATGGGTCTCACGCTTTGGCCGAATCCCGCCGAACCCAGCCCGGCCTGATGGGGGAGATCGCAAACCCTTGTCCGATCGATTCTTCTGCCCAGAGCCTCCGGTCGAGGGCCGGATTGTTCTGACGGGCGGCGAGGCCCGTCATCTGGCTCGCGTGTGCCGTCATGGACCGGGCGACGTGGTCGAGGTTTTCGACGGCCAGAGCCCGTTTGCCCGACGGGCCGAGGTTCGTCGTGCGGGTTCGGATCAGGCGGAGCTGGTGGTGGTCGGCGAACCGATTCCGGAGCGTGCTCCGTGGGCTCGACTGTCGCTGGCGATCGCGTTTCCCAAGGGGGAGCGCCTGGACTGGCTGGTTGAAAAGGCGGTCGAGGTCGGGGTGTCGACCCTAATTCCGATTCAAACCGAGAGGAGCGTCGTCGATCCGAGACCCTCGAAGTTGGAACGGCTTCGAAAGGCGGTGATCGAGGCGTCGAAGCAGTGCGGGCGGAACCGTCTGATGACGATCGGCCGGCCGTCGACGCTGGAGGACATCGTGGGAGCCGCGTCGGCAATGGTTCGGCTCTTGGCGCATCCTGGAGGGGTTGTGCCGGGGGCCTGGCCCCGCGTTGACGAGGGGGGCGAGGCTTGGCTGGCGGTGGGTCCCGAAGGGGGGTTCAGCGATCGGGAGGTCGCGTCGGCCCGCGCAGCGGGATGGATCCTGGCTAGCCTCGGGCCGACAATCCTGCGGATCGAGACGGCCGGCGTGGTCGGTTCCGCGCTGGTTCTGGCCGGTTGTGGGAGAGGAGGGGCGTTGGCGTGAACAGTTGGAACGTGGCGATGTCGATGATCGGTCTCGGCCTGGTGGCGGGCATCTTCGGCGGCATGTTCGGGATTGGCGGGGGTCTGGTCATGGTGCCGGCCCTGATCCTCGTGTTCGGCTACGAACAGAGGTCGGCGTTCGGCACCTCGCTGATGGCGCAGTTGCTGCCGGTCGGCCTGCTCGGGGTGCTCGAATACTGGCGACGCAACCAGATCCAGGTGGCGTCCGGGCTCTGGATTGCGTTGGGGCTGTTCATCGGTGCCCTGATCGGAGCGCGGCTGACGGGCCTGATTCCGAAGGAACCGATGAAACAGAGTTACGGGCTGTTCCTGGTGGTCATCGGCGTCTATTTTTTGCTGTCACCGAGCACGCCGCAAGGGCGACCGCAACCGTCGACGGTCGATCCGGCGCCGTCCACAGCGGCGGTGACCGCGCCGGCCTCCGCGACCCATCAGGTCCACTGACCGCCCGATTTGTCCTGATAGATCGACCAGACATAGCCGTCAGGATCTTTCAGGGCCATCTCGCGCCAGCCCCAGGCCTGGTCGACCGGCTCTCCGGAAACGCTCAGGTACGCCCCTTCCTCGATGCAATGATGGTAGAACGCATCGATGTCATCGACGCGAAGCTGGAGGTGGATGCCCACCCCGACGCGTTGGTTGAGGAACTCGTCCTGGTTCTCCTCCTGGGGGTGGAGCATGATGGAGAAGTCGCCGATCTTGAGGATGGCCAGGTTGATGGGGCCGCCCTCTTGCTCGGTGTGGACTTGCGTCACCTCGGCGCCGACGATCTCGTTGTAGAATTCGAGGGAGCGAAGCACGTCGTCGACGTAGAGAAACACGCTCGTGACCTGGGCCGCCATGTCGCCTCCCGGACCGGGATCGGAAACCCCACCACCGGCGGAAGATACCGAGAGCCGGCCGGCCTTGCAATGCGAGGCGGTCCGGAGTTGCGGTCGCGTTGGTGAAAAATGGGGATTGGTGCGGGTGGTGCCCGACGGCCTTCCGTGGCCCGCGAGGCGTCCTGGAGAGGCCCTCTAGCGCGGAGGTGGCGCGTCGAGCGCGAAGAAATCGACGATTTCGCGGACCCCCGGCAAGAGATAACCGACGGCCGAGTAATGGCCGCAGTCGAACCAATGAATCGGGGGCCGGCCAGCGGCTTCCCACAAGGCGTTTGCGGTTCGAGGCGGGACGACTTCATCGGCGTTGGCGGCGAGCATCAAGACGCGCTTGCCTCGGAGTCTCGAGGCGTAGGTCAAGGGGTCAAAGGGCCTGGTGAGCGACTCGAGATCGGCCTTCGAACGTCCGGAGGCCAGCCAGGCGGCGCGGTAGGGCGCGCCTTCGGGCATCTCCCAGAGAATCTCGGCCAGGTCGCCGCCGGCCAGGAGGAACGCGGCCTGGTGGATCGAGGGGTCGATTGACGCGGCCAGCGCCGAGACGATGCCGCCGAGGCTGATGCCGGTCACGCCCAGGTGTTCGCGGTCGATCTCGGGGCGGCTGGCGAGCCAGGCGGTCGCGCGTCGGACATCGCAAATCCCCTGTCGCATCGCCAGAACGGTTCGTTCGATGTCGTTGGTCAGGAAGCGTTTGTTGCGATCGCCGGGCGGACGGCGCTCGCCGTAGTACGGGAGCTTGACGAACAGGGCGGCCACGCCTCGATCGGCCAGCCGGGCCGCCACGTATCGCGAAAGCGGAAAGTCCCCTCCGAGGATGTGAAGGACCACCACGCCCGGATGCGGGCCCGGCCCGTCGGGCTGGAAGTATTCGGCGTGGACGGTGTTGTTCTCGGGGTCCGGGGTCTCGATCGGCGAGGGGAACCGGACCGCCCAGACCGAGTAATGCGTCGACTGGCATAAGGGTTCTTGCTCGAACGAGAAGGTCGCCGCCGGCAATCGAAACCGTTCCGGAACGGACGCCTCGGCTTCGGTCGGCTCGAACGCGACCTCGCCCCGCAGGGCCGGCCCGACGGCCAGCATCAGGAGCAACAGGCTGTTGTGCAACATTTTACGACAAGTCCCCTCAAGACTTCGGGCCGATCGGCGTCTCGCCTTGAAGCCGGGAGGCGTCGCGAGGGCCTCTTGAGGAATCCTATCCCACAAGGCGAGTTGAGAATCCGGGAGCGTCGCGATTCGAGGCGCGCGACCGGCGTTGTCCGTGCGTTGGCTCCGGATTATGATACCCGACACGCACTCCATCGACACCGAGGGAAAGGGAGTTCCCCCGACGATGCCACGACGTCGATTGGCTCTGGCCGAGCTGCAACCCGAACGCGTCTGTCTGATCAAGCCGAGTTCGCTGGGGGATGTGGTCAACGCCGTGCCCACGTTCCTGGCGCTTCGCGCTCGATGGCCGAACGCCCGTTTCACGTGGGTCGTGAACCGAGGACTATCGTCACTGGTCGAGGGCCTGCCCGGACTCGATGAGGTGGTCCGGTTTGACCGCTCGAAGGCGAAGTTGACTCGCGAGGGCCTTGGAGCGATGGGCTCGCTCGTCTCGGAGCTTCGACAACGCCGATTCGACCTGGCCCTCGACCTCCAGGGCTTGCTTCGATCGGGGCTGATGTCGTTCGCCACGGGCGCGCCGGTTCGAGTGGGTCTGTCCGACGCTCGAGAAGGGGCGACCTGGTTTTACACCCACCGGGTTCCGATGCCCAAGGAGCCGACGCACGCGGTCGACCGCCTGATGCTCGTGGCTCGAGCGTTTGGGGCCGAAGACCAGGAGCCTCGGTTCACGGCGGCGATGTCGGAGAACGACCGTCGATGGGCACGCTTGACCCTGGCCGAGGTGCCCGCGCCCCGGCTGGTTCTCAACCTGGGAGCCCGATGGGTGACCAAGCAGTGGCCGCCCGACCGCTTCGCCGAGATCGCGCTTCAGGCGGTGAAGGAATTTGGAGCGGGCCTGATCGCGGTCGGGGCCCCCGAGGATCAACCGCTGGTGGAGGAGCTTCGATCGCACCTGGACGGCGTTCGGTTGCTGGATCTCTGCGGCCGGACCACACTTCCGCAACTGGCCGCGCTGGCGGCGGAGTCGGACGTTTTCCTGTCGAACGATACGGGGCCGCTGCATCTGGCGGCGGCGGCCGGAGCGCGCGTGGTCGGCATCTATCTTTGCACGAGTCCCAAGGAAAACGGGCCCTACGGCGAAAGGGCCGCCGCCGTCGAGACCACCATCTGGTGCGCGGGGAGTTACCTCAAGAGCTGCCCGCACATGCTCTGCAAGGTCCAGTTGATGCCGGATCGGGTCTGGTCGGTGGTCTCCCGACAGCTTCAAGCGGCCGGTTGGGTCCGTTCCCCGGCGGCTTGATCGCCCGGTCGGGCGGTTTTCCCGGCGAGGGCCCAGAGCATGCCAGCGATCGCCATCGCCTGGAAGGCCAGCAGTGGAAGAAACTGCCACCACTGGTGCTCGGGCGAGAGGACCGAGTCGTTGTTGACGTCGGGCCAGACGGTCGAGACGAGATTGCCGCCGAACCGCCCGCCGATCCACCAGGGCGGCACCGTGTCGCCTCGCCAGTGAGGCAGAACGACCGTTCGGAACGGGTCGGACAGGGGCTGTCCGTTCAACGACTCGGGAATCCGCCCGCCAACGCCGAGGAACATCAGGATCAGCAGTCCTCCCGCGACGGCCAGCGCGACGGCCGTGGCCGTCAGCCAGGTTCCGAACGCCCCAAGGGCCGCGGCGACGGCGAGCATGCCGAACGGCAGAAGCGGAAGGAGCAAACGCGGCCCGGTCGACCAGCCCCCCGTCCATTCCGGGTAGCTCAGATTGACCAGGAAGACCGCGACGCAGACGCTGAGCGACACCAGCGCCACGGGCCCGGTTCGTCGAACCAGCAAGACGGCCCAGCCGAGCGGAGCCAGCGCGACGATCGGCGCGTAGAAGAGCAAGCCGCGGTAAGGGCCGAAGAGAAGCGGTACGACTCGCGAGGTTTCCGGCCAGCCCAATCCGAGCGGGTTGCCCCGGCCGTGGATCGCTCGAAAGCGAGGGATCACGTGATGGGCATAACCCATGTCGATCGGTGAACCGTAGGCCAGGACGTTGTAGCCGAGCAAAACGAGCGTCGGACCGAGCGCGCCGAGTCCGAAGCTGAGAACCGTCGCGAGCGGCCAGTCGCCCCGGACGACCCGGACGATCAGGAAGAGCCCAAGAATCGCGGAAACCGGCCCGACCGAAAGCTCGATGATCGAGGCGTACGCCGCCAGGAATCCCGCGGCGAAGGCACGAAGTCGGGGCCTTCGGGCCTCGTTCCGGCTCCAGAGCAAGGTGAACGAGGCCAGCAGGCAGAACGCGGCCGACTGATGGCCGTAGGCCAGAGTCGCGTAAACATACGCCGGGGTCGCCAGGCCGTACGCCAGCCCGACGAGGGCCGAACGCTTCGGGCCGCATCCCAAACCCGAGGCGAGCCAGGCCAGCAAGGCGCCTGAGAACGCGGTCAGAACGCCCGAGGTCAGGAGCGTCACCCAGTAATCGGCCGGCCATCGGGCGAAGCCTTCGCGGTTCAACGGATGTTCCGGCAACCGGAGGACGAGCCGGGCCAGACGGTAGGCGGGAAGGGCGAGCAACGAGTAGCCCGGTTGCTTGTCGGTGTAGTAGCGGCCCTGAAAAAACGCCTCGTCGCCAGTCTGCCGTTCGAGGCCATTGAGCGCGATCGTGCCGCGGTCGCCGAGGGCGTAGGTCAGCATCAAGCGGCTGGCGCTGTTCCAGTCTCGCCCTTGCCAGAAGAACGCGTAACTTCCCAGCAGGATGACGAAGACCCAGATCGGGGCCATGTTCAAGCGCGCGGAAGGCACGATGGGTCATCCCTTTGAAGCCGTCGATCGACCGAGCATCCGATCCAGCAACGCCACGAGCAGGCCCGAGGCCAGAAGCGCCGAGCCAGGCTGGATCGAGAGAACGTAGCGATCCCAGGCGAGAGGGATGAAGGCCGTCACCGTGACGAGGGCAACGATCGCCTGGACCAAGAGGGCCCAGGCGGTCGGCGGCTGTCCCAGTCGCCACTGACGACACCCTCGCGAACCGGCCCAGATGATCCCGGCCGCCACGCCGGGGAGCCAGAGCAGGGCCCCCCAGTCCCTCGACCAATCATAACGTTTGTAGGGCCTGGTCGAGTCGTGATCTCTGGGGCCGAACAATCCGAATCGGCCGAAGCCCTGAACGGCGACGGTCTTGATCTTTTCGAGCGGACGGGTCAGGGCATCATGGGGAAACTGCGATTGCGCCTCGCGAGAGACCTGAGCCCGGTGCGCGATGATGATTCGTAGCCGCTCGATCATGCCTTGATCGGGCGGCGCGGGGGCCATCAGCAAGGGCGGAGGCGGACCGGTCGGCCGGGCCGTCACGAACGGATTGAGCGCCACGAACGTCACCAACGCCACGACTCCGGAAACCATCGCGGCGGCCACGAGCCGAAGCCGACGACTCCAGGGGAATCCTGGAAGACCGAGCCCGAGAACTCCCCAGGCGCCGACCACCATCAGGGCCAGTCCGCCGTTCAGCTTGGCGAGCACGGCCAGACCTCCGAGGATTCCCACGACAACGGCCAGCGCGGCCTGGCGAACCATTCCGATCCGACCGGCAAGCGTCGTTCGCCACGACCAGAGCGCGACCGCGAGGGTCGCGAGGATGAGTGCCTCGGCGGGCGCGTCGGCCATGGCCCGCCGGGCGTGGATAGCATAAAGAGGGTTTATCATCAACATCAATGCCGCAATGAATCCAACGCGACGATCGACGGCCACGGTGCCGATCGCGAAGAGGGCGGCGCAGCCGATCGCTCCCAGGAACACGGAGGGCCAGCGCGCGGCCTGGAGCATTTTCGGACTGACGATGGGGCGCTTGATGTTGTGAAACCAGGCCCCCGCCGCGAGCCGCCCCGGTGGTCGATCTCCGGAGACGTTCAACGCGGCGCCGATCAGGTACTTCGGCAAGGGTGGAAGATCGTAGGCGTGATATTCCACCCAGGCCCAGTCGTCGTGTTTGCCCTGGAGGAAAAGATCCAGAAAATACGATTGCGCGATAAATGCGGCTTCGTCGGGAAAAAACGGCTCGGCGGCGAGCCGGACGCCGAAGAAAGCCGCCGCCAGGAGGCCGACGGCCAGTGCCAGGGGCCAGGCTCGACCCGACCGTTCGGGGACGGTCCGGGGCGTCGCGCTTGGCTCGGGCATGGTTCGGGTTTTTCCTTTCAGGAAAGGGCTAGGGGCGGTTCGCGACGACCGTCGGAGGAATCATTGTAGAAAGCCCTTCGGGCGTTTGGCAACGGCCGGAACGTCGGCTAAGTTTCATCGACGATGCTCCAAACGCGATCGTCGTCGGAATCCTGCCGCGGGCTCGCGGCGAGGATTTCGTCCGCACGATGTTAGCGCCGTTGGGGGAGCCGATCCCTTGACGGCCCTTGGGGATGAGATGCAACACGTTGAGCCGACCCACGCGAGCACCCCGATGCGCACCGCCCCCCGACTCCGCCGGTCCGTCCTGACTGACCTCGGGATTCCGGCTTCCAGCCGACAAGGCGGCGGCGACGGACTCGCCCGTTCCCCCGATCCGGCCCAACCGGCAAGGCCGTTGCGACCGCTCCGAGCCGACTCGTCGCCTCCGGGTGATGAGCATCGCGTCTCGGGTCGATCGTCGGTCAAGCCGGCGGCGACGACCGGGTTGCTCGGCGAGGTGTCTGGAGACCGGAGGACATTTCCATGAACGCGAAACGCTGGCTCGGGCCCGGCGGTTTCGGCCGCGCGGCCCCTTGGCGCCGGCTGGCCCTGGTGGCGCTGGCCCTGTCTGGCCTGACCCTCAGCGGCTGTGCCAGCTGGGGCCTTGGCAACCCGTGCAATTCGTGCAATCCGGGTCCCGTCCGCCGACTGGGCCAACGGATTTTCAATCGAACTCCTGTTTGCGGTGACGCCTGTGAGCCGGGCCTCATTGGCGGCGCCGCGATTCCCGTCGAGGTGGGCGCTCCGCCGGTGGTGAGCGGTCCGTCGACGGTTGTCAGTCCGGCTCCCGTGAGTCCGGCTCCCGCGGAGGAGCCTCCGCCGCTGGAGCTGAGTCCGGTCGAACCGAGCGGCAATGGCTCGGGCGCGTCTCCCTCGCCAACCTCCTCGAAATCGGAGGCGGGCAAGGCGGTTTACGAAACCTATCGACCTCGGGGCGGGCCACAAACGGCCCGCCGCGACCATTCTCGAGCGTCGGGCCGATTGGCCCCTGACGGCTTGGCGTCGCGGAACGAGGGTGATCCCCTGGCGGATTTGCCTCGCCTGGAGACGCCCGCCGAGCTGAGCGATTTCCCCACGGGCGTGCCGCCCGAGGCCGAGTCGCTCGCGAAGCCCGCGACCGCCGCCAAGGAGAAGGAGATTGAGGAGGCCCCGGCCTCCGCGGCAGCCCCCGTCGAACCGGCGACCCCTCCTCCCGGGGAAGGGACGGTCAGCCTGGCTCCGGGGATCAAGGGGTTCAAGGTGGTCGAGCCGCGCCTCGCCGGGGGGAGCCTCCCCTCGGCGACAGGCTGGTCCTGGCTCGCCCAGCAAGGGTACAAGACGGTTCTTGACCTCCGCCAGACGGCCGAGATTCAGCCGCAAGAACTTTCCGCGATCGACCATCACGGCCTGCGTTACATGTCGCTGCCGATCGCGCCGGAATCGATCGCCGATCCGGCCCGGCTCGATCGGTTCGCGACGGAGATCGCCCAGGAATCGGCCCGGCCGATCTACTTTTTCGACAGCAACGGCGCGCGGGCCGCGGTCCTCTGGTACCTGCACCAGGTCGCTCACAACAAGGTGGCTCCGCAAGAGGCCGCCCGCGACGCCGACGAAATCGGCCCGCGCGAACCACAACTCTGGCTCCGGGCCA
>CAZRGV010000184.1:8779-10236 GCA_964599655.1 uncultured Isosphaeraceae bacterium | reverse complement strand
AACCAGCGACCCCCACGTCGCGCTCGAACGGGCAATCAGCGGGCGCGAGGATTCGACGGATGCGGAAGTCGTTTCAGAACTTTAAGTTCCGCACACCGTCCCGTCCCTCGTTGATCTCGGCCAGGCGCGGTTCTCCGGGCCGTTGGTTCCCTGCGGGCGAGGACCGCGAGGCCGGGTCGGACGGGCGACGCCCGAAGTACGAAGCCGAGCGAACCGCGAGAGCGGGCTCGGCGAGATTGGCACGGCACACCGAACTCCTTGCGAGACAAGAAGATCGGTGGGTTATGCCCACCCTACGGGAGCGGAATGATGACGAATTCCGCGACGAGGCACCCACCTTGACGTGATTGGGAGAGGATGCGCGAGCGCCCGGGAGGGCCGGGCGCTCGGGGCGGGTCAGACCTCGTCGCTTTCTCGGAGGCGGGCGAGGACGCTCAGGTCTTCCAGGGTCGTGGTATCGCCGGTACTCTCCTTGCCGGCGGCGATGTCGCGGAGGAGTCGGCGCATGATTTTGCCGGATCGGGTTTTCGGCAACGCCTCGGTGAAGCGGATCTCGTCGGGTCGGGCCAGAGCGCCAATCTCCTTGACGACGTGCTCGCGGAGGGCCTGTTTGAGTTCCTCGCTGGGGGTCCGGCCCCCTTCGAGGGTCACGAACGCGGCGATGGCCTGGCCCTTGAGGTCGTCGGGCTTGCCGACGACGGCCGCCTCGGCCACGACCGGGTGGCTGACCAGGGCACTCTCGATCTCCATGGTCGAAAGGCGGTGACCGGAGACGTTCAGCACGTCGTCGACGCGGCCCATGACCCAGTAGTTGCCATCGGCGTCGTGGCGGGCGCCGTCGCCGGTGAAGTAGCTGCCGGGGATCTCGCTCCAGTACTGCTGCCTGTAGCGTGCGTCGTCGCCCCAGAGAGTGCGGAGCATGGCGGGCCAGGGTTGCTTGATGATCAGGAAGCCGCCCTTGCCGGCCTCGACGGGCACGCCGTCCTTGGTGACGACGTCGGGCACGACGCCGGGCAGGGGGCGGGTGGCCGAGCCGGGGCGGGTCGGGGTGGCGCCCGGCAAGGGCGAAATCATGATCATACCGGTTTCCGTTTGCCACCAGGTGTCGACGACGGGGCAACGCCCGGCGCCGATGACGCGGTGGTACCACATCCAGGCCTCGGGGTTGATCGGCTCGCCGACGGAGCCGAGCAGGCGGAGGCTGGAGAGGTCATGCCGTTTGGGGAACTGCTCGCCCCACTTCATGAAGGCCCGGATGGCGGTCGGCGCGGTGTAGAGGATGGTGACCTTGTGGTCCTCGATGATCTTCCAGAACCGGGCTTCGTCGGGCCAGTTCGGGGCCCCTTCGTACATGACGACGGTGGCGCCGTTGGCGAGGGGTCCGTAGAGGATGTAGCTGTGGCCGGTGATCCAGCCGACATCCGCGGTGCACCAGTAGACATCATCCTCCTTGAGAT
>CAZRGV010000184.1:8415-8740 GCA_964599655.1 uncultured Isosphaeraceae bacterium | reverse complement strand
CGCCGGTGGGGTGGAGGATGCCCTTGGGCTTGCCGGTCGAGCCGGAGGTGTAGAGGATGAACAGGGGGTGTTCGCTGTCGAGCGGCTGGGGCGGGCAGTCGGTCGAGACGTTGGCGACCGCGTCGTGCCACCAGACGTCGCGGCCGTCGTGCATGGGGACCGGCGCCCCGGTTCGCTTCAGGACGACGACCTTCTGGATGGTGGGGCACTCGGCGGCGGCGCCGTCGGCGTGCTCCTTCAAGGGGACGACCTTGCCACGGCGGTAGCCGCCGTCGGCGGTGAGGATCACCTTGGCCGAGCAGTCCTGGATGCGGCCGGCGAGGGC
>CAZRGV010000184.1:0-8402 GCA_964599655.1 uncultured Isosphaeraceae bacterium | reverse complement strand
AAGACGACGGTGTGCGGGGCGCCGATGCGGGCGCAGGCGAGCATGGCGATGGCCGCCTCGGGAACCATCGGCAGGTAGATGGCGACGACGTCCCCCTTCTGGACGCCCAGGGCCTTCAGGGCGTTGGCGAAGCGGGCGACCTCGTCCCGGAGCTGGCGGTAGGTCAGGGTGCGGACTTCGCCGGGCTCGCCTTCCCAGAGGATGGCGGTCTTGTCGGCGCGGGGTCCGTCGCAGTGGCGATCGACGCAGTTGTCGGAGGCGTTGATCTGTCCACCAACGAACCACTGGGCATGCGGCGGGTTCCAGTTCAGGACCTTGGTCCAGGGCTGGAACCATCGCAGGTCCTGGGCCAGCTCGCCCCAGAAGCCTTCGGGGTCGTCCTTCGCCCGGTTCCAGAGGGCCTGGTACTGTTCGAGGCTGGAGATGTGGGCCTTCTGGGCGAACTCGGCCGGTGGAGGAAAGACACGGTTCTCGACCAGCACGCTATGAATCGATCCACCACCGGATTCGGCCGTCATGTCGCGGGCTCCCAGGGGAGAGGACGGAGAACTGTCGACACCAAGCAAACCTGGATCATAAGGAGCGGACGAAGGGGGAGTCAATCCGCCCGCCGGGCATTCCGAAGGCGGCCCGAGGCGTGCCGGGGCGTGATGGACCGGGGGGCCTTGTTTCGTGGCGCAGACACAACCACTTCGGTGTTTCCGGAAAGATCCAAACAACCGGCCTCGCGTGACCTAGGGTTGCAATGGCCTACCGTAACTAAGGCGCTCGACGGCCTGGCGTCAACGGGCCGGGTCACTGCCCCGAGAGGAGGGGTTCCCCCTAATGTTGCACCACCAACGGTCCTGGAGCATTGGCCGATTTCTCGACGAGGAAGACGGCCCCACCGCCGTCGAGTACGCGGTCATGCTCGCCCTCATCATCGCGGCGTCGATCTTAGCGATCAACACGTTTGGAGGTGGCGTCGCCGGCAACTTCCAGAACAGCACGAACTGCATCATTAACGCCTCGAAGGCGGCCAGCGGCTCGGGTTGATCGACGCCGTTGGGGCCCGTCGATCGCACGGCCGGACCGAGGCTGACGCGCCGCGCAAGGGGCGGTCGGCCTGGACGGAAACCCCGCGGAACAACGTCCAGGGAACCTCGAGCCGAGGCCGTTGAGACCGCTCCGAGGGTCGGTCGCCCCAGCAAGCCGGCCGATTCCGTCCTGGATGGCGCGAGGGCGTCTTCCAGGGTGCGGCCTGAGGCCCAGCAAGAGGATCGCCCGTGACGCGTCCCCCGGAGCGAACGTCCGGGCCGGACGCGGTTTCCTGTTTGGGCCGAACGCTCAGATCGGGAAGATGTTCTTCAGCTCCTCACGCGCCTTGGCGCTCCCCTTGGACGCCTTGATCAAGGGGAAGGTCTGGAGCTTGCCGTCGACCTCGAGGGTCAACTGGCCAGAACGGATCACGGAGGTCGCCACGCGGACCCAACGGGTGGTGCCGTTGGGCAGCCAGACGTGGATGCGCTGGAGGTTCGGCTGGAACTTCCGACGGCTGATGCCGGTCGTCTTGGTTCCGACGCCGCCCAGGTACTTGGCCTTACCACGGGTGGTCACGTGGTTGCCGAACGAGGTCTTCTTGCCACTGACTTCGCACTGCCGTCCCATCGTCCAAACTCCTTCGATCGATCGCGTCTCGCCGTGGCGCCGGCTCAGGCCTTCTTCTCGACGGCCATCGGATTGTGCGGCTTGCTCCGCTGGACATTGCCGCACTCGGCCACCAGCTCACAGACTTTGTGCGGGGGCACCGCCAGCTTGCACTGGGGGCAAATGTTCAAGGCCGGGGCCGTCAATGCGTCGTGGCTCCGTCGCATGCCTTGTTTCGAACGGGACTTCCGTCTCTTCGGTACGGCCACGTCACACTCTCCCGCGGACCATCCTGCAAAGGTGTACTCGAAAAGGCCCTACATTATCGCAAACGGAGGTACGCTTTCAAGTCCAGCCGATCCAGGAAACCTGGGAGCCGGAACGGGAACCCGGTAGAATGGCGCGAGCGTCGGGGCGGCCGGTCCAATTCTGGATCTGCCGGGCACTCCGCGCCACGGCCACGATCAGTCAATGGCGGCCCGACCCAAGGGCGAGAGCGGGGAGCATCGGCGTGACATTGCGGACCGAAACGGGCGAGGGAGCCTTGCGAGCCCCGCGTTGGGGGTTTATCGGCTCGGGGAAGATGGCCGGCGCGTTGATCCGTGGCCTGCTTCGCGCCGGCACGGCCCGGCCGGAAGACGTGACGGCCAGCGACCCGATCGCGGCGGCGCGCGAGGCCCTGGCCGTCGAGACCGGCATCACCGCGCTCGACTCCAACATCGAGGTCGCGCGCCGTAGCGACGTCCTGGTGCTGGCCGTCAAGCCCCAGAGCATGCCCCAGGTGCTCGAGGAGCTTCAGCCAGTGGTCACGTCCGAGCACCTCGTGATCTCGATCGCCGCCGGCGTGAACCTCGACACGCTCGACTCCGGACTGGGACCGGACTGCCGGCTCGTTCGCGTCATGCCCAACACGCCCGCCCTGGTGGGGGAGGGGGCGTCCGGCTACTGCCTGGGTCAGAACGCCACGGCCGACGACGAGGCGCTGGTGCGGGCCTGCCTGGGCGCGGTCGGCCGGGCCTGCCGGGTTCCCGAAACCTTGCTCGACGCCGTGACGGGCCTGTCGGGCAGCGGCCCAGCGTTTGTTTACCTGATGATCGAAGCCCTTTCCGATGGCGGCGTGCGGGTCGGCCTGCCTCGCGACGTCGCCACGGCCCTGGCGGCGCAGACGGTCCTGGGAGCGGCCCGGATGGTCCTCGAAACGGGGCTCCATCCCGGACAGCTCAAGGACCAGGTAACCAGTCCCGGCGGCACGACCATCGCCGGCCTGCACGCCCTCGAACGCGGCGGCCTCCGCGCGGCCCTGATGAACGCCGTCGAGGCCGCCACCCGTCGCTCGGCCGAACTGGCCGAGGAGGTCCGCAAGAGCACCTGGGGCTGAGCGCAGAACTCGAGGTCGCCCCGACCCGTCACCCGTTCCCAGAACACTTCCGGCCGCCGTCGCCGATCGTCAACAATTTCTGAACAGAGATTCATCTTAGAATATTTTTGAAACACAAGCAATCCATGTCCACGCTCGGCCTGATTTCCGACGTCCACGGCGACCCACTGGCCCTGGAGCTGGCCTGGTCCCACCTGACGGTGCTTGGCGCCGACCGGATCGTCTGCGCGGGGGACGTGGTCGGCTACGGGCCGTTTCCCGACCGGGTGGCGAACTTCCTGGCCGAGCGCCGGATCGAGGTCGTTCGCGGCAACCACGACCGCTGGGCGATCGAGCGAGGGCTGGGCGGACTCGACGAGTTTGGCGGCGGAACCCCCTCGGCCGAAACGCTGGACTACCTCCGCGGCCTGCCGCCGAGCCGTGTCATCGAGATGGCGGGACGCGTCGGCGTGATCGCCCACGGCTCTCCTCGAAGCGACATGGAATACATCACCCGGCGCACCTATCCGCCCGAGGCGCTCCGGCGGCTGCTCTCCGACCTCGGGGCCGACCTCCTCGTCGTCGGCCATACCCACGAACCGATGTGGTACCGTTGCGCGCAAGGGCTGGTGATCAACCCCGGCTCGGTCATCTCGGTGCCTGTGGTGCGAACGTCGCGAACCTTCGCTCTGCTCGACCTGGATCGCCTGGACGTCACGTTCCACGACGTCGAAAGCGGCCGGCCGATCGACGTGGAACCCTGGCCGGATGACGCCTGGCAAGACACCTAGAGAATATGGATTGTCCATCGCACTTCGTATTGACTCAACTTCGCAAGTCCGTTCGTCAGAAACGAGGTCTGGAGTGTCGCCCGAACGTCCCGTGCTGGTCTTTGACTTCGGCTCACAATATGTTCAGCTTATTGCTCGAAGAGTGCGTGAGCGGCACGCCTTCGCGACGATTGTCCGCCACGACCTGCCCGTCGAGCGGGTCCGGGAGCTCAACCCGTTGGCCTTGATCCTCTCGGGAGGGCCGTCGAGCGTCTACGAGGCCGGAGCCCCTCGATGCGATCCACGGCTCTTTGAGCTGGGCATTCCGGTGCTCGGCATCTGCTATGGCATGCAACTGGCCTGCGAGGCGCTGGGGGGCAAGGTGGAACCGTGGCCGGCCCGCGAGTACGGCCGGGCCGACTGCCGGGTGCTCGACCCGGCCGAGCCGCTCTTCCTGGGAGTGCCCGAGCACACGAGCGTCTGGATGAGCCACGGCGACCAGGTGCGGTCGGCCGGCGACGACTTCGTGCCGCTGGCCGCCACGGCCACCTGTCCGCTCGCGGCCGTCAAGCATCGGAGCCGGCCGGTCTATGGCTTGCAGTTTCATCCGGAAGTCGGCCACACGCCGCAAGGATCGTTGATCCTGGGCAATTTCCTCGACCGGATTTGCGGCAGTCCCGGCTCGTGGACCATGGAGGCCTTCCTCGACCGCGCAGTGGCCGAGGTCCAGGCGAGGGTCGGGCCGGACGAGAAGGTGGTCTGCGGCGTTTCGGGGGGCGTCGACTCGTCGGTGACCGCCGGCCTGCTGGCCAGGGCCCTGGGACCGAGGCTGGTCTGCATCTTCGTCGATAACGGGCTGCTCCGGACCGGCGAGCGCGAGGCGGTTTCCGAGGCGTTCGGGCTGCATTCCGACGCCGAATTGCGCATCGTCGACGCCTCGGACCGGTTCCTGTCGGCCCTGAACGGCGTGACCGACCCGCAGGAGAAACGGGTTCGCATCGGACACACGTTCATTGATGTCTTCCGGGACGAGGCCAAGTCGATCGCGAATGCTCGATACCTGGCGCAAGGCACGCTTTATCCCGACGTGATCGAGAGCGGCGGATCGCCCGACGCCCCGGCGGCGACGATCAAGCATCACCACAACGTCGGCGGCCTGCCGGCCGAGCTGGGCTTCGAGCTGATCGAGCCGTTGCGCGACCTGTTCAAGGACGAGGTCCGCACGCTCGGCCTGGAGCTGGGACTGCCCGACGAGATGATCTGGCGGCACCCGTTCCCCGGGCCCGGACTGGCGGTCCGCTGCCTGGGCGAGGTCACCCGGGACAAGCTCGATGTGCTTCGCCAGGCCGACACGATCTTCCTCGAAGAGCTGCGGGCCGCGGGACTGGAACGGTCGATCGGCCAGGCATTCGCCGTGCTCTTGCCGGTGCAATCGGTGGGAGTGATGGGGGACTTTCGCACGTATGAGAACGCCGTGGCCCTTCGCGCCGTCGACACCGACGACTTCATGACGGCCGACTGGACCCGGCTGCCGCACGAGGTGCTCGCCCGCGCCTCGACTCGCATCATCAACACGGTCAAAGGGGTCAATCGCGTGGTCTACGACGTCACGAGCAAACCGCCCGGAACGATCGAGTGGGAGTGAAGCCAGGAGGACCTTGACAGCATGTCGACGACGTTGCAGTTCGTGCTCTTGCTCACAATTTCGAACACCTTCATGACAATGGCCTGGTATGGGCATCTGAAGCATAAGTCGATGGCGCTGTGGGCGGCCATCCTGGTGAGCTGGCTGATCGCGCTGGCCGAGTACATCTTTCAGGTCCCGGCCAACCGGATCGGCTCGAAAGTCTTTTCGCTGACGCAGTTGAAGGTGACGCAGGAGTGCGTCACCCTGACGGTATTCCTCATTTACGCATTTGTCGTCTTCCGGGAAGTGCCGCGCTGGAATACGATGGTGTCGATGGCGATGATCGTCGGGGCGGTCTACTTCGCGTTTCAGGGGAAATCGTGAAGGGGAGGAGGGCCGAGTGATCCGGCCGTGTTCCGCCGATGGACGCGTTCCCGCGCTGAAGACGCCTTGCCCTTGACTCTGGATGGTTGCGAGGTGACGCGTCTCCTCGCGGGTGATTGTCTGGCATAATCGAGTGTATCCGCGTCGACCAACGTCCGCTTGACCCGTTTCGCTCGCGTCGCGAAAGGAGCCGAGATGATGGCCCGATTGCCGATTCGTATCCTTGGTCTGTGCCTGCTGGTTGCCTGGACGAGCGTGCTGGCCGCCGCCGAGCCGAGGACGGTGGCCCGTTGCGGCGACGGCTTCCTCGAGGAAGTCGACGGCTACAAGGTGCTGCACGTCAAGGGCTCACCCTACGAGATGGGCTACCAGCAAGGGGCCTTGCTCAAGGACGACATCCGCGAGCTCGTGCGGTTTTTGTTCGACGTGAAGGCCCGTGAGTTCGGCGAGGAGCTGAAGGTCAACATCGGCGGTGTCGACCTCAAGCCCGACCCCAAGGCGATCATCGCCACGATTGCCCGAAGCCAGAAGGCGTTCATTCCGCCCTGGTTCTTCGAGGAGCTGCGAGGCGTGGCCGACGGCTCGGGGGTCGACTTCGACGAAATCGTGGTCGCCAACTTCATTCCCGAGCTGTTCCACTGCTCGGGCTTCGCCCTGGCCGGCAAGGCCACGAAGGACGGCACGCTTTACCACGGCCGGATTCTCGACTACGGCTGCGACTGGAGGCTCCAGGAACACGCGGTGCTGACCATCGCCGAGCCGGACGGAAAGATCCCCTTCGCGAACGTGACCTACGCCGGGTTCATCGGCAGCGTGACGGGCATCAACGCCGAGCGCGTTTCGCTGGGGGAAATGGGAGGCCGGGGCATGGGGCACTGGGCCGGCGTGCCGATGGCCGTCCTGATGCGCATGGCGTTGCAAGAGGCCCACTCGCTCGACGAGGCGGTCGCCGTCTTCCGCGACCATCCTCGGACCTGTGAATATTATTACGTGATTGCTGATGGAGAGACCGGCCAGGCGGTCGGCATGGAAGCCTCCTGGTACGGCTTCGGTACGATTGCCATGGGAGAGGCTCATCCGAGGCTGCCGCACGCGGTGTCCGACGCGGTGCTGCTCTCGGCGGGCAGCCGCTACGAGGAACTCGTCCGCCGGGTCAAGGAGGGTTATGGGACGTTTGAGGCCGAGTCGGCCAGGCGCCTGATGGATCGGCCGGTCGCGATGTCGTCGAACCTGCACAGCGTGCTGTTTGAAACGGCCTCGACGAGGATCTGGGTGGCGAACGCGTCGAAGGACGGGGAGCCGGCCGCCTCGCAGCCGTACCACGCGTTCCGCCTCACGGAGCTCCTGACCCACCGGCCCGACCCATCGTCGCGGGTGCTGCCGCCGCCGTGTCCGCCGGCGAGCGCCCAGGATTCGTCGAAGCCCAGCGAGCGACTCCAGGACGGGGTGGGGCCTGTTTCCCCTTGAGCCGCCAAGGGAGCTGCACGACCGCATGGGTAACGACATCCTGGACGACGAGTTCCGCGACCCATACGCCGGTCCGATGAAGGGGCCGTCGCCGCGTCCGCCTCGAGGATGCCTGTTTTACGGCTGCCTCACGCTGATCGTCATGATGTCGCTGGTCGTGCTCGGGTTGTTCCTGGCCTATCGGTACTTCCTGGGGACGGTCGAGGAATATACCGAGACGTCCCCTCGACCCATGCCGAAGGTCGAGATGCCGGCCGAGCAGGTCCAGGCGCTCAAGCAGGAGGTCGAGGACTTCCGCAAGGCCGTCGAGGAGCCGGGGGACGAGCCGCGGCGGCTGGTCCTCACGTCGGACGGCCTCAACGCGTTGATCGCCGACCGCGATCCGCGGGCGGCCGATTGGGTTCACCTCGAGATCGTCGGCGACCGGCTGACCGGCGAGATCAGCATCCCGCTTGAGGAGTTGGGATTCGCGCCGCTCCGAGGCCGCTACCTGAACGGCAAGGCCACGTTCCACGTCTCGCTTCGCGATGGTCAGTTCGTGGTGACGATCGACACGGTTGAGGTCAAGGGGCGACCGCTCCCGGAACCGGTGCTCTCGCGGCTCCGGCGAGAGAACCTTGCGGAGAACATCAAGACCGACCTGGAAACGGCCGAGAAGCTCCGGAACCTCGATCGCCTGGAGATCAAGGACGGAACGCTGATCCTCGAGACGCGGGCCAAGGCGAACCGGCCGGAGCCGCCGGACGAACCCGTCCCACCACCAGAGCCGCCGGAGGCGCCGGCCGAGGCCGAGGGACGGGAATCGCCCGGAATGTGAGTTGGCGGGCGTCTCACGCGACCACAAATCCACAATCAGGGACACGAAGATGTGTCCATGTCACCCGTGGCCTGGGTTTACCGGCGTTGGTCTTCCTGGGATTGGGATCCTTCCACGGATGCCTCGGCGAGGAGACGGGGCGTGTCGAACGGCTCGCTTCGAAGGTCGGGGACGGGCGGGTGGCCCTGGTGGCTTGTCCACCAGGGCTCCGCTCCGAAGACACTGGCGTCGGGTGGCCCTGGTGGCTTGTCCACCAGGGCTCTGGTCCGAAGACACTGGCAGTTGGGTGGCCCTGCTGGCTCGCCCACCCGTGCTCCGAGTGGTCGAGGAAGACACTGGTGGACAAGCCACCAG
>CAZRGV010000183.1:0-10242 GCA_964599655.1 uncultured Isosphaeraceae bacterium | reverse complement strand
GTCAGCGGTCTTCCGGCTCTCGGCTGATCACGGTCCGGACGCCTTCCCACGACGGAATGTCGCAGTGGCGGTTGTCCGGCCCTCACCGATTACGGCGGCGGTCCCGCGACGGAATTGCACCGTCTTCCTGTCCAGCATGCGCTGGACGCTGACAGCCCGTTAGAGATTTCAAAGAGCGATCGAGCGGGGGCATTATCACATCGGGGTGGACCGAGGTCAATCGGTTGACTCGAAAAAACCGAAAGCCGGGGATATTCTGAATCGGAGGACCTGTTGGATTCGTGCGCGCGGATTTCGTCGTGGATCGTCACGGCGGTTTTCGAGCGCGGATCAACATGGCCTTGGTGTCGTCGGAGGTACGGTCGCCGATGGCGCCGACGATCTTGGCGTCGACCAGTCCGGCAGCACGCAAGCCTTCCAGGTCGGACCTATCCGCGATCGCGCCGTTGATTCAGGCTGACCAGGCGCACTCGTCGTTTTGGAGGTTCTGAGGCAGGTCGTGGACCAGGAGGAGGCCGGCCGCCGGGCTCGGGCTCGCCACGTTCGCGACGCGTCGGCGGAGTGCGTCGTCGATCGGTTTTCCTTGTCCATGGCGGCCTCCTGAGAGGGGACGGATCTTGGAAGGCTCCTTATCCGTTGATTGGTTCGAGGGGCCGTCGACTCAGAGAAGAATCCGGCGGAGGCTGGTCGAGCGCTCTGCCCTCTTACGAGTGAGCGATCGCGCCGTGTATCGTAGGCGGCGGTGTTCGAGAAACGCGAGGCGTTTTTTCATTGAGGAAACCACACGCCATGGTATGCCACGGGGTACTCGGCTGGCTCGGGATGCTGGCTGCGATGTCGACTCTGGTCGGGCCGGCGAGGGGCGCGGATGAGGGTGAGGCGAAGGCGAGCCGCGTTCGCACGGAATATGATCTTGTTTACACCAAGGTGGGCGACGAGGAATTGAAGCTCGACCTGGCGAGGCCGGCCGAGGGAGAGGGGCCGTTTCCGGCGATCGTCGTGATCCACGGCGGGGCGTGGCGCGGGGGCAACAAGGCGTCGCATCGCGACCTGCTCAATCGGCTCGCGACGAAGGGTTACGTGGCGATTTCGCCGCAGTATCGGTTCTGCCCCAAGGAGACGTTTCCCGCCCAGGTGCTCGACGTGAAGGCGGCCGTGCGATGGCTCAAGAGCCATGCGGAGGATTACGACGTGGATCCGTCTCGCTTCGGCGCGATGGGCTTCTCGGCCGGTGGGCATCTCGCGCTGATGCTGGGTTTGACCGACGGCGACGATGGGCTCGAAGGCGAGGTGCCGGCGGGTTCGCCAAGTACGAGGGTCCAGGTGGTGGTCAACTACTTCGGCCCGACCGACCTGGGGGCCGACGATATTCCGGAGGTTTCCAAGCCGTTGGTCCGCGACTTCCTCGGCGGGACTCCCGAGGAAAAGCCGGAGGCAACCCGCCAGGCGTCCCCCTTGAGCTTCGTGACGAAGGACGACCCGCCGGTGCTGACCTTCCAGGGGACCAAGGACCCGCTGGTGCCGCACACGCAGGCGATCAAGTTGGCGGAGGCCCTCTCGTCGGCGGGTGTTCCGGGGCGGGTCGAGCTGATCGTCGGCGGCGGGCACGGCAACTGGGGCCGGCCGGAAATTGAGCGGACCCTGTCGGAGACGTTGCTCTTCTTCGACCGGTACCTCAAGAAGGCGGACCAGTGAACGGGGACGGGGGATCGCCCGCCGATCGGATCATGGGAAGGAACGATCGGTGGGCGGTGTCCACCCTACGAAACCGTGGAGATCGTTGGGCGGTGTCGACCCGGCGGGAGAGGAGATTTTCGAGCGATCCTGTTTAAGAGATGCGTGTGTTTGTTGAGAAATCGATTTTGAATGGGACCGCGTGATGTGCGGTCGGAAACGTTGCGGGGGAGAGACGGGGCGGGATTCTCGATCGTTGGGGCGCGGAACGCCTGGGGGGCGCGGCCGAAGGCCCTCGAGTTCGTGCCGGTCTTGCCGTCGCCGTTGGGGTTGGCGGGCACGGCCGGCTCGGAGGGGGGGCTGCTGCCGTAGACGACGTCCCATCCGACGTTATCGATGCCGATGTTAACGGTGGTCGCCTGGGGATAGGGGACGTCGCCGGTGGCCGAGACGGCGTACGCTCCTGGGGGCAGGGCCAGCGAGTATCCGCCCGAGGTCCAGGTCTGGACCGAGTAGGTCCCTTGTCCGTTGAGGCCGACGGCCCGGATGGTGACGTCGCCGAGCCCTTCGCCGGGGGTATAGAAGTGGTTGTTGTCGCGGTCCTGGTAGGCGACGCCGGTCAGGAACGCCTGGCCGGGTTTCCAGGCGAATTCCTGGGTGACGAGGACCGGCCCGACGTTCAGGCCGCGGTTGGCGGCGATCTCGGGCTGAGCCGGCGGGGGGACGGTGGGTTGCCCGTTGAGAAGGCCGATGCCCACCTGGTTGTAGGGTCGCTGTCCCAGGGCGGCGGCCTGTGAGGGTCCGGGGGCCATGAGGTTGTGAAGGTGCCCGAAGTCGGGGTTGCCCCAATCGATCATCAGCCCGGCATAGAGATAATCGACGTATGCGAGCATCGACGAGCCGGCGAGGTTCTGGGTGTAGGCGAAGACGTTTTCACCGGCCGACCAGTCTCGAGCGCGACCGAGCGGAAAGTAGGGGAGGCCGTCGCTCGCGGTGGCGACCTTCGGGTCGACGAGATAGCCGCTGGGGGAGTGCTGCTGGGTGTTGGTCGCCAGCATGAGGGAATCCTGGGCGCGCGCCGCGGCGATCAGGCGGGTGTTGAACGCCAGCGGGGGCAAGGGGGGCATGCTGGCGAGCGTCTGGGCGAAGGCGTCGAGGTTCCAGGAGCGAGTCGCGTTCTGGAGGGCCGGGTCAGTCTGGGCGAGCTGGAGCAAGCGGGCGGCTTCCGCGGCGGGGTTGCTCCGGGCGAGGTTGATCCGCTCGAGCATGTATTGCTCGTCGGCCGTCGGGGTGGTCAGCGGCGACAGCGACCGCAAGGCGCGTGATTCGAGGGGCTGCAAAGCCGGCTTCGACGCGCGTGCGGCGGCACGACGGTTGCTGGAACGGACCGAAGCGCGGCGGAGGAAACCTCTCATTCGGAACAAACTCCGTCGCGGGTTGGTTCGCCGGCACGCGCGAGCCAGCAACCGAAAACGAGCGTGTTCCGCTCCGTCCTCTGGCGAAACACAAGGGACGCACGGGAACGAAAGGCGTCTGAGGCTGTTGAAGGATGGGCGAAATCGTTGGAATCGAGACGACGCAACAGGGCGGCGCGTGTCTTGATCGGATCGCGACGCGCTGTGGGTTGCGGCCGAACCGGGAGGTGGCTCGGCGCTCGGAACGGTTTTCCGAAGTGTGGAAAATCTTCCGGAATGGGCGATCGACGGGAATTGGCGGCGGGTGGCGCCTGCGAGGATTTCCGAGTGGGCCCAACAGGGCGGCTTCCGCAAGTCGAATCGTCCGGTCGCAGATGTCACCGATTGTTTAAAATGGTGAATGGGAACGGACTTGTGAATCGAGGATCTTCCCCCTGGAAGGCTCGTGCGGGCGTTTCGTCGGGGAACGCGAGTCGATTGGAGGTGGGGGAACCATCGCGGACGTGTGGATTCGCGAGGGGGGGGCACGACCATTCTGGGGCTTGACGCGAGTCGGCGGGATTGCGGAGGATAATCAGCATCGAGGTTTCGGTCACGAACTTTGGTTCGTTGGCGGATGGCGCCTCGATCCCGTCTCCGCCTTCCCCAGAGGTGCTGCACCGGTGTTCTGGCAAGGGGGTGGACAGGGCATGTCCCCCTCCCCTCGTGTGGGAGTGGAATTGCGTTGACGAGCCCAGCCATGCGGAAATCGTCGCGATCAGCCCTTCCTCGCCAGGGCGTTAGCCTTGCGATCGTGGTGATCGTGCTGGTGTTGATGCCGATCTTGCCCGAGTCGGCCCAGGCGATCGTGTTGCTTGGCGCGTTGACGTTCCATGCGTGGCGGGCCGGCGCGGGGCGGGGCGTGGTGGTTGCCGCGATCGCCTCGCTCGTGTTTCGGTTTTTCTTCGTCGATCCGCGGTACTCGCTGACGATGGGGGGACCGGACGGAGAATTCGACGTTTTGCTTGAGCGGTGCTCGATCCTCTCGCTGCTGCTGGGGGTTCCGTATCTGGTCGGGCGCTACGGCGAGATGCGGCGGGAGATGGCCGACGTTTGGCGTCGGGTCGAGAAGTGGAACCGCTTGCTGCTGGAGAACGCCCACGAGGGTGTGTGGGTCGTGGATACGACGGGCCGAACGTCGTATGTCAACGACCGGATGGCCGAGATGCTCGGCTACTCGTCGAGGGAGATGCAGGGGCACAACATCCTCGAGTCGGCGATCGAGACCTCGCGGGTCGAGGCGCTGCTGAACCCGAAGCGGGAGCGGTTCAACGTGCCGGAGCGCCAGGAGCTTCGATTTCGCCGTGGGGATGGTTCGAAGCTCTGGGCGTTGGTGACGACGTCGCCGATTCCTTCGGAGAATCAGGAGTCGGACGGGCTTCTGGTCCTGGTGGAGGACATTACCGAGCGGCGTCGGGCCGAGCAGGAGCGAGACGCGGCGCTGAAGGCGTTGCGCGCCAGCGAGGCCCGACATGGCCGGCTGGTCGAGTCGAACATCATCGGCATCATCACGGCGGGGCTCGACGGCCTGATCACCGAGGCCAACGACGCGTTTCTGCGGATGGTGGGCCTGACGCGAGCCGACCTCGAGGCTGGTCGGGTGCGCTGGACCGAGCTGACGCCTCCCGGATACGAGGGCTTGGATCAACGCGCGATTGGCGAGCTGTGGGCGTCGGGGGCATGTACGCCTTACGAGAAGGAGTTTTTTGGTCCGGACGGGACGCGGGTTCCGGTGCTGCTCGGAGCCGCCGCGCTGGAACGCTACCCGCGGCAGTGGATCGGGTTCGTCCTGGACCTGACCCGCCGCAAGCAGGCCGAGACGGCCCTGAAGGCGGCCAAGGAGGCGGCCGAGGCGGCCAGCCACGCCAAGGACCAGTTCCTGGCGGTTTTGAGCCACGAGCTGCGAAACCCGCTGACGCCCGTGTTGACGATGGCCACGGCGATGCTCGACGATCCGGCGACGCCCGATTCGTTCCGGCCGATGCTGGAGATGACCCGCCGGAACATCGAGCTGGAAGCCCGCCTCATCGACGACCTGCTCGATATCACGAGGATCGCGCGCGGCAAACTGCAACTGTACCGGGAGGTGGTGGACGCCCACAAACTTCTCGACCAGGTCCTGGAGATGTGCCTCGACGACATCCGGGCCGGTGGGCTTCGGCTGGTTCTGGACCTGGAGGCCGAGTCGCATCACGTGAACGCCGACCCCGCTCGGATTCAGCAAGTGTTCTGGAACCTGATCAAGAACGCGGTGAAATTCACGCCGTCGGGCGGCGTGTTGACGATCCGATCGCGGAACGAATCCGACGTGGCGACGGAGGGGCGGCCGCGATTGGTGCTGACGTTCAGCGACACCGGCATCGGCATCGGGCCGGACGCGCTGCCGGTGATTTTCGACGCGTTCGAGCAGGGCGAGGCGTCTCGGACGCGGCAGTTTGGCGGCCTGGGCCTGGGCCTGGCGATCAGCCGGGCGGTCGTCGAGGCCCACGGCGGCCATCTTCGCGCCGACAGCGCGGGGAAGGGACAGGGGGCTACCTTCACGCTGGAGCTGGCCACGTCGCCGGCGCCTTTGATTCGCGAGCAGGAGCGGCCTCCGGCGGAGAACACGGAGCTTCCTTGCCGGCCGTTGAAGATCTTGCTCGTGGAGGACAACCAGGACACGCTCCGGTCGATGGCCTGGATTCTCAGCCGGCAAGGACACACGATCCGCTCGGCGGACAGCATGACCTCGGCGCTGGAAACCGTCGAGGAAGGCGGCTTCAACCTGGTGATCAGCGACATCGAGCTTCCCGATGGCAGCGGCCTGGAGCTGATGCGATCGGTCAGCGAGCATCACGGCATTCCGGGCATCGCGCTGAGCGGTTTCGGGTCGGAGGAAGACGTCGAGCTGAGCCGCAGCTCGGGCTTCGCCGAGCACCTGACGAAACCGGTCGATTTTCGACGCCTGGAGTCGGCCATTCGCCGGCTGGCACCCGACGTCGATCTCGACCCGGTGAGCCGGCATTGACCGGGATTCTCCGACCCCGAGACGCGGGGCGTTCTCCCGCCGAGCCGGAGCCCTCGAACGCGCCAAGGCGGCTGGCGAATCTGGCGGTCCAGCCAAACCGGGTCTAGGATATTCGTTGTGGTTCTGGCAAGATGAACCACGGCCAGGCCAGAGGCGACCGTGGATCTCGGTCGCTCCAGACGGGTCCTCGCGATTCGCGAGGACCGGGCCGAGGGCGCACACCGAAGCGACGCGAAGAGCCAACGATCGGGGAATCGCCAAGGGGGACGGCCCGCGATGAAGAAGCCGAGGATCGCCGGAGTCTTGGGAGGTGCCGCGTTGGCCCTGGGTCTGGGTCTGGGGCTGGGGCTTTCCGGCCCGGGCCCGGCCTGGGCCCGTCAGGGAGCCGCCTCGGCGACGCAAACGCCGGCCGCGGCGGCTCCGCCCGGTGGCGAGACGCGAGAGGCCATCGAGGCCGAGTATCGCAACGGCTTGATCGAGCTGGAGCGCACGCGGCTCAACCGGCTGGCCGCGCTGGCGGCCAAGCAGCCGAAAGACCAGGCCGAAGCGACGTATGAAGATTATCTGCGGTACGCGATCGGCGGCAGCCTGTTCAAGGACGCCGAGCCGGTCGCCGAGCAACTGATCAAGTCCGGCAGCGCCTCGCCCGTGGTGGCCTACCTGGCGAGCTCGGTGAACCTTCTGGCCGAGGTCGAGCGCGGAGCCTACGAGGATTCGCTGAAGAGTCTCCAGCAGGCGATCGCGGCGGCGCAGGAGAAACCGGGCAACGCCGCGGCGGTCGCCAGCGCGGCGTTGCCGCTACCGATGCGACTGGCCCTGCTGGAGATCTACTACCAGCGGCTGGTCCAGGCCGATCAGTTCGAGATCGCCCGCAAGGCGTTTCAGCTCATCGAGCAGGAGGCGGCGGCGCCGGCGATCCGGAGCTACGTCACAAGCCGATTGTCGCGGCTCGACATGATCGGCAAAGCCGCGCCGGCGATCGACGGTAAGGACGTCGATGGCAAGCCCTTCCACCTGTCCGACCTCAAGGGGAACGTCGTTCTGGTCACCTTCTGGGCCAGTTGGTGCCTGCCCAACGCCCAGGAGATCGCCTGGTTCAACCAGGTGCGCGCGTCGCATCAGGACCAGGGGTTCCGCGTGGTGGGGGTGAACCTCGACACGCTTCAGGACGGGGGACTCGACGTCGCGACGGTGATGCCGAACGTCCGACGCTTCCTGATCGACAACAACGTCTCATGGCCGAACCTGATCAACGGCCCCGGCGAGGCCGATTACGCCAAGGCGTACGGCGTGACGGAGATCCCAGCCAACTTCCTGATCGACCGCAAGGGGACTATCGTCCACGTTGACCTGACCCGCTCGAACCTCGAAACGGTCGTCGCCAGGACGCTCGGCCAGAAGTGAGCGCCGATCGCGAAACCGAGACCCCCTCACGACCGTCTTGAAAGAGAACGCGGCGGTCGTGAGGATTGCGCGGGTCGTGTCGAGCAGGCATCGCGAAATCGGATCCGCGAGGAAAATGAGTTCCATCGAACATCCGATGATGGAACGTGCGACATTTTGCCGAGGGCGGCGCGATTCCGCGAATCGCCGGGCCCAGAGTCGCATCAGGGGGCCGCGAATGAGGGGCGTCTGGACGATGAGGATTGCGTGGTTGGTCGGAATTCTGCTCGGAATGACGGCGGAGGCCGCGCGGTCGGACGAGTATTACTTCGGACTGATCTTTGGCTCGCAGTCGTCCCCGAAGCGGCTTCGTGATACCCACACGTGGTTGACTGTCGTCAAGGCGGTTGGCGAAGGGCCCGACCTGAACACCTATGCGCTCGAGGCCCACACGATTAGCTGGCTGCCCCGGACCTTGAAGGTGAAGGTGTTCCGGCCCTGGGCCGAGCCGGGTGTGAACCTCGACCTCGACCAGACGCTCGCCTTCGTGTATCAGAATGGCGAGAACGTCCGGCTCTGGGGCCCGTTTGTCGTGACGAAAGAGATTTATGATCGCGCGTTGCAGGTCGAGCGGATCTTACACAGTGGAGCCGCGAGATACCGGGCGATCAGCACGCAATACAACCTGCTCGTCGGCGACTGCATCCACGCCGTCGCCGCCATCGATCCGGAGTTCGGCCGAGGCCACTATCCGCTCGTTCGGGTTGGCCATCCGGCGAGCCGCTACATGGCCCATGAAATGATGATGCGAAGCCCCTTCGATCAGACGCTCTACGAGAATTCCTGGCTGATCGGCCGGCTGGGCCTGGATCGATACCCGATCATCGTGGTGCCGCCGCAACGGATCCCGAAGCGCGGTTGCGGACTCTGCCGTCACCCGGATTGAGGAAGAAACGACACGGGGCGGTCTCCTGCGAGAGATCGCCCCGTTTGGTCGGTGGGGTCAGGCGTAGAGCCGCTGGCCGTTGGGCCGGACCCGCGCGCCGTGCTCGTTGAGAAAGTCGAGGCAACGGCGAGGAATGCGGCACTGGAGCAGGACGCGATCGTCCGCATAGGTGCGGTCGCGGACCTGGGCGTGCTGGGCGAGGTAGGCGAGCACCCGGCCGTTGCCGACGCCGGTCTCGACCTCGGCGTCCAGGGCCTGCTCGTGCAGGATCTCTCGCACGGCCTGTTCGAGCCGGTCGAGGCCGTCGCTGTTGGCGGCGCTGAGGACGACGGAATCGTCGTGATGAGCCTTGAGCACATCGAGATACGAGCGATCGGGCACCTTGTCCGCCTTGTTCAGGACGAGCAGGGTGGGCTGGTCGGCCAGTCCAAGCTCGTCGAGGACCGTCTTGACGGCCTCGATCTGCTTCTCGGCCTCGGGGTTCGAGGCGTCGACGACGTGCAGGAGCAGGTCGGCCTGCCGGGCTTCCTCGAGGGTCGCCTTAAACGAGGCGACGAGGCTGTGCGGCAGGTTGCGGATGAAGCCGACGGTGTCGGAGAGCAGGACGTGCCCGCCGCCCCGGAACTGCCATCGCCGGGTGCGGGTGTCGAGCGTGGCGAAGAGCTTGTCCTCGACGAGAACGCCCGCGTCGGTCAGGGCGTTCATCAAGGTGCTCTTGCCGGCGTTGGTGTAGCCGACGAGCGCGATCGTGGAAATATCCCCTCGGCTGGCGACCTCGCGCTCCTTGCGGGCCTGGACCTTGGCGAGCTTGGCCTTGAGGTCCTGGATGCGGTGCACGACGAGCCGGCGGTCTTCTTCGAGCTGCTTTTCACCGGGGCCCCGGAAGCCGATACCGCCCTTGTAACGCGAGAGGTGGGTCCACATCCGCTTGAGCCGGGGCAGGGCGTATTCGAGCTGGGCGAGCTCGACCTGGAGATGGGCCTCGTGGGTCCGGGCACGGGTGGCGAAGATGTCGAGGATGACCTCGGTGCGGTCGATGACCTTGACGCCGAGCGCCTTCTCCAGGTTGCGGGTCTGGGACGGCGCCAGGTCGTTGTCGAAGACGACGAGGTCGGCCTCGTGGGCCTCGACCAGCTCCTTGAGTTCCTCGACCTTACCCGAGCCAATATAGGTGGCGATGTCGATCTCATGCCGCTTTTGAAGCAGGCTGGCGACGACGTCGAGTCCGGCCGTCTTGGCCAGGCCCCGGATCTCATCCAGGGGATCGTCGGGATTGTAGGCTCCGCCGGGGAGAAGAACCCCGACCAGGATCGTCGTTTCGCGCCTCGTCAACGACTCGGTCGTTTTGAACTCGGTCAAGGTGGTGTTGGCCCTCTTGGGGATCGCGAGGGGATGTGACTGGAAAATCGATTCGCGCTGATTTTAGGACGAGGGCGTTGCTCGCGTCAACGACCTGCGCGGGTGGTTCCTAGACTTCGACACGGAAACCTGCTTTTTAGTTCGACATGGGCGACGTAAAAGTTCGCAACATTTTCGACGGGGCTGATTTCCGTCATGGATTCGCCAGCACCTTTCGAGGCCGAGCGCGGCCGGTTCGGGGCTCGACCTCGGCGACGGCGGCGAGTTGCCCTTCGGGGTCGAGCAGGGCGATTTCTCCGGCCTCGGGCCGGTCGGGGAGGTCGAGCGCGCGTCCCTGGAGGATGTCGGCGAGTTGCCCGTCCGAGAGCGTGACGCGCGGCAGGCCGGCGAGGGCCTCGACGGCCGGGTGCAAGAGTGTA
>CAZRGV010000182.1:2992-10315 GCA_964599655.1 uncultured Isosphaeraceae bacterium | reverse complement strand
CATGGTCGCGAGCCCGCGACCACCGAGAGCGCCACTCTCTCCCGACGCGGCGCCCTGCCGAGCTGAACCCCCCGGGAGGTGGACGCCGGCCAGCAAGAACGTGTAGCCGGCGCCCGCGGCCGTCGCCGTCGCCACCGCCAGCCGGTCGAGCTCCCGGCCGTCCTCCGGCGCGAGTCGCGCCGTGGGCATGTGATACAGCGCCCCCAGTTCAATCGCGAACCCCACCAGCAGGATCGCGTTGACGTTCAGCAAGAGGCGGTGCCGCTGCATCTGCTCCGCCAGTTGTTCCGGCGTCTGCCGGCCGTTCGACGGGTAGACCACAATCGTCATCGCCGCCGCCAGCAGCAGGACCAGGCCGATCCCCACCAAGCCGTTGGCCATCCCGAGCGCCTGGTCGACCGCCGTCATCGAGGACTTCTGGAAGTACTCGACAAGCAGCTTGACCGCCAACGGCGGGCCAACCGTGATCTGGGAGAAACGCGGATGACCCACCGCAGAATCGCGTACACGACGCCGACCAATCCAAGACCGGCGACCAGAACGCCGACAAGTAGGATCCACGCAGGAATCCCCCACGGCCGGTTCTCCACGGCCCATCGGTAAACCAGATAAAACGCGACCGCAACGCTAACCACCAGCGCGATCGACAGCGCGGCATGCGTCACCGCGAAGACCAGCCTCGATTGCAGGTCCCGCGCCATCACCCCGATCTTCTGATCGTCCAGCCATTGCACCGGCTTGATCGACCTCGCGCCGAAACCCCAGTAACGAATCGCCCGCAGATAGAGCAAAAAAATCGACAGAAGTCCAAGTCCGATCACGACCGGCAACGCGCACATGGCGTAATACGTCACGGCCGGCTTGGGACGCTCCAGCTCGACCGCGTCGAAGGGATTAGCGGGCCCTTGAATCAGGTTCGGCATGGCCGTCTCCGTCAGATTCGATGGCGTTCTCTCGTGCATCGGGCGTCAGGTCGATCGTCCGGGGCTCAAGCCGCTCGTCCCCGAGCCATCGGCGGACATCCCGTTCCCAGCGCCGACTCGGCCCGCTCACCACCCAGATCGTCTTCGGTGTTCCAGCCCGGAACAGCCTCGACAGGTCCGCCGCCGTCGTGCCTTCGGGCCAAAGGGGCCGGTCGGAATCGACCTCGGCGACGATCAAGAATTCGACCTCGGCCAGCGGCCAAGGGGCGACCGCCGCGATCGGGCCTCGCGCCGAACGCGCCTCGCCCACCCCCCAACGCGATGCGTTCAACCACTCGCGAAGCTCGAACGCCGTCACGTAACGCACCTTGTTCCCTCGCGCGGAAAGCTCGCATCCGAGCCCCATGGCCAGCGGGGTCGCCGCGACCCGGCTCGAGCCCTGAAGTATCAGGTGCGAGCGCGGTCCTCTCGTCTCGAGGTAGCGCCGCAGCTCGCCGATCGCTTCGGGTTGAATTCCACTCGTATCCACATGCGAAAGTCGAATGCAATACGGAATCCCCGTGCGATCGAACCGTTGCTTCTCGGCCCAGCCGCTGACTCCGAGCGGCACCGCGAAGGCCCCGCCGACGAGGACCGTCAGCCAGAATGCCCGGGCACTCCGGCGGTGCAGGCTGATCCCCAGCCCGATGCCAATGGACCAGAAGACGATGTCGGCCAGGGAGTCCAGCAGCAGCGCGCCTCGGTCGATCGGGAAACCCCCAGGCGCGAAATTCTCGTCATACAACCAATCGATCAGCTCTTTGATCCAGGGGAGCGCCAGGAACCATTCGAGGCGAGGCCCCCACCTCGACCAGACCCGATCAATCCGGTCGAGCATCGGCCTCGCCCGCGGCCATCGCCGCATGGGCGAGACCAGCAAGCCAATCACCAGCGCCAGGCCCGCCGCACCCAGGAAAAAGCCCATCATCACATGGGCCATCTGGTTCGTTTCCCAGGCGTAGGTTGCCGTGTAACCCGATAGCTCGTCCGATCCCCAGATGTCCAGGGGCAGGCTTCGCAGCAGAAGACGGAGAAGGGACTCCGCGCGATCTTGGCCCATCGGTCCCCCGGTCTTCGCCGCGCTCGCGGTCGGAAATCAGCCCTGGCCGGCTCGCTTGCGCGATCCCCCGCGCCTCAACGTGTCTCGCAAGCGGTCACGAATTGCATATCTTTGGCTTCACATTCGACGATCCGACAAGCATAATACACGCGACCAGGACATCCAGCGTGGACCCGCCGCGCGTGGCCTGTCGATTCCTGGCCGCGCCCGATCGGACCAGGACATCGTGCGTCCATCTTGCCAGGGAAACCCGAACGAGGCGAGCCCCATGCCCCCCGAGATCGTCTTCGCGGAGACCCAGGAGCAGAGGGAACGCCTCTTCGAGTTCCGTTACCGGGTCTATGTCGAGGAGATGAATCTCGACATCCCCGGCGCCGACCGGCAAACGCGGCGGTTGAAGGATGCCTGGGACGACGTCAGCCGCTCGCTCGCGATGGTCGTCGATGGCCGCGTCGTCGGCTCGCTGCGGCTCACCTTGCTCCGCGAACTGCCCGAGCCCGACGCCGTGATTCGCGACTACGCGATGGAACCGGCCATCGCGGCCCTTGGCCTCGACGCCATCGGCCTGACCAGCCGGTTCATGTTCGACCGCGCCTCTCGCCGGTCGCGGGGCATGCTCGAGATCATCGCTCAGGCCGTCCGCTCCGCCCGAGACTGGGGCGTGCGCCTGAACTACGGCACCAGCGACCCGCCCGACCTGCCGTTCTACAAGCACATGGGGTATCGCACCTACGCCCCCTGGCTCAACGACCCGACCTTCGGCCCCGTCATCCCCATCCTGATGCTCGTCCGCGACTTCTCCTGGTTCCAGACCGTGCGATCTCCGTTGCGGACCATCGCCCCCGGCATCTGCCAGGCCGAAGACGTCGAGGCCCGCGCCTGGTTCGACCGAACCTACGCCGACTTCGACGAGGCCACGCTCGGACTCGCCCCCGACACGCCTCACTGAGGCCGATCCGAAACGACTGTGATTTCCAACGCGTTCGCAACGCTCGGTGGCCGACCCGCGAACGCGCTCGCCCAACTTGATCCCACGGGAGAGGAATTGTAAGATCGGTCGAATCGGGATGTTTTCACACGGAATCAGGCGACGTCTCAACGGGCGAATCGCAACCCACTCTCTCGCGAGCCTGCGATGCAAGAGTCCATCGTGCCGATCATCGTCGCCCTGATCGCCCTGGGGGGCACGGTCGCCGGGCTCGTCGTCGGGTACCGGAAGTGGTCCGAAGAGCGCGGCGCCGAGCGAGCCAAGGCGTTCCAGACCCACAGGCAAGGCGTGTACCAGGAGCTCTGGCAGCGGGTGGAACAGCTCAACGTCGATGGGCGTCTGATGGAAATCCCCCAGGAGGAATTCTCGCGACGAACCGCCGAGATCAACGCCTTCATGATGACGTCGAATGTCTACATCGATGACGCCGACCGCTCGCTTGTAAACGCCTATCTCCAGGCCGCGAGGGCGTTTCACCAGGCCTCGCGGGCCTCCGACGATGAGGCCGTGAAGCGGGCCCTGGGAGACACGCAGGAGATTCCCGAGGAGGCCCTTCGCCAGGCGGAAGGATTGGCCGAGGCCCACAAGAAGGCCCTCGAGCTGCGAGAATCGGTGCTCCAGAAGGCCCGCGCCGTGGTGTCGGGAGCGGCCTGAACCCCGACCGCGGACGTCCGCGCGGCCAGCCGAACCGCGATCCGGGTGCGTCACCCCGGACGGTGACAGATCCCTCTCATTCGAGGTTGCACATACCTCGGCAGCACTGGGGCGCGCCGCAGCCTTCGCCGCCGGCGATCGGCAACGACGAGCCTCGGGCGCCGGTCTGGGCGGCGGCCGGGACGCTGAACTGCTTCGACAGGTCGATCGAGCCGCACTTCGGGCATCGGGGGACGTCGCTCGACGATCGGACGAGGGTCTCGAAGCTGTGCTGGCAGGGCTCGCAACGGTATTCGTAGATCGGCATGGTCGGGGGCTCTCGAAGGGCTCGACTCGAAGCCAAGGCCGGCTCGGCGTTACAATGGAACTCGGCCTTTGGCCTGCTTTTGTAGGTATTTTGGGATGCACCCCGAAGACTGTCAATGTCGGGAGCCGTCGCATGAAACTCCGCCCCCTGACGCGCGAGGAGGTCCGCTCGATCGACCGTCGGGCGGCCGAGGAACTCGCCATGCCGACCCTGGTCCTGATGGAGAACGCCGGCCGGGGCGCGGCCGACTGGCTGGCCTCGAAGTTGGGCTCGGGACGGGCCTTGATCCTCTGCGGGCCGGGCAACAACGGCGGCGACGGCGGCGTGGTCGCCCGGCACCTCGACCTCCGAGGCATCGCGGTCCGGGTCGTCTGGTTCGCCGAGCCGGGCAAGCTCGCGCGCGACGCCTCGACGCAGCATGAAATCCTGGACCGCTCGGGCTTCGATCAAGTCGACTGGCCGGGGACGGTCGAGCCCGAACGGCTCGATGCCCTGCTTGCAGGCGCCGACTGGCTGGTCGACGGCCTGCTGGGAACCGGCCTGACCCGGCCGGTCGAGGGCCCCTTGCGCGACGTGATCGAGGCGATCAACCGGGCGGGTCAGCCCGTGCTGGCGCTCGATCTGCCCTCGGGCCTCGACGCCGACACCGGCCAGCCCCAGGGCCTGGCCGTCCGGGCCACCGCCACCGTCACGTTCGTCGCCCCGAAGATCGGCTTCGCCCAACCCGGCGCCAACGCCTACACCGGCGAGGTCGTCGTCGCCGACATCGGCGCGCCAAGGTGCCTGCTGGAGCCATTTCGGGCCGGAACGTGATCCCCAACCCGAACGACGAATATCCCCTCGTTGAGCGAGTTCGTAGGGTCGGCACCACCCACCTCTTCTTGAACTGCAATGGCGGCGGGTGCCACGGCTGGCTTGGCCACCTGGGCTCCAGTCCGCAGACACTGGTGGGTGGCCCTGGTGGCTTGGCCACCTGGGCTCCGGGCCGAAGACACTGGTGGACAAGCCACCAGTGCTCCGGGCCCGTCGCAGACACTGGTGGGCGAGCCGCCACTGGCACCCATTCCGGCGGGTGCCACTGGTGGCTTGGCCACCAGGGCTCAGGAGGGTGGCACGGCTGGCTTGGCCACCTGGGCTCCGAGCCCGTCGCAGACACTGGTGGACAAGCCACCAGTGCTCAGGAGGGTGGCACTGGTGGCTTGTCCACCAGTGCTCCGGGCCGAAGACACTGGTGGACAAGCCACCAGTGCCACCCGATCGGAGGTACCGCCGCCTCACGCCTGTTCGTCGTCTTGTCGCCAACGACGGGTGACGGTGGCGGCGGGTGGCACTGGTGGCTTGGCCACCAGTGCTCCGAGCCCGTCGCAGACACTGGTGGGCGAGCCGCCACTGGCACCCATTCCGGGCGGGTGCCACTGGTGGCTTGGCCACCAGGGCTCAGGAGGGTGGCACTGGTGGCTTGTCCACCAGTGCTCCGGGCCGAAGACACTGGTGGACAAGCCACCAGTGCCACCCGATCGGAGGTACCGCCGCCTCACGCCTGTTCGTCGTCTTGTCGCCAACGACGGCGAGTGGCACGGCTGGCTTGGCCACCTGGGCTCCGAGCCCGTCGCAGACACTGGTGGACAAGCCATCAGTGGCACCCGATCGGAGGTACCGCCGCCTCACGCCTGTTCGTTGTCTTGTCGCCAACGACGGGTGACGGTGGCGGGTGGCACGGCTGGCTTGGCCACCTGGGCTCCGGGCCGAAGACACTGGTGGACAAGCCACCCGTGGCACCCATTCCGAAGGAGCGCCGCCTCACCTCGCGATGCAGCGGACCCCGGCCACGGGCCGCGCGTGCTGTCCTGTCGTCGCTCAGTGGTCCGTGGCCGGGTCCGCTGAGCTTGGGTGGTGGGCACCACCCACCATCTTCTTGACCTGGAATGGTGGGGGATGCCCAGCCGACCAGCGTCTCCCCGATCGCCAGGTCCACGAATCGAAGGCGATACGGGCTCAGTTGGTCGGCTGCTCGATGCCGTGTCGTGCGTCGACGGGCGGCGGGGTGGGTCCCCGAGCGAGGTCGTCACTCTCGGGGTGCCGCTCGGTCAGTCGAGGCTCGACCAGCGGCGGCTCGGGTTCCTCGACCTGGCGGCGGGTGGTGGTGAACTGGATCGGCGGACGGGTCGGGCGGTGGGCAAACGGGTAGGTTTGCCGTGGCTTCGACACGGGCTGGATGTCCACGGTGACCCGATACTTCTGGCTCAGGAGCCAGACGCCCAGGCCGCTGGCGGTCAGCAAGACGGTGGCGGCCAGGCCGACGCGGACCCAGGTTAAAACGCGGGCGTGGTCCCACGCATGGCGGGGCACCCGTCGCGATTCTTTGATCTGACGGGCCAGGGCCGGCCAGAGGGACGGGGCGCCTGGGGATTCCGGGCCGTCCTGGCCGACGGTTCGCAAGACGCCGAGCGCGCTTCGGAGCGATGCCAGGCGCTCCCGGCAGGCGGGGCAGCCGATCAGGTGCCGCTCGGCCTGTCGACGTTCGGGGCCGATCAACTCGTCGCCCGCCAGAAGCGGCAGGCGGGAGACGACCCAACGGCAAGAATTATCCCACATGATGAGCCTCCCCTCGCCCGGACGCCTGACGACGTTCCCAGTGCTGGCGGAACATCTCACGCGCCTTGGCCAACCGCCACCTCACCGTGGCCTCGCGACGGCTAACAATGGCCGCCACTTCCGCCGAGGAAAACCCTTCGAGATCCCGCAAGAGCAAGATCGTGCGATAAGGCAAAGGGAGTCGTTCGAGGATGTGATGCACTTCCTGCGCGAGTTCCTCGCGGAGTCTGGGGTCGGGATCCGCCAGATCGATGGCCCCAGCGCCATCGGCGCGCGGCCGGTCGAGCGAGGCGGGGGGAGCGCCTTCGCGTCGAAGGTGGTCGAGCCCGAGGTTGACCCCGACCCGGAACAGCCAGGGCCCGAACCGCCTGGAGGTATCGAACCGGTCCAGCCGCGTGTACACTTTCCAGAAGGTCTCCTGCGCCAGGTCGCGGGCGAGTTCCTCGTCCTGGACGAGGCGGACGAGAACGCGGATCAGCTTTCGCTCGTAACGAAGGACCAGGGTGCCGAAGGCGGTGTCATCTCCCTCGCGGGCCTGCTCGACCAGCCGGGCGTCTCCGACCTCTTCGATCGGGGTCGGCCGGACGGGGGCGCGAGCGAGGTCGAGGGGTGCCTCCGAGGCATTTTCGGTCGATTCGCGATCGAGGTTCGCGGAATTCCGCATCACGTGGCCCTCCTGCCGCGTACTATGATACGGTCGGCAACCGCCGTCGCGTTTGAGGTTTTTGACACAAAGCGATTGTAGGGAAAGAGTGTA
>CAZRGV010000182.1:0-2982 GCA_964599655.1 uncultured Isosphaeraceae bacterium | reverse complement strand
TCCGTTGCGCCCCTGGACATCCTGCGGTGTTTGCCCGACCAGCGCGAGGCTGCGCTTCGGGTCCTGTATCGCCGCGTGAGCGAGTCGCTTCGAGAGCATTTGATCGCCGAGGCGATGGAGGAGGTCGAGGAGGGGGAGCTCGACCTGTCGGGGCTCTGGGTGGCCCGGCGACGAGGACGGATTATCGGGGCGATGTTGACCCAGGCGATGGCCGGACGGGCGGCGGCCGTCTGGGCGCCCGAGGTCGAGGCTGGATGGGGCCGTCGGAGCGTCGCCGTCGCCCTGATCCGAGCGGCGCTGGAGGCGCTTCGGGCCAGCGGCATCCGGATCGCCCAGGCCCTGATCGACAGTTCGTCTCCTCGCCAGGCGGCTGGCGACCTCATCCGAGGCGGAATGCCCCGGATCACCGACCTGCTCTACATGGGTCGAGCGACCCAGCCGCCTCTGACGGTTGGAGCCGGAGTGCCCTCGTTCGCGTGGCAGACCTACGGACCGGCCACCGACGCCGAGTTCCGCGAGATCCTGGTCGCGACCTACGCGGGCAGCCTCGACATGCCCGAGCTGGAAGGGGTCCGCTCGCTCGACGACGTGCTCGCCAGCCATCGCGCGGCCGGGCGGTTCGACCCGACCCGATGGCGGATCGGGCGGGTCCCCGGCGAGCCCGAGGCGGCGGTGATCCTCTTGCTGGCCGACCAGCCCGAGCGCGAGGCTTGGGAGGTGGCGTACCTCGGCCTGACTCCCGCCGCGCGCGGCCGAGGACTCGGCCGGGCCGCGCTGGCCCACGCGATCGAGCACGCGAGGCCCCACCGCGACCGGCTGGAGCTGGCCGTCGATTGCCGCAACCAGCCGGCCGAGCGGCTCTATCGGGCCTGCGGGTTCCTGGCCTTCGACAAGCGGACGGTCCACCTGGCGGTGCTCTGAAGCCGGACCCGCCGATGGCGTCTCATCCGGAATCGGCCGGTCGACTCTTCTTACGCAAGGTGGGCACCGCCCACCGAACTCGTTTCGGATTCGGACACTCGTTGGGCGGCGGGGCCCACCCTTCGAACGCCACGGTTCCAGGCGATTCGGGATCAGGTCGAGCGGATGCGACGGCTTCGCTCGTGGCGAACGATCTGCCCTTCCTTCAGGTAGATGACGGCCTCGGCGATGTTGGTCGCGTGGTCGGCGATGCGCTCGAGGTTTCTCGAAGCGTTGATCAGCCGCAGCCAGGTGTTGATCCGGTCGGGGTCGTTGCGGATGGCCTGCTTGAGCTCCTTGAGGACGACCCGGCGATGGCGATCGACGCCTCGGTCGGCCTCGATGACCGAGCGGGCCAGGTTCGCGTCGCAACGGGCCAGGGCGTCGAGGCTGTCGTGCACCTCGGACAGGGCTTCGCTGGCCAGCAGTTCGAGCCTCGACGGAATGGGCACCGGGTTGGGGTCGGCGGCGAGCTTCCTCGCCCGGCTGGCGATGTGGTCGGCCAGGTCGCCCATCCGCTCCAGGTCGCTATTGATCTTGAGAATCGCGGCGACCCGCCGAAGGTCGGACGCGACCGGGTTGTGCAGGGCCAGGACCTTCAGGCAATCCAGCTCGATCTGAACCTCGCGCCGGTTGATGCTTTGCTCTTCACCCTTGACCTCGGCGACCAAGTCGGCCCGGACATCGCAGAGGGCTTTGACGCTGGTGGTCAAGGTCACCTCGACGACGGCGGCCAGCTTCAGCAACTCCTCCCAGAGCCGTTCCATGTCTCGAAGAAAGTGCCGGCCAAGGGTCGCGCGCTCGGCGTCCCACTCTGAGCCTCCGGCGTCGATGGAAAGCATCTGGACCACCTCTCTTCCTCTGCCGCGCTGTGGTTGCTGTTTCGGAGAAACCCGAGGACCTCGGCGGGTCCGTGCTGGCTGGCCGGCTGGCCGGAAACCCGAACGGAGAAAACGATCGTCGCGACCCCCAATCACTTACTTTATGAAGACCTCTCGTTGGGGACAAGATAGAATCTCGCAAAAGCAACGGGGGTTTCATGTTAAGTTCATGATGGCCGCACAGAATCTTCATCGCCGCGCCGCGGTCCAGACGTAGGCGTGTCAAACGAACAGGCCCCCGGCGTTCGTCCGGAGGCATGTCCGAAGGGTCGGGTTCCGGGTCGGGCCTGGCTTACCAGCGAGGCGGCGGCGGGTTGCCGTAGCGCTTGCCTCGCAGCGGGGGTCCAAGACCGGTTTTGGGCAGGTAGTAGGTGTCGGGCGGAATCCGGTCGCCGGGCCGGTAGTAGCCGAGGTCGTAGTGGGCCTCCCAGGGCGGGTCGACGATCAGGTTGTAGGGCAAGGCCACAATCTGGAGGAGGAACAGGCCCGAGGAGTAGGCCGGCTGGAGAAGCTGGTTCCGCTGGATCGACTGCCTGGGGTCGTCGAGCGGATAGGAGAAGAACCGTCCGGCGGGGCCGAGGGCCTGCTCGACGCCCTGTCCGTAACGCTCGAGGACCGCGTCCTGGAAGTACAGCGGCATGTGGCAAGTGGCCGGTGCGGCCCAGTACTTGCGGTTGGGGGCCCAGAGGCGAGCCGGCAAGGGCTCGAACTCCTCCGGGACGGGGATCGGCCGGATCGGCCGGGCCTCGGTCGGGCTGGGGGCCCGGGGCAGCTCGGTGCGGCTCGACGCCAGGTCGCTCTCGACACTGCTGGCGCCGCTGGTGTCGTAGACCCTGGGGTTGCGGCGGGCTTCCTCGTCCTGCCGGCGGGCCATCTCCTCGACCTCCCGCAACGACTCGGGCCGGAGGGTCGAGGTCGAACGGCTCGGGACCTTGGGCTCGTCGTCGACGAACTGAAGCCCCTCGGCGGCGGGCGCCGGGCCGGGCGTCGAGGCTTCCTCGTCAGCAGCCTGGGCGGGCGCGCTGGCCGGCGGCGGCGTTTCGGGTGATCCGGCCGAGGGGGACGCGGGGGCCGGATCGGCGGAACGGGGAACGGTCGGGTCGGCCACGTCCGGAGCCGGGGCGTCTTCCGAGGCCGAGGC
>CAZRGV010000181.1:2396-10375 GCA_964599655.1 uncultured Isosphaeraceae bacterium | reverse complement strand
AATTGTTCCCGGCACCAGTCCCCGCCGCGTTCACGCTGACGAGGTAGGTCGTCGACGTCGACAGCTTCCGCGCGAAGACGTCGTACGTGCCGTTCGTGTCGGTCAAGCCCGAGACGAGGTTGGTCGCTACGCTTCGGTAGGCCACCACGTCGCCGTTGGCGCTGATCGACGGACTATCGCTGTAGTTGTTCCCACTGCTGGTCCCGGCCGTGTCCACGCTGACCAGGCTCGTCACACCCGTCGTTAGGTCGCGAACATAGATGTTGGAGTTGACAATCGTCAGCCCCGAGACCAGGTTATTGGCGTAGCTTCGGAACGCCACGTAACGTCCGTCGGCGCTGATGACCGGTGAGTCCGAGCTACCGTTGCCGCTGCCGGTTCCCGCCGAGTTGATCGAAATCAGGCTCGTCTGGCCCGTCACGAGGTCGCGAAGGAACACATCGCTCGTCGTGCCGTTGGTGTCGTTGCTCACCAGGTTGCTCGCGCTGCTGCTGAACACCTCGTAACGCCCGTCGGCACTGAGATGGGGGTCGGTCGAGCCATAATTCCCCGTACTCGTCCCGGACGTATCAATGCTCACGACGTTCGGTAGTCCAAACGTCAGGAGCGTCCGGTCTTCCAGCCACTCGAACCGTCGCAAAGAACGCGACCTCACGCTCCGACGCGCTCGGCGGCGATCGCGCTTCGAGGCTCCGATCTTACGGTTCGTATCCTGGTCGCGATCGCGCGGGGTGCCAAACATGGGGCATTCCTTTCGGAAGGTCGGCTTCGAACCCTGGATTCGACAAGCGAGGTCTCGTTTCCAACGTTTCTCCGTCACCGCGGAGAGAACCGTTGCGTGTCAGGGCAGGTTCCAAAACGGCTCAACTTTCGTCTCTTACGTCCCGAGAACGACGGTGTTCCAAGTCCGGAAACGTTCGGGATGGCCTGCGCGCCAAATGCCCGCGAAAAACAATTCGACCGGCACTCTCACTCTGGCGGTAGGAGCCTCATCGTGGCGGCATGACACGTCGATCCGGTTCTTCCCCGAAGCGTTCGATCGTTTCCGGTCGGTATCCGGAAACCCGGCAACACAACGTTGTTTATCCTTCAAACCGAAGAAAACCGTGTCCTTGAACCTCTCACATCGGTTTCGAACGAATTTTTCCCATTCGTCAGATCCTTGAATTCGCGGAGGGAGACGGCGGGCGCGATCCATCGAACAGCGCGGAGCGAACTCTCCACTTCGAGAGATGGCTCAGGCGCGCACGGCGTTGACAATCCGAAAAGGCTTGACCCTCCTTCATCAATCAGAAGATTTCGGTTCAAAAAATTATGGGATCGCGTCGCAGTTTTTCACGGCGTTGTTTCGATTTCAAGAGAAAAATCTCGGTTTCCAAAAAGTCGTTTCTCGTCAGAAATCTTGAATTCGGATGATTCCAAAACTTCGTCTCCTATTTAGACACGACATCTCTTGCCACCATCTTGATCGAAAAGGCACGCTTCGCGCGAACCCGTCCCCGGACCCGACCCATCGCCGAAACGAAAAAGACCCTGGCAACACCGCCATGAACCCTTATGATTGCATGCACGCATTTGATTCACGGAATCGCCAGGGATGGCCGGACTGTTCCGGAACCGTGCGACCCGATCCGACCGGCGAACGCGCTCGAGATCGGGCCGCGCGTGATTCGGTCAGCGGTTGCCGAATGCTTCGCGGAATCAACACCAGCGGTTGCGCGTTGGGTGCGCGTGGCCGCGGGACGGGAACAATCAAATCGTTGAGAATCCCGTGAAAAAAAAGGGCGATCGCGGGCCGTCCTGGCCCACGATCGCCCTGCAAGCATCGCGTGTTGGTCTTTGCGCGAGAACGTGTCTCGACTTATTCCGGCGCCGCCGGGTTTTTGGAGTCGGGCGTCTCGACGGTCACCGCCATGATGACCGGGGCGCTGGGGTCCTCCCCCTTCACGAACTCGATCGCGTCGATCGACACCGGCCGCTTGGGTTCGATCGAAAGATAACGGATCTGACGGCCTCGAAGTTCGAAGGCCAGCTCCGAGCCGGGAACATCGACGCGCCGGATGTAGTCGGCGAAGTGCTCCCCGTTTCGGAGCGGGTGATCCTCGGTCTGACCGTCCTGGTAATGCAGCCGGACGATCAGCGAGACCGAGCCCTTGCTGGTCGACGGGTAACCCCAGCCGCTGACGCCGCTGAGCAGGTGAATGGCCTTCGCCTGCGAGTGGCAGGGCACGCTCACCGAGCGCGGCATCCTCGGTGGGAGCTTTCCTTGGGGCCCGTACAGCAGCACGACGTTCGGAACGCGGTCCCCCTGCGGATCGACGAGCTGGAACGGGACGTCATGAACGGTCTTCGGCGACCAGTCGGCGAACACCAGGCGCTCCATCGGCGAATCCTCGCTGTAGAACATCCCTTTGGTGCTGACGATCGTCGCGGCCTTGTCCAGCGGCAAGGGAACATATTTCCCCTTGGCCGTCAGAAATTCCAGCAGGTCGACGAACTCCGACGGGCTGATCTGCTTTTCGAACCCCTCGGGCATCAAGGACTTGGTCGACGCGACGATCTCGTCGATGTCGTCGCGGAGGATGACGTGCCGCTTGGCCTCGCCGTCGATCAGCTCGAGCGCCGTCCGGGTTTCGGAGGCGAGCAGGCCGTTGTACACGCGCCCGTCCGCCGTCGCGATCGTGTACTGCCGGAAGTTTCCCTCCACCGAGCGGTTCGGGTCGATCACCTCGGTGAGGATCTTCTCCTTCGGGTGGACCGCGAAGCCCGTCAGGTTCGGGCCGATCGACTCGCCGAGATCGCCGTGGCGGTGGCACTTCGCGCAGTTCTTCTTGAAGACCTCGAGCCCCTGGGCCACGTTGCCGGTTTTCTCGGTCAAGGGGAGCAGTTGCTCGAGCACCTTTTGCCGGTCGGGGCTGGGCAATCGCCCGCCTTCCGAGAGGAGCGTTTTCGCCCTCGACGCCAGCGCCCGGTCGGGATGCGCGCTCAGTTGCTGGCTCTGCTCGATCGACAGGTCGGTCGCGGCGATCACGTTCTTCTCCAGGCCGTCGAGCATCGCGCGGGACCACTCCGGCCTGCGAAGCAAGATATCGAGCGCCTGCCGCCGGAGTTGCGGCGTGAACTGCCCCCAACGTTCGACCAGGATCTCGCCCAGAACCGGCGACGACGATTGCGCCGAGGCGTCGAGCAGCCCCGACGACAGGCTCGGGCTCGCCTTCGCCGTGACTTCCGAGAGCAGGCGGTCGAGCGACGCGCGGTCGGTCTTCAGTTGCACCAGCCGTCGGGCCGCCTCGATGCGGTCCTTCTCCGGCTTCTCGGTGTCCGCGACCTCCTCCGACAGCCGCTCCCGAAGCGACGCCATCGCGTTCTCGAACCGTTCGCCGATGCCCCAACGATTCCCGAGCGCCGCCAGGTCGAGCTGGCCGGTCGGGCCGAGCCGATCGACCAGCGACACCAGATCCTTCGTCCTCGCGTCGTCGAGCTTGAGAACCCGCCCCTCGGGCCAGCCGGCCTTCAGACCCGCCAGGAACGCCTCGGCGGCAACGGGTGTCGATGTCTTCAAACGGCCAAGCAGGCTCGCCAGGTCGTCCGTCGCGTCACCCCTCGCGTGGTGCTCGGCCACGATCCGAACGACCTTGCCGACCGCCTCCGACGGTCCCTGTTCGTCCGACAACACCGCGGCGAGGAAACCCCGGTCGTGCCGGGCCCCCGCGCTCGTCGCCGCGAGCGGAATCCAGCGATCCCCCGCGTTCTCGGGCGCCTTGAGCATCGCGTAAATCGCCGCGCCGGCCTCGTCGTTCGAGGGCATCTCACTGAGGGCCAGCAGGCTGGCCCGCCGCACCATCGGGTCCTTGTCGAGCAGCAGCTTCGCGTTCAGGATCGCCTGGACCGAGTCCTTGGTCCGGGGCAGGGTCTCCACCGCCGCCCGTCGCACGCCCGACGCCGGATGCCGGATCGCCGCTTCCAGCACGCCTCGAGCCGCCGGTTTCGGCTGGGCGAGCACCCCAAGCCCCTGCAACGTCCAGAGCGCGTGGATCGCCGCCACGTTCTGACCCGTCTCGTCCACCGACCGATCGTTCACCAGCGCCGCCAGCCGCGGCTGCACGTCGTCCTTGCCCCGTTCCACCAGCGCCCACTGCGCCTTGAGACGCCAGAACATGTTCTCGTTCTTCAACGCCTCCACGAGTTGCTCCGGCGTGGCCGAGGCCAGGTTCAGCGGCTTGCCGACGCCCCCTTGCTCGTCGATCACCCGGTAGATCCGCCCGTGCGATTTGTCGCGCAGCGGCGTCTCGTAGGCGTTCCCCTTGCCCGTCTCGAAGCCCAGCGGCGTCGGGTTGTGCTGCACGATGTAGTTGTACCAGTCGAGCACCCAGACCGCGCCGTCCGGACCAACCTCGGCCGCCACGGGCGACGTCCACTCATCGGTGCTGGCAAACAGATTGAACCGATCATGCGTGACGTAATGGCTCCCCTGACGCTCCATCAGGCACATGTGAACCAGGTGCCCCGTCGGCTCGCAGATGAACGCCACCCGGTTCCAGTACGACTTGGGAAACCGCCTCGACGTGTAGAGCGCGTGCCCCGCGCCGGCGGTGAACTGCCCGAACCAGTCGACCTGGCGGAACGCCGTGATCGGGTGCATGTTCCGGTGGTCGAACATCGGGGCGTTCCCCTTGCCCAGCCAACCCCGCACCGACTCGAACGCCTGGTTCGGAATCGCCAAAAACGACGAATGTTCCCCGTTGGCCGTCGAGTACACAATCTCGTTCGTCTCGGAAATCCCCAGCCCCCACGTGTTGTTGCTCGACGACGTGAGGAATTCCAGCTTCGATCCATCCGGCCGGAACCGGAAAATCCCCTGCCGGAACTCCAGGCGCTGGCCCCCCACAACCCCCCGGAAACCGGCGTAACCGATCGTCGCGTAGACCCAACCGTCGAAACCGAGCCGCAAATTGCTCGGGCCCGCGTGCGTGTCGTCCGTGCTGAAGCCTCGGAACAAAACCTCGCGAACGTCCGCCTTGTCGTCACCGTCGGTATCCTTGAGGAAGAGCATCTCAGGCGCCTGCGAGACGATCAGGCCCCCTCGAGCGTGCACCATGCTCGTCGGGATGCTCAACCGGTCGGCGAAAACCGTGAACTTGTCGGCCTTGCCGTCGCCATCGGTATCTTCACAAATCGTGATCCGATCATTCCCTTGGCCGTCGGGATGCTTCTCGTTCGGGTAGTCGACCGTCTCGGCCACCCAGGCCCGGCCGCGATCATCCCACGCGATGCAGATCGGCTTGAAAATCTCCGGCTCCGACGCGAACAGCTCCACGCGGAACCCGCCCGGCGTGCTGATGTGCCGCATCGACTCGGCCGGCGAAACCGGGTCCTGCATGTCGTGCAGCCGCGCCGATCGTCCCGCCTTGTAGTTGGGAAGTTCCCCCGGCGACCGCGTGAACGGCTTCGTCTCGTACGAGAAATCGGGCCGGCCCACCGCCCATCGAATCCCCTGCGCCACCAGCTTGTGATACGCCGGATTGGTGAACACCCGCTCGTCATGCCCCGACGCCGTGTAAAACACCCGCCCCTTGCCCTGCGTGCGCACCCAGGTCCACGGCTCGGGACGCCCGTTGTCGTCCCGCGTCATCAGGACCTCGCGGTCGTCACTCAGCTTCGTGTGAACATAGGTTTCATCCCACGCCTCGAACTCCTCGACCCCCTTCATCGCCGGATGCTCGGGCCGTTCGATCTTCGCGCGAAAGACCCCCGTCTCGTGACGCAGGAATTGCCCGCCCACCAGCGCGATGTACTTCGGCGAGTTCAAAAAGCAATACGACGCGCAGTGCAACGGAACCAGCCCCTTGCCCCCCTCGACAAAATCGATCAGGGCCTTTTCCTGCTCGGGCGAGATTTTTGTGTGATTCGCGTAGATCATCAGCCCGTCGAAGCGCTTCAGGTATTCGGGATTCAGGTCGTTGAGATCGTCGGTATAGGCCACGTCGATTCCCAGCTGCGCCAGCGGCGGAATCAGCTCCGCCGCCCGTTCGATCGGCCGGTGATGGCCGTCATCGCCCAGAAAGAGCATCTTGATCCGTTCGTTCGCCGATCCGGCTACCGCCGATGAAGCGACCATCATCACGAGGGCGAACGCCCCCAGCCACATCTTGTGCAACCGCCTGAGCATAGGAATCTCCTGGAAGAATTTACTTTTCCGTCGATCGGTTCTGGCCCTCGGTCGCGAACCCCGGAAGGCGCAGGGGGCTGAAATAAAGCAATCCGTCCAGGTGGTCGGCCCCGGTCGCCCCGATCTCTCGAATCGCGGCGTTCTCGGGATCCACCTGGAGCAACAGCGACTCGCCGCCGAAGTGCGTGGGAAGCGTGGCCGCGTAGAGCGTGTCGTCGGGTCCGAAGTCGAGACCCGCCAGAAACGGGCCCTTCGGGCTGAGAATCGTGTTGATCTTGTTCGGGACCAGCCGGACCTCCGACGGCGGCAGGTCGCCGATCTTCGTCGCCCGCCCCGTCTCCGGGTCGATCCGGATCAAGGCCGGCTTCGTGTGAAACGTGCGAAAGTCCGGCCCGACCAGCGTGCCGATATCCGCGCCAATCAGCCCGTACTTTGGTGAGTACGCGATCGCCTCGACATTGAGAAACTCGTCACCGAATTTCCCGACCTCCGTCGCCTTGCCCGTCGCCAGGTCGATCTTCACAAGATGATTGGCGCAGTCCGGGCAATAGCTGTCGTCCGCGCTGGCCGACCCGTAGAGCGTCCCTCCCACGGTCGCCAGCCCCTCGACAAACTTGTAAGGAATCGTCTCTCCCTGGATCTCCGCGAACGGCAGCCCCTTGCCCGTTTCCAGGTTGATCCGGAACAGCCGGGGGCGGCCGTCCCAGCAAACCGCCACGATCTGCCCGTCGGGGTCGAACGTGAGGTCCTCGACGTCTCCCCCCATGCCCGTCTTGCCGATGAACGTCGCCTGGCCCGTTCTCGGGTCGATCCGAAAAAAGTCGTCGGAGATCAGGCTCACGCCGTAAAGGATCTCCCCATTCAGCACCACCGGCTTCCGCATCCGCAACGCCGGCGCTCGCCGCTCCGGCCGGCTCCCAAACCACCCCGAGCCAAACCAGACCGCCGCCGACAGCAAAACGACGAGACCCACCCCCGCGCCCATCGCCTGCCGGCGCGTCCATCGGGGCCATCGAACCGCGCCAGAAGTCGTTCGTCGCGCCATGGAGCCAATTCACAAGGACGCAATGGAGCCATTCCGGGGGATGCTCCCAATCGTCCCCAAATCGCCCCATCCGGTCAACAGTCGCCTATCGGAACCCCCGCCCTCGCCACAGCCCGACCGTCGCTGAGTCAACGTTGACAGACGTCTCGCAAACCACCAGTCACGATCGGGGTTTCAGGATGTGACCCTCGATCAATGATCAATCCGAGGCACATTTCGAGATGGACAGAATCTCGTTAAGTCGCTCAGATACGGGCGATGGAACGGACCTGACCCCGTCGTCCCTCGGCGCTCGTGTGGAAGGTCAAGGCCACGGTTGATGGCCGGATGGGTCGATCGACGCCGGAGCGTTCCCTGCCCACGAAAGGGAGAGATTGCCCGATGAGCGCCACCCAAGCGCTGACTCCGGAAAAGCTTAAGGCGCGTGCGACCGCACGGGCAGGGCACGACCGCTGGTTCTACTGCGGCGCCGCCGCACTGATCCTGGTGCTGATGCTCCTGGGCTTTCAGTCGTATTACGTGCACGGCAAGGCGTTCCCCGGCCGCGACATCGCTCCGCCGATCCGCGGTCTGATCCACCTGCACGCCGCGGCGATGACCGCCTGGGTCGTGCTGTTCCTCGTTCAACCGCTCCTGATCGCGACCGGCAGCCGACGTGCTCACAAGGTGGCCGGACGTTTCGGCGCCGTCCTCGCCGTCGGCATCGTCCTGCTGGGGCTCCGGGTCGGCATTCAATCCGCGCGAATCACGCCGCACGAGGTCCGC
>CAZRGV010000181.1:0-2386 GCA_964599655.1 uncultured Isosphaeraceae bacterium | reverse complement strand
GGGGCCTGACGGCCAAACAGTTCCTGACCGTCCCTGCCGGCAGCGTCCTGATTTTCGGCCTCCTCGTGGCCGTCGGCGTGATCAACCGACACCGACCGGAGATCCACCGGCCGATGTTGCTCATGGCCACCCTGATCGTGATCCCGGCCGCCGTCTCCCGCATCGGGCCGCTCAATGCCCTGTACGAGGGAACGGTGCTCCAAACGCTCTTTGGCCCGTTCCTCTGGACGCTGGTCCTCGCGACGCTGTTGCTCGCCCTGAAATGGCTCACCGGGCGGTCGCTGGACAGGTGGTTTGCGTTCGGGTATGGCATCCTCGTCACGACCTCCCTCTTGATCTGGCGGGTCGCCACCACCGACGCCTGGGACCGAATCGCGACCCTGCTGCTTTAAGGAACCGACGCCGACCGCCGCGCGATGGTTGAGCCCCGTCCTCTCCCTCTCGGCCCGAGAGCTCAGCCTCCCGCCGTCGCGTGCGGCGAGACCGTCGCGACCGAGCGTCGGTCCGAACCGCCGGGGCCACTTCGGGCGGCCACACCAACGCGCGCGTCGAGACCGCACACCGCGGCCCTGGGACGGTGCACGGCCTTGAACGCCCGGCCATCCGGTCCGCAGCGTCCAATGGAATGGGCCGCGCCTGCCGCGCAAGGGCTCGGGGCCGGTCGCTCATCCCAGCAGCCGGTGCACATCCTTCAATTTGGCGGCGATATCGATCTCCTGCGAGCAGGCCGGCAGGCAGTCGCCGCAGCCGACGCACGACGAGCCGTTCCGCGTCAACGCGGCGTATTCCTTCTTCGCCCGGTCGATGTCGAGATAATCCCGCGCGTACCGCTCGTAACGGAAGATGTCCGCGATCCCGATGTGTTCGGGGCAAGACGAGACGCACTGGGCGCACAGCAGACAGGTCAAGCCCTTGTTGTAGCCGGCCAGCAGGGTGAGCGCCGCTTCGTCCCGCGGGCCGAGGGCCAGCCCGGCGGCCGCGCCCACGTTCTCTCGGAACTGATCGAAATTCCTGATCGCGATCAGCGCCGCGGTGAGGTTCTCGTTCGACTTCAGCCACTTCACCATCGCCGAGCCGGGGGTGCTGCCCTGGTATTTCGGGTCCGACAGCAGCTTCTTGAACTTCTCATCGTTCGCCGCGCGGCCCACGCCACCCATCGTCTTCATCGCGACGGTTGCGATGTCCTTCTTCTTCGCCACGTCGATCCACTCCTCCACTTCCTTGCGATCGCCGTAGGTGTGGAAGAACTGGGTCGCGTCAAACGGCTGATGCTCGGCCAGGTAGTCGAGGATCTCCCAGGCCATGTCCCCGCCGATGTTGTTGTAGTGGTGCTGCGAGATGGCCAGGTGCTTGACCAGCCCCTCCTTCTTGAGCCGCTCGAACGCACGGACCATCCCCGGGTTTTGCTTGGCCTCGTCCACCGAGTGATAGCCAAAGTGGAATTTGAAGACGTCGTAATATCCAACGCCCGCGTCCTTCAGGCGGCTCTTGACGAACTGGTAGTGCTGCTCCTCATCGATGCGGCCGCGCATATGGTCCCCGCCCACGCGGTCCACGACGCACTCGAGGTAATACGACTCCCTCGGCAATCTCTTCAGGGTCGGCGGGAGCGTATCGGCCGTCCACCTTTGGGCCTTGTGCCAGTAATTGACTCCGGCGTTCACCGCCCTCGGAACGAGCTGCGTCGGCCAGTCCGACGCGCCCAACAGCCAGCCGATCTCGAGACCGGTGCGGCCATATCGCCGCTTGGGCAGTTTGTCAGGGGCGGCCTTCTCATCCGCCACCACGGGCAGGCTGACGAGGCTCGCCGCGGCGACACCCGTCGCCCCCAGCCGCATCATGTCCCGGCGAGAAAGGTCCTGCGCGCCGTCAGACATCGCCGTACTCCTTTTCCTTCCACGGATCAAACTCGTGTGAACGTGGCCCGGCTCCCGCAACAGGCTCAGTCTACAGGGCAAGCCGAGCCGGTCAACAACCCGGTCCGAGGCCAAAGCCAGCCTCCGAAGCCCGACCCCTTGCCCAACGTTCCCGACGTGCGATCCAACCTGCCCGCATTCTCGCCTAAAATCTCCCGATCCCCCCATTTTCTTTCGAATTCCTGACCGGCAACTTTCGATATTTATGGCAAAGGCGCGGTGAAAGACTGCCGTTGTCGTCGACCGTTCCGCCTAAACAAACAACGCTCGATGTCGTCCGTCGAGTCCGTTTCCTCAAGGAGCGGAAACCACAGGTCCCGTTGACCGACTCTCACTTACGACGAGGCAAGATCATGTCCCCCACCGAAGCTCAGCGACGGGTGCCACTGGCGGCTTGTCCGCCCGTGTCTTCGTCGGGTGGCACTGGTGGCTCGTCCACCAGTGTCTTCGCTTCGAGTGGCCCGCAGCAC
>CAZRGV010000180.1:0-10392 GCA_964599655.1 uncultured Isosphaeraceae bacterium | reverse complement strand
CCGACCTTCCGCCCGGTGAGCAACTTCGAGGCGGGTCGGAACTCGTTCTTTGGCTTGGGGAGTAACCGGACCGCCGAGGCTCCCACGCCGCGCGGCCGCCTCTTCCGATTCTTCGGCGGCCGGTAGGTTCCTGGTTCGTCCCGTTCGGGACGGACGTGAGTCGACGTCTTCAACGCACGGCCCTCTCCTGCCGATCGCCGCGTGGCGGCCTCGTCGGGAGAGGGCGGCGGTCCGTTCCCAACCCCTTCCGGACTCGACCTGCCCCACATCGTGATTTGCCCGGAGTCGCGTTCCGCGTTCCGCTTGGGACGATCATTCCGACTTGCGCCTTCCCAGGTCTACGGTTTCTGAATTTTCGTCACGGCCGTTCAAGTTTAACGAGGCGGCGAGACGATGAGTTCTCCAGGCAAATCGCCCGACCTGGCTTCGTGCGTTGGCACGATCCGCGCCGCCTGTGATTCCGCTCGACTCGATCCGGCACGAATCCACGGTGCTCCGCCGCGAGAGGAAGGATCACACCGATGAACCCGAATACTGGCGTCCTCTGCCGACCAGCGACGGTTCGAAACCCGGTTCCTCCGATTCTGCCGGTTTTGATTCGCGTGCCGGCACTGGATGTTCCGGCGCGACCGCGGATGGCCAGAACGACGCAACGACGCCGACGCCGGCTCCGTCGCGAGGTTCGCGTCGCGATCACGGCGCTTCTGTTTGGCGTTCCCCTGGTCTGGGCCCTTCTCTGCTGCTGGGGACCCCGAGCCGATCGCGGTGCCGAGACGTCGCTCGCCGCCATCCCGCCGGTTTCGGTTGAGCGTTCGGAACCGGAGGATCCGCCGGCCCTCTCCCTGGATCGGCCCTGGGCGACGATCTCGCTCGAACCGATCACGCCGGGCGCGGCCTCGGAACCTCTTGTCCCCGTGGTCCGGCCGGCCGGATACCTGCTGCCGGACGAAGCCTCCGAGGAGCCGGCCCATGCGGGAGGTTGATCAGGCCCTGGCGCGGGTTTACGCGCCCCGGAACGAGGCGGCTCGACAGGTCTTGCCGCCGGCCCCGCACTTCCCCGTCGAGGCGCGGCCCGAAGGGATGCCGGCCGTCCTGACCTGGCCCGAAACCACCCGGGCGCTCGAGCGCGAACACGGCGATCGGTTCGAACGGTTGGCCGGACTCTTGCTCGATATCCGCGACCGACAGCACGTCAAGGTCCTGCTCTTTACCAGTTGCCACCGCGCCGAGGGACGCACAACCCTCGTCCTGACCCTGGCCCGCGCCCTGGCCCGCCGGCCCGGTCGAACCCTACTGGTGGACGCCGATCTGAGTGGACCGATGCTCGCCCGGCAGCTCGGCTTGCGACCCAAAGCCGGTCTCGATGACGTGGTCGAAAACGGCCTGGCGCTGGCCGACGCCCTGATCGACGCCCCCGACGACCACCTCGCGATCCTTCCGTTGCGAGCCCCGGTCGCCCGGCCTCGCGACTTCCTGGCGAGTCCCGCCTGGGCCTGCCTCATGGCCCGGCTTCGTCGCGAGTTTGACCTCGTCCTGATCGACGGCAGTCCCCTGTTCACCGGACTCAGCGCCGCGGTCCTGCACCGCTCCGTCGACGCCGCCATTCTGGTTCACAACCGAACCTTGACCGGCGAGCGCGCCTTGCTTCGAGCGCGAGAGGTCCTCGAAGCCGGCGGCGTCCCCTTGCTCGGCCTGGCCGAGACGTTCGTCTGACGGTGTCCTGGCTCGACCATGGTGGTCGGGCTGGCCTCGCGCCTCGCCCTCTCGACCGGATGCTTCTGGCCTGGTCAGGGGGATTTCGCAGAGACATGCAAGAGGCACGCCACGTGTCCCGATCCGGAGTCCCCGCGTTGTACGAAGAACACTTCGGATTGACGCGGCGCCCTTTCGGCGAGACGGTTGATCCGTCGGCGTTCGTCTCCTTGCCGAGTCGCGAGTCGATCTTGCGACGACTCCGATACGGCCTCGAGCATGGGCCGGGACCGGTCCTCGCGTTCGGTCCGCCCGGATCGGGCAAGACCTTGCTGGCCCGCCGCCTCGCTCGGGAACTCGCCGGCGCGGGACGGCCCATCCACCTGGCCTTCCCGGCGATGCCCGCGCCCGAGCTTCTGGCCTACCTGGCCGATGAGCTGGGAGCCCCTCCCGCGCCCGGTCCCGGTCTGGCCGGGTCGGTGCGTCGCGTCCGTTCCGTACTTGAAGCCGCCGCCTCGCGCGGCGAACGGACCCTCCTCGTCGTCGACGAGGCCCATCTCATCGACGACCCGTCGACCTTCGAGGCGCTGCGGCTCCTCCTGAATTTCGCCAGCGACGGCGCCTCCGACCTGTCCCTGGTGCTCGTCGGCGGGCCCGAGATCCTCTTGCGGCTTCCGCTGGCCTTCGCCGATCGACTCGCGGCGCGTTGCCTGGTTGGGCCGTTGACCGAATCGGAAACGGTCGCGTACGTCGAGGGCCGACTGGCCTCGGCCGGCTCGACCAAACCGATCTTTCCGCCCGAGGCCCTGGCCGCCATGCACCGAGCCGCCGACGGCTTGCCTCGCCGCCTCAATCGCCTGGCCGACCTGGCGCTCCTGATCGCCTACGCCAGGGACCGCCCAAGCCCCGACCTCGACTCCGTCCTGGCCGCCGCCCGCGAGGCGACTCTCGACCCCCTCGCAGCCTGATCCCCCTCAAAGCCGAGACCCAACATGGGACCGGGGACGATCGAGCCTCCCCTGCCCCATGGGTTCGATCCAAGACGGCTCTCAGGCCACGGCCTGCTCGGGCCCTTCCGACGCCTCGTCCTCGTGATGATACACGCACATCTCAATTCGATGGAATTCCTCGTGCGTGATCTCGAACGGTTCGCCGTGAATTCCCCAGAGCTCGTCGACCACCGCGTCGAGATCGGCCACGGGCTCGTCCCAGATCACGACGAACTGGGCCTCGCCCCGGACATAGACCTCGCCGCCAAGGTCGGTCAGGTAGCTCTCGACCTCCGGCCGACGCGCCGGGTTGATGGAGAACGTCCAGCGCACCACGTCGATCACAGCATCGCCTTGTTCTTCGCTCATCGATTCCGCCTCCGTGTCGCAAGGACCGGCTCAACCCGCGGCGTCCTCGCGCGCGAAACCGGCCGGCCTCCGACCTTGGTCGGTCGTTCGAAGCCGCGATCTTGAGTCGATTGCGAAACCGCGTTATGGAACGCGCGCTCAAACTCTTCCGCCTTCGCGAACGGCCGCCGGCCTCTTGACCGGACCGGCCGGAATCCCCCAAAACAGGGAGACGACGGGCGGATCGCCGCGCGAGGGTGATCGATCGGTTCGCCGAGCCCTCGCGTTCCGCCCTGGCGTTTTTACGTTACGGACGTTCGTGGTGAACCGCCTTTGGTTCCGTGATTGGTGTGATGAGGTGTGCGCCATGAAGCGAGTGGTGGTCCGAGCACTGCTGGGTGTCGTTCTGGCCGCGGGCGGCCTGCCGAGGGCCGCGTCGGCACGCGACGAGGGAGGCCCGTTTCCCGACAAGAACCTGGAAGCCGCCGTCCGAGCCACGCTGCACCTGGACGACAAGGCCGAGTTGAACGACGAGAAGCTCAAGAACCTGTACGTGCTGGAAGCGGCCGGCAAGGAGATTCACGACCTGTCCGGCCTCGAGAAGTGTCCGAACCTCGCGCTCATCAAGCTCTCGAAGAATCAGATCGAGAACGTCGCCCCCTTGAAGGATCTGCGCAACCTCCAGTCGCTCGACCTGGCCGGCAACAAGATCGCCGACGTGGCCCCGTTGAAAGGGCTGACCAAGCTTCAGTACCTCCAACTGTCCGACAACGCGATCGCCGACATCTCGCCACTGGCCGGCTTGACGAGCCTCTCGGCGCTCGACGTCTCGGGCAACAAGGTTCAGGACCTGGCCCCGGTCGGCTCGCTCAATCGCCTGGCCTCGCTTTACCTGGCTCGCAACCAGGTCGAGAACCTTGGCCCGATCTCGGCCCTCACGAGGCTTTCCACCCTCGACCTCAAGGCCAACCAGATCGAAAACATCGAGCCTCTGACCAAGCTGACCGACCTGAACCTCGTCGTCCTCGAGGACAACAAGATCCAGGACCTCGCTCCGCTGGTCGCGGCGGCCAAGGCCGATGCCGAAGGTCAAAAGCGATTTGCCCCGTTCCTGCGGCTCTACCTCAAGGGGAATCCGCTGTCCGACACGGCCAAAAACGACCAGTTGCCCGCGCTGAAGGCCATCGGCGTGAAGATCGACTTCTGACGCTCGGACAGGCCTGGCGACCCGGCGGTTGGTCCGGCTCCGAGACACTCGGCGGTTGGCCTGGATGTTTCGTTGTGCGAAGATTCCCAGAAGCAGGCCAGCTTTCGAACCGTCGCCAGAGAACCGAATCCTCTCCCCGGGTCGCCCGATGATGAATTCCTTGAAAGGCCACCTCCTGGTTGCGACGCCGCAACTGCTCGACCCCAACTTCGTGCGGACCGTGCTCCTGATGTTCGAGCACAACGAAGCCGGCGCCGCGGGGGTCATTCTGAATCGGCCGACCGAGGCGACCATCAGTGACATCTCGGCGCAGTTTCTGGAAGAGCGGGTCGAATGGGACAAGCCGATCCACCTTGGCGGACCCGTCCCCGGGCCGTTGCTCGCCTTGCACACGTCGGAGGCCCTGTCGGATCAGGAAGTCCTGACAGGAGTCTACTCAACCGTCGAGGCCGGCCGAATTCGCGAGCTCATCCGCAACCGCGCCGAGCCGTCCCGGATCATCGCCAACTACGCCGGGTGGGGGCCCGGCCAGCTCGAAGCCGAGATCGCCGATCAGTCGTGGTACTCCCTCCCGGCCAAGGCCGAGCACGTCTTCTGGTCCAGCGACGACGACCTCTGGGAATTCGTGTCGAGGGAAATCCGGTCGCGGCGAATGAGCCAGTGGCTCGGCCTCCGCGAGCTGCCCGACGACCCCTCGATGAACTGAGAAATCCGGGGAGGCTGTTTCAAAACGGGGACTGGTTCCGAGTCTTCGAGGTGCCAGTCCCCCGTTTTGAAATACCAGGCGATTCCCCAGAATCCGTGTCGCGCCCGTTACTTCAGATGCTCGTCGAACCAGTCGGCGAACTGGCTCAGGTCCTTCGGCAGGTCGGGCCAGCCGTGCGCGGCGCCCGGCTTGACCACCAGCTTCGCCTCGACACCCTTGTCCTTGAGTCGCTCGATCAGGATCTCGGCCTGCTGGATCGGCACGAGCTTGTCGGCGTCTCCGTGGAAGATCAAGGTCGGCGGATCATCCTCGCTCACGCTGTAAATCGGCGAGATCCGCCGGCCGATCCGCAACCGCTCGGCGTGATCGACGATCGGCACGAACACGTTGCGCGACCGATCCAGCTCCTGGAAGTCGAACGGAGCCTGGAAGTTCTCCAGGATGCCTCGCCCCAGCGCGATTTCCCCAGGCTTGCCGTAGTTGAGGAAGTCGGTCGGCGGAAAGAAGCAGGCCACCGCCTGGACCCGGCTGGACACCTTGTCGATCGGGTCCTTCGCCTCGGGATTCCCGGTGTCGCCGGCCATCCCTTGCATCAACGACAGGTGGCCCCCCGCCGATCCACCGTAAATCCCCAGGCGATCGGGATCAATCCCGTAATCCTTCGCATGAAAACGAATAAACCGCACCGCGCGGTTCATGTCTTGAACAATCTCTGGAATCGTGAACTTCGGCTGACTGCCGTGAACCACCGCGAAAACCGTGTAGCCCCGGTCGACCATCGGAGCCACCAGCGCCGGGCTGATCGCCTCGTGCGCCGAGAACCAGCCGCCGCTCACAACCAGAATGACTCCCACCCCCTTGGCATGCTCCTTCGGCGTGAAAACATCCATGGTCAACGCGGTGCCGAACTTCCGGCCGTAGATCACGTCTTCCCGCCGGTCGTACGAGGGTGCGTCGGCCGCTCGCGCGACGGGTAACCCGAACGAGGCCAGCAGCAGCATCAGGGCGATTCGTCGTCGATTCATCGGAGGTCGTCTCCTCGAAGAAAGGGATTCGGACCTGACAGGCTGGCACGACCGACGGCCCGGTTCAAGCCCCGACTGGGTCTTGCCCCGCCCCTGCCCATCGCGAGGTGCACGGGATGACACTCTTGTGAACCCGCGCGAAGAACGAAACAATACAAAGTGAAGGATACCGGCCGAGGCGGCAAATTCCGTCGCCCGGTTCGCGACACGATGCGGGTCGGGCTGGCCTGAGACCTCGGCCAGTCCGTGGTTGGGGAAACGCCGTCGCGCCCGGCGCTCCGAAACGAGCGTGCTCCTATCTCGGGAGGGCGGACCTGTTGAGGAGGCTCCCATGCTCGCCGCCCTGGTCTCCGCCGTCTTGCTGGCAGGCTCCCCTGGCCTCGAGGACCTGGCCGCCTATCAGGCCGCCGCGAACCAGGCCGGTCGCGACCCCGAGGCCCACGTCCGGCTTGCCCTCTGGTGCGAGTCGCGCGGCCTGAAATCCGAAAGAATCAAGCATCTATCAATCGCATTGCTTGTCGATCCGGGCAATGCCCGGGCGCGCGGGCTGCTGGGGCAGGTTGAGGACGGCGCGCGATGGCGGAAGCCCGAGCAGGTGGCCGATCGCATCCAGAGTGATGCCGAGCGAACCGCCCTGCTGGCCGAATACAACACCCGGCGCGCTCAGGCCGCTCGGACGCAGGAGGCGCAGTACCGCCTGGCCCTCTGGTGCGAGTCGCGCGGTTTGAAGGCCGAGGCCGAGGCTCACTTCACGGTCGTGACGCAGCTCCCGACCGTGCCGGCGTCCTCGCGAACCGGGCTGGCCCGAATCGTCGAGCCGGTCCGCGCGACCGATTACCGCCCCTCCGCCTGGCGGCATCTGGGCTGCCGCTATTTCAACGGCCGATGGATGAGCGACTCGCGGATTGCTGAGGAAAAGGCCGCGGATCGGGCTCAGAAACTGGCCGACCGGCGCTGGGAACCGCTTCTGGCGAAGTGGGCCGTCTGGCTCGAACAGCCGGGTGCCGCACGGGTTCGGGCGAAGGAACGGCTGGCCCAGGTCGCGGACCCGCTGGCCCTGCCCTCGATCTGGCGTTGTCTGGTCGCCAGTGGCCGGCCCGATCGCCAGCTCGCCGCAGCGCAGGTTCTCGGTCAGATCGACGGCTCGGACGCCTCGCGAGCCCTGGTCACTCTGGCGATCGACGGCGCTTCCGACGAGGTCTGCCGCGTCGCGGCCGAGACCCTGATCCATCGCGATCCTCGAGACGTCGTGGACCCGCTGATCGCCCGGCTTCGACGACCGGCGACCTTCCAGGCCACGCCTGTGACCGGCGTGGGCGGCTCGGGCGCGCTGCTCATCGAGACCGAGCACTACAACCTCGTGCGACGTTACGAGGCTCCGGATGTTCCCAGCGACTCGAGGAACGTCCTCCGGGGCGAGCGCGCCCTGCCCGTCGCGGGCCCTGGCCAAGCCGACCGCCTCGCCGCTCAGGCCGGACGCCTCAGCGCCGCCGAGCACAACCTGTTCGAGGCCAGTCGCGCGGCCGTCACCGCCGAGCGTCAGCTGGAAAACGATCTCGAGCGGGTGCGACAGCTCAACGGCGAGATCCTCCGAGGCAACGACCGCATCCGGGTGATCCTGACCGCCCTCACCGGCCAGGATTTTGGTAACGACCGCGAGGCCTGGCAGCGCTGGTGGACCGACGAGCAGGGCTATTCCTATCAATCGCCCGAGCCGAAAGCGAAGCCAACCTTCGAGCAGAATGTGCCGATCGTTTATCAACCCAGGTTCATGCCGATTCCTACTCATCATTCGTGCTTCGGCGCCGGCACGAGGGTTCAGACCCTCACGGGGCCGAGACCCATCGAGACGATCGAAGTTGGCGACCAGGTTTTGACCCAGCAAACCCGCACCGGGGCCCTGGAATACCGGCCGATCCTCGCCGTGCACCACAACCGGCCGACGCGGACGCTCCGGGTCAGGCTCGGCGACGACGCGATCGTGGCGACCGGCATCCACCGGTTCTGGAAGGCCGGGCAGGGCTGGGTCATGGCCCGCGACCTCCGGCCCGGCGACGAGATCCGAACTCTCAAGGGCCGTGTCCGGGTCGAGTCGGTCGAGACCCTCGAGGTGCAGCCCGTCTTCAACCTCGACGTGGCCGACAACCACGACTTCTTCGTGGGAGCCGTCGGAGCGCTCGTCCACGACAACAGCCGGGTCGCGCCGGTGGTCGATCCGTTCGACGCGGCGCCGGTTCTGGCGGCCTCGGCCGGCGGTTTCACGCCGATCGGCGGCGGGTCTCAGTAGGCGTCGGCGCTGACGACCTCGCCCCCTTGCACGGTTCCGAGTGCCCGCCAGGTGAAGCCGCTGATCGTGCTCTTGATGAACCGGACGCCGCCGTCGGCAAAGAGGGCGTCGACCCCGCCAGGGTGGTAGCTCCGGGCGTTCATCGCCGCGAACGTCGGACCTCCTTGAACGACCAGGCGCGTCTCCAGGTTCAGATCCTGGCCGCTGCTCGGGTCGATGATCGACCTGTTGGGCGGCCATGCGGTGGTCATGGCCGTTTCGTGCGTATTGCCGTCGGCCCAGATCGTATGCGACTTGCCCAGGCCGCACGCGGCGCTCGAATACTCGGGCGCGATGGCCAGCGGGTTGGCGTTGGGCGGCGGGACGACGTTCGGGTTGTTGATGTTCGAGAGCTGCGTGCTGCACCGCCGCAAAGGTGAATAGATTTTCACATCGGTTGCCAGAAGGGTCTGGCTGGTGCCGTCGCGAAACTCGCTGATCCGGCGGCTCCGGTTCGGGCCGAAGGCGCCTCGGTTTTCGGGCGGGTTGAAGCCATTCCAGACGAACCAGTCGCCGCTGTTGAAGCCGTAGCTGGTGACGCTGGCGGTCGCGGGGATTCCCGTGAAGGGCGGGAACGGCGTCCGCGCCTCCTTGTTGGGATCGCTCGGGCAAAGAAAGACCGACACGGCCATGCCCACGACGGTCGTGTTCTGCCAGGCGAGGTGGTTGAAGTCGAAGTTCAAGGCGTTGAAGGCCACCCCCTGCTCCATGAACGGCAGGACGCGGCAATGCACGCTGAAGCCGTTCGTCCAGGTGACCGTGTTGCCCGATCCGGCGAGGATGTTCGAGGGCGGAAACGCTCCCGCGACCCCTTCGTAATTATGGAGTCCGAGGCCGATCTGCTTCAGGTTGTTGGTGCACTGGGCCCGCCTCGCCGCCTCGCGAGCCGATTGCACCGCCGGCAACAAGAGGGCGATCAACACGCCGATGATCGCGATCACGACCAGGAGCTCGATCAACGTGAAACCCCGTCGTAACCGGCAGGTGACGCCCATGGACGTGCCCCTTCGTGGCATTCGCGCAGCTTCGAGGAAGAGATCGCTTCGGGTTGAGAATCATCGAGTCCGTTCAAAATTCTTGGCACATGGGAATCACGGTGTCAAGAAAGCGACGAATTCTTTCACACTCTTGGGAACACTCGTCGACGCGCGCACGAGAATTGAAGACGCGCGAAAGTGATTTCTGAATCAGGATTTAGGCTCAGAAAGCGTCGTCCGAAATGATCTCGCCGAGGTTGCGGGTTCCCAGCGCCTGCCAGGTGGAGACGTGGATCGTCTGGATGATGAAACGGACACTTCCATCGCAAAAGACCACCTCGACGCCGCCCGGGTGGAGGCTGCGGGCGGCCGAGTCGAGCGAGAGGAGGTCCCATTCGGCGTTGCTCTGGTTGCCGAACGGCGATCCGCCGCGACAGTCGGGACGAGGGTCGTTGGGTACGCGGTGGTGCGAGTACATCGTGTGGTTGGGGGCACCGTAGATCCAGCGATTGCCGCGCGCGCTCTGGCGGGCTGGGCCGTTGGGAAGGCAGGTTTGTTGATAATTGATTATACGTTGATTAGATATCTCGATCGTATCGTTGGCCCGAAGATTCGCGGACCTTGCCAGCTCGCTCAGCAGGGCGGTCCGTGAGGTGCCGTCGGTCAGGTCGGCCAACCGGACCCGCGAGTTCTCGAAGAGCACACCGTTGTTTCCGGCGACCGGATGCCGGGTTCCCACATTCATCTGGTAGTTGGTCGGCGCCTGGTCGGGCTTGTCCGAGTCGGACGAGTTATCGGTCGGGCACAGGAAAACGCCAATGCGGGTGCGGCGGGCGGTGTCGTTTTCGGGCCCGCCGACGCCGCGATCGGCGTTCAGATCGAAGTTGATCGCGTGGTAAACGGGCTCCTGATCGAGGTGGGGTAGGATCTGCGCGAAGGCGCTGAAGACCAGTCCGAGGCCGTTGATCCGGCTCCGGACACGGCCGGGTGGAAAGGTGTTATGCAGATCATGATAGCCATGAAACGCCAGGCCAATCTGCTTGAGGTTGTTGGTGCACTGGGCCCGCCTCGCCGCCTCTCGAGCGGCCTGCACGGCCGGCGAGAGCAGGGCGATCAGGACGC
>CAZRGV010000179.1:272-10532 GCA_964599655.1 uncultured Isosphaeraceae bacterium | reverse complement strand
ACCTGCCGATCATCATCCTGCTCCGGTCGCGGGCGCGGACGATGGCCCAGCGGTCGTCGCACCTTTCCGAGCCGGCGATCGCGGCCTGGCTCAAGTCGAAGCATCTGGATACGTCGCCGGTTGGACAGATCACGCGATGGGCCAACATTTTGGGCCCCTTGATCGTCGGGAGCACGGGCACGGCGATCCTGACGTATCTTCTTCGCTCGTCGTGATTCCGGGGGCGTCGCCCAGGGCCGCGGATGGAAGCGGCGCTCGGGCCGGGATAGAGTGAAGCGGTCCGCGCTCGAAACGGGCCTTGGCGCGATGGAACGATGCGACGACGGGGCGACGAGCCCGACCGTCGAGGTTCACGAACGGGTTGTCTGGAGCCGAGGAGGTGCAACGTGCTCGCGAGGCGCATGTTCGCGATGGTGGTGTCGGTCGGGATTCTCGCCGGGTCGACGACGGGGCGGGCCGATGAGATGGGCTTTCCGGTCGAGTCGAACCTTCGGGCCGGGGTGGCCAAGGTGGAGATCACGCCGAAGGGGGTGACCCGGGCGGTGGGGCACGTGCGAGACGTGCACGGCGCCCGCGACCCGCTGGAAGCGGCCGTCCTGGTTCTCGACGACGGCAAGACCCGAGCGTCGATCGTGACGCTCGACCTGCTGGCGGCGTGGGACTCGATGGTGGAGGCCCTTCGCAAGGGGATCGCCGGGTCGGCCGGAGTGCCTGAGGAGAATATCCTCGTGGCCGTTTCGCACAACCATTCGGGGCCCGGCTTCGAGGAGAATTCCGACTGGGCCGAGGCGACCGTGGAGAAGATCGTGAGCGCGGCGGGCGAGGCGGCGAAGGGGCTTCGCACGGTGTCGATCGGCTACGGTGAGGACCGGATCGGGTTTGGGATCAACCGTCGCAAGGTCTACAACGGCAAGGCGGTGGTCCGGCTCAACCCGGACGGCCCGAATGACCCGAGGGTCCGCGTGCTGCGGTTCGACGACGGCCAGAGCCTCACGCCGTTGGCCGTGGTGATGCACGCGGTTTGCCACCCCTGCTTCTTCACGTGGGGCGATGACGCGTCGGAACCGTACCCGCACGGCTATCCCAAGCTGAGCGCCGATTTTCCGGGCGAGGCGCGGCGGTTTGTCGAGCGGGCCTATGAGGGCAAGACCACGCCGCTCTTTCTTCAAGGCTGCGCGGGGGACATCCGGCCGAATCTGCCGGGCGATCCGTATCGCTGCGCCGACGAGGCCGACATCCGATGGGCCGGCGCCGACCTGGGAGGGGCCACCGTTCGGGCGCTGGCGAGGAGCGTGATTCGCGAGGAGTTGCGGCGGCGCGCGTCGCATTACCGGATTCGATGCGCCCGGGAAATCGTGGTGCTGCCGGGCAAGGAAGGGCCCGTGCGCGCCGAGCTGCAAGCGATCAAGATCGGCCCGTATCTGCTCCTGACGATGCCAGGAGAGCCGATGGTCGAGTACGGGTTCACGATGGAACGGGCGATCGGCGACCGGGCGATTCCGATCGTGGTCGGCTACGCGAACGGAAACATCGGCTACATCGCGACGGCCGAGGCGCACAAGGTCGGCGGCTACGAACCGGGCCAGTCGCGGTTGCGGCCCGAGGCGGAAGCGGTCCTCTACCGCGAGCTGGATCGGCTGGCCGATCGCGTGGTGGGCGACGTCTTCGAGACGTTCTCGAAGCATCCCGCCAAGAAGTGAACGCCGGGTTGGCCGAGTCGCGACTGAGGCCCAAAGAAGTCGCGCAGAAACACGTTGATCGATTCGTGTGACCGGGTTGGCTGGGGTCTCGTGCCGAGACCCCAGTCCGAGGCGGAACCACCGGGGTCAGGTGCCGAGACCCCCACCAGTCGTGTGACCGGGTTGGCTGGGGTCTCGTGCCGAGACCCCAGTCCGAGGCGGAACCACCGGGGTCACGTGTCGAGACCCCCACCAGTCGTGTGACCGGGTTGGCTGGGGTGGCTGGGGTCTCGTGCCGAGACCCCAGTCCGAGGCGGAACCACCGGGGTCACGTGCCGAGATCCCAGCCACTCAAACCTGCGTTCCCACGTGAAATCGATCCGGTTCTTCTTGCGCAGCGCCAAAGCGTGAGGCACGGGCGGTTGACCAGCGCCGCCCGTGCCTTTGCGATCGGAGGGGTTACTTCGTGACCTCGGCGGTGATGCCGGGCCAGTCGTCGGTGCGGAAGGGCGTCATGGGCAGCCCCTCACGGCTATACATGTTGCAAACCGGGTTGTCGGCCCAGGCGTAGCGGACGGCCTCGGGGTCGGAAACCTCGACGGACCAGACCTCGACCTTGTTCGGCGGGATGATCCGGGCCTTCGCCGGGACGAACTTGCGGTCGGCGCCGGCGATGGTGAAGCCCTGGGGCTCCGGGGTGTCGAACGAGTAGAGCGTGCTGCCGGCGTGGTCGAAGGTGAGGACGATCTTGTTGCCGTCCTTCTCCATCGACTTGTAGGTCGGGCTCTGGTAGGGGATTTTGATGCCGTAGTCGTTGGCCAGGGCCCATCGGGCGAGGCGGTTGGCGACGCCTTGCTTGTTGCGGGGGTGGATATCCCGGCCCTCGCCGATGTCGATGATGACGGCCTGGCCGGTGTGGGGCAGGCGGCTCATGGTCATGGTCTGGGCCTCTCGCAGCTCGGCCCAGGCGCTGTCGCCGGGCTCGGGCTTCTCGGCCAGGAAGTCGGCGAGCTGGACCCAGTAGAAGGGGAAGTCGCCGATCTTCCACTCGTCGCGCCAGCTCTGGATCAGGAGCGGGAAGAGGTCGCGATACTGGTAGGCGCGGCCGGCGTTCGACTCGCCCTGGTACCAGATGACGCCCTTGATGCCGTAACCGATGGTGGGCTTGAGCACGCCGTTGTAAATGTTCGCGGGCCGATGGTTGCCCCGCATCAGGCCCTCGGGATCAGCGGGTTGTCGCGGGGGTTGCTTTCCGTTGTCGCGTGCGGTCTTGGCGGCCTTCTGCCACTCGGCCAGCGCCTTCTCGTAGGCGGCCTTGGCGGCGGGGAAATTCCGCTCTCGTTCTTCCCAGGAGGCGAGCAGGTCCTTGTACTTCGGGTCGGCGGCCAGCAGGTCGCGGCGGACCCAGGCCTCGGCGGCCGAGCCGCCCCAGGAGTCGTCGATCAGGCCGATGGGCACGTCGAGCGTCTGGTGGAGTTGGCGGCCGAAGAGGTAGCCGACGGCCGAGAATGGCTTGACGCTCTCGGGGGTGCAGAGTTCCCACTTGCCGTCGAAGTTGTCCTGCGGCTCCTGCGTGCCGACCTGCGGGACCGTGATCAGGCGGATCTTGGGGAACTTGGCCGTGAGGGCTTCCAGGTCGGCGTCGTTGACCGCGCTCAGGGCCATCTGCATGTTCGACTGGCCGGAGCAGAGCCAGACCTCGCCGACGAGCACGTCGTCGAAAGTGATGGTGTTCTTGCCCTGGACCGTCATCGTGTGCGGGCCGCCGACGGGCAACGGGTCGAGCGTGACCGACCACTTGCCGTCGTCACCCGCCCTGGTCGACTTGGACTGGCCGTTGATGCGGACGGTGACTTCCTCGCCGGGCGAGGCCTTGCCCCAGACCCGGTCGCTTTGCCCCTGCTGCAAGACCATGTGGCTGCCGAAGATGTTCGGGAGCTGGACATCGCCCCTCGAGGGGGCCAGGGCAACAAGGAAGAGGCCCAGGCTCAACACCAGTGGGCCGGCCATCATCCGAGTCAAACCGCGTTTCATGGGAAAATCCTCTCGCAACTCGGAAGGAGAACGTCGAGCGGTTGGCCAGTGTATCGGACGAACCGCCCCGGTTCCATCATCCAGTTCCGGGAGTTCGAGGGTCGGCGGCGGAGAGCGAATCCGAGAGAAATCGTATGAAATTCGAATCAATTTTCGTGTGGAGGGGAGGGCCTGGTTGGCTCTCCGTGATCGCCTTCGAGCGCGTGGCCATCGTTCGTGTGGGGAAGGGCGGGGGGCTCGTCCTCGTCGCGCCCTCGGAGGCGGGCCATCGCGTCAATGAACCGCTCACCCAGAACGTAATAGATCGGGATGACGAACCGGCCGAGGATCGTGCTGATGAGCATGCCCGAGGCGATGACGATGCCCAGCGAGTTCCGGCTGTAGGCGCCGGCGCCGGTGGCGCGGGCCATGGGCAAAACGCCCATGATAAAGGCAAACGAGGTCATGAGAATCGGTCGGAGCCGGAGCCGGGAGGCTTCCTTGGCCGAGTCGATGATGCTCATTCCGTGCTTCTGGCGAAGCTCGACGGCGAACTCGATGATCAAAATGGCGTTCTTGGTTTCCAGGCCGATGAGCATGACCAGGCCGATCTGCCCGAAGACGTCGAGCGGCAGGTCGAAGAACCAGAGCCCGACAATGGCGCCGAACATCGCCAGGGGGACGGTCAGGATGATGACCAGCGGCCGGACCCAGCTTTCATAAAGCGCCGACATGAACAGAAAAACACAAACCACTGACAGGGCGAAGATGTAGGTGGCGAGGTTGCCGGTCTTCAGCTCCTGGTAGGTGGTGCCGGTCCACTCATAGCCGAAGCCTTCGGGAAGGACCGCGGCGGCGACTTCCTCCATGGCCTTCACGGCCTGGCCCGAGCTGAATCCGGGAGCGGGCTGGCCGGTGATCTTGGCCGCGTTGTAGAGGTTGAAGTGCGGCACGTCGATCGGGCCGATGGCGTACTTGACCTCTCCCAGGCTGCTGAGCGGAACCTTCTGGCCCTTGCGGCTAAGGACCTGGAGCGTGACGATGTCCTCGGGGCGGGTGCGGCGGCTGCCCTCGGCCTGCATCATGACCTTCCAGACCTTGCCGTAGAGGTTGAAGTCGTTGACGTAGAGGCCGCCGAGGTTGGTCTGGAGCACCTCGAAGACGCTGGAGACCGGCACGTCGAGGGTGCGGGCCTTGGTGCGGTCGAGCTCGAACTGGAGCTGGGGAACGTTGGTCGAGAACGGCGTGAACAGGCCGGCCAGCTCGGGGCGCTTGCGGGCGGCCTGGAGGAACTGCTCGGTGACCCTGGCGAGGGCCTCGACCCCCTTGCTCTGGCGGTCTTCGAGCATGAACTCGAAGCCGCCGGTCGTGCCCAGGCCCTGAATGGGAGGCGGCGGCAGCACCAGGACGATCGCCCCTCGAATCTCCTTCGACAGTTGTTGCTGAAGCCGGGCGGCGAGCGCCCTGGCCCGAAGCTCGGGCGACTTGCGATGTTCCCAGTGCTCGAGGATGACGAAGAGGACGCCGCTATTGGGCTGGTTCACCTGGGTGATCGGGCTGTAGCCGTCCATCCGAACGATGTTGCGGACTCCGGGCAGCGCGCGGGCGATCTCGTTGGCCCGGTCCAGAATGGCCTCGGTCGGTCCCTGGGTGGTGCCGTCGGGGGTTTGAACCGAAACGATGAGGTAGCCCTGGTCCTCGACGGGAATGAACGCCTTGGGCCGTTGCGCGATCATCCAGCCGGTCAGCACCAGCAGGGCGATCGAGGGAAAGACGATGGTCCACCAGTGGTGGGCGGTGTAGTCGAGGAACGCGTCGTAGGAATCCTCGAGCCACTTCATCCCACGGTTGAACCATCGGAAGAAGAAGAACTTCGACTCGCCGTGGTTCCGCTTGGCCTTGAGGAACAGCCGGGCCATGGCCGGGCTGAACGTCAGCGAGTTGAGCGCCGAGAAGAGAAACGCGAAGACGATCGTGAGGGCGAACTGGTTGTAGAGCCGTCCGGTGAGCCCCGGAATGAACGCCACGGGCACGAACACGGCCCCCAGCACCAGCGTGATGGTGACGATCGGCGCGGTGATCTGGGCCATGGCCGTCCTGGTGGCCTCCAGCGGCCGGAGCCCTCGCTCGAGCTGCCGCTCGACGTTCTCGACGACGATGATCGCGTCGTCGACCACCAGGCCGATCGCCAGCACCAGGCCGGCCAGGGTGAGCGTGTTGATCGAGAAGCCGAAGGCCGCCATCAGGGCGAACGTGGCGACCAGGGAGACCGGAATGGCGATCATCGGAATGACCGTGGCCCGGAACCCCTGGAGGAACACGAAGACGACGATCATCACCAGCACGAAGGCCTCGAACAACGTATGTTCGACCTCGGTGATGTTTTCCTCGACATACTGGGTTGTGTCGTAAGCGATCTTGTACTCGATGTCGTCGGGGAAGTCCCGGGAGATCCGTTCCATCTCCTTGCGGATCCGCTCGACGATCTGAAGGGCGTTGGCCTCGGCGAGCTGGTAAACCGGGATGGTGGCGGCCGGCTTGCCGTCGAGGTAGCCGGCCATCTCGTAGTTCTCGGAGCCGAGCTCGACGCGGGCGATGTCGCTGACCCGGACCACCGATCCATCGGATCGTGCTCGAACGATGATATCTTCGAACTCTTTGACGGTTTCCAGGCGGCCCTTGGCGATGATCGGGTACTCGAACCGCTGGCCGGGTGGCACCGGCGCGGCGCCGATCTTGCCGGCGGCGGCCTGCCGGTTTTCTTGCTTGATCGCGTTGACGACCTCTTCGGGAGCCATCTGTTCGTTGACCATGCGGTCGGGGTCGAGCCAGATTCGCATGGCGTAGCGACGGCCGAAGATGGAGGCGTCTCCCACCCCCGCGACCCGTCGGATCACGTCGACGACGTTGATCTCGGCGTAGTTGCTCAGGTAGTTCGAGTCGTACGTGCCGTTGGGTGACACCAGGTTGACCACGCAGACCATGTTGGTCGACGCCTTCTTGATCTCGACGCCGAACTGCTTGACCTCCTCGGGAAGGGTGGGCTTGGCGATCTCCACCTTGTTCTGCACGTCGACGGCCGCGATATCGAGCGAGTAGCCGACGTCGAAGGTGGCGACGATCTGCGAGAGCCCGTTGCTGGTGCTATCCGAGGAGATGTAGATCATCCCCTTGACGCCGTTGACCTTCTGCTCGATCGGCGTGGTGACCGTGTTGGCGACGGTCCGGGCGTCGGCCCCGGTGTAGGTGCTCTTGATCTGCACCTGGGGCGGCACGATCTCGGGGTACAGCGAGATCGGGAGCACGAAAAGGCAGATGCCGCCGACCAGCAGCATCAACAGGGCGAGCACGGTGGCGAAGATCGGCCGTTGGATGAAGAAGTTGACCATAGCGGCACGTGTCTCGAAGGCCGGGGCAAGTACTCGTTTGTGCGAACGCGGGGACGGCAAGCGGCGGAGGCGGCTCGGCTGGCCTCCGGAACGTGCTCAGGGCCGGGTTTCGTCGCGGGTGTTCGCGTTTTCCTGATCCTTGGTGACATCCTTGGCGGTCGCGTTCGCGCCGTCGGCCGGCGTTTTCTCGGGCGTGGGCGGAGCGGAGGCAGGCGCGGGTTGGGTGGCTTCGGGCGTCGAGGTCGATCGGCTCGATGCGGTCCCCAGGTTGGTCGGGAGGGCGGCGGGCTCGGTCTGGACGGTCATGCCGGGCCGGACCAGTTGCAGGCCCTCGACGATGACCGTTTGACCGGGCTCGAGCCCCGACTCGACGACGCGAAGGCCCTCGTAGGTAGAACCCGCCTGGACGCGCGCGATGGCGACCTTGCTCGACTTATCGACGACATAGACGATCGAACCGCCCTGGGCTTCCATGACCGCTTGCTCGGGCACAACGACCGCGTTGGGGATTTCCCCCACGGTGATGTTCACTTTCACGTAGTCGCCGGGCAGCAGGGTCTTTTGCGGGTTGGGAACCCGTCCCTTGACGAGAAACGTGGAGGTGGTCGGGTCGATCGTGTTGTCGATGAAAAAGGCGGTGCCAGGGTAGGGGTGGTTCCGCTCCCCTTCGAGGCCCGGCCGCTCGATCTGGAGGGCCAGGCCGTTCTTGATCAGCGCGGTGGCTCTCAACAGGTAGCGCGAGCTGACCTGGATGTCGATCCCCATCGGATCGAGCTCCTCGATGGTGGCCAGTTCGGTGTAGTCGCTGCCCGAGGCGGGGCCGACGAGGTTGCCGACCTCGACCTTGGCCTCGCCGATCCGGCCGTCGATCGGCGCGATCATCCGACAGTAACCAAGGTTGATCTCGGCGTCCCGGACGTTGGCCCTGGCCGCGTCGAGGCTGGCCTTGGCGGTCAGGATGTTGATCTCGTAGTCGGTCTTGGCCTGCTCCAGGTTGGCGAGGTCCGCCTCAACCTGGGCCTCGTTCTTCTCTCGCGTGGCCTCGGCGCGGTCGACGTCTTGCTGCGCGGCCGCCTTGCGGGCGAGCAGGGCGCGTTGCCTCGCTTCCTCGATGCGAGCCAGCAGCAGCACCGCCCGGTCGAGCGCGACCTGGGCCGCGGCAACCTCTCGCATCTTCGATTTCTGGGCCTTTTCCAGCGCGGCCTCGGCCTCGGCCTGCTTGGCCCTGGCCGCTTCGAGCGCGACCTGGAACGGCTCCTCGTCGATGACGAACAAAAGCTGCCCGGCCTTGACGTCGGCCCCTTCCTCGAAGTGCTGCTCCTTGAGGAACCCGCGGACCCGGGCGCGGATGGAGACCTCCTGCAAGGCCCTCGTGGTCCCATTGGGCTTGGCCAGTTGCGGGACGGTCATCGTACGCGCCTCGACCACGCTGACCAGTGGCGGCGGCGGCTCTCGAGGAGTCTCCGTCCCTCCGCCGCAACCGATCAATCCCAGGAGCGAGACCGTCAAGGCAAAGGCCGCGAGTTGGCGGAGCATGGCGAGCAAATCCCTTCAGATCGGCCCTGGATCAGAGGCGCGACACGAGACGTTTCGCGTCGATTGGTCGTCAGGTTCTTTCCAGAATCGCGGGGATGAACCGTGATTCACCACGTCGGCGATGGGAAAACCGTGACAGCACGGGTACGGATACCGAGACGGCCTCCGAGGAACCCAGGGGCGGAGCCATCGGCCCCACGATTGTAGCCAGCCATGTCCCGAAACATAAGACATTCGGACCCGACGCGCGAACCCGGTCTTGTCCGCGAAGGCCCACGCGGCACAATCGACCGGCACCAACAAGCGGTTCGCAGGGCCTGGCCGCTCGGGAACCCTGCTGGAATCGAAAGGAAAGACGCAGGCAGGGCATTGGCCTTCTGAGGATCGGGTCATGAGGCTATCATCGTCGAGGGACGTTATTGGCGTTGGGCGGAACCGATCCCAGGGCCACACCTCGTGAATCGAGAAGGACGTGACCCCGTGCCCGCGACCGCCTCGCCGACCGGCTCCCGCGCCTTGCCTCCGGTGCTGGGCCGACTGCTCCGGGGCACCTTCTGGCTGGCGCTTCGGACCCCCTTGCAGGCGGTTTTCGCCTTCTGGAGCGTCCCGCTGATTCTCGAGCACATCGGGGCCGACCTCTACGGAGCCTACGGCTTCGCCTGGGGCTTCGGCTTCTTCCAGTTCCTGCTCGAGTTCGGCATGAGCTCGGCCTTGCAGGGGCGGGTCTCCGAGTGCTGGACCCGGGGCGATCGCGAGGGGGTCGACCGCACGGTGGCCTGCGGCCTGAACTTCTACGCCACAGTCGCCGTGGTGCAGGCCGCCGTCTTGCTGGGCATCGCCTCCTTCGGCGTGCCCGACACGTTTTCTCCCGATTCGGCCCGCCTGATCGTCCGGCTCCTCTGGCTCCAGGCCCTCACCGCCCCCTGTTTCGGCCTCTCGACGGTCGTCGCCAGCGTGCTTCAGGCGGCCCGCCGCTACGACTTCATCCCCCGGCTCGAGCTGGTCATCGTCATCCTCCGGTTCGCCGTCCTCTGGGCCGGTCTGAACGCCGGGATCGACTATTTCTGGATCGTCGTGGTCCAGACCGGCCTGAGTGTCGGCCTGTCGCTCGGACCGGCCCTCTGGGTCATGGTCCGCGAACTGGGGCATTTCCCCCGCTTCCGGGGGGCGCGCTGGTCCGATTATCAGTCACTCATTCAAATCAGTAGTTACATTTTCTTGATCCAGCTCAGCGTCGTCCTGGCCGACAAGATCGACACGACCGTGCTGGGCTACGCCCTGAAAACGCCGGCGCCGGCGATCGCCATTTACCAGGCGATCAGCAAGCCGTTCCTCCAGATCCGGCAAACCGGCTGGATGCTGGCCTATCTCGTGATGCCCGCCGTGGCGAGCCTGGCGGCGGCCGGCGACCGCAAGGACCTCGAACGGATCAAGTACGACGGCCCTCGCCTGCTCATCGGGTTGCTCTTGCCCGTCGCGCTGCTGGCCTGGATCGACGCCCGGCCCTTCCTCGCCGCGTGGGTGCCGAAGTTCACCGATCAGGCCCACCTGATGCGTCTGTTCCTGGTGGCGACCATTCCGCTCTTGATCTCGGTGCACGTGCAGATGGCCATCGGCATGGGCAAGATGAAGGTCATCGCGAT
>CAZRGV010000179.1:0-262 GCA_964599655.1 uncultured Isosphaeraceae bacterium | reverse complement strand
CGCCGCGCTGGCCGGCTCGGTCATTAACCTGCCGCTGAGCTACGTCTGGACCCGCCTCTCGGGGGATGTCTCGGGCGTCATCTGGGGCACGGTGCTGACCACCCTGTTCTCGAACCTGCTGGTGCCGGGATCCTACTGCGCGAAGGTGCTCGACGTGAGCCCTCGCGTCTTCCTCTCGCGGACCCTCGGCGCGCCGATGGCCGGCGCGCTGGCCCTCGTCGCGGCCGCCTGGCTCACTCGCGGCCTGGTCGCGATCGATCCG
>CAZRGV010000178.1:4724-10573 GCA_964599655.1 uncultured Isosphaeraceae bacterium | reverse complement strand
CCGAACGGGATCTCCGTACCGATGCGGTGGTGGTGGCCGGCGCGGTGTGGCTTTTCTACCTCGCCGCGATGGTGGTTCGCGCCGGGCTGATCGGCTTCAAGGTCGAACTCCGCGAGGATCTTTCGATACGACGCGAACGAGGCGATCTTACCCCCTTGTTTGATAAGCTTGTCGAAGACTTCGGCCCCTTGCGGATAAAGGCCGGTCTGGTAGGCTTCGGCGAGGTCATGAACGACTTGCTTGTAGTAGCCAAGACTCTCTTCGGGCGTCTGTGAAAGCTTAATGAGCTTGTGAAGAATTTCGATCCGGTCGAGGTGCCACTGGGCGATCTGCTTGCCGGAGCCGTCGGCCCCAGGCATCTTGGCATCGTGTTCAGCCAGTTGCTTGAGCAGTGCCTCTGATTCGGGAGACGGAGAGGGGAGGCCCGGCGCCGCCGCGGTGGCGTCTCCTCGATAGATCATGGAACGGAGCGAGTCCGCCTCGGCGAGGTTGACGACCGGCTGGGCCGGGTCGACCGGTAAGGGCAGATCGAGGAATTTCCAGGTCTCGCCGAGCTGGACGACCTCGGGAATGTGGAGGTAGACGAGATCTCTCGGGTCAACCTTGCTGGACGCGGAGGGAGAGACAAAAACGACGGCGTTCTCGTAAAGGATCAGATCCTTGCCAAGACCAGGCGCCGCGTCGGCCGGTATCACATGCGGCATCATTCCGTCGAAGCGCGACCAGGTCGACTGACCGTCCCAGCCTTTGAGCCGCTTTTGCAACTCCTGCACCTTTTGTCGTCGGTTCTTCGCCGATTCCGCGGCTCGTTGGGCAAGCTCCTCGGGAAGTCCGAGCGCCTTGATCTCCTCGGGCGTGGCGAGGACCGACTCGAGCAGATTCAGGTCGCCGGCAATCAGGGCCTGGACGAGCACTTTACTGGCCTCTTCGGCCGAGATCCGCTTCCAGGAAACGATGCGCCCTCCCTGGACCTCACCAATCCGAGTGCCACCCGAGTTCAGCCATCGCACTTCGTCGAGGCTGTTGTCCTCATTGGTGTCGACCTCGCGATAAACCTCGAAGCCGTCGTGGTAGTAGCTCCACTGGTCGAGGTGAGGTAGACCTTTGGCGTCCTTGATCCCATTGGTATCAACGAACTTACGAAGGAGCTTCCCCTGACCGTCCCGCACCGCGAAACCGATCGGCTCGCCACTCTTGTTGAGCACCTTCTCGACCTTGCAGGCCGCGATCTCGTCCGGGGTCGCCGGGGTATCGTACTCAACCCCCTTGAAGCTTGGCCGGAACCTGGCGAGGATGTCGGCCGCTTCCTGGGCCACGCCCATCGACGACGACATACCCAGAAGCGCGGTCAGGGCCAACGAGGTTCGAAGTGCCCGCATCGGCGTCTCCTTTCTGGCCGGGTCAGACTCCCCGGCGCCTGCCTCCGACCGCTCCGCGGCCGGCTCTCCGCCTGCTTCGATCGGCAGCGCCATCGCGGCGAGCAGATCGAATGTTGGTAACTCTGACAATGCCGGCCGCCCCATCGTGCAAACCCGCCCAGCCACCAGGCAGGGCACTTCCGTCGCGACCACGTTCTTCGTTCTCATCGGCAAGGCCGATTGGAACGCTTCAGAACGCGATCGGATTGTCTCGCAATTCCACGAGAACGACAACCTCAACGATGATCCGCGCCGGACTGTCCCCCGTGGAAGCAAACTCCGTGCCGGGTTCCCGCGGAGATCTCTCCCGGGCGTTGTTCCCGATTTGAGACCCCGAGCTTCCCGATCCCTGGAGTCGTACCTTCGATGACCAATCCACAATCCATGGCCTGCCTCGCCCTCCTGACGCTGCTCGAGCCGGCCGCCGATGCCCCGAAGGCCCCGACTTATACCGACCACGCGCGTCTGCTTGTCGTACGCGATTCCCAAGGCCACGAGTCTCCCATCCTCAGTCCCGTCGACTGGCAGGTGCGTCGAGCCCACATCCTGGCTCATCTTCAGGAGGTCATGGGGCCCCTGCCCGGCGGCGAGCGTCGCGTGCCGCTCGATGTCCAGATCGTCGAGACGATCGACGAGCCGGCCTACCTCCGCAAGAAGGTCACCTTCGCGACCGAGCCAGGCGACCGGGTTCCCGCATGGCTCCTGATTCCCAAGAATGGCCAGAGCCGGCATCCAGCCGTTCTGTGCCTGCATCAGACGACCCGGATTGGCAAGGACGAGCCGGTTGGTCTTGGCGGCAAGCCGAACCTTCGATACGCCAAGGAACTCGCCGAGCGCGGGTATGTCGCCATCGCGCCTGATTATCCGAACTTTGGTGAGTACAAGGTCGATCCCTACGCGCTGGGCTACGCCAGTGCCTCGATGAAAGGGATCTGGAACCACATGCGTGCCGTGGATCTGCTCAGCTCGTTGCCTGAGGTCGATCCCGAGCGGATCGGCGTCATCGGCCACTCGCTCGGTGGACACAACTCCATTTTCGTGGCCCTGTTCGACGACCGGATCAAGGCGGTTGTGTCCTCCTGCGGCTTCAACGCCTTTCCGAATTACTACGGTGGAAACATCGCCGGCTGGTCGCACAATGGCTACATGCCCCGGCTCAAGGACGTTTACGGTCTCGATCTCTCGAAGGTCCCGTTCGACTTCCCCGAGTTGATTGGCGCCCTGGCCCCCCGGGCGTTCTTCGCGAACGCGCCGACGCGTGACGCCAATTTCGAGGTGGAAGGCGTTAAAACGTGCATCCGATCCGCCCAGGAGGTCTACCATCTACTCGGCGTCGACGACCGGCTGAAGGCTGTTCATCCCGACGCCGAACACGACTTCCCGGCCGAACAGAGACAAGAGGCCTACGAATTCCTCGACCGGTTCCTCCGTTGACTCGATCCGACGTCGCGATGATCCGGTCTCCAGGCCCGAGACGACGGCGTCCCTCGGGCAGGACGGGCAAACGACCGGACGTCCCTGACGGATGTCAGCTTGACAGCCTGCCAAACTTACGTAGCCTAAGGGGCGTGGGGGAATCCCCCTGTTGATCCTTTCGGAAGAAGGAGTCGACCACCCGGCCTCCAGAGGGGGCTGGCCTGATCTCAACCCTGGATGAGAGCACCATGGATCGACGCATTCTCGTCGTGGACGATAGCGAGCTGCTCTGCCATCAGCTTTCCAGGATCCTGGCCCGTCCGGGTCGTCAGATCAAGGTAGCTCACGACGGCACGGCCGCGCTCGAGTGGCTTGTTGAGGGAAACTTTTCGCTGGTTCTGACGGATCTCCGCCTCCCTCACTTCGATGGCCTGGAACTGATCCGGGAGATCCGGAACCGGAACCTGCCGGTCACCGTGATCGTGATGACCGGGCACGCCTCGATCGACTCGGCGGTCGAAGCCATGAAGCTTGGGGCCTACGACTACCTGAACAAGCCGATCGACATGATGCGGCTCGAGGTTCTGGTCAACCAGGCGCTGGAGGACCGGAAGCTGCATGACGAAGTTTGCGCGCTGCGCCGAGGCTTGCAGCAACGATTCGGGTTTCACAATCTCGTAGGCCGAAGCACCAAGATGCGAGAGGTCTTCGCGAAGGTGGTTCGGGTCGCCTCGTCGAACTGCACCGTCCTGGTGACCGGAGAGACCGGCACGGGCAAGGAACTCGTCGCCCAGGCCTTGCATTTCGCCGACGTGACCCGAAAGGGCCCCTTGGTCGCGATCAACTGCGCGGCCCTGCCCGAGTCGCTCCTCGAGAGCGAGCTCTTCGGCCATGAGAAGGGGGCGTTCACCGGCGCCGACCACCAGCGCAAGGGGCGTGTCGAGCGGGCACAAGGGGGCGCGCTGTTCCTCGACGAAGTCGGCGAGATGCCTTTGGGCATGCAGGCGAAACTGCTCCGTGTCCTGCAAGACGGCCAGTTCGAGCGAGTCGGTGGGACCGACCTGATTCAGGCCGACGCCCGGGTCATCGCGGCCACGAATGTCGACCTCGCGAAGGCCGTCGCTCAAGGGCGATTCCGCAACGACCTGTTCTACCGCCTCAATGTCGTCACGATCGACCTGCCTCCGCTCCGTGACCGGCCGGAAGACTTACCCTTGCTGGTCAACCATTTCCTCGCGAGGCTCCAGGAGCGCGGCCTTCCCTCGAAGACGTTCTCCAGGGAAGCCCTCTCGCGAATGGCCCGCTACGACTGGCCGGGCAATATCCGGGAACTCGAGCACCTCGTCGAGCAGGTTGTCGTCACCACGCCAAGTTCCGTCGTCGGGCCCGACGACCTGCCGCCGCAAGTCGTGTCGACGCGGGAGGAACCGTTCACACTCGACTTCGACATCCAGCGCCCTCTTCAGGAGATCACCGAGGAGCTGACCGAACGGGCTGAGCGCGCCTATCTCCGTCGCGTTCTGGAAAAGTATCGAGGACGCATCGATCGCTGTTCCGCCCATTGCGGACTTTCACGTCGGAGCATCAGCGAGAAACTCCGTCGCTACGGCATCGACAAGACCGAATTCAAATCCCAACCCGCTCGCGTGAGTCGCTCGGTGCTCCGAGACGGTGCGCCGACCTGACACAACGTTTTCACTTAAAACCGAACTCGCGGAAGATTTTGCGGATCTCTTGATTCCCTTCGGTGTTTCACCGTTGTATCATGGAGTGAGGAATGGCTTCGGTCATGCCTGACTTTCTTCGAGTTGGGAAACGCCTTGGGCGTCGATCGGACCTGGCCAATCGGACGGGTCGCTCATCGAAGCAAAGGGGGGATTGATGAAAGGGCGATTATTCGTTCTGGCACTCCTGATGGCGGCAACCTTGATGCCGGGCGTGGCTCATGCCCAGCGAGGCCGCATGCGAGGTGGACCGGTTTACACGCCGTACGGCATGGCGTACAACACAAACTCGCCTGAGTGGCGAATGGCCGGCGGCAACCTGTTCGTCTATCAGCAAATCATGCAGCAGAAGGCCATGATGCAGCAGCAGCAAATGATGATGAAGCAGCAGCAGGCCTACATGAAGATGATGCAGCAGATTGAGAAGCAGAACAAGAAGAACGGACAAAATGGCCAGAATGGACAAAACGGCCAGAACCTCGCCGCTCCCGGCCAGGCGAATCCATTCCAGCAGTATCCGTTCCAGCAACCGCCCCTCGCGACCCGTTCGCGGCGGACGAGAAAGCCGACACCCAAGGCGTCGGCCACGGCGAATCCCGCCGCGCCGGCCGAGAAGGGCCAGACGGCCAAGACCGCGAAGAAGCCCTGAGCGGACGTCGCGAGCGATCCCCCCTCCTCAAACGCCCGCCGTTGCTGATTCCATCCTGAACGGAACAACGCCGCCCCTCACCGATCGTTGAGAGCGATCGGCGAGGGGCGGCTCGTTTCTGTCGACCTCGTCAGTCTTTGACTCAGGCCCGCGCTGGCTCGGGAACGGCCGGGGCAAACGTGAACTCGGAGCCGTTCCAGTCGATGTCGACGACTCCACCCTGGCCGGTCTTACCTTCAAGGAGCGCGGTGGCCAGCGGGTTGGCGATCCGCTGCTGGATCAGCCGCTTCAACGGTCGGGCTCCATAGGCCGGGTCGAAACCTTCCTCGGCCAGTTGCCGCTTGGCCGCGTCGCTGACGCGGATCGTCAGGCCGGCTTCGGTCATCTGCTTCTCGAGCCGTCGGAGCTGGATGTCGACGATCTTCGTCAGCTCCGCCATGGTCAGTGGGTGGAAGAGAATCGTCTCGTCGATCCGGTTGAGGAACTCAGGCAGGAACTCCTGCTTGAGGACCTCCTGGACGGCCCTCCGGATCGCCTCTTCAGGCTCGCGGGCCTCAGTCATCCGGGCAATAATCGGACTGCCGAGGGTGCTGGTCATGATGATGACGGCGTTCCGGAAGTCAACCGTTCGGCCCTGACCGT
>CAZRGV010000178.1:0-4676 GCA_964599655.1 uncultured Isosphaeraceae bacterium | reverse complement strand
AGCCTTCTCGATCTCGTCGAGCAAGACCACCGAGTACGGACGACGGCGGACGGCCTCGGTCAGACGGCCGCCTTCCTCGTAGCCGATGTAGCCGGGAGGCGCGCCAATCAGTCGGGCGACATTGTGCCGCTCGCCGTACTCGCTCATGTCGATGCGGACCATCGCGGTCTCGCTGTCGAAGAGGAACTCGGCCAGCGCCTTGGCCAACTCCGTCTTCCCGACGCCGGTCGGTCCGAGGAACAGAAATGAGCCGATCGGCCGGTTCGGATCCTGAAGGCCGGCGCGGCTGCGACGCACGGCGTCGGCCACCGCCTTGACTGCGGCGTCCTGGTTGACCATTCGCAGGTGGATCTGGTCCTCCAGCTTGAGCAGCTTCTCCCGCTCCGTCGTGAGCATCTTGGCCACGGGGATGCCGGTCCACTGGCTGACGACCTCGGCGATCTCCTCGCTGGCGACTTCCTTCTTGAGAAGCCGTCGGGTGTCCTTGGGCTGGCCATCGCCCGAGCCGGCTGCGGTCTCGGCGTCCGCGATCTTGCGCTCGAGATCCTTGCGTTCAGCGTCGAGGGCGGCCAGTTCCTGGAACTGCTTCTCGTCGGGCCGTTCGCCTCGCTGCTGCATGTGGCGGATCGCATCCCAGGTGCGGTTATACTCGACCTTCACTGCCTCCAGCCGTTCCCGCATCTTCTGGACATCGCCCAGGCCCGATTTCTCCAGTTCCCACTGCCGACGAAGATCCTGGAGTTGCTTCTCGACCTGCGAGATCTCCTCCTCAACCTCGGCGAGCCGTTCCAGCGCGTGCTCTTCCTCCTCCTTCTGGAGCATTCGCTGGGCGAGTTGAAGTTGCAACAGCCTTCGCTGGAGCACGTCGATCTCCGTGGGTACGGACTGGAGCTCCATCGCGAGACGGCTGCACGCCTCATCCACAAGGTCGATCGCCTTGTCGGGCAGGAACCGGTCGGTGATGTACCGAGACGCCAACTTGGCCGCCGCGACGAGCGCCGAGTCCTTGATCTTCACCTTGTGGTGAACCTCGTAGCGCTCCTTCAGCCCTCGAAGAATGGCGATCGTATCCTCGACGGAAGGTTCACCAACGAAGACCGGCTGGAACCGTCGTTCCAGGGCCGGGTCTTTCTCAATGTTCTCACGGTACTCATCGAGCGTCGTGGCCCCGATGCAACGGAGTTCGCCGCGCGCCAGCGCCGGCTTGAGGAGATTGGCGGCGTCCATCGCCCCTTCCGCCTTGCCCGCGCCGACGACTAGGTGAAGCTCGTCGATGAAGAGAATGATCCGCCCCTCTGAGGAGGTCACTTCCTTCAAGATCGCCTTGAGCCGGTCTTCGAACTCGCCGCGATACTTGGTTCCGGCAATGAGCGCCCCCATATCAAGGGCGATCAGCTTGCGGTTTTGCAAGCTCTCGGGCACGTCTCCCGAGACGATTCGCTGGGCCAGGCCCTCGACGATGGCCGTCTTGCCCACACCCGGCTCACCGATCAGGACGGGATTGTTCTTGGTGCGGCGGCTCAGGACCTGGACCACGCGGCGGATCTCGCCGTCGCGACCGATCACCGGGTCGATCTTGCCGTTCTTAGCGAGTTCGACGAGGTCTCGTCCGTACTTTTCCAGCGCTTGGTACTTGTCTTCCGGGTTCTGGTCGGTGACCGTCTGCGAACCCCGGACCTTCTGCAACGCCTTGAGAAGGTCGTCCGGTCCGATTCCGACGGCGGAGAGCACGTCTTGAGCGCGACTCTTGACCTTGGTGAGACCGAGAAGTAGGTGCTCGACGGAGACGTACTGATCCTTCATGCGGTCGGCTTCGGCCTGCGCGGTCTCGAGCACGCGATTCAGGTCGGGGCTCAGGGTCGTCTCCCCACCCGAGACCTTCGGCAGCGCTTTCAACCCTTCTTCGGCCGCGCGAAGCACCTGCGACGGGTTGACCCCTAGCTGAGAAAGCAAGGCCCGTACAACCGACTGATCCGGATCGAGCAAGGCCACAAGTAAGTGCATCGGCTCGAGCCGCTGGTGTGACTGCTCACGAGCGACCTCCTGCGCCCGCTGAAGGGCTTCTTGGCTCTTGAGCGTCAGCTTCTCAAAACGAAAGGCCATCGGCGACGTCTCCCCTGGTTCGGTTCTCAGCGGGAATCCAATTTCTCACCGAGAAAGCCGTTGCCGTCTATACGCAATAAAGTTCGCAAGCGTTCGCGGAAAAGGGACCTCAATCCCGGCGAGACCTCAGTCCGGCCGGCGCTCCCGTCGTGTTGAGCAGACGGGGATCAGGCCGACTCGGCCAGGGGTAAGCGAGGCATTGAGCGAGCGCGTCGGCCCAGGCGCGATCGGGATCGCTCGCGGGGAACGGGCCGTGCCAGCCGATCCCAGGCATGCCCGTATCCTTTCGAACCACGAGCGAGGCCAGGTCCGGCAGGTGGGCCTTTCGGCAGCGGTCGGAGAGCGGCACCAACAGTTGCCGGTGGACCTGACGTCTCGTCAAGGGCGGGCCAACCCGGCCGGCGAGTTCGGAGTAAGTGATCGTCCGTCCCATACGGATGGCTTCACGGAAGACGGGCCAGGCGCGTCGGATCAATTCGTCCAGTTCGACCATGGTGTCTGCCAAGGTAGGACAGGGGCCGCGGTCGACGGTTCGGAACCGTTCTCAACCTTCGAAGTGAGAGTGAGCCGGAGGCGAACGCCGATCGGACTTCAGAAGAAGGGGGTGTCCGGCCAATCAGGATAGTCTCGAGCCTCCTTGAACCGCAAGAACCAGAAATCGACGTCACCGACGGTCGTCTCACCGCGAGTGACGTAGGGTTCCCACCAACCATCGGATGGGCGGAGCAGATTTCCGAAGTCACTTCGCGCCTTGGGCTTCTGGATGATCAACGCGGAAAGATCCGGCTTGTGGTTCTCGAGGCACGCGGATTGGAGCGGTTTGAGCAACTTGGAAACGATTGTTCGAGGGGTTTCCTTAACGCCCACTTCCTTGCAACGGTTGCAAAGGTCGTCATAGGAAACCCAGGTTGCCGACTGGCGGTCGCGCGCGGCTTGAGAAAGGTCGCGGGCCAGTTGGACGAGGATTGGGTACACCAATCGTGCGTTTTCGACAGACATCGGCCCGATTCCTCGGATCAGGTGAGGTGTACGGAAGGTTTCGATGCCGTTGGGGGCGAACGCCCCGCCTGGCACCCGAGTCATCGAGTCTATCAGAAGACTCGGAGGCGCGTGCAGGCGAGTGCCGAGGGACGACAACGAGAGGCCACCCTTCGACACTCGCCTTGGACTTCGAGACCCGACCGAAGGACTACTTCTTTTCCTCGAACTCGACGTCAATCACGTCTTCGGGCTTTTCGCCTCCGGACGGCTTTTCAGCCTGGGCCGCCCCATCGCCACCCGGGGCCTGGCCGGCCTGGGCTCCGCCCGCCGAGGCGGCGGAGTAAAGGTGTTCGGCCATCGCCTGGCTGGCGCGTTGGAGGTCTTCAACCGCCTGATTGATGGCGGCGGCGTCGGTCCCTTTCTTCACTTCGTTGACCTTGGCGATGGCCGCGTGAACGGCCGCGACGTCCGACTCGGAGAGCTTGGACTTGTTCTCCTCGATCAGCTTTTCGAGTTGATAGACGCGTTGCTCGGCCGTGTTCCGAGCTTCGGCGAGTTCTCGTTTCTGCTTGTCCTCGGCCGCGTGGGCCTCCGCATCGCGCTGCATCCGTTCGATCTCGTCCTTGGAGAGACCGCCGGAGGACTGAATCGTGATCTTCTGTTCCTTGCCGGTCCCCTTGTCCCGGGCGGACACGGCCAGGATTCCATTCGCGTCGATATTGAAGGTCACCTCGATCTGAGGCACACCCATCCGAGCGGGAGGAATTCCCTCCAGGTTGAACTCGCCCAGGAGCCGGTTATCGGCGGCCATCGGCCGTTCGCCCTGGTAGACCTTGATGGTCACGGCCGTCTGGTTGTCGTCGGCCGTGGTGAAGGTCTCTTTCTTCTCGGTCGGGATCGTGGTGTTTCGTTCCACGAGCTTGGTGAAGACGCCGCCCTTGGTCTCGAGACCGAGCGACAGCGGCGTCACGTCGAGCAGGAGAATATCCTTCTGCTCGCCGGTGAGCACGGCTCCTTGAATGGCTGCGCCCACGGCGACGACCTCGTCAGGATTGACCCCCTTGTGCGGCTCCTTGCCAAAGATCTCTTTGACGATCTGCTGGACGCGAGGCATTCGGGTCGAACCGCCGACGAGCACGACCTCATCGATGTCTGAGGCCTTGAGCTTGGCATCCTCCAGCGCCTTGAGCACGGGTCCTCGGCATCGCTCGAACAACCGATCGGTCAGCCGCTCGAACTGGGCGCGGCTGATCGTCATGGTCAGGTGCTTGGGTGTGCCGCTGGCGTCCATCGTCACGAACGGCAGGTTGATGTCCGTCTGGGTCTGGAACGAGAGGTCCTTCTTCGCCTTCTCAGCAGCCTCTTTGAGCCGCTGCAAGGCCATCTGGTCCTTGCGGAGGTCGCTGCCTTGCTCTTTCTGGAACTCGTCGGCGATGTAGTTGATCAGGGCCTCATCCCAGTCGTCGCCGCCGAGGTGGGTATCGCCGTTGGTGGAGAGGACCTCGAAGACGCCGTCGCCGACGTCGAGAATCGAGATGTCGAACGTGCCGCCGCCGAGGTCGAAGACCGCGATCTTCTCGTTCTTCTTCTTG
>CAZRGV010000177.1:0-10608 GCA_964599655.1 uncultured Isosphaeraceae bacterium | reverse complement strand
CAGGCAGGGGTGGCTGGGGTCGTGCCGACCCCAGGTCCGTCGGGTGCCACTGGTGGCTCGTCCACCAGTGTCTTCGCTTCGAGCGGCCCGCAGCACTGGCGGACAAGCCACCAGTGCCACCCCGACGCCCCCCCAATCCCCAGGCCGGGGTGGCTGGGGTCGTGTCGACCCCAGGTCCGTCCGGGTGCCCCTGGTGGCTCGTCCACCCGTGTCTTCGCTTCTAGCGTTCCGGAGCACTGGTGGACAAGCCACCAGTGCCACCCCCCGTGTCTTCGCTTCGAGCGGCTCGGAGCACTGGTGGACAAGCCACCAGTGCCACCCCACCGCGCAACTAGCCCGCTATATTAACGACGCCGACCGCCAGTTCCGGCGGGCGTTCGAGGACATCCGACGCCACCGCCGCGAGCTCGAAGCCGCCGGCCTCACCCCCGAACCGAAGCCCGAACCGAAGTCCGAGCCCGAGCCCGAACCCGTTTTCGCACAAGAAGAAGCGTCCGAAGCCCAGGAACCGCCCCGGCCCCGATCCGCGCCGTCTCGGGTTCGTTTCGTCGATTGGCTGGAGAAGATCCATCAGGCGACTTCGACCGCCCCGACCGAGCCCCAACCGGCCGAAATCGCCGCGTCGAGGTCACCCGATCGCCGCGAATAACCCCTGACGCATCCGCCAACGTTGTGAGACGGGCGGGCGTCCCCGTCCCCGTTGCGCCCAAAAACGGCGGTCCGACGCGCTCTTGAGTCTCGAATCCGCCCGTCCGCACCAGACCTCGGCCAGGACACATCCGAAGGGAAGGGAGGGATCGACTCAACGAGCGCCGACACGCCACGCGCGTCTCCAACGATCGATTTCCCGGCGGTTCGGTTTCGACGCCAAGAGCCAACCCCGCATTATCGAGCGCGTGAACCATCCCCCCAACGTCGTCGGCTGGCATGGCCGAGACGACCAGCCTCGATCCGACTCCAGACCCTTCCGCCAACGCCCAGGACCACGCGATCTTCAACGAAAACCGAAATCCCGGGGGCCATCGCGGACCTGTTGTCGCTTGATAAGAAACAGGAGTGGCGAACGATCGAGGTCAGAACTCGAGGCCGTGACGTCCGCGCAAGTGCGAGAGCTCGAAAGCCAGGAGGCGCGTTGGTCAACGGCTCGGGATTGATGGCTCGGCCAGGCTAGACATCTCTGGAACTCGAGCGGCACCCGAGTCGGTGGTCGTCCAGGGTCCCGCTCCGTCCATCGGCGGACGTTCGCAATTGATCCAATCCGATCCCCGAGAGACGGGGACGTACGCGGGACTCGATCGAAGGGCCAGGAGGCCTTCATGTCCAAATCTTTGAGCACCTTGTTCGATATTATTCTGACCATGTCTCCCGAGGAATTGATTGGAGCGATTGTTTGCGCCCTGATCCTCTCGTGCGCCATGGCCGGTCTTTACTGCTGGGGACGTCGAAAATGGACCGACGCCCTGACGATCTTGACCGTCCTGATGCTCCTCAGCAACCTCATCGCCATGGCGGCCGCTGTCGCCTTCATGGTGCGGTACGACCCACGTCTCCAGCCGGAAGAACCGGGCGAAGTGGCGGCCGCGGTTCCCTATCCCGCGCCGGGTTTCCGGGCGATGAGGATTCGAATCTTCGACACGGACCGCGACGGCGTCCTTTCCCGAGACGAGATCGAGAACGCCACCGCCCGGTTGCGGTCGTTCGACGCCGATCACGATGGCTCCGTAACTCCCCAGGAATTCCGAACCTTCCTGAAATTCCAGTGGGACGTCTACGACGAGACGGAGAACGCCGTCGATTATCCCCATCACGGCCCGCGCGATCACCTCAGTGCCCTGGTCCATCCCGCGCGTCGCCGCGGACCTTCCTATCGGGAATAAGTATCTCTCTAACCATAGTAAAAGTGCTAGTAACTGTAGATGGTAATTGCGGAACGGGAAGACAGGAAACGGCCGTCTCGCTCGGGTCGGAGCGGGGCGGCCGTTGTCCTTCCGCGGGGTTGCGTCCGTCGGTCGTTCGCCGCGAACTACCGATGAAGGTGGTACAGGTTCAGCCGTTCCATCAGGTCGACAATCCACGGGTGGCTCCACGGCGTTCGCATGCCGTAACCGACCGTCATCACCGAGAGTGCCAGCGCGACCAGGGAGAGCCAGCGCACCCAACCCCGGTTTTGCCCCCCTTCGACCCCCATCGGCAGCATCACCAGCCAGAACGGGATGAGCCAGAAGAGCCAGCGCAGCCCCTGCGTCGAGCCGCCGTAGTTGCTCGCCTTGGGGTTCCAGGTGTAGACGGCGAACATCGCCACCGTCAGCACCAAGGTCAGCCACGCGGTCGTCGAAAGCCGCCGGCCCCGGCCGAACAGGTTCCTCAGCACGCCGAACACCGAGAACAGAAAGATCGGCGTCAGCGAGTACACCCCGTGATGCCCGAGTGTCATGTGGAACAGGTAAACCTCTTTCGGCTCGGGGTGGAGGTTGAACCAGTCGAACTCCAGCGGAGTGTTCCAGTAGCTCCCTTGATACGTATACGACTGTGTGCCGAACTCCTCATACACCGGCGTGATCTGGCCGAACGCCAGGAATTCCGTGACCAGGAACGCGACGCAGGGAATCGCCGCCGCGGGCACGAAGTAGGCCAGCGTCTTCTTCGGAAACCGGACGAGCAAAAGCAGGAACAGCAAGATCCCGAACAGCGCCGCGGGCAACTCGTTGCAGGCACAAAAACCGCCGAAGAACCCGGCCATCAGAAAGTAGAAGGCCCGCCGCTCGCCATCGTTGAAGATTCGGATCAAGGGGTAGAGCGCGAAGAAGGCGCTGTAGGCGGCGACCGTGTGGTTGTTCAACGTCTGATTGAACGAGAAGAGGAACGTTCCCCAGGCCGCCGCGAACAGGCTGAAGAACCAGGCCCAGTCGTTCCGGGCGTGCCGGTCGAGCAGCCGGGCGTACAGGATGAGGAACACAAAGTACGGAACCACGTTGAACAGAATGATGATCGGTTTGAAGTAATACACGTAAACCGGCCAGACCACCGGCTTGCGGTCTTCCGACTTCTCCGTCTTGAACCGGAACTTGCCCGGCTCCCCCTCGATCGGCTCCATCACGTTCCGGGGGCTTCGCGCTTCGAGCGTCTCCTTGTCGAGCGGCACGCCCGACACGGCTCGGAACGGGTAAAGAATCCCCGCGATGATCGTCGGCAAAAGCGGCGGCTTGCTCGAGTAGTAGTGATAACCCGGGCGCGTTTCGCCGACCACCTCCCCCTTGTCCGACGGAGCGACCTGGTCGGGCGTTGTCGCGGGGGCCTCGGGCCCCGGCTCGGCCTTCTGCTCCGGCTCGGTCTTCGGGGCGTTCTCTTCCGTCGCCTCGGCCGCGCCGGCCTCGCTCTTCTTCCACGACTCCGGCGCGATGAGGTACTCGAACTTCTTCAACGGCGAGGCGTTTTCCCCGGGCGGCGCGAGCGTCCCCGATCGATAAACCTTGTCCTGCGTGCGATACTGCCAGGGGCACTTGTCGATCGCGTATGAGCCGCGCTCGAGCAACGACCAGACGGTGCACCATCGCGAGATGTCGTTGGCCTCGAGCATCGACGGCGTCTTGAGTGTGAATCCCAGATTCTGGAACGCCGCCACGCCGATGATCAGCAAGGCCAGGAACTGCCGGGTTTGCGGCCGGCCATCGATGGCCAGCGACAACGGCGGCTCTCGCCGCTCGGGCGACCTCGGGCGTTCGCTCGACAGGTTGACGGGCACAGGGCGGGGCGGAGCAGGGCGGTCGTCGATCTCGTAAGTTGGCGGCGGCACATTCTCAACGCGGATCGGCTCGGGGTTCGATAGGATCGGAACCGGCTCGGGTTCGGAAACCGGCGACGGCTCGGGTGACTCGGGAAGCATCGCGGGCGCGAACTCGCCAGGCATCAGTACCGGCTCGCTCCAATCCAGCGGGGGCGGCGGCTGGGGCGCCTCGGGCGTCCCAGGCGGCTCCGCCTTCTCGTCGGGGGTGGCTCCCGTGTCGTCCTGCCCCTCGTAAGGGATTCGTTCATCCATCGGTCAACTCTCCTGGTTTCGAAGCGATCGGCGATTCGCCCACCGAAGACGGAACCGTGCGGGGGGGCGGAGCCTCGGACTCCAGGGTCTCGGCGATGCTGTAGGTATCCTTGGCCTGGATGCTGTACGACGTGACCAGCTCGGCCAGAATCCCCATGCAAACGAGCTGGGTTCCCACGCCCATCAGCGTGGCCGAGTAGATCAGTAAGGGCCGGTCGCCGATCGGCCGGTGGCCCAGCAGCCACTCGATGGCCAGGTATGTCAGCCCCAGCCCGCCCAGCACGAACGACGCCAGACCGATCGCTCCCAGAACGTGCAGCGGGCGCTGGCCGAATCGCGTCAGGAACCGGACGGTCAGCAGATCCAGAAACCCCTTGACCAGCCGGGCCACGCCGTATTTCGACCGGCCGAACTTCCTCGCCCGGTGGTGGACCACGAGCTCGCCGACGCGGAACCCCTTGGCGTGGGCCAGCACCGGCACGAATCGATGCAGCTCGCCGTAGATGCCCACCTCGTCGAGCACCTCGCGACGGTAGACTTTGAATCCGCAGTTATGGTCATGCAAGTGGCAGCCGGTCAGGCCGCTGACCATCGCGTTGAACACGCGGCTGGGCCAGACCTTGTGCCAGGGGTCGTGCCTCGTCTTCTTCCAGCCGCTGACGACGTCGAACCCCTCGTCCAGCTTTTCGAGGAAGTTGGGAATCTCGGCCGGGTCGTCCTGAAGGTCGCCGTCGAGCGTGAAGACGATGGCCCCTCGCGAGGCCTCGAAGCCGGCCGTCAAGGCCGCGGCCTTGCCGAAGTTGCGGCGGAACCGAATTCCTCGCACGCGCGGATCGAGCGCGATCAGCGTCTTCACGACGCGCCAGGAGCCGTCCCGGCTGCCGTCGTCCACGAACACGAACTCGACCTCGCCGCGATCGACAAAGGCCCGGTCGAGCTCCTTGTGCAGCTCGTTCAGGCTCTCTTCCTCATTATGGATCGGAATGACGACGCTGATCATGGCGACTCGGGCCGAGGGTCAGGTAAGGGCAACGACGGACGAACGAGGGCGAGAACGCCGGCCGCCAGGCCCTCGCCGACAACCCAGATCAATCGAAGCGCCAGCGACGAGATCACCGCGCGGTCATGGTCGATCACCGCCCCGAGGCTGGTCCAGAGCACCCACTCGCGAACCCCCAGACCGCCCGGAGCCAGCGCGACGACGAAGCCGGCCACCGTCGCCAGCGCCACGCTGGCCAACGCCAGAGGCCAGGCCGAAACCGGCAGGCCCGTCGGCGAGAGACCGCGAATCACCGCCACCTGGCTCAGACCCAGCAAGGTCCAGCCCACCAGCGACCAGAGCAGGCCCTCGGCCAGCAGCCGATGCCGCACGCTTGGCAGGGCATCCGGACCAACGCCCGGAAACGGCAGGCTCATCAGGCGCGTCAACCGCGGGAACACGCGAGGCCAGGTCAGCAGCAGCAAGCCCAGGCCGGGAGCCAGGGCCAGCCAGGCCAGCGGCACGACCAACGAGCCAAGCGGACCCAGCGCGATCGTCAACCGCCTCGACGGTGCGAGCGCAAACCCGATCGCCGCGACCAATCCGCCCGACGCCATCATCACCAGGGTCTCGTACAGGGTGGCGAACGCCGCCGTCGCCGGTCGCGCGCCGTACGGCGTCACCAGCGCGACCCGCATCACGACCACCAGCGCCTTGCCCGGCACGTACTTGCCCAGGTGGCTGATCAGGTACGCCCGCAAGGCCGACAGCCGCCCGACCGGCGTCGGGCTCGCCCGCATGATTTGGCCGAACCACAGCCCAAAGCTGCAAAGGCCCGCCAGATACAACAGCAACGCCAGGCCCATCCACGACAGGTCGAATCGCGGAAGCTCGCCGTGCGACCGCAGGTCGCTCCAGGTGCGCGCGATGTGGCGGCCGACGGCGACCAGGTGCACCGGGCCGGCGCCGGCCATGACCGCGTTGACCGCGACCTTCTCCACGGTCTTCTTCCAGCGCGGCCGCGACACTCGTTGCTGCCTTCCGACGATGGCTCGCGTCCGACCGAGCCGGACGTCGTCCGGTCAAAAGTAGCGGCCCTCGCCCCCATTCGCAAGGGGGCGGAGACACCTCCCCCGGACACGACGTCTCGCCGTTGACATCCGTCAAGACCCCGCCTTACACTCATCGTCAACCTTCCCGAGATCCACGACGACGGGCCATCCGCCAGAGGAACGCAGCATGTCGCGACGGTACGCCTTTCTCGGCCTCGGACTTCTCGCCTGCGCCCTGGGAGCCTCTCCCGCTCCGGTCCCGGTCATGGTGATCGACGACCCCGCGGCCAAGCAGCCGCAGGTGGCCGTCGACGGTCAGGGCCGGATCTTCGTCGCCTTCGGCGTCGGCCGGGAAATCCGTTGCGCCGTCTCGACCGACGGCGGCCAGAGCTTCCACACCCCGGTCTCCGTCGGCCAGTTGCCGACGCTCGCCCTCGGCATGCGGCGCGGTCCTCGGATCGCCGCGACCGACAGGGCCCTGATCGTCACCGCCATCGGCGGAGCCCAGGGCATGGGCAAGGATGGCGACGTCATGGCCTGGCGCTCCACCGACCTCGGACAGACCTGGAGCGGACCCGAACGCGTCAACGACGTCATCGCCTCCGCTCGGGAGGGCCTGCACGCCCTCGCCTCGCGACCCGACGGAACGGTCTTCTGCGCCTGGCTCGATCTCCGCAACGGCGCGATGGAAGTCTTCGGCGCCCGCTCAACCGACTCCGGCGAAACCTGGGAGCCCGACGTTCCGGTCTACCGCTCGCCCGACGGAGCCATTTGCCCCTGCTGCCACCCCTCGGTCTCGTTCGCCCCCGACGGCACGCTCTACGTCATGTGGCGCAACCAGCTCAAGGGGGCGCGCGACATGTACCTCGCCCGCTCCCGAAACGGCGGCCAGTCCTTCGAACCGGCCGAGAAGCTCGGCCAGAAGTCCTGGATCATCGACCTCTGCCCGATGGACGGAGGCGCCATCGCCGCCGGTCCCCGAGGCGCCGTCTCAACGTCCTGGATGCGAGCCGGCCAGGTCTTCACCGCGGCGCCCGGTCGCCCCGAGCGCTCGCTCGGCCCCGGTGCCCAAATCTGGACGGCCCCCTCGCCCAACGGGCCGATCTCCGTCTGGCTCGAACGCCGGCCGGGCCGCTTGCTGGCCCTCGCCTCGGGCGGCCACGACCCGACCACCCTGGCCGAGTCGGCCAACGATCCCGTGGTCGCCTCCGGCCCCCGAGACGACGCCCCGGTCGTCGCCGCCTGGGAGGTTCCCTCCGGCGACCGACGGGGAATTGCCGTCCTGGTGCTGTCTCCGGCTCATTGAACGGAACGGATCAACCTGATCCCAGGACCCCACGTCGCGTCCTGACCCCCGAGCTCGCCGCGGAGCACTTTCCATGGGTGTGATCCTCGCCTACTCAACCACGCATCCGGTTCCGCCCGACCTGGCCGCCGAGATCCTCGAGCAGGCCGAGATCGACGTCCCCGACCGCCTCTGGACCCTTTGCGAGCCGCCGAGACTCGACCCCGAGCTGGATCACGGCCTGCTCACCGGCTGGAGCAAGCTGTTTCTTCTGCCCGACGTCCGCAACCGCGACGACCCGGACGAAATCGGTCCGAACGAGACCCACGACCTGCGAATCCTCCTCGAGGTCCTCTGCCGATGGTCGGAGCGGTTCCACCTGACCTGGGAGCTCAGCATCGAGGGCAGCCTGCTCGGGCGAATCGTCCACGGCGCCTGCGACGAGCGGGTCTGGGACGCCCTCGACAGCCTCGCCGACGTGGCCTGCGAGTTCGGCGAGGCGCACCCCTGGGAGTACGAAGAGGACATCGCCGCGTCCAGACCCCGGCTTCGCATCTGGCCCGAGCCCGATTAGGCCCGATCGCTCCCCTCGCCTCGCGACCTTCGTCCCCCGCCACGCGGCCCGGAGCCGGGCCGCTCGACCTCGACGGTGCTCGGCCATGGCCCTCACCCTCCAGCCCATCGACCGCCCCAACGTGCCGCCGAAACCCATCTCGGCCCGGCTCCGCACCCAGCTCGTCTACTTCGCCAGCCCCGCCGACGCCCCAGGCGTCCCCCCCCTCGGCGAAAACGAGTACTGGTTCGACCCCACCGAGATCGACGCGATCCTCGACGACGGCGCCCTCTACCTCGTCTCCCCCCTCGATACCGCCAACAAAACCGAGGTCGAACTCAGCGAGGAACAGGAAGCCTTCCTCCAGTGGCTCAAGGATCAGGGCGTCCGCCACGCGCGGGTCGTCGAGACGTAGCATCCCTTCCCGTCGCGTGGATCGAAACGAAAACGACGGAGAATTCCGCCAGGTTTTCTACTTCAAACAACTCTCCAACGTGGTAAGATCGACTCGGCGTGGAATCGGTTTCCACCGTGGGTCCCGACCGAGAACGTTTTCCATGAGCCACGCACGACGACCAGAACACGACCACCAGCACGCCTTCACCAGCCTTCGCGCTCGGGAGAGGGAAGGACTGGTCGTGGCCAGCCGTCGCAACATGCTCAAGGCCAGCCTGGCGGGCCTGGCCGGCCTGAGCGTTCCCGGCTTGCTCCGCGGTCGCGCCGAGGCCGCCGCGGCCGGTCGGCCGGTTCGAGGCAACAAGAGCGTCATCCTGCTCTGGATGGCCGGCGGGCCGAGCCACATCGACACCTGGGACCCCAAGCCTGACCGCCCTCTCCAGAACCGAGGGCCCTTCGGCGTCATCCCCACGAAGCTGCCCGGCGTGCGGATTTGCGAGCACCTGCCGAAACAAGCGGCCATGCTCGACAAGTTCACGATCCTCCGCTCGGTCGACGCCACCTTGAGCAACCACGAGCCGAACAAAGTCTTCCAGACGGGCAACCGCCTGGCTGAGGCCCGGGTCAATCCCGAGGCGGAAAAGTACCCGGCGATCGGCTCGATCGTCGCGAAGTTCCACGGGGCGAACGACCCCGGCATGCCGCCGTACGTCGCCTTCCAGAAGTCGCGCTCGCACATCGCCTACGGCGGCTACCTCGGCAAGCAGTACGACCCGTTCATCGCCGACGACGCCGTCAAGCTCCCCGTGTACACCAACGTCGGAGTCGATACCGGCCGGACCACCGGCGCCGACTTCTTCCGCCTTCCCGACGGCCTGAACCAAGAGCGCCTCTACGACCGCCGCGCCCTGCTCGAAGACCTCGACCAGCTCCGACGCCAGCTCGACCGCTCCGGCTCGGTCGAGGCACTCGACCAGTTCGGCCAGCAGGCCGTCGAACTGCTCCTCGGCCGCCGCGCCCGCGAGGCCTTCGACATCGAGCGCGAGCCGCAAGCCGTCCGCGACCGCTACGGCAAGCACCTCTGGTGCCAGCAGGCGTTGCTCGCCCGCCGCCTTGTCGAGGCCGGCGTCGCCTTCGTCACCCTCGACCTGAGCTACCACCCCGCCTCGGGCACCTGGGACAACCACGGCGACAACATCCCGCCCTACGGCGGCATCTCCAAGGGCCTCAAACCCCTCCTGCCGATCTTCGACCACCTGATCACCACGCTGGTCTCCGACCTCGACGAGCGCGGCCTGCTCGACGACGTGCTGGTCATCGCCATGGGCGAGTTCGGCCGCACCCCCATGATGGGCACCCAGGGCAGCACCGACGGCCGCAACCACTGGGCCGTCGTCATGTCGATGGCCATGGCCGGCGGCGGCCTGCGGCACGGTCAAGTGATCGGCGCCACCGAGGCCGACGGCGGCCACATCAAGGACCGGCCCGTCACCCCCGCCGACCTCGCCGCCACCATCTACCAGCACATGGGCGTCCCGCTCGACGCCACCTACCTCGATCTCGTCGGCCGCCCGCGCTACATCGTCGACAACGGAGCGCCGATCGCCGAGCTATTCTGATACAGAATCGTCGACACGATTTCCTATCAAATATCCCTTTGATCGGTGCGTTGGGAAAGGATTGCACGGATGAAGACCGGTTCGCTCAAGGCGGGCGAGGGGCGATCGTACTGGGTCGTGGGCGACCTCTACACGATCAAGACCGGCGGCGACGAGACCGGCGAGGCGTTCGCGCTGATCGAGGGTTGGGTTCCACCCGGCGGCGGCCCGCCGCCGCACATTCACCGTCGTGAGGACGAGGCGTTCTACGTGCTCGAAGGCCAGATCCAGTTCCACGCCGACGGCGAGCACATCCTCGCCACCCCCGGAACCTGGATCACCCTCGAGCGCGGCAGCCTGCACCACTTCCGGAACGTCGGTTCCACACCGGCAAAGATATTGATTCTCGTCACCCCCGCCGGCCTCGAACGGTTCTTCGCCGAGATCGGCCGCGAGGCCACCGACGACCGCTCCCCCGAGGCCGGAACCGTCACCCACGCCGACATCGAGCGCCTGCTCGCCACCGCGCCCAAGTACGGCCTCGAGATCCAACCGCCACCCGCCCCGACCGCCTGAACGGAACATCCAGAGGCCCGACACCGCCAGGTAAATCCCGGTGTCGTCGTTGAAGAACGTGTTCACCCTCGGCAACTGATCCAGGCTGATGGTCAGTCTGGTAGGGTCCGCCGTGCGGACCATCCTCCTCGAT
>CAZRGV010000176.1:0-10712 GCA_964599655.1 uncultured Isosphaeraceae bacterium | reverse complement strand
GGGGGCGTCGCTAGTTCGCCTGGATCGTGACGATGCCCAGCCCGAAGATTGGCACGTTCGACAGCGAGCTGGTCGAGGAATTCTGGCGGGCCTTGACCTACAACGGACGGATGAATCTGCACGTCGTGCTGCATTACGGCCGCAACACGCATCACGTCAGCGAGGCGATTTTCAAGGGGCTGGCCCGTTCGATTCGCGACGCCTGCGAGCGCGACCCGAGGGCCGAAGGTGTTCCGTCGACCAAGGGGAGTCTCTGACGGCGATGTCGCATTCCCGCACGTCTCGCCTCCGTGGTCTCCTGATCAATGCGACTTTGATGGCGGCGGCGTTCGGCTTGTTGGGCTGGACGGTCTGGGGTAATCGCGAGCAGATTCAGCAGGTGATCGCCGCGAGGCCGGACCTCCGGCTGTTTGGCGTGGCGTTCGCCATCTATATGCTGGCCCTGGTCTCGACCTTCGTCCGATGGTTCGTTCTGGTCCGCGCGCTGGGTCTACCGTTCCGGGTCGGCGATGCGATGCGACTGGGGTTCATTGGAAACGTGTTCAATCTGGTGATTCCAGGGGCCGTTGGTGGCGACCTGATCAAGGCGGCCTTTCTTTGCCGCGAGCAGGAGCGGAAGACGCAGGCGGTTGCCTCGATGGTGATCGACCGGGCCGTGGGGTTGCTCGGCCTGTTCGTGCTCGCGGGAATCGCCGGTCTGTTTGAGCTACCGGGAACGCGGGCCGAGGTGCGCAACCTGATCCTGCTGGCCTGGGCGGCGGTGACCGCCGGCCTGATCGGGCTGGCGATCCTCTTCACGCCCGTGCTTTACGGCCCCTTGCTCCGGTTCTTCGCCGGTCGAGGCCGGCTTGAGGCGATCCTGAAGGAGCTGATCGCGCTGGCGTCGGCCTACCGGGAGCGGCTTGCCGTGGTGGCCGGAACCCTGGTGATGGCCACGGCCATCCACGGCCTGTATGTGCTGGCGTTCACGATCGTCGACAACGCCCTCTATCCGGCGACGGCTCCGTCGGTGGGCCGGCATTACGTGATCGTGCCGCTGGCGCTTTTCACGACGGCGGTTCCTCTGCCGTTTGGCGCGCTTGGGCTCACCGAGAAGGCCAGTGAGAAACTCTTCGAGCTGGTCAGTTTTCCAGGCGGCGCGGTGGCCATGATGGGCTTTCGCGTTCTGATGTACGCCAGTGGTCTCGTCAGCGCGTTGGTTTACCTGGCCAACGCCCGCCAGGTGCGGTCGCTTCGAGAGCAGGCCGAGGAACTTGAGACCGCGTTGGAACACGGAGAGATCGGGACCGAGCCCGAGCCGGCCGCCGGCTAGCACCACGGAAAGAAGGCCGAACCCACCCGGTCAGATTCGCAGGAACACCCGCTGCCGATACATCCAGTAACAGATGAGCCAGAGACCGAAGAGCACGGCGGCCGACTCGTAGACCGTGGCATAGGGGCCCACGAAGACCTTGGGGTCGAGCGCCAGTCCCAAGCGGTCGTGGAGCCACGCGAAAAGCGTGCCGACATGAATCTGAATCGTTTTTCGGACCCAGGGTTTCATCAACTGGGCCATGACGTACATGGCGATCGAGTTGAGTCCGACCACCACCAGCGGGAACGCCCATCGCCGAAGGCCCCAGACGTCGATGACCAGGTAGAAGCCAGCCAGCATCCAGCAGGTCCACGCCGTGCTGTGGAGGACCCATGAGGGGGTCCAGAGCCGCTTGACGATCGGGCAAATCGACTCGTCGAGCGTGGCGGCGGTTACCAGAAAAAGCGCGCCGGCGAGCACCAGACCGACAACCTTCGCCTTTCGCGAAAAGCTCGGGGCGCGGAGCCACTGTCCGGCCAGCACGCCGAAGAGCATCGTGGAGATCGAGGGGATGAAGTTGAGGGTCGAGTAGCCTCCCTCGTTGTAGAGGAAGGGCTTACCATCGGCCCTGGGGAAGAGGTTGAGGAACCATCGGTCGAAGGCCCAGCCGACGTTCGAATTCTTCTCCCAGTGACGGGTGAAACCTTCGAGGAAACGCCAGTTGGCGTCCACCCCGACCGAGAGATAGTTGAATTCGGGATCTGGCAGTGGGTATGAGGCAAACAGAGCCCAGTCGCCTACCAGGATGGCCAACGAGACGGCGAGGATGACACCGGGCGGGCTTTCCAGCAGCAGGAGCACGAAGGTATAACCCAGGCCGATCTGGGCCAGGACGTTGGTAAACGTGAAGTTCGTCCGTTCCGACCAGTTCGACGACAGGAAGATGGCGAGCGCGACGAGGATGAGGGAACGGACCAGAGCGTGCCGAAACCGTTGGCCCCAGGGCTGACCTTGCTCCTTGCGCCTGGCGTTGGAAAACGGCAAGGCCACGCCCACGATGAACATAAACGAGGGCTGGATCATGTCCCAGAACGACCCGCCGCGCCAGTCGACGTGCTCGGCGTGGAAGGCCAGGGTTTCGAGAAGCGGGCCCTGGCCGAAGTCGGACGTCAGCCGGGCCAACCCCAGGCCGCCCGAGGCCATCGCGAGCATGACGAAGCCTCGGTAGGCATCGAGCGAGATCAGCCGTTCGGCCAGCGGTTCGGGGTTGGTGGTGGACATGACGAGGGCCCTTCGGCGCCGCGACGACGAGCCGGGAGGCCGGTCGGGGCCGTGATCACGGCGATCGCGTCCATTCTACGAGCCGAAACGCCTGACGCAATCGCTCACCTTGACCGATTGACGTTGCGACCCTCAAAGGCTTCGGTTATGGTTCGTCGCGTTTATCCAAAATCGATCCCCAGGTCAAGGAGGGCAAGGGGGCGATGGCCGGACGTTGGCGATGGTGCGGAACCCTGGTCTTGCTGGTGCTGACTTCGGGCTGCACGATTGCGCCTCGCCACTTTTTCCGGCTCAATGATCCGGCCCCCTTGGTCCGGGCTCGGGCCCTCGGTCTGGGCCGCGACCTGCCCGACGAGGTGGTCGTTCCCTCGTTGATCGAGAAGCTGAACGACCCCGACGGTGTTGTCCGGATGACAGCGCACGAAGAGTTGAGACGCCGGACCGGTCAGGATTTCGGGTACGCCCCATGGGCTGGACCGGCTGAGCGGGCGCCTTTTGTCGCTTCCTGGCGCCAGTGGTGGCTCGGGCGGCAGGCCGGTGGGCCACGCCGCTTTGTGAGATCAAGTTGATCGTCGATGGAACGGCACGCCGGGACCAGGGAGGCCCCGCACCATGAGCATTCGCCAGGAACTCGCCCCGACGCTTCTGCTGAGGTCGCTGGGACTCCGTGCCGCCGGACCCTTGCTGAACGCGCTGGCGTATCTCGGCGAGTTGGGACTGCTGGCCCTGGCGGCTGTTCGAGAACTTGTTCGGCCGTCCCATTCGGGTCCGAGGCTTGGGCCGGCGCTCATCCGGCAACTCGACGGCCTGTTCCTCCAGGGGCTTCCGCTGGTGGGTTTGATTCACATTGGTCTCGGCTCGTTTCTGGCGATGCAGGCTTACTTCGGCGCCACCTTCACCGAGGCTTCCGGGGCCGTCGTGGGGCTGGGACTGATTCGCAACGTGGCTCCGATGCTCACCGGCTTTACCCTGGCCGGGTTGCTATCGGTCCGCATCGCCGCCGAGCTCGGTGGTGGGATTCGACCCGGGCTCGACGACGACCCGACCCTCGTCCCCGACCGCCTGGTGAGGCTCGGCCGAGAACCGGACCAGCGGGTGACGCCCGACCCGGCCCGCGTTGTCCTGGTGCGGGTCGCCTCGGCCATGCTCGCCGGCCCGATCCTGACCCTCTGGGGGGCGGCCATCGGCACCGGTATCGGATGCCTCATTGCCCGTGCCATGCTGGCCGTCTCGCCAGGCATCTACTTTGGCATGATTCTTCAGATGATCCAGTTTCGGGACGCTGTTGGCCTCATCCTCAAAGGGCTGATCTATCCGGGTGTGGCCTGTCTGCTCGCCTGCCATGAGGCGCTCCGGGCGGGCTCGCGTCGTGAGGTCGATCGCAAGGCCCCGCCAGCGTTCCGGGCGATGGTCCTCTCCGTCCTCGCAATCCTGTTCGTCAACTTCACGTGGTTCAACTTGGCCTATCTGTCTGGACACCCGTTCGGGCCGTCGGTCGTGGCTCCCTCGGGCCGTTAACTGGCCCCGAACCGACTCCGACGTCCAAGGAGGGATTCACGATGAGTCGAGCCTCGATGCGGGAGGTCCGGGTGGGACTGGTGGTTCTGGCTGGTCTGATCGGATTGATCGGCCTCGTCGGCCTGGCCAGCGGCGGCCCCGGCTTTCTCACCTCTCGCCGCACGATCGACGTGGTCTTCCGCGACGGCCAGGGGATTCGCGTGGGCTGTCCCGTCCGGGTCGCCGGCATCGACGCGGGCCGAGTCACGAGTGTCGACCTGGCCCCCGTCGATGGCATCCTGCGCGCCAGAGTCCGACTGGCGATACCCGCCGAGATTGCCGACCGGCTCCGTCAAGATGTGAAGATCACGATTGAAGCGGGCTTGACCGGCCAGAGCACGGTCAACATCGTCAGCTCGGGCCTTTCGAGCGTCGCCCTGGTGCCGGGGCAACTTGTGCAAGGGGTCGAGTCGTCGTTCTTCGACCCGATCCTCGAGCAACTCGGCCTCGGACCGGTCGAGCGGAGCCACCTCAGCCATACCATCGCCGAAGTCCGACAGACGGTCGATACGGTCGGACCCCGGCTTCGACAGATCTTGACCTCGCTTCAGGAGACCGCCACGGGTGTTCGAGAGACCATGGCGGCCGTCCAACCGAGGGTCGAGTCCACCGTCGCCGAGGTCGAGGGGCTGGTCAAGCGGATCGACGATGCCAAGTTCGCTGACGGTCTGGACCGCCTCCACAACGTCATGGCCCAGCTCGATGCGGCCGTGGCCGAGACCCGTCCGACCCTGGCCGCCACACTTTCCAGTCTTCAGCGCCTGGCGGCCGAGGTCGACGATCTGACTCGAACGAACCGACCCCAGGTCGAGTCGCTCTTGACCGGCCTGAATCAGACTCGAGCCCGGGCCGACGCCGTCCTGGCCGACGTCGGGGTCATCGCCGACAACGGTGCCCAGATCGCCACCCAGAATCGCGCCGATATCGAGCGGATCCTCGGGAATGTTCGGGATGCGACCAACTATGGCTTGAAATTGGTGCAGAAGCTGTACGGCAACCCGTTCTACCTCAGTCCGTTCTACAAGCCCAAGCCCGAGGACATCCGTGCCCAGGACATGTACGACGCGGCCAACACCTTCCTGATGGGGGCCAAGGAGTTCAGCGATGCCCTGAAGACCCTTCAGGCGATGCAGGGCAAGGCCCAGAGCAAGCAGGAACGGGAGGCTTACGTCCGCCTCTTCCAGCGGGCCTGGGAGCTGACGCCTGTGCTCAACCAGGCGCAACGCCAGCTTTCGGAGGGACTTCGGGAAAACACCCCGATCCGACGTTGAGCCTCTGGCAGGATTTTCATCGGCGGGAGGCGGTTCCTCCCGGATTTCCGCGCCTTCGGTTAAATTCGGACCCGGCCCTAGCCGATGAATATCCCTGTGGAGGCTCGATGGACGGGTGAGCGATGGAAGTCGCCTGAAGAACCCACCCGCACATCGTCAGCCGGCTCGACCTCGCGAGGGGCCCGCCGCGGGTTCTGAGGTCGATTCCGAAGCCGGCCGCGAAATCGCCGGCCTACGCACCGTAAGGGGAGACTCATCATGGAAATCTATGGCGCCGGTGGGGCACAAGGGCCCCAACCCGTCTACCCGCGACTGGCCGCCTTCAGCGTGGACTCGGGCCAGACTGTCGAGGCCCACGCTCCTCGCGACCAGGTCGAGATCTCGCCCCTGGGCCAGATGCTCGACGGCATTGCCCAGTTGCCCGAGATCCGACAGGAACGGGTCGAGGAAATCCGACGTCAGATCGCCGCTGGGGTGTACGAGACCCCCGAAAAGATGGATCTGGCTCTGGACCGCCTCCTCGACGAGCTCCACGGATGGTGATGGCTGTCACCCCCTGACGGCCGCGATGCCGTCAGACCCCGAATAGGGCCGAACCGAGCTCGCTCCGTTCGGCCCCGCTGGCCGGGATCGGGCCTGCTGCCCCTCCGCGACGAGCCGAGGTGGCCACGGCGTGCCTGATCCCGGCTGCGTTTTGCGCGCTGATTTCTTTGGCTTCGCGCCCATGGATCCCGTGCCCCCGATGGGTTTCCCAAGGTTCAGGCCGAAGAAGGCCGATCAATTAGGCAGCACCGGCCCAAGGCCAGCTTGACCCGCCCGGGTGAAGCCTACCCGGGTTCCGGGCCGGACCCCGGCGCGAATCGACAGGAGGTTGGCCATGCGTGACGCACTCCGCGCGCGGCTGGCGGCGACGTTGGCCGCGAGCACGCTCATCACCCTGAGTTCCCTATCGGCCGTTGCCCGGGCCGACGAACCCCGCGGGTTACTCGGACGGTTTCTCCGCTTTGGGAACCGAACCAACACGCCGCCACCGGCCGCCAGATCCGAGAAGCCCAAGCCCTCGAACCCCGCGCCGACCGTCCCGGACGTTGGGGCGCCCGCACCAAAGCCTTCACGGCCGGACCTCTCGAACCCCTATACCGGACTGAATCCCTACGGCGGGAACGGCCTTTATGGCGCGGGAGCCGGCAATAACCCGACCCCGAAGCCAGCTCGACCGAGCCTCAACGATGGCTATAACCCGCTCTTGAACCCGCCAAATTTCCCAGAGTCCTCAACGCCCCCCTCCTCGGGAACCTCATCGGGCCAGCCTCGCATCATCCCCCAGCCTCGCGTCAGCCGCGCCGTGACCGAGGCCGACCCGATCCTCACCCGAGTCTCGCTGGGCCGCTCGGATGACGGACGGCAGTTCGGCATGTTCCTCCAGGTCTTCGCGGACGGCACCGTGATTGACACCGAGGGAGTGCACCGGGTGGGCGGCGATACGCTCCACCCGCTCCTTGAGGCTCTGCGCGCCGCCGATGTGGGGCGACTTCGAGGCCACTGTGGAGGCCCCCCCACCGACTTCGTCGAGCAGGTTCATCTGGTCGTCTTCGATCGCTCCCGCGGTCGTCTCCAGGCCAATCATTTCTCCTACTCGGGCAACCCTCAAGGTTGCGATCCCGCCATAAGGAACCTCCAAGCAGCCATTGATGCTCTTCAGATGAAGATCACCACGCCGTCGCCCGTTCCTTCGGCGACGTCCACTCCTCCGACCGACGCCTTGGCCCCGCCCGCTCCCGAGCTCAACACTCCCAACGCTTCGCCGGGCCCGCAACCGAACAACGACCCCGCTCCCATCCCCTTGTCTATCATTGATTAAGGGAAAGGTCCGATCTCGTCTCGCACCGACGAGCAGGCTCGCGACGGCCGTCCTGACAACCCACTGAGGACGGCCGTGCCCATTCCCTTCATTGTGACTCGACGCGAATCGGATCGACTTCACACCGCGATCCCGCTAGAATTGAGAATCATTCTCCCTTCTCGTTTCTCCCCGACCGGCTCGGACCGGTTGGATGATCTCCCGAGGATGTCGCCGTGTCGGAACCCGCGCCCCTGAGCCCGCTGGAGGTCATGGAGCAACCCGAGGACAAGTTCCGCGAGTTCCTCGAGATCCGGGGTGAGAAGCTCACCGAGCCAAGGCGGGTGCTCGTTCGTCACATCTTCAGCTCTCACAAGCACTTCGACGCCGACGAGCTGGTCAACGACCTCCATTCCGCAGGCCGCAAGGTCAGCCGGGCGACCGTCTACCGAACCCTCCGCCTGCTGGTCGAGGCCGGCCTGCTTCGTGAGCTTCGCCTGACCAACCGGACCGCCTACGAGCACGACTACGGCTATCCCTCGCACGACCACCTGCACTGCACTGAATGCAACCAGGTCTACGAGTTCACCAATGAGGAGGTCCGGCAGCTCCGCGAGTCGGTCAGCCGCGACCACGGCTTTCGGGCCACCGGACACCGCTTCATTATCACTGGAATCTGCCCCTCCTGCATGCGGGCTCGAACCCCAAAGCGCCGGCTCGATCTGATTTGAGTTCCCTTCGAGCCACGACGACCTGGGACGACTTTCAGCGCTGAGGGGGCGTTCTTCCCGTCCGGAAGCAGCCACTCTGCGAGCCGCAACGGCGAGACCTTGGCGGAGCGTCTTCAGGCGGCGGACGCGTCTGGGCTAGAGAAGGAGCGGCAAACCGGCTTGGTGCGGGACTGGGAATGGGGGGCTGGGCTCTGATCAAGAATCGCTAGATTCAACAGAATGGCCATCGTGCCGCCGGCAAACAGGGCGAACTCCGAGGCATAACCGGCGCAAAGCGTTCCGACCACGCCGAGCCCGATCATCGCCAACGCAAACCCAAGCCGACCGCAACGGGCCCAGGCCGTCGAAGGAAACAGGTGATTGACACACAAGGTCGAAACCGCGACGGCCTGGAGCAGTACCACCGACAGCTCCAGCCAGGCCCGCATCCGGGCGTTATGCAGAACCAGAGCGTCGAGATCCTCCGCCTTCAAGGGGGCCATCGCTGGCCGAACCAGTAACCCGCTTGGCCATCGCGAACCAGCCAGCAATGCAAGAAAACCAAGGACCACCGTGATCGATATGCGAATCGTCCCCTTGCTCCAATAGGGTCGTATCATGATTGGAGTGTCCTCTGCCAAAGTCGGTTGCAGAGCCGGCAACCTCCACCGATCTCACGGGAGGTCATGAGCCGGTTTCATCGTCTTGGCCAGTCGCACCGCGAGGCCACTTCGAGCGACGAGCAACCCACTACACAAGCCGTGCCAGGTCCGGTGCGGTTGGTGGAGACTTGCCGATTCTGGATCACGTTCTCAATGATGTCGGGCCTGGACCATCCTCGACCTTGATCGAAGCGACCGTTTTCCGAAGCCCCCGTGAAGGGACAGGCGGGCGAGAATTCTGGCGGGATGCGATAAACCTCACGCAGGTTTCCGGGATGTCGTTATCCTTTCTCGATTCCCGAATGCCGGAAAACTTTGACCAAATCGCCGGCGGATTGCAAGACGTTTTCGCGGGGAGAGCGCGATGAGCCGACGCACCCGGGTCTATGGACCGGCCTATCTCGACCGTGTTCTGCGGGTCGATCGTCCACTTCTGGACCCCGCTCTGAGTGGGCCACTCGACCGCAGCGCCGACGGTTGCCTGGAGTCGGGAGTGGGTCTGTCAATCGTCGATGAGGTCGGGGGAACGATTGTCATCGAGCCTCCCGACGGTTGGCCAGGGCCGACGGGCTTCGTCCGGGTCTCCGGACGGCTCCTGGACGGTGCGGCCGACTCCTCCAACCCCTGGAATCGCCGTGTCGTTGGCGTTTCGTGGCACGACGACCTTGGCGGCATGGGGGCGGGCTACGCCAAGGCGTTTGGCGGAGAGCTGGTCAGTGCCCTCGGATCCGAATCCGACCCGACCAGCCGGGCGATCTCCGAGCGGTTGCGGCGCGCGATGATCCAGCATCGGCCTGTCCGAGTCGCGGATCGCCCGGCCGACTGGACCTTGCTCGTCACGAGCGGCCCGTTTGGCGACAAGCTCGCGGTCGGCTTTCGGGGCTGTCACGCGTCGGTCCGCTCGTTTGTCGATGTGACGGAGGAGCGACTTCCCGTGGACCTGGTCGTCGTCGCCGCGATTCCGAATCCGCTGGCCTTGCCGGTGCTCCGCGGAGCCGGGCACGCGGTGCGATTCCTCGCGCCGGCGATGCGCAATATGAGCGACACGACGTGCCCCTTGATCGACCTAGTCGAATCGGTGGATCTCCTCAGTTGCAACCGAAGAGAATGGGAGTCGCTGCCCGACCGCGACGTCGTGGCCGATCGCGTGCCGGTCGTCGCCATCACCGACGGCCCTCGAGGCAGTCGCATCCTCTTCCGGGCGAACTCGGGCGGACGCGGTGTTGTCGAGATCCCGGCCTTTCCCCGAGACGAGCCGCCTCGCGACACCAATCGGGCCGGCGAGGCGTTTGCCTCGACCCTCGTGACCACGATTCTCGACTCGGGATGGACTCCGGGGCCGATCGATGAGGCGACCATCGTCCGAGCCGCCAGACGAGCCTCGGCCGCCGCCGCGCTGGAGCTCGACATGGTGGACTTCGCGTTTCCTGATCCAGGCCGGATCGACGCGGCCCTTCGCGATGGTCGCGTCATCGGGTCGATGCCCCCGGCTGGCGCAGGATCCGTTCTCGGATAGAATAATTCGGTTCAGGCGGGTTTCACAACGCAAAGGGAGCGGAGGATGCGTCGCACAGCCTGGTTGCTCACCGCCGCCGTGTCGGTCGTCCTCGTGGTTGGCACGGTGTGTTGGAACGTCCAGGCGCAGCAGAAACCGCAAGGGGACAATCCGCGCGAAGGCGCGTCCCAAGATCAAAACGCCCGACACTCGGTTCAGGATGCGTTGTTGCGGCCCTTGGACCTACCGTTCGACCGCCCGACCAGCCTGGAGGACGTCGCGCGGTTTTTGCGAGAAGCGCTCGGGGCTCAGGTCATTCTGGATCGGGCCGCCCTCGACCGGCTGGATCTTGTTCCGGAAGCCACCGTTCAGCTCGAACTGAAAGGGGTCCGCCTCAAGACCGGCTTGAACCTGCTGCTCGATCAGGTCGGGCTAACCTACCGCGTCGAACCCGAGGACAACCTTCTGATCCTGACCGATGCCCAGGGCTCCGGCGATACAAACCAGCGCATCCTCTCGGAACTGAAGGCGCTGCACCGCGACGTGTAGGGAAAGAGTGTATACAAGCTTGTGCATGGATCACCCCTCGCAAATAGACAGCG
>CAZRGV010000175.1:0-10787 GCA_964599655.1 uncultured Isosphaeraceae bacterium | reverse complement strand
TCGGGCCGCGGGTCGTTGGTGAGATATCGGGCCGCGTGCTTGAGCAAGAACGCGACTTCTTCGGCAAGTGGTCGAGGCTCGATGGGGATCGTGTCGATCGGCGTATCGGTTGTTCCAATGAGCACGCGATCGTGCCAGGGAATCGCGAACATGACGCGGCCATCGTCGGTTCGAGGGACCATCACCGCCGCCTCGCCGGGGAGGAAGGCACGGTCGAGCACGAGGTGCGCGCCCTGGCTCGGCCGCAGGATCGGTTTCGAGGAGGGGTTGTCCATCCGTCGGATCGCGTCGGCGAAGACTCCCGACGCATTGATCACGGCGCGACTCGGGAGCGAAAACTCCTCACCGGTCTCGGCATCGCGCGCCAGGACTCGAGTAATCCGGCCCGCCTCGTGAGCAAACCCGACCACCGCGAGGCCATTCAGCGCGGTTCCGCCGAGGTCGAGCACGGTTCGCAACAATGCAATGGCCAGTCTCGAGTCGTCGAACTGGCCATCGAGATAAAGCACTCCGCCTTGGAGGTGCTCTGGTTCGAGCGTCGGCACGAGTCGGAGCGCCTCCTTGCGGCCGATCATCCTCGATCGGCCCAACCCGAGTCGACCGGCGAGCGCGTCATAGACCTTCAGGCCGAGGCCATAGTACGGCCTGGTCCACCAAGAGTACGCTGGGACGAGGAAGCTGCGAGCGTGGACCAGGTGAGGGGCATTGCGCTGGAGAATGCCTCGTTCGTGAAGGGCCTCGCGAACCAGGCCAATCTCGCCTCGAGCCAGGTAGCGGACCCCGCCATGAACCAACTTGGTACTTCGGCTGGAGGTTCCCTTGGCGAAGTCGTGCGCGTCGAGGAGAAGGGTCCGATAGCCGCGGGCCGAGGCGTCAACTGCCGTTCCCAACCCGGTCGCACCTCCCCCGATGACCCGAACGTCCCAGGGGTCGCTGGCACGGAGGCGGTCGAGCAAACGCGCCCTGGTCGTGACCGCGGGCCGTTCGGATGGGCTCCCGGCGGTTGGCCCCTCCGGAGAAAGGTTCGCCATCAGGACTCCACTCGGTCATTCGCGCGGGCCCGGCCCGCGATCGTTCCTAGGTCGACGAGCGATGCCCGCTCGCCGGCTTGTTGGACAAGGTCGGCAATCATCTCAAGCGTCTTGAATTCCGGATCCTCAATGACAAGGCAGGAGGGATGAGCGAGAAAGTCGAAGACCGCGGCGTTTTCAATCGCCCAGGTTATCCCTCGTCGCACCGCCTCAAGAAACGCATCCAGCGGCCAGCGGCCGGAACGCAGGGTCGTCACATCGCTCACGGGGCTCATCGGCACCTCGACCAACCCCGACGGATAAACAAACGGCTGCGCCTGGGCTTGTGCCTCAACAATCTGCCGAAGGATCGTTTCAGTCGGCGACTGTCCTACGTTGCCGATCGGATGCGCGGGATACTTGCTGCTGACCCACCGGTATCCCTGGGCGAGAAGCATCGCTTGCACGTCGGGCCGGTCGGAAAGTCCGTCGTGAAATCCCCCCGGCGTGCGAAAGCCATCGGGCTTGTGGCCGATTCGAATTTGCATGGCACGCTCGGCGAGCCGGATGTTCTCCGAGATCACCTGGGCGGGCGACTTCCCTTCGATCAGCCAGGGCGCGCGTTGAAACCGAAACTGAATCTGGTCCGGTTTCGTTGCCTTGACATTGACGTGATCATACGTGTGATTTCCAACCGGATGGCCTTCGCGAACAATCTCGCGAATCCAATCGACGTTTTCTTGTTCAAACGTTCGCCCCAGCGCGAAAAAGTGGATGTGTCCGCCCCTGGCCTTGACCCGTCGGGCGGCCTCGACGGCGTAGCGCTTGGTGTCGTTATCGAGATTCCCCTTTTCGAAGTCCCAGCGAGTCTGATCCCGGGTCGGATACTGGCGGCTCATTTCAAGGTCGAGCGTGATCGCGATGAGCGCCTTGGGCTTGTCTCGGATGGCTCCGGATGAGAGCGAGGGCGCCATCGAGAGCGCTGCGGAGGGAGCCACCACATTGGTCAGGAACCGCCGCCTTGTCGACTTGACGGGTTTGCCTCGCATCCAGGAGCTCCTCTCGGGTGAAGCGACGTGCCGCACCAGGTCACAGAGTTTCACGGTACGGGTTTCGGCTTGATCCAGGAGACCTGGGTGATCAACAGATCGAGCGCGGCGAATGAGACCGCGGTTGTCGTCGCGAATCGAGGCGTGGGATGCGCCGGGAAGGTGGCGATCGTCGCGTCGCCGACGAGGAAGACGTCGAAGTCTTGCTTGAGGTTCCGATATCCGGCCGTCGTCGAGCAGACACACATATCCGTGTTGTAACCTGTCAGAAGAACGTGATGAATCCCCTTTTCCTTGAGGAAGTCGCGAAGTACGGGATAGCCTTCACCGTCGTAAAAGACCACGTCGTTCGGGGCGACTTCGATCGGCTTCATGACCGGGATCGGCAGCTCCCAGAAGCCCTTCGGATCGTACTTTGGTCCGGCGTCGAGGCCCGGGACCTGCTTCAGATAGTCAATCGTGGGTGTTTCCGAGGAAACGGAAATCACAGCGGGCAGCGGATCCCCCTTGTAAACGAAGCTGTTGAGTCGAGCCACCAGCAGGCTCTGCCCTTTCGTGCGGTCCTCGGCCGTGGGTTGCCGGCGAATGGAACGGTAGATCATCGCTCGAATCGGATCCTCCTTTCCTGGCAGGCTGTAACCGACGAGCGCGACCTTGCCTCGAAGCGATTTCAAGAACGGATTAACAACCTTTGCACCGTGATCGAGTACGATCTGGTTCTTTTCCGGTGTGCACTGAAAGGCCGCGCCGGCCGGCTCCGGCGTCCGCCAGCCCTGACCGTCATCGACGCCCCAGGGATGAACGACGATGATCGCCGTGCGATCGGCCCGCAATCGGTTGGGGATCTCGATGATCCCTCTGGCGTTGTAGGAGAACCGCCACGCCCGGACTTCGAGGTCGGCGCCGGGATCGTCGACAAGCAGAGGAGCTTCGAAGCGGGCCGTTTCGCGGATCGGCTCGACGAAATCCGGGTGGTCAGCCAGGATCGGCTGCGGATTGGCGATCGGCCTGAGGCGGTTCTCGTAGGTTCGCGTCTCGGGCGGATCGGCGGCGATGCCGGCGAACGGCGAGGCCAACAAGGCCAGAAGGACCAAACAGGAGCATCGCGAGTTGCGCATGGGAACTCACTCACAAGAAGCGACGAGGAAATTGTAATCGGAATTATTTTATAGATTTTTCTACGTCGATTCTTGACTATTTCGATCCGTTCCGCTTGACGTCCGGAGCCTCCACGGGGCCGTCTCCCTGAAGATAGGCGAACAGGTCGCGCAACTGGTCGGGCGTGAATTCGCGATAGAGATTTTCCGGCATTAACGAGGTCGTCGAGTCCGCCATTTCCTCGATCTCTTGACGCGCGAGGGACGTCCGCTCGCCGTTCGGTCCGACCAGGGTGATTCGATCGGGGGTTTGCTCGGCGAGAAGCCCGTTCAGAAGGCGACCATCCTTCGTTTGAACGACCGTGGCCTGGTACTCCTTCCGGATAACCCGGCTCGGATCGACCAGGCTCACGAGCAGGAAGTCGCGGTCACCTCGATTCGCGTGGGTTAGCTCGGGACCCACCTGATTCCCGTCATCGAACAGCCGATGGCAGGTGGCACAATGCTTTTGGAACAAGAGACGGCCTTGTGTCCGATCCCCGGACGCGGCTCGGAGATCGTTATTCAGGCGACGGACCTCCGCCAGTTTTTCCTCGGGAGTCGCAGCGGCCACACGGCCCCAGAGCGTGCGAACCCTGGCATCAAGCCCGGCGTCACCCAGCAAGGCCACTTTCGCCACCTGATCGAGCGGGATCTCGCTCACGGCGATCGTTCCACGCTCGATTGCGTCGAGGAGGATGCTCGCTGTGGCCCGACGACCAAGCAAGACGTCTCGGACGCGGCCGCGCCATGAAGCCCCTTTCCCGGCGTAGGCCGAGAGCAGCGACGGGGCGATCGCGTCGTTCTCAAAACGCCCCAGCGCGTTCAAGGCCGACGCTTGAATGGCATCCGTGTCGTCGCCGGTCGCGAGCGTGAGGAGCGGTTTCCAACTCGATGGCTCGCCAAGCTCGGCCACGAGGTCGATCAAGGCCAGGCGGGTCGAAACCGGAGCCTCGATGTCAAGGGCCGTCGCAAGAGCCCGATCCCTCGCGGCTCGGTCTCCGAAACGGGCGTCGAGTCGCGTCAAGGTGACATTCTGAGGTCCCATGACCGACTGCGCATGGACCGCGCGGACAAGAACCTCACCGAACTTTCTGGATCGACGATCCCGAGTGGCGTCGTCCAGGGCCTTGCAGAGTCGCACTCGCTCCGAAGCGTCCGGTGCCGAGGCCAGGAGGCGGGCACACGCCGTGTCGCCTTCGGTTGTTGACGCGGCGGCAAAACGCGACATCAATCGGTCAAGAATCGCGGTACGGGTCAACTCCGATTTCCAGGCCTCCCGGGTCGCGAATCGCGCAAGGGTTCCTTCGATGTTGTTCATCGCATGGCGCTCGATCGCCCACCAGAGCAAGAGGGGAACATGCGGATCGACCCGATCTTCGTCGCGGTCCAGAATGGCCCGAACGATCTCGAGCCCGACATCGACGGGCAATCGACTCGCCGTGCTGGCAAGTTGCGATCGAACGGCGACGCTCGGATCGTTCGCCGCCAGAGCAATCAGCATCGCGGCCAGATCCTCGGACACCTTTCCTTCATCGCCCAGAAGCCGAACAGTCCAGACCCGGATATCCTCGTCCGGGTGATTCCCGATAGCCAGCGCCGTGGCGTCATCGAACCCTCCGCAGCCGTACAAGGCCCATAAGGCTTCGGTCGCTTCCTGGCCTCGACCGCGAAGGACACGCTCACGAAGCTCGGGAATCACCGCCGGATCACGCCGTTCCGAGAGTATGCGGCGAGCCTTTCGCACATACCAGATGTTCGAATGCGTCAAGAAATGAATAAGCTCACGACTGGATTTCGCGGCGAGATCAAGAGCCCCAACCGGTCTTGATCCTGGCCCGTCGAGGGCGTAAATCCGACCATTCGAACGGTCCCAGTCGGCGTCGGGGTCGGGATGGGCGGTCCGCTTGTCGTGCCAGTCGGACACATAGACCGAGCCGTCTGGACCAAGCGTCATGTCGCTGGGGGCAAACCAGGTGTCGTTGGCTCGAAACAGGTCGCCCCCCTGACGCGCCGACACGGTCGAACCTCGAGGAAAGATCTCGTGCCAGTGAGCGGAATGGTCGAGCAAATCCGCCGCGAGGTATTTGCCTCGTAACGTGTCCGGAAACGCGTCGGCGAGGTAAAACAAGCCGCCGACAGCCACGTGACCGCCCTTGATGTTTTCGTGGGGAACATGCTCAAAATATCCGAATGTGTAGGGATTATGTAACGGTCCATGTTTTCCTAATGACTTCCAGTAGTAGCCCCCCTGCACCATGTGAAGCATCACGGAACCGCCGACGTTTGTACTCGCGAACAGGCGTCCGTGCCGGTCGAAGTCCAGCCCCCACATGTTGCCTCCGCCCTCGGCGAAAAGCTCGAATCGCCTTGTGATCGGATGATAGCGCCAGACCCCTTGCTGGAACTCGATCCCTCGAATTCGAGCCGTGACCGTGCTTCCTTGCAAGCCGTAAAGCCATCCGTCGGGCCCCCAAGTCAGGCTGTTGGCCACGGAGTGCGCGTCATTCATGCCAAAGCCGGTCAGCAGTACCTCGGGATCGCCATCCGGCACATCATCGCGGTCGCGGTCGGGATAAAAGAGCAAGTATGGAGCTTGAAGAACATAGACCCCGCCATGACCAAATGCCAGGCTCGAGGCCAGGTTCAAGCCCGAGACGAAGTCCTTGGCCCGGTCCGCTCGACCATCGCCATCGGTATCTTCCAGGATCGTGATCCGATCCGCCCCCTTGGGACCTCGCGGAGGCGGTTCGGGCATGCGGTCGTAAACGGTTCTCGAGTAGCGATCCACCTCAACGCGCTTCAGTCCAGCAGGGTTGGGATACTGAAGGTACTGGATGACCCAGAGGCGTCCCCGGTCGTCGAACTCGATCGCCACAGGCTGACGGATCATCGGCTCCGAGGCGAACGGGTGCGCCGTCAGCCCCTCCGCGACGCCCATCCGCTTGGCTGCCTCATCGGGCGGATACCCCTGCGCCATGACGATTGTCGATCGCAGTCCAACAACTACAATAATTGTCAACATCCAATGAATGCGCATACTCATTGTTGTTTTGCTTTTGAACAGTTGATGTATCAATCGTTTTCGAGAGATCGCCCTTGACGGTCTGTGACGCCAAGCCGAGGAAATGGGTCGTCGGTCTGCTTCATCCAGCGGTCGAGGCACTCGGAAAGCGCGCGCCTTATGTCCATGTGTTCCGCGGAATCAGCGAGGTTCACCACCTCATGCGGGTCCCGCTCCAGATCGTAGAGTTCTTCGCCATCGTGAAGGTATCGTACATACTTCCACGTTCGCGTGCGAATCATTCGTATGGGCACGCGCCAGGCTTGCTTGCCGAAATATTCGACAAAAATCGCGTCCCGCCACGCAACTTTCGCGGGGTCTGTTGCCTCCAGCAACGGCCTCAACGAGCATCCATCCATACCGTTTGGGATCGCGATGCCTGACAGGTCGCAGAGGGTGGGCAACACGTCGATCGAGCTGACCAACGCGTCGACCACGTTCGGTTTGATCCTTGGCGGCCAGGACACAATCAGCGGCACTCTCACCAGTTCCTCGTACATGGCCGGGCCCTTGAAGGGCAGCCCGTGCGCACCGCCAAGGTCGCCGTGGTCAGAGCTGAAAATGATGAGAGTTGCCGGGTTCTCCGAGCGCAGTCGAGCGATCACGTTCCCGATCTCGGCGTCCACCTGTCTGGTCAACCGCTGATAAAGACGAGCGTATTGACGCCAGGTTTCGTCGTTGGCGCGTCGAAACGGGCGTCCTTGGTCCTCGTCACGATAGACCCGTTGCGGACGGGGTTTCCCGGTCAGGTCGTCCGCTCGGCTCTCGGGCAGAACAACTCGGGTTAGGTCCCCGAAATCGTGACGATCCTCGATCCCGTAGATCTCGTGCGGGTTGATCCAACTGACCACCAGGAGTAAGGGGCGTCGTTCCCGCTGATCTTTTCGTTGAGTCAGGAATTCGAGCACGCGTTGCGTGAGATCCTCATGCTGGGGTCTCGTTTCGCGCACCTCGAACCCGTGCCGGTTTGGGTCTCCACCCAGGTGCCACTTGCCGAAGTAAGCCGTCTGGTAGCCCGCGGATCGAAAAATGGTTCCGAGGCTGGGAATCGACGCCTCCAGAGGCGCTGACATTCCCTTGGGAACAAGCTGACCCTCGGCGACGTTCCCCATCACGCCCGTCCGATGTGGATAACGCCCGGTCAAGAGCGAGGCGCGGGTCGGCGAGCATTGTGGTGTGGCGACAAACGCGTGCGAGAACCACACTCCCTCGCGAGCCAGCGCATCGATCGCCGGAGTCTCGAATCCTGGCGAACCGGCAAGACCCATCGCGTCGAACCGTTGCTGATCAGTCAGTAAGAGGACGACGTCCGGCCGATCAACTCGAACCGGTCCGGAAACGCCCCCCACCATCATCAGCAAGAGCCAAACGAGCCTCATTCCAGTCAACGGTGCCTTCTCCGCTCTAGTGAAAATCGACATTGTTGTTGATAAATATTATGTTATCGAGCTTTCATAATTCAAGTCTTTGGGTGGACCCAGGGCTCGCGGTACGGTCGGCGCAGCAACTCGTTTGCCTCGTCGTCGCCAATGACCCGGCCTTGTTCGGCGTCCCAGGCCAGGGTCCGGCCGAGCTTCAGCGCCATGTTGGCGAGGATGCAGCTTGCCGTGGAAATGTGTCCCTGTTCGATGTCGGCCACGGGCTTGCCTCGCGATGCGATCGCCGCCAGGAAATCCCGCATGTGCCGGCGAATGGCCGGGGCCACGTGACGTTCCAGATCCTTCTCAGTCTTGTCCTCGGGGTACTCCTCGAGTTCGTAAACCACGTCGCCGTGAATTGGAGTACCGTTGCCGAGAGGCGTGAAGTCGTAGCTTTGCACGCTCAGCTTCAGTGTCCCCTTGTCGCCATAGATCGTCGCGCCCCAGGGATACTTCGGGTCGACCGGATGCCCCCAGGATCGATGCTGCCACACCACGGGAATGTCGCCGAAGTCGAACACCGCTGTCTGAGTATCGGGAATGTTCGCCTTGCTGTTCTGATCCACCAGAATGCCGCCCGAGGAGGAGACGCGCTTCGGCCATCCCAGGTCGAGCATCCAACGCACCATGTCAAGCATATGAATACACATGTCGCCCATGATGCCGTTGCCGTACTCCATGAACGCCCTCCAGCCTCTGGGATGAACGATCGAGTTGTAAGGCCGCATCGGAGCCGGGCCGGTCCACATCTCCCAGTCGAGCGATTCCGGAGGCTGGATGTCCGGCGGGTTTCCCCGAGCTCGCATGTGATAATAGCAATAGACTTCCGCGTGGCCAATCTTGCCGAGCTTGCCTTCCTTGATAATGCGGTCGCGCGCTTCGATCAGGTGCGGCGTGCTCCGACGCTGAGTCCCGACCTGAACCACCCGTCCGTGTTTGCGGGCAGCGGCCAGCATCGCCTGCCCCTCGGCCACGTCCACGCTGATGGGCTTCTGAACCCAGACGTCGGCCCCGGCTTCCACCGCCGCGATCATCGGCAGGGCGTGCCAGTGGTCCGGCGTGGCGATCAGCACGATATCCAGGTCTTTTTCCTTGAGCATCTCGCGATAGTCGCCGAAGGTTCGGGGCGTCTTCCTCGAAGCCTGGCGGCTGGCGGTCATCTCGGCCGCCTCAGCGAGCATCTTTCGATCGACATCGCAGAGTGAGACGACCTCAACCGGCGCGACCTGGATCAGCCGGAAAAGGTCGGCCTTGCCGTACCAGCCGCAACCGATGAGACCCACGCGGATTGTCTTGCCAAGGTCGACGACTCCGCTGGCCCTCGAACCGGCCGAACCGATCAACCCGGCCGCTGTCGTCGTCTGGAGAAACCGTCTGCGATTCATTTCCAGGAATCCTCCACTCCAGAGAGCCGGGCCGCCGTCGCGTGTCGTTCGATCGGGGCCGAACAGAAACCGTTCCGGGTACGTACGGTCAACAAGGGCGATCGAGATCGCGTCCGCCGCATTGTCTCGCCCCGACCGCGCCAGAGCAAGCCGTCGAAGCCGATCCGAAACACGATGGGTGTGTTGTCGTCGCCAGTCGAGCAACGGCTACTGGACTTGGCGGTCAGTCTGGTATAGGGATTGTTTAAGAGAGCCTTGTCGGCGATCGCCAGGAGCATCTGCCTGGACATCGATCGCGCTCCGACGATGACGGCGCTCGGCTCGGTCGCCTCGTCGATCTCGATTGGGCCCTGTTTTACGGATCGCTCGCGAACAACGAACCCCCACCCTCGCCTTTCGCGAGGTTTGTCCTCGGAGGACCTCCGTGGAGGTCAGTGCCATGGCGGAAAAACTCACCATCCCAGTCCTGCCGCTCCGAGGAACCGTCGTTTTCCCGGGGGTGACATCGCCGATCGGCGTGGGGCGCCCGGGAACGCTCCGGGCGATCGAAGCCGCGATGAAGAGCGGGCAAGGGCTGATCTTCGCCGTCGCGCAGCGTGATCGCGCCGACGAACCCGTTCCCGACCAGCTTTACCGAATCGGTGTCATCGCCCGCATCGGTCAGGTTCAGCGCGGGCTTGGCGGAATCCAGCTCTTGCTTCAGGGCGAGCAACGAGGCAATGCCCTGCATTACGCGTCGGTGGAAGGCTATCTTCAGGCCGACGTGATGCCGATGGAAGAAATCCGGCCCGTGGATGAGAACGATGCGTCGTTCGCCGCCCTCTACCGAGAGACCCGCGAGCGCGCGATGGAGCTCGGCGAACGTCGCGGATTACCCGAGGAAGTTCTCCACAATGTCATGGACTCAGTGACCGATCCCGGCCGTTTCGCGGACCTCGTCGCCGGGTACATCGAGCTGCCCGCTGAGGAAAAGCAAGAGCTCCTGGAAATCCTCGGCGTCGAGGAGCGGCTGCGACGGGTCCTCGTGCACGTCCAGAGGCAGATCGGCATGCTGGAAGCCCAGGCCGAGATCAAGTCGCAGGTCCAGGAAGAACTGGGCGAACGCCAGCGCGAGATGTATCTCCGGGAACAACTCAAAGCCATCCAGAAGGAGCTCGGCGAGGATGATCAGTCGCGGGAAATGATCGAGCTTCGCGAGAAACTGAACAAGCTCGAACTTCCCAGAGAGGCTCGCGTGGAGGTGGAGCGCGAGCTGAGCCGCCTCGAACGCACGGGCCGGGAATCGATGGAGGCCCAGGTCATCCGCACGTACCTGGAATGGATCGCCGAGCTTCCATGGAACATCCGTTCCGACGACAACCTCGACCTGAACCACGCGGCTCGAGTGCTCGACGAGGATCACTACGGACTCAAGGATGTGAAAGACCGCGTCCTCGAGTTTCTCGCGGTTCGACAATTGCGCGCCCAGCAGCTCGCCAGCGAGGTCGAGCGCGACGGCAAATGCCCCGCGACTCGCCTCAAGACCGAGAAGGATACCGCCACGCCCGCCCTGGGACAAACGCAGCCGGAAGATCGCGAGATCACCGATCAGCGAGAGGTCAAGGCCCGAGCCATGGCCAAGGGGCCCATCCTGCTGTTCATCGGTCCTCCTGGTGTCGGCAAGACGTCGATCGCCAAATCGATCGCGCGCGCGCCTGGGCGCCAGTCTGTTCGTGCGTCGCCCGG
>CAZRGV010000174.1:4408-10872 GCA_964599655.1 uncultured Isosphaeraceae bacterium | reverse complement strand
TCCGACGGGGCCGAACTCAGCCGAGCGGTCGGTTTCACGATGGTCGGACTCATGGTCGGTTTCTGCATCGGACTGGTCGAGCAGCTCTCGAAGGAGGCCTGGCTCCTGCTCCGCACCGGCCCGCTCCAGGGCAAACAGTTCGTCGTCCATCGCAGCCCGACGACGATCGGCAGCTCCAGCCAGTGCGAGATCTTCCTCTTTAAGGACCCGGCCGTGCGGACCGAGCACGCGCGCCTGACCCGATTGGGACGGACCTACGAGCTCGAAGATCTCGATACGTTCGAGGGAACCTTCGTCAACGGCGCTCGCGTCCAGCGCCGGATCCTCCGAGATGGCGACCTGATCTCCATCGGCTCGACCGAGCTCGAATACCGCTCGCGAGGGAGCTGACCCATCATGCCCGATTTGACCCTTCCGGCAACCTCCCGAGGCGGCGTCTGCGCCATCTGTCAGGCCCCGATGCAGCCGCACGAGGCGACCCGCACCTGCGACTCGTGCCAGGCGGTCTATCATGCCGACTGCTGGCTGCACAACGACGGCTGCGGCACCTACGGCTGCAAGCGCGCGCCCGACGCCATGAAGCTCGTCGTCTCGACCAGAGCCGAGACCGGCGCCTGGGGCGACACCAAGATCTGCCCCTCGTGCGGCGAGGAGCTGATCGCCTCCTCCCTGAAATGCCCCAAGTGCAAGGCGGTCTTCGAGACCCGCGCCCCGATGTCGCCCGAGGACTACCAAGCTCAGCTCGATCGCAAGGCGGCCGCGAAGCGGGAGACGCTGCTCGCCTCGCTCTTGCTGGCCGCCAGCGCCTTCGGCATCCTGGCCCCGGTCACGCTGCCCGTCAGCGGCGTCTGGGCCGCGAACCGCCGGAAAATGGCCCGACGGGCCGCCGACTACTCCCAGCTCCTCATCTATGGCTCGCTGGGCCTCTCGCTTGCCTACGTGGGCCTGATGGTCGCCATCTTCGCGGCGGGTTGGTGAACGCGCCCCCTCACGTGAGGCAAGCACGCTCGCATTCCGGAAGACCGAGGTGATCTTGTGAACGTCTCTACCAGGCGACTCCAGGCCGACTGGGACTCCATTCGCGAGGCTCTCCGCGAGCATCGCCTGATCTCCGTCGCCGGTACCGCCGGAACCCCCCCGCAGCGCTACCACATTGCCTATCGTGTCAAGGGCCTGGAAGAACGGCCCGACGGCTCGATCGTCGAGAAGGACGAGCACCTCGCCGAGATCACCCTCCTGCGCTCCTATCCCCGACAGGCCCCCCTGTGCCGGATGCTCTCGCCGGTCTTCCACCCCAACATCGCCCCGCACTCGATCTGCATCGGCGACCACTGGTCGGCTGGTGAGTCCTTGCTCGCGATCATCCTCCGGATCGGCGAGATGATCGCCTTCCAGTGCTACAACATCAAAAGCCCGCTCAACGGCGAGGCCGCCCGCTGGGTCGAGGAAAACCTTAATCATCTCCCCATCGACCCCAGGCCCTTGACCGTTACCATTCCCCGCACACCCGCCACAACTCCGTCCACCCCATCGAACCGACCGGCCACGGCCGCACGTTCCTCCGCCCCTCCCCCCTCGCTGGCACCTTCGGCCGACATCATGTTCAAGTGTCCAAAATGCCTGAGCAAGCTGTCCGCCCAGCGGGACCATGCCGGGATGGAGATCACCTGCCCGAAGTGCGGCACGGACCTTCGAATCCCAAGGCCTTGAGCCTCGACGCAGCCGGGTTGAACCGGAACCCGTCCCGATCCGCGAACCTCTTGCCCAATCGTCGGCTCTATCCAAGTGGAAGGGCCATCGAATCCCACGGCGTCACCCCCCTTCCCGACCGGGATGTGGGAAAGCTTGGGAATCCGCCTGCCCTGGGCGCAGGAGATCGCCGGTTCAAATCCGGCCATCCCGACTGGAACCCCCTGTCAGCGAGGTCACTGATGCGGCGACGCAAACGCCGGCCACGACTCGACATGCTCAACAAGGGGTCGTGGTGTAACGGCAGCACATCGGGCTTTTAACCCGGGAGGCGGGGGTTCAAATCCCTCCGGCCCCACTTTCTAACATTCAAGCAGTCGTACAATGCGAAGAATCGCGACTCGATCAAGACGGTCGCCCGAGGACCTCGAGTCCGAAGCCCGACAGGAAGGCCCCCTGGCGATCGAGGCCGAGATCTCCAGGGACCCGGCCGGAGGGATCGCTGGCTTCACGGATCTCGACGGGCGACCGTTAATTCCATGGGATTCTATGGTCGTTCCTTTCTGGTCGAAACGGAAGGCTTTCGGATCTGGCCGAAATAGGGGTAATGGTCCCATCGGTCGTCGTCGTGCAAGGCGCGTGGGTCGTCGGTTTCCTTCATCCAGAGGTCGAGTGAATCACGAAGCTCCTTCTTGACCCTGAGGTAGTTCGGGTGGTCGGCGACGTTCGTCAACTGCCAGGGGTCGGTCTCGAGGTCGTAAAGTTCCTCCTCGGGCCGCTTGGCGAAGGCGAACCGGAAGTAGGGTGCGAGCTTCGGATCCTCGCGGTGCGACAGGATGAAGTCCTTCGAAGGGGAGCCATCGACATCACCGAACGGGCCGACCGCCCTGTACATCTCGGGGTCGCCGGCGGGCCATCGATCCGGTCGCAAATTGCGGATATAAAGAAACCTATCCGTGCGAACAGCTCGACTGGGATAGCTCAGGTCGCCGGCTCGCACGTTGGCGTGGCGTTCTCGTTCGACGAAGGCACGGTCACGACCCAGGTAGGGTTCGCGGATAAGAAGGCCGAGGAAACTGCGGCCGGTCATCTCGGGCAAGGGCGTGAGGCCGGCGGCTTCGAGGAAGGTCGGGGCGAAGTCGGTGAAGCTGACGAAGTTGGTCACCGTGCGGCCCGCCTCGACCTTCGCTGGCCAGCGGATGGCCAGTGGCATATGTGTTCCGGCGTCGTACAGGTTGGCCTTGGCCCGAGGAAACGGCATGCCGTTGTCGCTCGTCATGACGACGATCGTATTCTCGGCCAGGCCGGCGGCCTCCAGGGCCTCAAGGATCTGGCCCACCTGGCGGTCGAATCGCTCGACCTCGACGTAGTAATCCAGCATGTCGCTCCGAACCTCAGGTGAGTCCGGCAAGTAGGGTGGGACGAGGACCTTCTCGGGCGATTTGCCCGACTTCAGGCCGGACCCTTGTTCGTAAGGTCGGTGTGGGTCGGAGCTGCCGAACCAGTAGCAGAAGGGCTTTCCCTCGGGAACGGACTTCAAGAACTCGCCGAAGCTCTTGAAGGCGGGACCGGCCGGGTTGCGGGTCCGTCCCGTCCCTTCCAGGCTGCCCGGACCCCAGCCCTTGCCCGTCAGGCCGACGTGATAGCCCTGCGCTTCGAGCAGATCTGGATATGTCTGGAACTTCTTCGGGAGGATGCTCCAGAGATTGCCGCCTTCTTCGAGCCGGTGAATCGTCTGCCCGGTGAGAATGGCCCCTCGCGATGGAGTGCACGACGGCGAGACGCAGAAGGCGCGAGAGAAGAGCACGCCCTCGCGGGCGACCCGGTCGAATGTCGGGGTTTGGACCACAGGATCGCCATAGATTCCCGCGTGAGGCCAGGACCAGTCGTCGGCGATGGCGAAGACGATGTTTGGCCTCGGGGCGGATGGTTTGGCGGAGTCGTCCGCGCACGAGGTCCTCGACGCCAACCAGAGCAGCGCCGAAGCCATGCCAAACACCGCGACCCGGACGAACCTTCGGCGATCGGATCGATTCATGTCGAGAGTTCCTTGAGCTTGAGAGAGTTCCAGAATTTCTACCTGAGCGACCAATGGTTCACTTTGCATTCCAGAATGATCGCTTTCAACCGCACGCTGGCGCACAATGAGGCTCGGGACGTCGGCCGCGGTCGCCTGGAAGAGTCACCATGTGACCTGGACGACTTGCCTGCAACCATCATGCCCGTCGACCCGGGCGGAACATTTGACGATCGGTCGTTTTCTCTGTGAGGAATCGATCATGCGACACATGCGATTCTGGATTTTGTCCCTGCTGCTTGGCGCCGGATCGTGGTTCTCCTCCGTTCAGGCCGAGGAGGGTCATCCCGTGAAGTATGCCCGGTTCCGGGCGGGCGACGTGGTCTCCTATGGGATTGTCGAGGGAGATCGCGTTCGGCGGATTGATGGCAGTCCCTTCGAATCCTGGACGAAGACCGACCAGACCTACCCGCTGAAGGAGGTGACCCTGCTGATTCCCACCCGAGGGCATGCGAAGGTGCTGGCCGTCGGTCTCAACTACAAGAGCCACGTGGGTGATCGACCGGTGCCGAAGGTGCCCGAGATCTTCTTCAAGCTGCCCACCTGCCTTGTGTCGACCGGTGGCTCGATCGTGCTGCCCGAGGGGTCGAACGATGTCCACTTCGAGGGAGAGATGGTCATCGTCATCGGCAAGCGAGCGAAGAACGTTTCGGCTGACAAGGCGATGGATTACGTGCTGGGCGTGACCTGCGGCAACGACGTGAGTGCGCGAGACTGGCAGAAGAACGACCTTCAATGGTGGCGCGCCAAGGGTTCCGACACGTTCGGGCCGTGCGGACCGTTCATCGTCTCGGGCCTCGACTACGACCACCTGAAGCTGGAAACCCGAGTCAACGGCCAGGTCGTGCAATCCGAGAGTACCAGCGACCTGATTCACGGCGTGGCCAACACCGTGAGCTGGATCAGCCGGCACGTGACCCTGGAACCCGGTGACCTGATCTTCACCGGGACCCCAGGCCATACGTCGGCCCTCAAGCCGGGCGATATGGTCGAGGTCGAGCTGGAAGGGGTTGGCGTGCTCCGAAACCCCGTTGTCGACTCACGCGCAGGCTCGGCAAGAAAAGATCAAAATGATAGATAAAAATGTGTAATGTCTTGCGTTGACGGATTCATGGTTTCTGGGTTGTGCGGTTTCCTCCGTCGTCGCCGTTCACGGGAGTGGGTACTGGCGCCATCGGCTTGCGGCGGTTATACCGATGGCATGAGCGTCGAGCCGCCGATTCCCGAGGAGTTGTGGTCGCAAGTCCCTCCGGCCGCGCAGGCGGCGCTGCTGGCCGCCTTCGCCCGCCTCGAATAGCGGGTCGCCGACCTGGAGGTCCGCCTCGGCCAGGACTCATCCAACTCGTCGAAGCCCCCCTCCAGCGACCCCATCGGCGTCAAGCGCCGGCCCCATCGCCTTCCGCATCGACCGCTCACGCGGGGCCGGTGCCCTGCACGTGATGGTCGGCGAGCCGATCGCCCCGGTGATCGTCAGCGACCGCTTCCCCACCTATGCGCGGGCTCCGGCCAGGCAAATTTGCTGGGCCCATCTCAGGAGGGATCTGCAGGCGATGATCGACCACGCCTCGGGCGGCGAGTCGGTGGGCGCCAGGCTGCTGCACTTCTCCGGGTCGATCTTCGGCTGGTGGAAGCGGCTGTAGGCCGGATCGATCCATCGCCAGACACTGCGGAGCTACGTCACCGGGCTGCGGCCGGTCGTGCGGTCGCTGTTGGAAGAAGGATCGGCCCGCTTGCCGGCAGCAGCGACGGCTGTGTAGCAGGGGCGGAACTGGTCGCTGGGTTCGGCGGCCCTGATCCAGGAGGTGACGGTTCGACGGCCCCTGGCGTTGACGGCCCCGAAGCCGAGGAGGGCAATCCTCGGGGCGGAGCGGCGGTCCAACGGGGCGGCAAGCCAGGAGAACCACTGGCAAGGGGCGGGTGTCGGATGCGAGGATGTCATGGGGGACGGCTCCGCTCGGTGTGTCAGGCAGTGTGGTAACCGCCATCGTCCCGCTCGGGCCGACCCCCGTCCACACGAAGATGCCGACGGCTATGTCCCTCGTCCTCATACGCCATTACTGCCCGGCCTGCGGCTATCCCGGGCTCGCCGAGGCGGCTTACGCGCGACTTCCCCCCGGTCCGCCGCCTCTGGTACACCCCGGTCCGCCGCCCTACGCTCGCTGGTACGGCGATCCTGCCTATCAGATCTGCCCATGCTGCGGATTCGAGCCCGGTAACGATGATGATTCGTGGTCAGGGGCCGTCGAGCCCTGGAGCTTCGAGCGATACTTGCGGGAATGGGTCCGGGTGGGAAGCCCGTGGCTCGATGAGTCGCTCAAGCCGGAGGGATGGGAGCTGACTCAGCAACTTCGGGCCGCAGGGATAACACTCGACTCAAACTTCTTAACCCTACAACAGAGAGTTGACGAGAAGAGAGGTACAAGAACAAGAAAGAACAGGAGTTGCGATCTATAAGCCGGATTGATTTTGATTCGGATTAGGTGGCTCCAACGGATTAGTCTCATGGGAGTTGCGCCAATTCTGTCCTCTCGGCATGGGGATGTCACATCAAGTCACAAACTTATAATTATAGATTATGTAGGTGACCGGGACAACAAGCCTGGTCGGGTTCGCCCGTGTGGACCGTCTTCCTCATCGGGCCCGATCGGTCTGCGCGGGCGGCGGACCCTACCAGGTTACTGGGTTTCGAATTATGGTG
>CAZRGV010000174.1:0-4398 GCA_964599655.1 uncultured Isosphaeraceae bacterium | reverse complement strand
ATAGCCTGGCCTTGTCCGTGCCACGCGCACGGCCTGGGCCGATGCCAACGCCAGAGCGAGGGGGTGGGAGCGCGTGCGTCGATCACGGCGTCGTGGAGAGCGTCAGCGCGTGCTGGGCTTCGTCGAGCGGGTCGAGGCGCTCGAGCGGTTGTTCAAGCGATGGATCATGGCGGCGACGGCCCTGGTCCTTGTGGGGCTGGTCGCGATCCCTCCTTCGGGCCGTTACCTGGCCGGGCAGGCGGTGGAGCGGGTCCGACGCGCGGCGGCGTGGGTCCTGGGCCGAAACGCGACCGAGGCGGAGCAGAGGCGACGTCGCCAGCACGACATCGACGAGGCCCGACGGACATATCAACAGAGCTTTCCACAGTACAGCCCGGCGATGCGGGCGATGCTCCGAGGCGCGGGGCTCGACCCGGAGCACGCCTTGCTGCGCTGGGGCAATTTCAATCGGACCCTGCTGCTCTCGCCGTTCGTGTTCGAGGCCGACGACCATGGCCGGTCGTACCGGCTCCGCCCGAAGGTCCGGTCGATCTGGGTCCGGAACCCCTACGCGAGAGAGGGCGTCCTCGAGCAGTTCCTGGTGCCCGACACTCCGGCGATGGCCGAGGTGGTCCGAGCCGCCGAGGCGGTCGTCATTGCCGGCTCGGGCCAGAGGACGAACTCATGGGGCCTCCGAGGGCCGGAGCCCGACCCCTCCGCGACGGTTCGGGGAATCGTCCTGGGCGACTCGTTCATGCAGGGGATGTTCATTGGTAACGACGAGGCGCCTGCCGAGTGCCTTCGACGGTTCCTGGAGAAACACCTCGGCGACAAGGTTTCAATTCTCAACACTGGCCTGCTGGGCTATTCTCCCGAGCAATATTACTACTCGCTGGTGGAGTTCGCGGACCGGTTCCGACCGCGGTTTGTCGTGGTGGGCGTTTACGCGAACGATTTCGGCGACACGCAGGAGGTGCTGGCCGGACAGGGCGACTGGAACGAGGGGCAATACTGGCTCGGCCGGATCCGGCAGTTTTGCCGGGAGCGGGGGTTGATCTGGCTGGTCGTCCCCGCGCCGGTGGTGGAGCAGATCGACGGACTCAGGTTGGGAACTTCGTACCCCGGCCGGATGGCCGAGCTTTCGGGGGCGGTTGGTTGGGAGTATCTCGATCCGACCGACGCCTTCGCCGACGCTCATCTTCGAGAGGTCATCGCGGCGCGACGGCGGGGCGAGACGGTGCGAACCAGCCCGTTGTTTAATGGCCGGATCATGGATCACCACTTCTCGGCGATCGGCTCGGAGGTCTGGGCCTCGGCCGTTGGCCAGCGGCTGATCCTCTTGATGGAAGAGTCTCGCGGTCGTTGAGACGAGGCGGTATTGCGGATGTCGTTTCGACGAGATCCCGGCGGATCGCCCGTCGGACACGGCGGACGAACCTACGCGCCCCTGGCCTCGTGGTCGAGGTCGTCGGGGACGCCGACGAGGCTGATCATCCGGCGGAACTTGCCGGTTTTGGAGTCGGGTTCGAGCCGGGGGACCACCTCCAGAGCGACGTCGAGCCGCCCTCGATAACCGTAGAGGGCCATCTGGCGGTCGAGGATGCGCCTGGCGTGCGTCTCGTCGAGCGTGGTGTTCGGGAGGAGTTCGAGGCGGACCTGAACGCGGTTGCGGTCGGTCTGGATGGCCTGCCACTCGCGGACCTGGCGAAGGTATTCGAAGGCGTGGGTGAAGACCATGGTGATGACCCGACGGTACTTCGAGCCGTCGCGGATCCAGAAGATGTCGGCGTCCCGGCCCTCGATGCGAGCGACGCGAGGGAGACGACTGCCGCAGCCGCAAGGGGCGTCGGCCATGGTGACCACGTCGCCGATCTCGTAGCGGATGATCGGCTGCGTCGTGTTGGCGAGGTTCGTGACGAGGACCCTGGTTCCGGGTGTTCCGGCGGGGACAGGACGATAGGCGTCGTCGACGACCTCGAGGATGGCCCAGTCGGCGTTCACGTGCGAGCCGTCGTCCGTCGTACATCCGGTGGTCAGGAACGGGCACTCGCCGACGGCGTAGTTGTTCAGGACGTGCAAACCAAAGGCGGACTCGATCCGTTCGCGGGCGCGGTCGGTCAGGACCTCGCTGTTGCTGACAACCTGGCGGAGCCTGGGTCGAAGGTGAAGTCGGCCGGCCAGCTCTTCGAGGGCGAGGATCTCGAGCACACCGGCGTAGGCGGTCAGCACGTTGGGCTCGAAGGCGTTCAGCCGCTCAATCAGGTCCGCGTCGGTCTGGGCCAGTCGAAGGACCTTCACATACCGCTTGGCGGCGGCCGGCATGTGTTCGAAGGCCGAGGCGGTCGGGAAGAAGTCGCGATCAAGGTGCAAGACGGCGAGGCGTTCCGGCCGGATCAGGCGACGGACTGCCTCAACCAGGTTGGCCTTCCGGGTGTTGCCTCGCGTCATCTGAAGGCCGAAGAGCAGCTCCAGGTGCCGGGGCTCCTGGAGGATGAGCATGGGCTGTCCCTGGCTGCCGGAGGTGTGGCTGACGACGTAACGCCCGAGGAAGCGCGTGCCTTCGTTTCGAGGGTCGTCGATGAACCGTTCAAGCTCGGCCCGACGAATGGCGGGGTCGGTCACGGCCTCGTCGAAGTGGGCCATGAGCTCGGTCTTGTGCGAGGGAGGCAAGTCGGTCAGCGCGAATCGATCGAGGTTGATACCGCGGTACTTTGCCCGGAAGAACGGAGACCGCTCGACGGCGGCGCCGACCAGGGCGCGGAGCCGCCTGGTTTGGAGTTCCGCGACTCGATTCGGGGCCATTCTGGGAACGCGGGACAACGCATAGGCCCGCAAAGTGAATCGCACGACCCCTGGCTCCTTCCTGAGATATCATTCGCCCGCGCGACCCGCAGGCTGGTCGCGACCGGGAGCCGACGCAAGAACTATAGCGAAAACCCGGTCGACGAAGAAATGCGAGGCGCGCGACGTGATCCTGCCAGTCACGACGCCGCGACAGGAAACGGCGGTCTCGTTTGGTTCTCAGGTGAGAGATTCGTACGCAAGAGCCGTGCCGATCATCGAATCGCCCGTCGTTTGGGGAGGATCCACGTAGCGAATCCGCCCAGGGGGAGGATGGCGATCGGCGACACGACGCCGGGCCTCGCTCCGATTTGTCCTGTCCCTTGAGGGGCCGCAGACCCATGGCGATCGGTCTCCCGAGACAGGCCGACGACGGAGTCCCCGGGATCGCCGAGCGTTCGAGGCTGACCAGATTCCTTCCGCGTTCAGGAGATTTCTCGCGAAGACTCCGGAACTCGAAGCGCGCTTGGAATCGTGTCGTCGCCGGAATGCCCCGATCGGACGATGCCGCAGCCGCGAGGGAGATCGGTTCCTGGGACGTCCACGCGTCGATGGCTCAGGCGAGGATGGGGCGGATCACCTCGCCGTGGACGTCGGTCAATCGCATGTCGCGGCCGCTGAAGCGGTACGTCAGGCGCTTGTGGTCGATGCCTAGCAGGTGGAGCATTGTGGCGTGCAGGTCGTGGACCTCGACCTTGTCTTCGATGGCGTGGTAGCCGTAGTCATCGGTCGCGCCATGAATCGTGCCGCCCTTGACGCCACCGCCGGCCAACCACATGGTGAAGCCGTAGGGGTTGTGGTCACGGCCGTTGGTGCCCTGAGCCATGGGCGTTCGGCCGAATTCACCGCCCCAGACGAGAAGCGTGGAGTCGAGCAATCCGCGCGCTTTCAGATCCTTGATCAGGGCCGCGATGGGCTTGTCGGTAGCGCGGGCATTATTGGCGTGGCCTTCCTTGAGGTTGCCGTGCTGGTCCCAGCGGTCGCCGCCGACGCTCGGGCAAAGCACCTCAATGAACCGCACACCGCGCTCGACAAGCCGCCGGGCGACGAGGCATTGTCTCGCGTAGATTCGCGTGGGGGGGTAAGGATCGTCGAGTCCGTAGAGCGCGCGTGTGGCCTTCGTCTCGCCGGAGATGTCGGTCAGCTCGGGAATGGCCGTCTGCATGCGAGCGGCCAGCTCGTAATTGGCGATCGATGCCTCGATCGCGTCGTGATGGCCGATCCGGCCGAGAACTCCGTGGTCGAGCCGGCGAAGAAGGTCGAGCTTGCGAGGCTGGTCGCCCGCGGGAGCGACGTTCGCCACGGGGTTATCGCCCGCCTTGAAGATCGAACCCTGATACGACGCGGGAAGGAAGCCGCTGTTGAAGCAGTCGACGCCGCCGGGTGGGATGAGCCCGCTGTTCAGAACGACGAAGCCGGGCAGATTCTGGCACTCGCTGCCCAGGCCGTAGGTGACCCAGGCCCCGTGGCTGGGCCGTCCCTGAAGCCCCGAACCCGTGTGCATGAAATAATTGGCCGCTGTGTGCTCGGAGAAGTTCGAGACCATCGAGCGGATGATCGCCAGATCGTCGACGCATT
>CAZRGV010000173.1:0-10896 GCA_964599655.1 uncultured Isosphaeraceae bacterium | reverse complement strand
GGCAGCGCCAGCCGCTCCGACCGGATCGCCAAGTACAACCAGCTCCTCCGCATCGAGGAACAGCTCGGCGCCAACGCCGTCTACGGCGCCCGCCTGCTGAAGCGGGCCTGAGTGGCAAACGCCAAACCGAGGAGGGCGCGGCCAGCAAGACGGCTCGCGCCCTCCTCCCCTCAAAACAATGGCTTGATTCGGTCCTCCAAGCCGGCGAAGATTCTCAGAGAGGCCGCGCGAGGCAACGTCTGGACATGTCTCCCGGAACGTCCACGCCCGGGAACGTTCGCCTCTGGTCCCCGAACCCGGTCAACCGACCACCAATCCGACGGGTGCGAGCCCGGGCCGAGCGGATCTTCGTTGCGTTGCCGAAACGCCTCGCGAAGGAGGGACATTCATGGCCACCGCCCCCTGGATCAAGTCGTTGCTGCAACAGCGCGGGGTGCCCTTCGAGGAACGGCACCACCGCCAGGCGTTCACCGCCCAGGAAGTCGCGCAAAGTGAGCATATCAGCGGCCACCGGGTCGCCAAGGTCGTCGTCGTGATGGCCGACGGCCGGCCCGTCGAGCTGATCTTGCCAGCCAGCCGCCGCGTCGTGCTCGGCCAGGTCAAGCAGGCCATCGGCGCCAAGGAGGCCCGCCTGGCCTCCGAGGACGAAATGGACAAGATCTTCCAGGACGTCGAGACCGGCGCCATCCCCGCGCTCCGGCATTGGAAAGATGTCGACGTGCTCATGGATCAAACCATGAAGGTCGACGGCCCGATCGTCCTGCAAGGCGGCACGCACGAAGATGCCGTCCAGCTCAACTTCAACGACTGGTTCTCGCTCGTGAACCCACGCGTCGCCGAGTTCACCGAGCCCGAACCCGCGCGCTGACGAACCTCCGAAGGCCCAATAACCGGGCGATCGGATCGGCGTCGGTTGGCTTGTCCACCCGTGCCCCGTGTGATCGCGCCACGGCGATGGTCCACCAAACGGCCGTCCGCCGATGCCTCGAGCCTCGGGACCCCCCGGGGTCGAAGTGGCGGACCGACCCTCGGCGTCCTTCACGAGTGCTCAACTTTGAGCAAACGAACACTGGTGAACAAGCCACCAGAACCACCCGGCGACCACGTCCCCTTGCCGAGGACGAGCCGGCACCATGCCATTTAATAATCATTTTTTATACTATTTTCTATTTCTACTATTCGTTTTAAAGGCGAAAATATGGCTCTTTAGGGTCGCGACGTAGCGATGGATGGACAGGTCGTCGGAGGGATGGGTAATCCTTGTCGGAGTCGCGTTGGTCGCCAAAGTGAGACAGCAGACGTTGTAGAGTCGTTCACGAACCAATCGTCGTAAGAGGAGCTCGTATCGTTGACAGTAGGACGCGCCGACGAAGGCGGGGTCCACTGGAAAGTAAGGCTCTTGATTGCGGACGGGCCGATGGACCGGTTCGCAATCTTCCAGGAGGAAGAAATAGCCGAGGAACGGAGCGGGCCCAGACCCGAATCGCCCTTCGCGGAAGGCGACCCAGATGTCGGTCGCGCTCCCGATCGCTTCCTCGCTCCGGTTGTTGAAGTTATTGCCGAAAGATGGCCGAACCTGGGATTTGAACTCCAACGCCGAGAGGAGTTGTCCCTTGCAAATGACGATGAGGTCCCACTTCTTTTCGGATCGGTAGGATCCAGGAAGCTCCAGGGCCGTTCGCGTCTTGATCTCCAAATCGTCGAGACCCGCCTCCATCAGGATGTCGCGGATGAGGACTTCGAGCGATCCCATCTGTGTGCCACCCGTGACCGCGCCTCGCGTGCCACTGTCGATTTTTCCTCCCTGGATCTGCTTCTTCTGCTGCCGTTCTCTCGCACTCCAGTAATCTTGAATCGCCTTCTGGAATCGCGCATCGAGGTCAAGACTCAACGTCCACCTCCGAGGGATCGACCTCGTAGATGGCACAGGCGACCCGGGTTGCGAGCGCGGCATCCCGGTTTCGAAATGCACGGACCAGTTGAGTCGCTTGGGAACGGGACACGCGATCTGGAGACGGAACGCGTATTCGACGGAGGTACTGCGCCTGGAACCGAAGGTATCCCCCTCGCATGCGAACGCCGTAGCTCTCGACGAAAAACTGCCCGAGCGCGGAAAGCAGAAGCCCGCCAAGAACCTCGAGATCCCAGGTTTCCGACTGGATGAAATAAAGATTGTGGTGCGGGTATGTTTGCCCTTTATCAAGGACGGGATTGAGTCGATCCTTGATATCCGGAATGTAGAGCTTGGGTGTTGCCGTCAATGCCTGATGAACGCGGTCGATCGTGCGGTACCAGCCTAGGGCGTTTTTTCGAGCGGTGTGACGCTTCTTCAAGGCCTCCTGATGTCTTTCCAAATAGGCTCGAAGGCGGGGAAACTCTTCAAGGTTCACCAGACCATGTTCATTCCAGGGATTGACCAGATAGTGTCCTGACCACTGAAGCGTTCCGGTGATCGTATCTGCCGCCATGGCCAGCGGGAGGAGCCGAGATTCCTCAACAAGGTGCGGGTCCCTGGTAATGAAGACCTCGTCGAGACCCGTCGCGACACCGATTCCGACCCTGGTTTCCGACGCGTCTGTCTCGAGGGGCTCGAAGCGGTCTTCGAGCCGACGAAGCTGGGCCAGCTTCCTGGGAGAGCGGCACGGCCAGGGGTCGGAATCCCTGAACCATCCCGAAACGACCGCCCTGGAGACGCCCTCCAAGACCTGTGTGTTTTCGCCGTCTTTCGAGGCGATCATGGCCGAGGCCAACTCGCCCGCCTTGGTGCTTTCGATGGCTCGATCGATGCTCGCGACGACGGCCCGCTGTTGTTCGCCACGACGGATGACCGTGATCGCGGGATAGGCACTCACGTCGTCGTCGAACGCCTCGGCGTTGTGCATCTCGACGACGGCGTCGATCGCGAAGCTTCGGGTCACGAGTCGCCTCAGCTCGGCGCCATACTGGTTCCGCATCCAACGATCGGCGCAGATGAACGCACAGACGCCGTTTTCTTTCAGCCGTCGAAGCGACGCCTCAAAGAACGCCACATACAGATCGGCCCGGCCCTTCATGGTCGGGTACGCATCACGGTACAGGTTGGAGGTCTCGTCGGGAATTTCTTCGAGCCGGATATAGGGCGGGTTGCCGATCACGAAATCGGCCTGGGGCAGGGAAAACGCCTCGAAGAGGAAGTCGCCAACGCGAATCCAGCCTCGTGCCAGAACCTCGGCAACGGCTGCGGAAACCCCCATCGCGGTCAATGTCTTGACCACGTTCGACCGGGCCTTGCGGGCGCTTTCGTCGTCGAGTTCATAGGCCAGGAGAGAATGCGCGCACTCGGCGACGACTCGACCTTGTCGATGGCACGATTCCACGAGGCGGCGCACCATCGAGACGAGGAACGCGCCCTCACCGGCCGCGGGCTCGATCGCGACTGCGTCCACCAGGTTCGCCTCAGCGTTGTAACGAGCGAGGTCGAGCAGGAATTCCACGACCCAAGGCTTCGTGTAGACGACGCCCTTCTTCTCTCGAGGAACGGGCAACTCGGGAAAACTCAGCGGAAGCCTGGATTGATACATAAGAGTTACCAGATCATTTCCATGGAAGACTGAGTTCCGACCCGAGAATCGAAAACCCCCGCGTGGAGCCTCGCGGGAATTCTACCATCGGAACGGTTGTTTCGGAACCGGACCACGCGACCCGCATCCTGGCCGGCCGTTGCGGCGGTTGACCGTCCCCTGTCCCGCGGATACGCTTGGCGGCGCGCCTCGCGCGAGGCGAGGCTCCGAGTGAAACGATGGGAAGGACCATGATGTCGCGACCGAGATCGAAGTGCGCCGCGTGGGCGGTGGTTTGCGGGGTGTTGCTCCTGGGGCCGGGATGGGTCTCGGCGGGGGAGCGGTGGTCGGAGGAGAAGGCCAACGCGTGGTATCGCGAGAGGCCCTGGCTGGTGGGGTGCAACTACGGGCCGAGCACGGCCATCAACCAGCTCGAGATGTGGCAGGCCGACTCGTTCGACCTCGAGACCATCGACCGGGAACTCGGCTGGGCCGAGGACCTCGGATTTACCAGTATTCGCGTGTTCCTTCATCACTTGCTCTGGGAGCAAGACCGCGAGGGGTTCCTGCGTCGAATGGAGCGGTTCCTCGACACGGCGGAGAAGCACCAGATCGGCGTGATGTTCGTGCTGTTCGACTCGGTTTGGGACCCGTTTCCCAAGGTTGGCCCCCAGCGCGCTCCGAAGCCTCACGTGCACAACTCGGGCTGGGTGCAGAGTCCAGGGCTCGAGATCTTGAAGGACCCTTCGCGGTACGACGAGCTGAAGGGGTACGTTCAAGGAGTCGTCGGCCACTTCAAGGACGACCGTCGCGTGCATGTTTGGGACGTCTTCAACGAGCCCGATAATCGGAATGGATCGAGCTATGGGCGGTTCGAGCCGGAAAACAAGGCCGAGCTCGCGCTGCAACTGCTCAAGAAGGAGGTCGCCTGGATTCGAGAGGTCGATCCGTCGCAGCCGATCACCTCGGGCGTCTGGCTGGGGGACTGGTCGGACCCGGCGAAGCTCTCGCCGATGGAGCGGTTCCAGCTCGATTCGTCGGACATCATCAGCTTTCACAACTATGGACCGCTGGCCGACGTGAAGAAACGGGTCGAGACGTTGCGGCGCTACGGAAGACCGATCGTTTGCACCGAGTACATGGCACGGCCCGCGGGCAGCCGGTTTGATCCGATTCTTGGGTACTTCCGCGATCAGAAGGTGGGCGCCTACAACTGGGGCTTCGTCGCCGGCAAGACGCAGACGAACTATCCGTGGGACTCGTGGCAGAAGACGTACCACGCCGAGCCGGAGCTCTGGTTCCACGACATCTTCCGCAAGGACGGCACGCCGTACGACCCGAAGGAAGTCGCGTATATCAAGTCGTTGACCGGCGGCAAGTCGAAGACGCCGGCCCCTTGAGAACGCCTCGACGAGCGATGGCGAACGCGCGGGCGGCTCGACCGCCCGCGATTCCAAGCCGTGATCCGATCGTCCTCGCCCCATCGCCTCGCGAATCGTCGAGACCGCCCACGCCCCGGATGCGTGTTGGATGCCAATCGCCACTCGCTTTGGGTTGCGTTGCTTGGTGGGAGGTCGCGATTTCGTTGTTTCGATGCGTTTTCTCAACACGTCACGTTGCCGGCATGTTGGTTTTTCAATCAGGTTCAGATTCCTACCCAAGTCCGTTGACGGCCTCTCGCCAGGAAGGTTTGTCTGTCCATCCCAACCATTCTGACACAGGAAACCGGTCGTGTCGTGAAAAAGTGGCCAAACGCTGAGGTCGCCCTGCCGACGACGGGCGACGGACGGACCGTGTCGAGTCTGGGAGGCGGCGGGAATCGTCGCCAAAGAAGAACGAGCGGGAGGGCCTCGCGAGGTTTCGCGCGGCGTCCCGCTCGTTGATTGAGCCGATGGAAAGACCTGGCCTGTCCTCCCACGCGATCGGGGGGTTACTCGGGAACTCGGGCGTCGGTGGTGAGCCAGCGGCCTGAGCCTTGTTCGGCGCTGAACTCGGTGGGTCGGGTGCGTCCGGGAGGCGCGTAGCAGAGTCGGAGGATATCGCCGTCGAGCTCGTAGATGCCCAGATCGACCTTGCCCTTGTTCGGGCCGTCGGCGGGGAAGGTGTTGATCTGCTTGGGGGTCTTGCTGGCGTCGAGGCGGAAGGACCCGCGCTGGATGGTCTTGTTGCCATCGACGACGACGTAACGGTCGTCGATGATGATGACGCGACGGTCCTGGATTTCGTCGTCGGGAATCTTGCGGCCGTCGATGGTGAGGGAGACCGTGCGCCAGGTTCCCTGGAACCGCTTGAGGTCGTTCTTCGAGGCGTCGTCGGCCGCGGGCGGAGGTGACGCGGCGACGGCGGCGAGGGTCAGGCCCGTAACCACAACGAGGCCGGCGACCCGCCGCGAGATCGAGGGGTGCAATCGCATGGTATCGCAGCTCCGGGAATAACGAGAGACTCATCGGAGGAGAGGAGTGATCCTCACAACCTTGGAGCATACTCCCGGAATGGCCCGTTGGGGACCAAAAAAGTCGGGGGGTGGCGGCTCGGCGCGATCGGGTATGATGGACGTTCGAGCGATCGAACGCCGCGCGATCGGAGGTCCGCAGATGGCGATCCCCTGGAACGAGTGGCTCCGGACGAGGACGCCGATCCGGCCGGAGGAGTACGTCGGCCACGACCAGGCCCGCAACGAGCAGGTGGTCCGCGAGCGGTTCACGGCCAAGGCCAAGCGCTACCTGCGGCAGGTGCCGATGGCCTCGGAAGTCACGTCGATGTACTTCTGCCTGCTCGACCCGAAGACGCCGGTGTGGGTCAAGGGGGTCGTGGCGGCGGCGCTGGCCTACTTCATCCTGCCGCTGGACGTGGTGCCCGACCTGTTGCCGATCATCGGCCTGAGCGACGACGTCAGCGTGCTGACCGCGGCGTTCACCGCGGTGTCGGCCTACATCACCGACGAGCATCGCGAGAAGGCCCGCGCCTGGCTGGCCGACGAACGGATCATCGACGTCACGCCCGTCGATACGACGCGTTGAGGCTGGATCGAAGGCCGGCGTCACGCCTCGCGGGCCAGCAGCCTCGCGAGCAAGGGGACCAGGCATTCCTGGCCTCGGAGGCCGTTCCGCCAGCGGTCGGGGATGGCGGCGACGCCCTCGCGGAGACCGGCGATACCTCCGGCGACGCAGGCGGTGGTGTCGGTGTCGTTGCCAAGGCGGACGGCCGCCTTGACCACCGGCTCGAAGCCGCCGGCCTGAACGGCCAGTCGGGCCGAGTGCAGGCAGTCGACCACGTAGCCGGTTCCTCGACCCTTGGGCGGGTCGTCAGGACGAATCGCGGTCTCCAGCTCGGATCGGAGGTCGGGATCGGCGATCGACCGGAGCGTCGCGACGGCGTCGCGCCAGGGGTCGCCGGCCTCGTCGAGGACGCGGCGAGCCCAGAGGCAATACAAGGCGCAACAGGCCTGGGAACGGAGATGTCCGTGCGTGACGCGAGACTGGAGCCTCGCGTCGCGGACCAGCTCGGCGTCGGAGCCGCGATGCCAGAGGGCCAGGGGAAGGACACGCATCAACGAGCCATTGCCGTTGGCGTTCTCGTCGTCGAGACCGGCGTCGATGGCCGGAACACCTCGCGAAAGCTCGCGGAGGCTCTGGCGGGTGGTGTTGCCGATGTCGAAGACGCGATCATCGACGGCGAGGTATCCGTCGTCGTACCAGCGCAAAAGGCGCTGGCCGAAGTCATCGGGATCGAACCGGCCGCACTCCAGCAGGGAGTCGAGCAGGCAGAGCGCCTGCGCGCCGTCGTCGGACCAGGTTCCGGGAGGCGTGCCAACATGGGCACGACGGAAGCCAGGCGGCGGTTGGAACTCGATCTGGTCCTCGCTGGGAATCGCGTGGGGCGGGTGGAACTCGTAAGGGACCCCGAGCGCATCGCCCACGAGCAGGCCGATCAACCCGCCCTCGATCCGATCCTGGCGACTGGACATCAGCACGTCTCCCCGCGATCAACGGTTGCCGCCCACCGCCCATCCCATTCTGACGTCGACGCGAGGCCGTCGCCAGCGCCCGGTTGAGGATTCGAAACCGGCCTCTTGCGACAAATGTCGCAGAGGACCATAATGCAGGTCGTGTCCGGACGGTTTTCGAGGGCCGATCGACGGTCCTCGAGGTTCCCGGGCGCCCCTTCTCCCACTCATTTCTCGAAGGTCGAGGCATCGAGGATGGACCACTTCATGGAGCTTCCACCGCCGTGCCGGCCGAGGTCGACGCGAGGCCTGTTGCGTTGGCTGAGCAACCAGAACCCGTTCTACGTCCTGAGCGCCGTGCTGGTGTTGCTGGGGTTGCGGATGTCGTTCGACCCGATGGCGAGGAACTTCCCGGCCTGGGCGTTCCTGCTGGGGCTGGCCGGCTTCATCCTGCTGCTGGCGGGCACGGCCTGCGTGCTGGTGCGGCTGGGGAACGTGTGGGATGACGTGCGGACGTTGCTGCTGTTGATCGTTCTGGTGTTCCTGGCGATCGCGATGATCTTCGATGACATCTTGATCCGTGACCGCTCGGTGGGGCTGGTCGGCGACATCGGCGGGGTGCTGTTCGCGGTGTCGCTGAGCGAGGCCCTGCTGCGGGGCATGCGGCTGCGATTGCCGCTGGGATTCCGGCTGCCCTATCACCTGAGCCTGGCGCTGGTGTTTCTTTATCCGGTGGCGTTGAGCCCGTGGCTGGGTGATCCGGGGCGTCCGAACCCGACCTTGTTGTGGGCCCTGTTCGGGTTCTCGCCGATGGCGGGGCTCGTGGCCTTGAGCTTGCTGCCGGCGATCCGTCGAGGACCGTCGTACGTCAAGGACAATGGCAGTCCCTGGATCTGGCCGCTGTATCCCTGGTCGCTGTTCGTGGTGCTGGGCGTTGGCCTGGGAGCGAGGGCCGGCACGCTCTGCTGGTCGATGCACGCGCCGAGCTTCCCGGAGCTTCGTGAAAGCATCTTTCAACCGTATTTCCTCGTGCCGTACCTGCTGGCGCTGGTCGTGCTGTTGCTGGAGCTCGGCCTGGTGTCGCGGTCGAGGCTGTTGCAAGGGCTGGCGCTGGCGGGTCCGCTCGGGCTGCTCGCGCTCTCGGTGATGGGTGAGGATTCGGGGGGCGTGTCGCGGCGGTTCCTGTTGATGTTCGTGTCCACGACGGGCGGCTCGCCCTTGTATCTGACCTTGCTGGCGACAGCGGCCTTTTATGCGATGGCGGCGGCTCGCCGCGTGCCGTTGGCCCTCGGGGGACTGTCGGGGATCTTGCTGGCGCTCGTGTTCGTGGATCCGTGGGACCTGAACGTGGACGTGCTGGAGGCGACTCACGCGTGGCCGCTCTGGGCGCTGGCCGGACTGCACGGGTTCCGGGCCTTGCGAGGTCCGACGAGCGGGCGGTCGCTGCTGGCGGCGGCTTGCCTGATCGCGGCGGTGGCGATCAGCCTGCCGGAGAGCTGGACCCCGCCCTATCGCGCGGCGATGGTCTTGCACGGAGCGATCGCGGCCTCGCTGTTGATCGGCCTGAGCTTCCGCGACCCGCTGGCCAAAGCGTTGGAAGCGGCCGGATTCCTGGCCCTGACGTTGGCCAACCTCTCGGCGGCAACAGGCGTGCCAAGGCTCTGGCCCGAACCGGCGCCGGAATCGCTGGCGGCTTATCCGTTGATGGCGACAACGATCGCGGCGACGTATGGCGTGCTGCTCCAGCACCGGCTGGCGATGGTCTCGGCGTCGGTCAGCCTGGGAGGCTGGCTGCTGGTCGCCGGCTCGCAAATTTACCGGCAGTGGCGGCTGGCGGTGGCCGGGCTCGACCAGATCGTGCTCGGGCTGGTCTTCTTCGCGCTGGCGGCTTTGATCAGCCTGGCGAAGGCCGGGGTGGTCACCAGGTGGTTCCTTCGATGGCGGGGCAAGGTGTATCATCCCGAGTAGGCCCGCCCGGATGAGGCGCGGGCCCGGCGCGACCACGGTTGCGGATTCGCCCGCGCGTGAACCCCTGGATGTTTTGTGAGGCGTGTCGATGGCGGAGGAACCGGAGGGCGGTCGGAGCCGCGAAACAAGGCGTTCGTGGCTCCGGACGCCCATTCGTCTTCGAGGGGCCGGGTGTTGGACGGAGCGCCTGACCTGGCTGGCGGTGGCCGTTGGAGTCCTCTTGCGCGTGCTGGAGTACGTCGCGAACCGGGGGTTATATATCGATGAGACCTCGCTGCTCGAGAACCTCGTCGGGCGGCCGGTGTTCGACTTCCATACGAGGCTGACACAGCATCAGCTCGCGCCTCCGGCGTTCCTCGTCGTCGAACGCCTGATGGTGCGGCTGCCGATGGACCCCGTCCTGGCCGCGAGGTTCGTGCCGCTGCTCTGCGCGATCGCCTCGGTGTTCGCGTTCCGTTCCGTGGCCCGGCGCTACCTGGACCGGGCGGCGGTGCCGCTGGCGACCGGCCTGTTCGCGTTGGCCGACTACTTGCTCTATTATGCGTCCGAGATCAAGCAGTACTCAACCGAGGTCCTGTTGACGCTCGTGGCCTTCCGGCTGGCGGCCGAGCCGTTGTCGTCGCCGGACGCGCTCACGCCGAGGCGGATCGCGGCCCTGACGGCCTTTGGCGCGTTGGGGATCTGGTTCGCGTTCCCGCTGGTGATGGTGCTGGCGGGAGTGGGCACTTGCCTGCTGGTCACGCTGGCGAGGGCCCGCCAGTGGCGAAAAGGACTGGCGGTCTCGGCCATGGGACTGGCCTGGGTGGCGAGCTTCGGGGCCTGCTTCGCGGTGTCGCAGAGGATCTTGACCAGGGAGCCGTTCATCTGGCAATGGTGGGACTTCGCCTTCCTGCGACTGCCGCCGGGGTCGGTGGAACAGGCGTGGCGGGTTTGCCTTCAATTTGCGAATGTGTTCATCAATCCGGCCAGTTTGCTCACGCCGCTGGGCCTGCCGGCGACGGCCGTGCTGGCCTCGACGCTGTTCCTGGTGGGAATGCTGGCGCTGGGTCGGCGCTGGCGGGGCGGGGTGGCCGTGCTGATCGCGCCGATCGTGTTCGCGATCGGGGCCTCGGTGGTGCGCAAGTATCCGTTTCACGGACGGCTCTTGCTGTTCCTGGTCCCGACGATTCAACTGCTGGTGGCCGAGGGGGTGGCGGCGATCGGCCGGCGCGCGGGACGGCCGCTGGGAGTCGCGCTGGCCGTGCTCCTGCTGGTCCAGCCGGCCTTCAACGCCGCCTGGTACCAGGCCATTCAGCCGAGGTCGAGGACGTTCGACTCGCACGGCGACCTCTGGCCCGACCTGCTCGATGACCTCGATGCGAGGGCGGCGGGGAATGCGTGGCGAGGATAATTTTTGTATGATATTTTAAAAGAATCTTTATCCTATTTTGTCAAATGATTTTG
>CAZRGV010000172.1:8484-10964 GCA_964599655.1 uncultured Isosphaeraceae bacterium | reverse complement strand
CTACGCTGAGGCAAACTCCCACTTCGGCTGGACCAAAAAGCGGGGCGCAGCCCAGCGGATTGCCGCCGGGCCGGGGCTCCTCCTCGCCGCCTTCGTGCTCCACGCGGTGGCGTCGGAGGCGACGCGCCGGGGGGTTACGCCTGTCGGCGGCGACGTGCACGGCCGCGAGGCCGAGTTTTTCGGCGAAGATCCGAGGGAGTTTGCCTTGCGTCCCGAGAACCAGGCGCTGCTCGACGGGGCGCGCCGGATCGAGGGGCTGGCCCTCGTTGTCGCCGGTTCCGGCGTGCTCGTCATGCTGTCCACTCTCCTTCCAAGGGGGCGAGTCGCAACTCGTGTGGTTGCCCCTCCGGATGCCCCCGGGGCGGCTCATGACAGCCCGGGGGACCCGTTCACGCTGCTTCCTGGGCCGCCGACTTCCGGTCGGCCTGTTGCGCGTCCATGATCCAGCTATGGGCCAGGTCGAGCAACTTGGCCAGCACGAGCAGGTCGTCGAAGCCGAAGCTGTCGGTCTCCTTCCACTCCTCGCCTTGCTTGTAGCTGCGGCGGGGCGTGGCGCTGTACCACGCGCCCTTGTCCCCGTCGTTCTTCCAGATCGTCACCTCAAGGGCGCCGCTGCGGATCTTGTGGGCAGGTTTGGCCATGTCGAAATCATTTCATTGTTAAAATCGCAATTGTTGATTGATTTAGCAGAAGTCGGTTTCGGTAGTCAAGCGTTCCGCGCCGGTGGGCCAAGGACGAAGTGATCGGAGCTACGAGGGGTTCAATGTCGTGGGCCGCGAGGGGACTGGAGCGATGGAAGAACTCGATGAACGCCTGAGCCGGATCGAGCGGATGCTCGTCGTGCTCGTGGAGCGGGAGACGGTCCGGGACTGGTACACGACCGAGGAAGCCGCCCGCCAGCTCGGCAAGGCGGAATTCACCATCCGGGAGTGGTGCCGACTGGGCCGGATCAGAGCGGAGAAGCGCAAGTCCGGCCGCGGCGCGTTCGCGTCCTGGGTCATCTCCCACGCCGAGCTGCTCAGGTATCAACGGGAGGGGTTGCTGTCAAGCCGTCGCGCGTGACGCTTGCGCGGAATGGCTCTTCCTGATAGGAGCCTTTGGAACGGCAACGGTTGTGAAGAGAGGATGCGACGTGGGACGGGTGAGGTTCAAGGAATGGCTCTGCACCGTGGAGAAGGCCGCCTACGGCAATGGACGGCCGGCACTGATCCTTCGCGACGCGAAGGACGGGGGACAGGTGGCCGTGGCTACCGTCAACCTGCCCGGAGTATCGGTCGGGCCTGACGAGGTCTTCATCAAGGATTACTCGGAGAATGAAGGAATGTTCGCCGCCCTGGTGCAGGCGGGCGTCGTCGAGGCCGCCGGGGCGAACGCCTCGCGTGGTTTCGCCGGGGTCGTGCGCGCGAGGCTGATGCCGCCTTACCGCGATCCCGACCCGCTTGAGAGACTCCCCGGCCGCGATGGGAGGGTGAGAGATCATCCGGACAACGGAAACGGCCGATCCCGGTGACCCTTGCGGGATGCGTCGGCTAACCGTGCTGCGGGAGAGCAATCGACAGCATGCGGCTTATCCGAACACCCCGCCCAGGGCCTGACGCTCGTCGCTGGGGATCAGGTGCAGGTAACGCCTCCTGATCTCGGTCGTGTGCCCCAGCCAGCTGTCGATCAGCCGCTGGTCCACCCCCTTCGCCGCGCAGTTGCTGGCGAAGCTGTGGCGGAGGACGTGCCAGCCCCGGAGCACCTCCCACTTGCTGCTTGCCAGCGTCCGCTTGAAATGGTCATGGGCCTCGTCGCGGGTGAGCGGCGTCGAAGCCGAGCGCTTCGTCCTGCTGCGGACGACCGCCATCTCCTGGCCGAAGAGCGTCGGGCCGCCCGGATGGCATTCCAGCCACTCCCTGAGCACGCTCGCCAGGCGGGACGAAAGCGGAACGCGCCGGGTCGTCCGTCGGCCCCTCGCCCGCTTCTTCTCCCGGATGAGCACCGTCCCACCCTCGAAATCCACGTCGGTCGCCTGCGCCCGGATCATCTCCGACCGCCTGGCGCCGGTATGCGCGGCGAAGACGAACATCGGATAGACCCAGGGCTGCCGGGCCGCCGTGCGGACATGTGCCAGGAGTTCCTCGATCTCGGGCAGGGTGAGGAACAGGGCGTCCCAGAGTTCGGCCTGCGCTTCGCCGGAGAGTCCCCCGGCCTGGATGCGCCGCTCGATCTCCTGCCAGGTCATGAAGGGCGGCTTCTCGTCGGCCTTGGGGAAAACCAGCCCCCGGTTGGGGAAAGGACCGGAGACCAGACCCATATGCGCGGCCCAGTTCCAGGCCGCACGCAGCGTGGCAAGCTCCTTGCGGATGGTCGTCGGGCTCAGACGCCGCCCGGAAGGCCCCTTCACGGCGGCGCGGCGGGCGATGTGGCCCTGCAGATCGGACGCGGCGAGCGAGCGGATCGGGAACCGCTCTCCCAGGGTCGTCGCGAGATGCTTCAGG
>CAZRGV010000172.1:0-8459 GCA_964599655.1 uncultured Isosphaeraceae bacterium | reverse complement strand
GAGGCTGTTGCTCTCCATCGCGCCGCCTTCGTGGGTGGCGAGATAGCGGTCGCGGAACTCCGCGAAGCTGATCGGCTCGGCCGCCGGGGGCGGCGGGGCCTCCTCGACCCGCCCGTCGTTCTGGACGAAAGTGACGATGTCCACGCCGGTTGGGACCTTGAGCAGCTTCTGCTCGATCCGCATCAGGGTCTTCTCGACGCCCCCGGCGAGGCTCTCGGCCTCGCGGCGGTCGCCGATGCCGAGCGAGAAGCCGTGGCGCCTGCCGCCGTACATGAAGACGATCCGGTAGGTCTGGTTCCGCTTCTCCAGGGACGCCATCGGTTGCCTCCGGGCCGGGCAACGCGAGATCAATGTCAGGGAAGCATTTTCCCCAAAACTTCCCCAAAACGCGATGGGGAAAAAGAAAAGGACTTAAGGCGATTCGCCCTAAGTCCTTTCCTCACAAGTGCCGAAGAGAGGACTTGAACCTCCACGGGCATGGTTAGCCCACTAGGACCTGAACCTAGCGCGTCTGCCAATTCCGCCACTTCGGCTCGGACTGATCGTGACGTTCTGCTTGCGATGTCGGCCTGAACTCCCGATCATGATGCAAGTCTCGTCGCCAACCAGAGGGATTGTAACCAACTCGGGGTAACCTGGGCAAGATCTTCGCCGCGAGTTCCATGAGTTGGCCGCAAACTCCCGAACCAGAGTGGTTTTTGTCCTCCATTCAGGTCAGGCGCAAACAAACAACGCCGGGATATCAAGAGACGATCTCCGGAACGACCAGCGGAAACCATCCTGTAATGGGCTTGCCACCCGTCACGAGCGTCCAGAACGGCCACCTCCTTCGAGCGACTCAACCCGCGGAGGACGATCAAGGGTGACGGATGGGAGTTCACGGTCGTGGCTCAATCGGGGCAACGCGATTCAGGACGCGAGCGCCTCGTTGAAGGTCTGGTTCCATGATCTCCGTGATCGGAGCCATCGTCTTTCTCGATTTAGCCGCCGGCGATCGCTCCCACGATCAGGAACGGCTCGGATCCCTGGACAACGTCCTGGGGCAGTGAGGACTCCGGCGGCTCGTGGGAGAGATCCCGCTCGCAGGCGAAGAACCGCAGGAATGCCCTTCGCCGCTGGGTCACCGGGTCCCGGATCGTACCTCTCAGCATGGGGAACGTGGTTTCGAGCGCGTCGAGGAGCGAGCGCTGGGTCACCGGCTCCTCGACGTGGACTTGCACCTCACCGTCGACGCGTGCCAACGTTCGGAGATGTGCCGGAAGGACGACGCGGATCATGACAGGGTTTGCACCTCGACGGAGAGGACGGCCGGAAGGTCGCGGACAATCGGAGCCCAGTGGTCCCCCGAATCGGACGATGCGTACACTTGTCCTCCAGTCGTACCGAAGTACACGCCACAAGGATCCAGCGAGTCAACGCACATGGCGTTGCGAAGGACGTTGACATAACAGTCGCTCTGCGGTAGCCCATTCGTCAGGGCTTCCCAATCGGTCCCGCCGGTGCGGCTACGGTACACTCGCAACTTTCCGTCCGGTGGGTAGTGTTCGGAATCGCTCTTGATGGGGACGACGTAAATCGTTTCCGGTTCGTGGGCGTGAACGTCGATCGGGAACCCGAAGTCGGTGGGCAGGTTGCCGCTAACCTCGTGCCACGAGTCACCCGCGTCGTCGCTTCGCATGATATCCCAGTGTTTCTGCATGAAGAGAACGTCGGGGCGGGTTGAGTGCATGGCGATGCGGTGAACGCAGTGACCGACTTCGGCGTTTGGGTTCGGAATGTACTCGGAGCGCAAGCCGCGATTGATCGGGCGCCAGGTCGCTCCGCCGTCGTCGGTTCGGAAGGCCCCCGCCGCCGAAATCGCAATGTAAATCCGGTTCGGATTGCTCGGAGCCAGCAAGATCGTATGCAAACACATCCCGCCCGCGCCTGGCTGCCAGGAGGGGCCGGTCTCGTGCTGGCGCAGCCCCGGCAGTTCCTTCCATGAGCGTCCACCGTCCGTGGAACGGAACAGGGCCGCGTCCTCGACGCCCGCGAAGACCGTGTCCGGATCGGTCGGGGAGGGCTCGAGATGCCAGACTCGCTTGAACTCCCAGGGGTGTTGCGTTCCGTCATACCACTGATGGGTGCCAGGGATGCCCTCATATCGGAACTCGTTCCCAACCGGTTCCCACGACTTCCCGCCGTCGTCGGAACGCTGGATCATCTGCCCGAACCAGCCGCTGGATTGCGACGCATAAATCCGGTTCGGATCAACCGGCGAGCCTTTCAGGTGGTAGATCTCCCATCCACCGAAATGTGGCCCATCGATGGTCCACTGTTCGCGATTCGCATCCGATGTCAATAGAAACGCGCCCTTGCGCGTGCCAACCAGTACCCTTACACCACTCATGACTCACTCCCGTTTGCTCATGATAGGCCGTGGGTCACATCCATCCTTGTTGGGAGACAAGTCGCTCCCTTTGGTGTCATCCGGCCGAATCCGGGTTCCAACCTTCGAGGCGCTCATGGCGCGGGGATTTGACGCCTGTCGCGTGATCGCGCGCCTCCTCGCCTTGCCTTGGCGGTCGATCCGCGGAGCGTGTTCACGCGGATGTCCTGTCCCTCTTGGGTCGTGTCGAGGTCGCCAGAGGGCTCGGGCCGACGAGATGCACAAACATATCGTGGGAACGGTCGATCAGATTAACGAAACGATGGAATTCGTCAAGCTCGACGTTGCGGCCTTCCCTTCGCGAGCTCGAACATTCGACGCTCCGCATGGCCGACACCGGCCGCGTGGCTCCCATCGCCATCAGATCGATCTCTGATTGCCTTCATGGAAGGACTGGCGTGGTCGAGGGCCGACCCGATTTGAGATCGGGGGGACGCCGGATCAGGACCGAACCGCGGACGGCGAAGGTCTTGCCACCAGCCGATCCACGGTTTCGGGTTGAGGACTCCGAGGACCAGGCGCGAATCGACGAGGCCGGAGAACCCGATGCGCGAGACCCTTGGATCGACCTCGAGCCGCCTTGCCAGCTCGACGGTTCCCTTAAGCCTTCTCCCCCGCCGGTCGCGGTCGGTCGTTATCCAGCGACGGATTGGGGAGTTCCCAGACTCGTCGAGCCGGTTGAGCCCACTCCTCACAAAACGAGCAAGTCTCATCCTCACACGTCGAGTTGGGAGCACATTTTCGATGAGGCGCGAAGGCCCCGAATTCCGGAACCCCGCGATCGGCCGGACCTCGCCCTCAGATTCGACGTCAGCACCCCGGCGGCGCGAGCCGAGCGGAATTGTGGATGAGTTGGACTGGCAATACACCCGGCAGGACTCGAACCTGCAACCCTCAGTTCCGAAGACTGAGGATCAATACTGCCAACATCAAGTCCACCAACGTTTTGCGACTTCTCCGCTCGCCGGTTGATCCGCATTTGATCCACCAAACAAATCAGACTCCCCCCGACCTGGCCGAAGTCATCGAGCGATGGGCAGAGCTTCCCGAACCGGTCCGGGCGGGGATCGTGGCGATGGTCAAGGCGTCCGTCCCGCCATCAAGGAAAAGGGGCCGTATTACGCGGTAAGCCGTCGGGACAGGGACTCGGGTGGAGACTTGGGTTCGCATACGTGGTTGAGAAACAGTGAAAGTGCACGCATTGAGAAACGATATTCCCGATGAGAATCCTTCTTCCCGTGAAGGCGGTTCGATCCGCCCCGGACGCGGGCCGCCATGAAATGTGGGTCCGACGTCCGTTTGGTCCCATTCTCAAGACTTTTCTTAGGAGAAGCGTTCCCATGAGCCAACGTCATCCGCTGATCGGCCGTCGCGTCTCCGTGTACCAGGACTCGGACAGGCCCGTCGAAGTGGGCCAGGAGCCCGTGGCGGTCGTGGCCGTCTGCGGCAACCTGATTTGCGTCTGGGACACGGAGGTTGTCCCGGCCGGTCGGTTCCTCTGGTTCTCGACGGATCGTGTCCAGGGACTGGAAGATGAGGGACCATCGCCCGATCCGTTGTCGTGGGATGGATTAACCCCGGAAGCCGCCACGACCCGCCAGGGGCCTTCCGCCGCCCCCTGGCCGTCGAAACCCCCGCCGGGCCGCCGGGGACGCCCTGTCGCTCGTCGGCCCCATGTCCCGCCATCCTCCCAGAGATTTCACATGGATCGCATAGATTTCACCCCTCGGGGCATGAAATGTATGACACCTATGTGAAATCTATGCGGCAAGCCGATCCACCACTCACTGGACAACTGAACCTCTATCAACTATCATGACATGGAACCGGGACGGATCGTCGTCGGCCAACGGCGGCCCAAGCAAGCCCGGCGGGAGCGCGGCCCCCTGCCCGTCACCCCGCCGGGTTTGGCCCGGCCTGCGCAGGGGACACGCCATGCCGAAAGCCCATCCGTCCGTCACTCCCTCGGGAATCAGTCTGGTCCGCTCCAAGGTCGCCAAGGTCATCAGGATGGCCAGGGATGTCGCCAGGGGGATGAAACTCCCCGACTACTCAATATTCGTGGGTTCGGCCAGGCTACAGGTCGAAGTCAAGGAATTGAAGCAAGTCCTGACCAACCACAGCCACGCCATCATGAGGATTGATCCCGACGTTTGGTCTTGGGCCGATCGCTTGGTTGACAAGGCGCTCACGTCGTACGACCGGTATTACGATCCTGAGTACATTCTTTCCCATACGGAACTGGCATGGGCTCTGTCAGACGAGCAAATCCAGGCTCTTGAGGCGATCATGGATCGGCTCGGGGACGCGGAACCATCCGCCGATCCGACCGGGGATCATCCGCCCGAGGGGGAGCAAGCCCACGAGGCCCCGCGATCGGGTAACGGTGAAGAGGCCCCGCCCTCGGGGAACAGTAACAAGGCAGTTAAGAAACCACCGCGTTGGGCATTCGCGGCATGGGAATACTATCACTTGCACGGAATGAAACAGGAGTCTGTTGCCAGAACCATTCGAGAAAAGTTCGGAATCCCACTTTTCGATCAATCCAGGGTTTCAAAGGGGTGTAAACAAGTCCGCGAATACCTCGGAGCCGGGAACCCCCTGCCGGAACTCAAGCCCCTGACAGTTACAATGGACCCTCAGAGGATGGCGCTGGGCCGGCGTGTCGATCTTGGACGCGTGGACCGTCGGGGCAAAAAGGATGATGATTAGCTCGTCATCCGGCCCTTCCCTCATTCAATTCACCCGGCTTTCGGCCGGGTTTTTTGTTGGAACGAACGTGCATAATCTTGTGATTATGCACGCCGTAAGTTATGGCCATGCCACGCTATGCAGTCGTTATGCACGGCTGAAACGCATATGCACACGGAGTTGAGTGAGGGGGGTGCGTGGTGCATCCGCCTTCGGGAACCAACTCTATGCAGACCGAACGACCTGATGACCTGTTGACGGCCGCCGAACTGGCGGGCCGGTTGCGGGTCAAGCCCGGAACCGTCCTCGGGTGGCATCGCGACGGCCGTATCCCGGCCCGCAAGCTCTCCCACAAGGTGTTGCGCTTCGACCTGGCCGAAGTTCTGGCCGCCCTGGAATCCGCCGGTGACTCCCGCCACGCCTCTCCCAAGGCCAATGGCCAAGGCGGTGTCGCATGAACCATCTCCACAACGCTCCCGAGGCCGCCCCGAGGGCCGACGCTCCCAAGTCCAAGGCGAACGCGGTGGACCGCCTGGCCGCCGCCGGACTTGATCCGATGTTGTGCCTGGACGACATCGCCACCTTGCTCTTGGTTTCCCGGCGGGCCATCGAACGGCTCAAGGCGGCGGGCAAGCTACCCAAGCCCGACCTGACCATCGGCCGCATGCCCCGCTGGAAGCCCGAGACGATTCGACGTTGGATCGCCCAACAGGCCAAGGGCCGGGAGGTGAACCGATGAGCCACGACCCAATAGAGGCCGTCCTGGCGGCCCTGGAACGCCGGGGATTCGATCCCCGGACGGTGGGTGCTGATTCGTGGGATAGCCGATGCCCGGCCCACGACGGGGAGCGCCGGAACCTTTCCATCAAGCGGGGTGAAGATGGCCGGGTGTTGCTCCATTGCAACGCCCACGACTGCGATTATGGGGACATCATGGCCGCCCTAAGTTTGACGGAGGGCGACGGATTCCCGCCCCGTGATGATCGCCCCGCAAGGCCGCGTGTCGGTCTCAACGGCCACGCCAAGCCCAAAGCCCTGGCCAAGGGCGGGGGCAAGCCCAAGCGGGTCTATCCGACCCCCGAGGCCGCGACGGCTTGGGTGAGACGCGATTGGGGGGAACCCACGGGGGAATGGCCCTATCACGACGCCAGCGGAACCGAGGTCGCTCGGGTCTGCCGGTTCGATCGGTTGGGCGGAGAGAAGACGTATCGACCGGTCCATCTGACTCCCCAGGGGTGGGTGAATGGCGACCCGCCCGGACTCTGGCCGCTCTATCGTCTGCTCGGGATTGCCCGTGCGGATCGGGTGGATCGGGTGTTGATTTGCGAGGGGGAGAAGGCGGCGGACGCGGCCCGAGGTCTCGGGTTGGTCGCGACGACATCGGCCCACGGCGCGAAATCTCCGCACAAGACCGATTGGAGCCCGCTGGCGGGGAAGAACGTCGTCATCCTGCCCGACCACGATGAGGCCGGGGAAGCCTACGCCAGGGACCTCGTGGGCTTGCTAGCCAAGCTGAACCCAAGGCCCACGGTCCGCATCGTCCGGCTCGACAGCAACCAACTGTGGATAAATCCGTCACCGATTCCCAAGGGAGCCGACATCGTGGATTGGCTCGAAACTCCGGAAATCAAAGGTATGTCGATAGGATCGCAACGCGCCATGCTGGAAGGTATCGCCAATGAGGCCGCCCCAGTGGACTTTGACACGCCACCCCCTGCGGAGGCCCGGGACGTAACCGAGACAACGCTAACGGGAACAGGTTGGCCCGATCCGCCCAAGGCCGCCGCGTTTGACGGCCTGGCCGGGAAGATCGTCCGTGCCATCGAGCCGCACACGGAGGCGGACCCCGTGGCAATCCTGGCCCAATTGCTGGTCGGGTTCGGCAACCTCATTGGTCGTTCGGCCCACTTCGCGGTGGAGGCGTCTCGGCACTACACCAACCAATTCGTCGCTCTCGTGGGGGCCACGGCCAAGGGCCGCAAGGGAACGTCGTGGGACCATGCCAAACGCCTCCTGGAAGCAATCGACCCGACGTGGACGGCTAATCGTGTGTTGTTCGGCCTATCGACCGGGGAAGGCTTGATTCACGCGGTTCGCGACCCCGCGACCAAACAGGAACCGATCAAGAAAGGGAAGCGGGTCATCGACTATCAAGATGTCGAAGTGGACGCGGGTGAGTCGGACAAGCGGGCTCTCTGTATCGAGTCGGAATTGGGTGGGACGCTCCGTGTCGCCACACGTAACGGGAACAACCTGTCGGCCCTCGTGCGCCAGGCTTGGGACTCGGGCGACTTGGGGACCCTGACTCGGGAAAATTCGCTCCGATCGACCGGCGCTCACGTTTCGATCGTCGGCCACATCACCAAAGACGAGCTAACGACGGCCCTGACCCGGACCGACGCCGCAAACGGGTTCGCCAATCGGTTCCTGTGGTTGGCGGTTCGTCGCTCTAAGATACTCCCGTTCGGCGGGAACTGGAGCGATTCCGACGTGGCCTTGTGGTCAAAACCGCTCCGCGCTGCCGCCCACTTCGCTCGGACGACCGGCCGGATGGACCGGGACGACGGAGCCAACAAACTGTGGGCCGACGTCTACCACGCGCTCTCCGAGGGGAGGCCCGGCCTACTCGGGGCCGTCACGAGCCGGGCGGAGGCCCATGTGATGCGACTGGCGATGCTCTATGCCCTGATCGACCAATCCCCCGTCATCCGGGCCGATCACCTGCGATCCGCCCTGGCCCTGTGGGAGTTCTCCGAGCGGAGCGCGGCCTACATCTTCGGGGATTCGTTGGGCGATCCGGACGCCGACACGTTGCTTGACGCCATCCGCTCCGCTCCCGAGGGGTTGACCCGGACGGAGATCAGGGAGCGGGTTTTCCAGAAGAACAGGCCGGCGGAGAGCATCGAAAGGATGCTCCGCAAGCTGACCGAGGCCAACCTGGCCCACGTCCGGCCCGAGGACACCGGCGGCCGCCCAGCGGAGCGATGGTTCGCGGGGAGAGCTCCCGCGAAATAAGCGAACAAAGCGAAGTATCTCGCCCCACGGGGGGGACTTACTTCGCTTCTTTCGCTTCTTTCGCACTCCGAGAGATACTGAGACCGTCTCAACCCCGAGACGCCGACACGACGCGACCCGAGCGGCCGCCCAGCGGAGCGATGGTTCGCGGGGAGAGACCGAACGCCATAAACGCCATATACGCGGTATCTCACCGCATGACAGGGGACTTACCGCGTTTATGGCGTTTACCGCGTACCCGAGGAAACTTGGAGCCCTTCACGCCCGACGCGCCGACACGACGCGACCCGAGCGGCCGCCCAGCGGAGCGATGGTTCGCGGGGAG
>CAZRGV010000171.1:10040-11047 GCA_964599655.1 uncultured Isosphaeraceae bacterium | reverse complement strand
TACACTCTTTCCCTCGTCCGAGGCCGAAGCCCCAGCCACCGCTCGTCCGAGGCCGAAGCCCCAGCCACCCTTCGTCCGAGGCCGAAACCCGGGGGTCTCGTGCCGAGTGTGGTGCCGGGGCATGGGTAACCCCCTGAGCGGGTCCGCTGGCCCCCAGAAAGTCGGCTGGCCCGCAGAACGGGGGTGGGCCGTGCGCTGGAAAGTCGATCCCGTGCCCGAACAACGCAGCGCCCTGGTCCAGGCCGTCCGCACCGCCGGCCTGAGTGTTGCCGAGGCCGCCCGCCGCTCCGGCGTCAGCCGCCGCACGCACCGCCCACAAGTGGCTAGCCCGCTTCGACGCCGACCCCGGCGCCGCGCTGGCCGACCCACCGGAGCGACGCCGTTGAGACGTGCCAGCATGTCATAGGTCAGGATCTGGCGATGGTGTGCCGCCAGCGCGAGGACCGACTAGATCGGGCACGCGCGCTCACGTCCTGTCATCGTGGAATTTTTCGAACGCGTGTCTTGTTGTTCAATCCCCGATCGTATCCTTCCCCATCCAGGGCCGCAAGACCTCCGGCACGTCGACCTTGCCGTCGGCCCGCTGGTAGTTTTCCAGGATGGCCAGCAAGGCCCGGCTGATCGCGACGGCCGTGCCGTTCAGGGTGTGAACAAATTTGGTTCCTTTCTGGCCGGCGGGCTTGTAGCGAATGTTGAGCCGTCGCGACTGGTAGTCGGTGCAGTCGGACGTGCTGGTCACCTCGCCGTACTCGCCGGCCTCGCCGCGGCCGGGCATCCAGGCTTCGATGTCGAACTTGCGGTAGGCCGGGCCTCCCAGGTCGCCCGAGCAGATGTCGAGCACCCGGTACGGCAGCCCGAGTGCCTGGAAAATCGCCTCCTCGATCCGGAGCAAGTCCTGGTGCATCGCCCCCGAGGCTTCGAGCGTGCCCTCGGTGAAGGCGAACATCTCGACCTTGGTGAACTGGTGGACGCGATAAAGCCCCTTGCTCGCGCGGCCCGCGGCGCCG
>CAZRGV010000171.1:0-10003 GCA_964599655.1 uncultured Isosphaeraceae bacterium | reverse complement strand
CAGACGATCGGCCTCGAGGATCTCGTCGGCGTGCATGCCGCCCAGGGTAATCTCGGCCGTGCCGACGAGGCTCAGGTCGGTGTTCTCGACCGAGTAGACCTGGGTTTCCGGCCCTCTCGGGTTGAAGCCGATCCCTTCGAGAATGCTGTTGCGGGCCAGGTCGGGCGTGATGATCGGCGTGAACCCTTCCTGGATCAGCGTTCGCATCGCGAACTGCTGCAACGCCAGGTCGAGCACCGCGGCATCGCGCTTGAGGAAGTAGAACCCGTGGCCGGCGACTTTGCCCCCGGCCTCGAAGTCGATCAGGTCGAGCGCCTTGCCGATCTCGACGTGATCCTTCGGCGGGAAGTCGAACGTGCGAGGCGTGCCCCACGTTTTGATGACCGCGTTGGCGTCCTCGGTCTGGCCGATGGGGGCGTCGGGGTGAGTCAGGTTGGGAATCCGGCCCAGCCGCCGTTTCACCTCGGCGTCGAATTCCTTGAGCTTCTCTTCATTCGTGGAAACCTCGGCCTTGAGCCGCTTTCCCTCGGCGACCAGCGCGGAGCGCTTCTCCGGATCCTTTTCCTTGCCGGTGGCCTGGGCGATCTCGTTCTGTCGGCGTCTCGTCTCCTCCACCTGCTGGAGCAGCGCCTTGCGGTCGGTCTCCAGCGCGATGAGCCGATCGACCTCGTCCACAACGTCGGCCGATACGTTGCGGTCCCGGCAGTTCTTCTTGACGGTTTCGGCGTTGGCCAGGACGAATTTCAGGTCGAGCATACGCGTTCCTTCGGCGTGCCAGCTCTCGCAACGCGATTCCGGGTCGGGACACGTTGCGCGAAAAAGTCACAGATCGATGTGGAGTTACCTTTGAAGGTCAAGGGCCGTGACGACCTGTTGAGGTTCGACGGGGTGATCCGGAATCGCTCGAACGACTCGTCTTGCGGTAGGGCGGGCGCTGCCCATGGAACTCGTTTCGCCGACGGAAGATCGGTGGGCAGCGCCCACCCCGCGAAAGACAACCGTTTCGGGCGATTCGGTAGGACTTACCCATCCGCGACACGCCTCGCCAGCTCATTTCGAACCCAGTCCCGGAGCTGTCGTTCCCAGCGGCTTTCGGCCTCGTTTCGCGGCCGGGCGACCCATTCCTGGATCTCCCCGGCGGTCAGGAACGGAAACGCGCGGCTGGTGGAGGCGTCGCGATAGTGGCCGCCCGGGTCGAGATGCAGGATCCTCAAGGCGCCTCGGCGGTCCTCGAAGACCCAGACCTCGGGCACACCGAGACGTCGCCAGGTCTCGACGGCCTCGGCCGCCGGGTGGGTGACCTCGACCTCGATGGCGAGGTCGGGGGGCGGGTCGACGTTCAGGTCGATTTCCTGTTCGCGGCATGCGACCGGGTGATTGGCGATGTAATAGGTCTTGTCGCCCTCGATGCCGTGGTCCAGGTCGCGTCGACGGAAGAGGGTGGCGCCCGTCGCGGTACATGGGATGTCGAGTTCGCAGGTGACGGCCTTGACGATCGAGTCGAGACGGTCTTCGGCCTGCTCGTGGCGCTGGGAAGGAGACACCAGTGTCAGGCTCCCCTGGCGGTAAAGGAGGCGGGGATGGTGGCGTTCGCCCTTCATGCGGGCAAGCGCCTCGAAGTCGTCCCAGGAGAGGTCGGTCAGGGCGACGACCATGTCGGGGGTCTCCGCGTTGGGAGGGGAGGCGACGGTCGCCATCGGGTTCACCTCCCCAGTTCGCCCAGCAGGTGCGCGCTGGTCTTGATGCCGCGGTGGAAGTCGGCCAGGGAGAATTTCTCGTTGGGGCCGTGCAGGTTGTCGTCGTTCTGGCCCCAGCCGAGCAGCAGGGTGTCGACGCCGAGCTGTGTCTTGATCAGGCCGACGACCGGGATCGAGCCCCCTTCGCGGATGAAGACCGGCGGCTTGCCGAAGCCGGCCTCGACGGCGCGGGTGGCCGCCTCGACGCCGGGGCTTCCCTTGACCTCGACCAGAACGGCCGGAGCGCCGTGCATCTCCTCGAGCTCCCAGGTCACGCCGGGCGGGCAGACCTTGGCGATGTGCCGGCGGACCAGCTCGGCGATCGTTTTGTTGTCCTGGTCGGGAACCAGGCGGAAGCTGAACTTCGCGCCGGCCTTGCAGGGCAGAACCGTCTTCGGGCCGGGGCCCTGGTAACCGCCCCAGAGGCCGTTGATGTCGAAGGTCGGCCGGGCCCACTTGCGCTCCAGGGTCGTGTAACCCGACTCGCCGAAGAGGGTCGGGACCGCCAGATCGGCCTGGAACTCCGCCTCGGAGAAGGGCAGCTTGGCGAACTCGTCGCGCTCCCACGACTCGAGCGGCCGGACGGCGTCGTAAAACCCGTCAATCGAAATGCGGCCGTCGGGGTCCTTCATGGTTGAGAGAATGACGCTGAGCGCGTTGAGCGGGTTTTGCACGGTGCCGCCGAACGTGCCCGAGTGCAGGTCGCGGTTGGCCCCTTGCACGCGAAGCTCGAAATAGGCCAGGCCCTTCAAGCCGTAGGTGATGGCCGGCACGCCGGGGGCGAACTGGCTCGTGTCGGAGATCAGCGCGTAGTCGCAGGCGAGCCGTTCGCGGTTCTCGGCGATAAATTTTTCGAGGTTCGCCCCACCAACCTCTTCTTCCCCTTCAATGAGGAACGTCACGTTGACCGGAAGCCGGCCGACGGTTTTGAGCCAGGCCTCGGCGGCTTTCAGGTGGGTGAACATCTGCCCCTTGTCGTCGGTGGCTCCTCGGGCGTAGAGGTTGCCGTTTCGAACGGTCGGTTCGAACGGGGGGGAGAGCCAGGGCTCCAGCGGCTCGGGAGGCTGAACGTCGTAGTGGCCGTAGATGAGCAAGGTCGGTTTGCCGGGGGCGTCGTTCCGTTGGCCGAGGACGAGGGGATGCCCCGTTTCGAACTCGACCAGCTCGGCCGGAATCCCCATGGCTCGAAGGTCGTCGCGGACGAACTCGGCGGCGCGTCGGGTATCGGGGTTGTGCTCGGGCTGAGCGCTGATGCTTGGAATCCGCAGGAGCGTCTTGAGCTGCTCCTCGAACGCGTCGCGGTGCGACTCCAGGTAGGCGTCCACCTGCTCGATTGCCATGGCGGTTTCCCTCGGTCTCGCGTCGGCGAAGGACCGGCCCGGGCCGGGCCTCGTACGGGACCGGCATTGTCGCATCGCGAGGGGCGTTCGGGCAACCGTCTCCCGTCAAAACCCAGGAGCCGATGGCTCGTTGCATTCCGGAAACGCTTTGCGTAGGCTCAAAAGAGTGGGGCCGGGTTCCCGGCGTCACGGAGTCCCGGTCGGATCGTCTTGGAGTTTGTACCGTTCACCGAACCGACCGTCGACGCTCCGTCCCCTGGAAAAATGACTCAAGTCCTGACCAACTCTGGCCGATGGGCCGCGAGCGCAAAAATCCCCAGGCCACTGGCACCGGCTTTGCTGAAAAGTGGGATGACGCTCGAATCGCCGGAGATGCCGGGCGGAGCAAGCAGTCTCCTGAGGGAATCGGCCTGTCCCCGTGGTCCCCTTCAGTTTGTTTTGCTCGAAGGGCAGGTTTTTGGCGGCTCTCGTGGTATATATAGAAGAACGGTATTCGAGCGGTGCCGAAGGAGAGGCAACCGTCCCCGGGGTGGGTTTCGTCCGCCTTGGGCGCGGTGCCGGATGAATGCCTGGGATGGCGGAATTCGGGGGTGCGCCGAGCCCCCCGGGATCATCCGGCGCGGTCCGAGGACTGGCTTTCGAATCCTTGTCTTGTCTGTCGCGGGAGGAGGGGACCCTATCCCATGAGTTTTCTTCAACGGTTCCTCGAGCGGGTGCTGCGCACCAACACCAGCCGTATGCCGCGAACCAGCTTCGACGACCTGAGCCAGGAACAGTTGGACGCCCATCTCAAGGTCGGCCGGTACGGGAATTTCTCGCTGACCGACGCCGTCAGGCCGTCGATCGACCTGGAGATCATCCCCCGCGAAGGCTATCGGCGCGACGTCTATCGCGATCCCGAAACGGGCAATACCATGCCCGTTCTTGCCGCCAGTGTTTCCTCCGAGCGACTCTTCGACGTCTTTATGGAACTGCTCGACCCTCTGGGTGACGAGGTCGATGTGGTCATGGAGTCGAGCCACGAGAGTGAGCCAGGCGCCCACGCCGACATGTACCGTGAGCACATCGACACCGTCATCCTTAAAAGCACGCTTTACGATTATGAGGAATTGCTCCTGAATGACGGTTGCACCGGCCTTGCCGCGCTGAACCCGGCCGGCCCGATGGAAGTCCAGTTCGACGAGCACAAGCTCCTGTTCGTCTACGCTCACGACCTCGAACCCTTCGAGCGCGTGCTCCTCGATGCCGGCCTCCGGTGCGACGACACGCTCAAGTTCATCTCCGAGGCCGAGCACCTGCACTCGACCGACGACGTCTTCAAGGAGCAGTTCGACGAGCTGAAGTATCGACTCGGCATCGACATCTGAACGCGAACCGTTCACCGAGAAAGCACCCTTGGTTTCGCGCCTTGCGGGGCGGACTTCCGGCAGCCGGAGGCCCGCCCCGCTGAGTTTTTTCGGCACGCGCGGCTGTCTCGCCGTGACGGTTTGACCGATCGTGACGACCTTGCGTACGATTGAGAGCGTGCGGCCGCCGCCAACCCGAGGTGGAACGCGCGTTCCCCGGTTCGGCGGCCCTGTCCAGCGCGAGGTCGATGATGGGGTGTTGGCGTGACTCGGGCCTGGGCCTGTTCGGGCTCGGCCTGTGCGGACTTCTGGCGATCACGGGCTGCGGTGGCGAGTCGGCGAGCCAACCGGCCGCGCCCCCGTTTCAAGGGGTCGAGCTGACGGTCGCGGCCGTCGGAGACCCGGCGATCCTTGAAGCCGTTCGCGTCCAAAGCGGCGAGTGGGAACGCGCCAACGGGGCCAGGCTTGCCATCCGCGCGTCTTCAATCGACCCGAAGGAGGCCCGAACCGCCGACGTGCTGGTCTTCCCCGCCGACCGCATGGGAGACCTCGTCGATCAGAACGCCCTGGCCGTCTTGCCCGAGTCGGCCATTCGACCGATCGGCCTCCTGCCAGTGGGCGACGACGAGAAAAGCGACGATCCGAACGCCCCGGCCACCCGCGCCGACACGCTCGACTTTTCCGACGTCCTTTCGCCCTATCGCGACCTGGTGTCGAAGTACGGCAGCGATCGCCTGGCCTTGCCGCTGGGAGGCTCCTGCCTGCTGCTGGTCTACCGCCGCGACGCGTTCGAGAGCGAGGCCAACCGCAAGGCCGCCGAGGCCGCCGGCCTGACCCTCGAACCGCCGAAGACCTGGGAGCAATTCGACGCCCTGGCCCGCTTCTTTCACGGTCGAGACTGGGACGGCGACGGTCAGCCCGAGTCGGGTGTCGCGCTGGCTCTGGGCGACGATCCCGAGCGCCTCGGCGACGTGACCTACCTCGCCCGCGCCGCCTCGCTGGGACAGGCGCCCGACCAGTTTTCCTTCCTGTTCAACGCCGACACGATGGCGCCGCTGATCGGCACGCCGCCGTTCGTTGAGGCCATGTCCGCCCTGGCGGCCTTGAAGGACTACGGGCCGAAGGGGATGGAGAACTTCGACGCCGAGGCGGCCCGCGCGGCGTTTCGGTCGGGCCAGGTGGCGCTGCTGATCGACCGGGGCGAGCGGGCCAGCCGATGGACCGACCCGAAGGCGCCGGCGCCGGTTGGCACGGCGATGCTGCCGGGCTCGCCGAGGGTGTACGACCCCGAACGCAAGGTCTGGCTCGAGCCGGCGGAGCCAAACCGGCCGAGCTATCTGCCGGTCGGCGGCGGCTGGCTGGTCGCGGTTTCGGCCGGCGTGCCCGAGAAAGAACGCGAGGCGGCCATCTCGTTCCTCAAGATGCTGGCCGGCCCCGAGATCGCGCAGGCGATCGTCTCCGACCCGGCCTTTCCGATGGTGCCGGTCCGCCAGTCGCATCTGGGCCTGGGCCTGCCCGACCCTCGATCGGCGCTGGGGGTCGATTCCCGAGGGTGGGGCCAGGCGGTGCTCGAGACCCTGACGGCCCCTCGCGTGCTGCCCGGCCTCCGCGTCCCCGAGGCCGACGCCTACCTGACCGACCTGGCGAAGGCCCGGGTCGCCGTCGTGCGAGGAGAGCCGGCCGACAAGGCCCTCGAAGCCGTCGCCAAGGCCTGGACCGAGCGAAACGCGAAGCTCGGCACCGAGCGCCAGCTCTGGCACTACCGGCGAGGTCTGAACCGACTCTCGACCGCGCCCGAGCCGCCGTCGCGTCCGAACCATTGAGCCCCGATCTTCCGGCATTTGTTCACGAATGGGCCTGTGCCGGAATCACGACCACGACGACTCCGAATCGCCACGCCAGCCGACCCAACGCCTGAACCGCTCGCTTTCTTGGAACCGCCCGGATGGACGACGCCCGCGATGAATCGGTCGACGTCGAGTCGGAGATGGTCGTCTCCGACCCCGAGCTGCGAACGCTGCTCGGGATGTTCGACATGCCGGCCTTCGCCCGTCGGGGACAGGACCTCGACGACGCCTGCCGTCGGCTTCGCGACCGCTGCCGCCGCGAGCGCGAAGGGCTGCTGGACATGGCGCGGCTCCGGCTCCGCCAGTGGGCCGCCGCCTCCCGGCCCGACGACTGGTCCTCGGTGTTCCTCGAACCGATCGACCGCCTTTGGCCCCTGACCGGCGCGGAGGCGCCGGTCTGGTCGGCCGCGACGGCACCGCTCCGTCGCCGTCGGGCGATCGGCCGCGACCTCGTCCTGAGCGTGGAACGGTTCAACCGCCGTTGGTCCCGGTTCGTCGCGGGCCTTCAACTTGCGCCGATCAACACCTTGATCGATCAGTATAATCGCTATTATTTACTAGAAAAGGAATGCTGCCTCGGCTCCGCTCGCATCGCGTCGCGGCATTTCGAGACCAGGGAGCCGATCACGACCGACGCGATCCTGGCCGAGTTCCCCACGCTTCCCGTTCCCACGCTGCGCCCTTAGCGAGCCGGGACTCATCGAAGGACCACGACTCCTTGCCGCGCTTGCCGGTGGGCAACGCCCTCCGATCCTCCGACAGCCCCAGAAAATCGGTGGGTAGCGTCTACTTGACAGAAAAAGATCTGTTCACGCGATTTTGTCTCAGGGCTTGGCCGGTGTCGCGGCCTGGCCGAGGGATTCGTAGAGCGAGAGCAGGAACAGGTGGACCGTGTCGGCGACGCGCTGGGTGGAGTGCTCTCGAAGGTACGCCAGCGCTGGCCGTCCGTAGTCGATCAGTTTGTTGCGGGCGTTGGTCACGCTGGCGATCGTGGCCACTCCCTGGGCGTTCTGCTCCTTCAGGACATCCAGGCAGGCGGCGTCGGACGCGTCTCGCTTGGTCTCGAGATCGCCGGTGGTCGGGGCGTCGCTAGGCCAGACCAACGTTTTCATCGCCGTGAAGAAGCTGGCGAGCGGCAGCACGGGCTGCGGCGCGGGGGCTGGCGGAGCGGTTGCGGGCGTGGGCGAGGGCGTGGGCGTCGGCCGAGGCGTCACTCTCGGCGAGGGGTTGCGGGCGATCCCGTCCTCCATCGCCAGGCGGGTCGAGGGGTCGAAGCGCGCGAAGAAGCTCGGGTCCCGGATGTTATTGATATAGGCGTTGGGGTTACCCGCGTACACGTTGTTCGAGGCGGGATGGCTCCGGGCGGCAAAGGCGGCATTACCGGCATCCAGGGAACGCTGGTTGAGATAATTGACCGTGGCCGCGCTCGTCGGCCCGCCGCCGATGGCGTACGGCCCCCCGCCAAAGCCAAAGCCCCAGCCGCCATACCACTGGGCCTGAGCCCGACCGCTGGAGAACACCGGCACGAGCATCACGGCGACCAACGCCACGCGCCAGAACCATCGTTGATGTCGAGAGTATCGCCGCCGCGTTGTCATCGACTGGTCCTCGGTTCGAGTGGAGGGAAGACCGGCCTCGAATCCGCATGGGTCGTGATCGTGATCGTGATCGTGATCGTGTCGTGCCGGAGTCCGAAATTCTCCGTACCTTCCATCCCATCGTAGCTCCGGGTGCCGTGTGACTCAACTCAACCGAATCAATTTGTCGGAGTCGAAGCGTTCCGACGAAGACCGTGACCGCTGGATCGCTCTGAAGCGGCGATGGTTCGGAGTCGCGCGGGGCGACATGGGCCATGTCGTCGGACGCCGGATGACTCGGGCTTCGTGGAGGTCACGCGACAACGCCGAGACCCCAGCCACCCCGTCGGTACGGATCGAAGCGGGTGCGCCGCGCCCGCGGCGGACCCGACACAGCGCGCTTCAGGGCGCGTTCGGGTCGGCCCGTCCGGGAGGACGCGGTTTCGTCGGCGTGTCGTCGTCGGTTCGTTTCGCGTTGAGCGGCCAGGGAACAATCGGCTCGATGCCGTCGGGCCACGGGCCGCATTTTCCTTCCGATTCGCACAACTGGCACGCCCGGATGTCCGAGACGCGCAGTTGGGGGAACCGCTCGCGGATCTCCTCGAAGGTCCACTCGTCTTCGAGCATCGCGCAGACATATTCGGCCGTGATGTCGGTTCCCTTGACCACGGGCCAGTCGGGCCAGTACCTCGGGTCGATCACGATCCGCTCTCGCCAGTCCTCGAAATCCTCGTCGGGGGGTTCGGGCGGGGGCTCGGGCTTCGCGTTGGCCCTGGCCTTGGCCTCGGCGGCCGCTTCCTTCCGCTTGCGGGCCCGGTGCTTCTCCAGCTCGGTCAGCGCCTTCCAGAACTCTTTGGAGGCCAGCGACTCGAAGCGCATCCAGGTGTGGCTGGGCGTTTCGGGCTCGCTCTGAGACGACCGGCGAAGCCGCCGCAGCGTTTCGATCAGTCGATTGATCATGAGAACTTCGGTCACGTCGGCGGGGGCGAAGCGAAAGGCGATCTCCTCGCAACTCGACTGGAACGATGCCTCGTCCTTCTCGAACTGCAAGCGGATGAGCAGGCCGCTGAGCGCCGCCAGATCGCTCGCGGCCTCAAGGGCCGACGCATCCCCCTCGTTGGTGGAGGTTGGGCGCGGAGTCGGATGGGGAGGGGACGCTGGGCTCGAAGACGACTTTTTGGAGCGACTCATGGATGTATGACCTTGGGCGAACGACGCCACGGGAAAACCAAACGTTGACGTTGAGGGGACGTTCTCAGGAATCGCCCGAACGCCTCGTTACCTCTCGCAGGGTGGGCAATCCCCATCGCACGAAAGGCAACGGAACCAGGCCGATTCGTATCACGGACTCCCCGATCGCCGACGACCTCGTCAGCGACGCAGACATAAGTAAGATCGTAAGTTCCGGGCTCGGCTACCTAAGAAAATGCGAAAATCGGAGGATTGGGCAAAAATTCTGGAATCGTTCGAAAAAATCGGGCGGACGCCTCGATGATGTCAGGTGAAGAGATCGGGCGCGACGGACGGACCAGGGCCACCGCCCTGGCCGTGGGACCCGGCCCGACGCGCCGAGTGAGTGGCCGGATCGAAATCGCCCAAGATCTCTCGCCGCAACGATTTATTCACCCGTACACCAAGAAAAAAGCGGCCGCGCCTCCCCGATGATGGGTAGAGGCGCGGGCCCAAGGTTTCGAGCCTGGAGCTGAGAATTCCAATGGCAACCCTGGTCCGCCCCTCACAGTCTCACGATCGGCCCACCCTCCCCTCGCTTGCGCCTCTGCCTCCGAACGCCAGCGCGGGACGCCGCTGGCGATTCCGCCGCGACCTGGTGATCTACCTGGCCCATCGGCGCAATGGTCTGTCGCAGCGGTTCCTGGCCGACGTGTTCGATCTGCCCCGCTCCCGGATCGCCGCGATCATCCGGAGCTTCGAAAAACACGACCCCGCCAGTTCGCTCGATGAGTAGATCGGAATCGGCTGGAACCCTGGACGTTCGTCGGGTGGCCTCCGGTTGATCCGGTTGGATGAGGCTCGCAGCGAGAAGACACTGGCGGACAAGCCGCCAGTGGCACCCGGACGAAGACCCTGTTGGTTGGGTGGCACTGGTGGCTTGCCCACCCGTGCTCCGGGTCGGACGCAGCCAGTGGCATCCGACGG
>CAZRGV010000170.1:5698-11156 GCA_964599655.1 uncultured Isosphaeraceae bacterium | reverse complement strand
CCTCTCGGAGATGCAGGCCGAGCATCTGCGAACGCTGGTCGAAGGAAAGGATCGGCCGCAAAAACTCGAAGCCGCCAAAGACGCTCCCGATATGGGCCGGCTTCAGTGGTCGCGCGCCGGCGTGGCCTCGTCAATCTACGGCACTCTGGAATTCCAGACGCCCATCGTGGAGATTCCGCTGGAGGAAGTCGAACGGAGCGAGGCCGACGCTTACGAGCGATGGAGAGATGGTTATCAGAGCAACTGGCGAGGCGTGTTCGACCCGATCGCGCTCCGGATCTCGGCCGGGCCCAAGGCGCTGGTGGCCGACGTCTCGGTGATGCCCCTGATCGCGGCCTCCAGCTACCAGCCGATGATCCAGGTGATCGGCGGCTCGGAGATTCCCGAAGGCGCCGGCGATCCGCACCCCGAGGCCCTGCTTCACGCGGTGATGGCCGTCGACATCAAGGCGTCGCTCATGCGGCAAGGCGCCGACTTCGTGACGAACATGACCCGCGTTCCTCGCAATGTCGCCCTGAGCTGGCTCGGCCCCGCAGTGGCCGCGTACCTCGACGACGATCCGTTCTGGGCCGAAATTCCAGCCTCGGGAGATCCCAGCGGCTTCCTCAACGACAACTGGCCGCGAATTCCCCTGGGCCTGCACGCCGAGGTGACCGACGCGGCCAAGCTCGCCCTCTTCCTCGGCGGCCTTCGCGCCTCCATCGAGCAGACCTCGCCCGACCTGCTCGAATGGACGACCCTCAAGCACAACGATCGCTCGTATGTCCGGATCGCCCAGCGCAACAACGAGGGGCCCGTGTCCCGCCTCACGGTCTACTACGCCACGACGCCCCGTTCCATCGTGGTCTCGTTGAACGAGAATGTCGTCAAGCGATTCCTCGACCGTCAGGACCAGAAGAAGCCGGCCGCAGCCGAGCCCTGGCTGGGAAAGAGCCTCGGGCTGCGGATGAACCGCCAGGGATTCCAGGTGCTCGGCCGCGCCGAGGGGGACGACTACCGCAACGCGGTGCTCGTCCAGTGCTGGAGCAACCTGCCAGTCCTCAACGAGTGGAAACGACTCTTCCCCGACAAGGACCCCGTCGCCGTGCATGAAGCGGTCTGGGGCACGAGGCTCGTATGCCCCGGAGGCGGGTCCTACGTTTGGAACGACGCGTGGCAGACGATGGAGTCGACCGTCTACGGCCACCCCGGCGCGCCGAAGCCCGGTCCCGAGTTCCCCGAGCCGCTCGCCGGGGTCGAGTCGGCCGACTTCGGGATCACCCTCAAGGATCAAGGGCTCCGCGGTCGCGTCGAGGTAAAGCTCTTGCCCGAACCATGAGTTCAAGAGCCAGCATGCGTTACGTCCAGGAAGACCGAGAACCATGAACCAGGATCAAGACGAGTGTCGTCAAAACCTCCACCGCGCGTTTCGCCAGCTCGTGCCGGCGATGGGGGCCATGACCGCCCTGCTCTGCCAGGTCGCGGTTCTCGCTGCCGCAGACACTCCGCCCGGATCGGCCGCGGTTCGACCCGCGTTCGCCGTGGTCGCGCCTCCGGACGAGATCCGGAATCGGTTTTCACTGAGTCCGTTTTACGAGAAATATGTGGATGTCGACGGATTTCCGATTGTTGGCTCGGCTCGCGTGTCGGACTTCGCGATGCTGGAGGCGGCCGATCTGGTCTCGCGCATGCTCTCGGTCCGCCCCGATATTCGCGAGGCCATGATCGCCAGTAAAACGCGATGCGCCGTCATGGCCTACACCGAGCTGACGACCGACATTCCCGAGCACAGCGATCTGACACCGAAACGCTACTGGGACCGTCGTGCCCGCGGGCTGGGAGCGACCTCCATCCGCCCCGCCATCAGTTGCGCCGAGGAAAACCTGCTCGGCCTTCCAGGCGATCCATACGCGAGCGAGAATATTCTAATTCATGAATTCGCGCACGCGATGCACGAGATGGGCCTCAGACGTATCGACAAAACCTTTGACGATCGGCTCAAACGGGCCTATGAACAGGCGATGAAGAATGGACTCTGGAACGACACGTACGCCGCGACCAACCGCGCCGAATACTGGGCCGAAGGGGTCCAGTCGTGGTTCGACACCAACCGTCCTCCCGACAAAGTTCACAACGACGTCGACACCCGCGAGGAGTTGAAGGCGTACGACCCGAGCCTGGCCGCCCTGATCGCCGAAATCTTCGGCGACGACGACTGGCGCTACGTGCCGCCGGCCCGCCGCAAGGAACCGGGCCACCTCGCCGGGTTCGATCGCGAACATGCCGGTCGGTTCCAGTGGCCCGAAGGCTTGGAAGCGCCGATCCCCCGAAGGACCCGACCCAGGCCACCCTCCTTATCGGAAGAAAAATCTAAATAATACGAGATATTTCTCTTAAACGATTTTGTCAGTGCCGCAGCAATGCCAGCACGATCTCCATGGCGATCAGGATGATGACGATGAGCTCGAGCAGCTCGAGCCGAGCGCCGCTGGCCTGCTGAACCATCAGGTCGTAGACATCGCCGACGGTCTTGAGCTTGCGTTGGATCGACTGCTGCCACTCCTCGAGGTGAAACCGGCCGGAGGCCAGGCCGTAGACCCGCGAGAGGTACTGGTCGCCGATCAGTTTCAAGGCGTTGTCGGCCCGCTCGAACAGGCTGGTCGCCTCGATCTCTAGCTCGCGGACGCTTCGCAGAGTGTCGGTATGGGTGCGCCAGATTCGGCGGGGCCAACGGTCGGGTTGACCGGGGCGGATCAGTCGGTAGGCGGCTTCCAGGCGGTCGTCGAGCCGATCATCGATGTGGCGAAATTCAAGGAGCTGCACATTGGCGAATTCAATCACCTGAAGCGTGTCGGCGCATTCGCGATCGGCGACGAAGCCCGCGGCCCAGTCGAGCACGACCAGGTCGTTGGGGGCGTAAGAGAGGCTCAGGCGGGTGGCCTCCTGGATCTCTCTCTGGCTGAGCGGTCCCGACTCGAGCCGGATCAGGCCGGCCACCCAGTCCGCATGCTCGTGAATCCAGTTGGGCCCGACCTCGCCGAGCTGGAACACGAAGTACTCCTCGCTGATGTCGCTCATCTCGAACCCGATGACCACCGGCTTGATCCGCTCGACCCAGGGGGCGAGCACCAGCCGGGCGGCGGTGGTCAGCTCGGCGGGCTCGGCCAGGTCGGCCGCCACGCGAAGAAGCTCCATGGGAGTCGCTCGAACCCGGTGCTGAACCATCAGCGAGATCGCGCCGAAGTCGAACAGTGAGAGTTCACCTCGAGGCGGGCCCAGCGTGGCGATTCCTCCCGGCAAAACCAATCCCGAAGCGTCCATCGCCACTCGTAGCGGAGACGGCCGGTAGCGGATCGATTCGGGCGTCCGGCGTCGTCGAGTGAGCGGGCCCGATTCGCCGGGCAGCAAGGCTCCGGCATGCTTGAGATCGATCTCGTAGCCGATATCGAAGGCGAAGGCCAAATGAATCGTCGCCTCGAGGATCTCGACCGCCCAGCCTTCCGGCGAGGGCAAGGGGCCTTCCCGAGCGTTGCCGACCTCACGAGTCCCCAGCCGTTGCCCATGATCCGGTTGCTGGTCCATGACTGCGGGTCTCGTTTTGAAGAGAGGAGAGATGGGCCGCCCTCGTCGCGCCATCGAGCCGTCCGTCAATCCGTCAGGCCCGCGACGGCGGAAACGGAAGCCTCCGGCGCATTCTGGAATTTCGATCGTTCGAACCGGGTCCACCATTCGGCGGCCCGCTCCCGGTTCCAGAGGCCGGTCGACTGGCATTCGCCGAGGGCCTGCTCCAGGCGGATCGTGTCCTGAAAACGTTCGGCGGGGTCCTTGACCAGGCAGCGGAGCACCACGGCTTCCAGGTCCTCGGGCAGGCCGGTTCGGATTTTCGACGGCGGCACGACCGGGTCCCGGGCGTGGGCAATCATGACTTGCATCGCGTTCTGACCATCGAACGGGGCCTGGCCGGTCAGCAGGAAGTACGCCACGGCGCCCAGGGCATAAATATCGCTCCGACCGTCTGGCTCGCGCTCGCCGCTGGCCTGTTCGGGCGACATGTAAAGCGGCGAGCCGACGATCGCTCCGTCTCTGCTGAGCTGGGCCGAAGCCGGCTCGACGGCCATCTTGACCAGACCGAAGTCGAGCAGCTTCACGAAGTCGAACAGGCCACCGCGACGCGCGGCGAAGATGTTGGCCGGCTTGATGTCGCGATGGGTCAGGCCGGTCGCATGCGCCTCGCTCAAGGCGCCGCAGGCTTGCCGGAGCAGGTAGATCACCCGCTCGGGTGGGAGCGGGCCATGGCGCTCGACCAGTTCGGCCAGGCTCAGTCCTCGGAGGTATTCCATCGCATAATAAAATGTGCCGTCGTCGGTACGGCCATAGTCGTAGATTTCGATCGTATTGGGGTGCGACAGCAAGGCCGTCGTCCGCACCTCGCGCTCGAACCGGGCCAGGGCCTTGGGGTCGGCGGTGCGTCCGGGGCGGATCAGCTTGATCGCACAGGGCCGCTTCAGGAGCTGGTGTTCCGCCAGATAGACCTCACCCATCCCGCCCGCGCCCAGCAGGTGCCTCAAGCGGTACTGGCCGAGTTGTTTCGCCTGGAAGACCTCGGTACGCAGGCGGTGGATCAGAGCCGAACCATAGACCGCAGTGATGACCGCGATCGTCAACATCAGGGCGTTGTCGCTGAGATTCTCGAACGTCAAAACCTGCCTTACGCCCCGCAAGACTTCGGGATGGAACCAACGCATCCACATCGCGACCGCGATGGGCAAGGTCGCGATCAGTCCCACCACGCAGGCCGTGCGTCGCCAGGTGCTCGGAATGAAAAGGCCATAGACGACGATCAGGCAGAAGTTCATCAGCACCGTGTTCTTCACCGTGGCCAGCATCCGCAATGGATCACCCGCCTCGGCGTTCAGACGGATCAGGCAGAAGTGAAGCGTCGTGAAGTAGACCGCCAGCATCCCGAAGATCGACAGTTCCAGCGACCGCAACGCAAGCATCGAGAGCGACCATCGGCTCGATAGCACCAGAAACGCCGTCGCGAGGCCGATCTCCAGCAGGGCGTGGGCCGTCTGCAAAAATGGACTTCGGACCTCGAGGAAGAGGTTGCGCACGAAGAAGAGCGTCGAGCCGATCAAGAAGAGCAGAGCGGCAGCGCGGAGCCGTTCACGCAGCAGCGACTGCGTTTCGGCCGACAGGTGTGGCCGGGTTCCCTCCACCAGGTGGACGCCGGCCGTCCTCGACGTCGAAGCCGGCGGGAATGAGCTTGGGGAAAGAAGTTCCGGGTCTCGCGTGTTGAGGTCGATTGTGACCGCGGTTCGGGGGTCCATGAAGTCGGCACCAGCGGCTGCGTCGGCTCTCCAAGTCCGAAGAAGGGCGGTATCCTTCTCCCAGCATAACAAAGCCCTTCGGCTGGCACACGGTCAACAGACCGCGCGTCCGTCCTCGTCCAGCACCTGGCAGCGTCTCGCCTTGATGA
>CAZRGV010000170.1:3462-5630 GCA_964599655.1 uncultured Isosphaeraceae bacterium | reverse complement strand
CCGTCCAGGTGATCGCGCCGGTTCGAACCAGAACATCGGCCTCGGGCCCATGCGAGACGATCCGATCGACCGTGCCGGCCAGCACGTTGCGGGCACTCAGACCCGTCACCGGACCCCGCGCCAGCAAGATGTCGTCGGCCCGGACGCCCAGCGTCAAGGAGGAGCCGATCGGCCGGTCGTTGAACGGAACAACCAGCGAGGGCCCTCCCTCCAGCCGGACTCGGGTCTCGCCGATCGCCACCTCGTGCGAGTCGACCGTTCCCCGGAGCACGTTGCGCACGCCGTCGTGCCTCGTCAAAGGTGACTGGCCGTGTCTGGCCAGCACGTCGAGAGGGGCCCCTTCGTCGACGATCGAGCCATCCCGGAGCAAAAAGAGGCGCGCACCCAGCTCGATGGCCTCGGCCGGGCTGTGCGTTACGTAAAGCACCGGAATCCCTTCGGCACGCTGAACTGCCCGAAGTCGCTCGATCATGGCCGAACGGTTCTCCAGGTCGAGGGCGGAGACCGGCTCGTCGCAGAGCAATAGCCTTGGCCTGGGCGCCAGGGCCCTTGCCAGGCCGACTCGCTGCCGCTCGCCTCCCGAGAGTGTCAGGGGCCGACGGCCGAGTAACGTCCCCACGCCGCACAGATCCGCCACCTCGGCGAGACGTTCGTCGGCCTCAGCCTTCCTCCAATCCTTCAAGCCGAATCGAATGTTTCCGGCGACGTTCATATGTGGAAATAGCAAGTCATCTTGAAAGATCATGCCGATACGACGTGATCTCAGAGGTACGTTGATTTTTTTGTTCCGATCGAGGAGTGTCGTCTCGCCGAGGCGCAGCGAGCCGGATTCGGGGTCGTCGAGACCGGCGATCAGGCGGAGCAAGCTGGTCTTGCCCGCCCCCGACGGGCCGAAGACGATGCCGCACTCGGGTCCGAGAGACAGGGCCACGTCGAGCCGGAGGCCAGGGTGGATCGGGCGGGTCAGTCGCAGTTCCAGGATGGCCTTGTCGTTCACGAACCCAGTCCTCGCCGAGGCAGGCTTCGCTGCACGCCCCAGAGGGCGGCGATGGACACGATCGAGACGAGCAGAGTCAAACGGCCGGCGGTGGCGGCGTCGTTGCGCTGGACGGCGTCGTAAATTCCCAGGGAGGCGGTGCGGGTCAGGTTCGGGATGTCACCGGCGACCATGACCGTTGCACCGAAATCACCCAGTGCCCGCACGAAGGCCAGCACGGTTCCGGCCGCCAGACCTCGCCAGGCCAGCGGGAACGTGACGCTGAGGAAGACCGATATCTCGCGGCGTCCGAGCAGTCGGGCGACGTCCTCCAGCGCGGGGTCAACCGCCTCGAACGCCGAGCGGGCCGGAAGCAGGAAGAGCGGAAAGGCCGCGACCGCCGAGGCGACCACAGCCCCCATCCAGTGAAAGACGATCGTGACGCCGAAGCTCTCTTCGAGCCAGATTCCCAGCGGGGCTCGGCGTCCAAAAACCTGAAGCAGGTAATAGCCCATCACCGTCGGCGGTAACACCAGCGGCAGCACGAGCAGGCCCGAGATCAGGCCCTTGCCGGGGAATCGCAGGCGAGCCAGCGCGTACGCCAGGGGGAGCCCCACGGCGACGATTCCCAGCGTCGCCAGGCTGGCCACTCGCAACGAGAGCCAAAACGGCGCCAGGTCCGATTCCGGCGGCATGACGGCCTCAATCCCGGGCGTTTCCACACGCCGTCCCCACCCAAGAAACAGGGACCCGATGTTCACCAGCATCGGAACCGCCTCGACGTGCGTCAATAGGCGTCGGCCGAGACGACCTCACTACCGTTGCGGCTGCCGAGGCCCTGCCAGACGATCACATTGATAGAATTCTTGACGAATTGGACGTGACCGTCGCAGAACAGCGAGTTGACGCCGCCCGGATGCTGGCTCCTCGCCGTGACGTTCAGCGAGAGCCAGTTCCAGAGCGGGTCGGATCGAGTGCTTTGCGGCAGCCCACCCCGGCAGTCAACGCGATTGTCGTTCGGCGGGCGGCGATGGTTGTACATGCTGTGCCCTGGTGCTCCGAAGTGCCATCGCACGCCTCGGGTGGCCTGAAAGCCGGGAGGCGAACTCGTCAGGCACTTCGTCGCGTAATCGGCGTCGGAAATGATCGGCGGGCCGGTCGTGCTGTTGTTCCCCGTGATCACGAAGACGCC
>CAZRGV010000170.1:0-3452 GCA_964599655.1 uncultured Isosphaeraceae bacterium | reverse complement strand
AGCGGGTTACTCGCGAAGGTCGCGCCTGGCACCGAGCGGATCGTCTCGCTGATGGCCACGGTGCCCGACATGCCGTCGGTGATGTCCGCGTCGCGAATCCGAGAGTTCTCGAAGAGAACCCCGTTGGGCGGGCCGGTCAACGGCGGCTCGGGGTTCTGCACCACGCAATAGGTCGAGCCCACGTTGACGTTGTAGTTGTGCGTCGCGAACGGGCTGCCGAGGACCTCGATGAGCACCGGGGGCGAGTCGGACGGGCAGAGCAGCGTGTTGAGGAAGCTCGTGTAGCCCGTGAGGTTCGGGGCCGACAGGATCGGGTCGGTGTCGGGCGCCAGGCTGAAGTTGAAACTGTTATAGATCGGCAACTGATCCAACTGCGGCAAGAGCTGCGAGTAGGCTCCCCAGCAATTTCCTCGCCCTGCGATATGCGTGTTGAACCGCCCTGGCGGAAACGTGCCCACCCCCGAGAGGTAATTGTGCAAGGCCAGGCCGATCTGCTTCAGGTTATTCGTACACTGGGCCCGCCTCGCCGCCTCCCGAGCCGATTGCACGGCCGGAAGCAACAGGGCGATCAGGACGCCGATGATCGCGATCACCACCAGCAGCTCGATCAGGGTGAATCCCAACGCGCCTTGCCGCCTTCGCATGTCGTCGACTCCCCAGCTCAAATGGCACAACCTTGCCATTTCCGGGTCAGACTATACGGTCATGCCATTTGATCGGGCAAGTCTCTTCCGGTGGCAAACGCCTCGAGATCGTCACTGCCGGCGGTGGAAGCGCCCGGCGAATTCTTCTTCCATCACGGCGATCATGCGGTCGCGAATCGCGAGGAAATCGCCGATGAGCTGACGGGCCCGGTCGGTCAACACGCTGCGTCGCGTGCCCTGGCCGCCGACCTGGGTCTCGACCAGCGTTTGCCCGAGGGCCTGCTCGGCGGCCTTGATCCGATCCCAGACGTGGCGGTAGCTCCGGCCCAGGTCGTCGGCGGCCTGCTTGATCGAGCCCGATCGCTCGACGGCTTGCAAGATCGCGATGAAACCCGAGCCGAAGCCGAAGCCGCCCTCGGCCTCGAACCAGACTTTCACGCGAGGCGACAGGCCCTCGCCGGGCGACTTTCGGCGCGACATGGGGGAAGCCGTTCGGGTTGGTTCAGGACTTGTCCACGAGGACCACGGTGGCCTTGATAACGGCCTTGACCTTCTTGACCGTTGCGGAACGCGGGTTGCGCGCGCTGACCATGGCCGATGCCTCGCGAGGTCACGGACTGGTCGGGGAGACGTTTGGAGTCTCGTGGCCCGTCGATTCGACCATGGAAACGCTTCCGAAGCCGAGGTCGGACAAGATGCCCTGCCCAATCTCGCCGAGCAGGAACCGGGCGAACGCTTCGGCGTCGACGGCTCGGTTCGAGGTCGCGACGATCCCCAGCCCCTGGACGATCGGGTCGTACAGACTCGGGTCGACGGCGACGGTGCGCACCTCGGGCGCATCGGCGATGGCGCGTCCAACGAGTCCCACCTCGGCGTTGCCCGATTGCACGAACTGCAACGCCTGGCGGACCGTCTCCGCCTGCACGATCTTGGCTTCGATCTCCGTCCACAGGCCGGCCCGCTCGAGCGCCTGCTTCCCGGCGACGCCATAGGGAGCGAACTCAGGGTTGGCGATGGCGATCTTCTTGATCCCCGGCTTTCGAAGGTCGTCGAGCCCGGTGATCCAGTCGCCGGCCTCGCGGTGCACGGCCAGCACGAGGGAACCTTTCGCGTAGGGTCGAACCGAGTCGGGCCGGATCAGCCCCTGGTGCGCCAGGTCGTCGACGAAGGACTGATTGGCAGCCAGGAACAGATCGAAGGGGGCTCCCTGCTCGATCTGTTGCGCGAGCAATCCGGAGGCGCCCATCGTGAACTCGACCTCGATGCCGTGATCTTGCCGGAACGCGGCCACGAGGATCGGCATCGCGGTTTGCAGGTCGCTGGCCACGGCCAGTCGAAGCGGCGGCGACGCGGGTTTCCTGGCCTCGCCGCAGCCCGACAGCAAGGCGACCAGAAGCACGAACGGCCCGCTTCGGCCGGATTCGAATCGCATGGTGTGAGAACTCTCTCGGAGTGCCCGCGGCGCGGAATCCAAGGCGACCGGAATGATGGTAGAAGACCTCGTCGTCGGTCGTCAACCACGGTGCGGATTGCAACGAAGACGCCGGATCGGGTAAGACGGTAAAATTCGAGACAGGCCAGGGGCCTTGCCTCAGAGACGCATGGGGGTTCGATGAAGATCGATCAGTTCTTGGGACATTACGGCATCAAGGGCGACCCGTTCAGCGAGGAAGACGCCCAGACCGACACCGTCTTCAAGCGCGGTTGCCTCTGGAAGATCCATCACCCGGCCTGGAGCAAGGTGTTCGGCAGCCCAGCCGATCCGTCGACGGCACTCGTCTTCGGCGAGAAGGGCAGTGGAAAGACCGCGCTTCGGCTCCAAATGATCGCCGAGATGGAAGCCTACAACCAGGAGCATCCGAACGAGCGGGTCTTCATCATCTCGTACGATGATTTCAACCCGCCGCTCGACCACTTCAAGGCCGCACTCCGCATCCGAGACGCCGCCGAAGCCCTGAAGCGATGGCGATTGCAAGATCACATGGACGCGATCCTCGCTCTGGGAATCACCCGATTGATTGACCAGCTCAAGGGCGAGAAGGCGGATCTCTCGAAGCTGAGTCTCGACCAGAGACGCGATCTGCTGCTGCTGGCCGCGCTCTACGATCAGTCGACCGGCGAGCCGATCGAGCGGCGATGGACCTGGCTCCGCCGTCGCTCCGGATTCCGGCCGCTCTGGAGCCGTCGCGACTTGCAGATTGGCGTGGGCGTGACGGCGCTGGTGCTGGCCCTGATCGCCGCGTTTCCGGCCCTGCGGTCGATGTCGGTCCTGCCCTGGCTGATCCTGCCGGTGGCTCTGGGCTGGCTCTACTGGGGCTGGCGACTCGCCCGCGCCGAGTGGTACGCCCGAGATATCCGACGGTCGCTCCGGGTCCTCAGCCGAGACCCTTCGGCGCTTCGGTGGGAGCTGCTCTGGTTCAAGCCGACGGAACTGGGCGGGCAACCCTTGCCGACGGCTCGCCGCACCGCCGGCGAGGAACGCTACGAATTGCTCCGCAAGTTCCAGGGGGTTTTGCAAACCCTGGGCTATTCCGGCATCGTCGTCCTGATCGACCGGGTCGACGAGCCGCAGCTGATCGAGGGCGACCCGCGCAAGATGCGAGCCCTGGTCTGGCCGATGCTCGACCACAAGTTCTTGCGGCATCCGGGGCTCGGCGTGAAGCTCCTGCTGCCGATCGAGCTGGCCTACTACCTGGAGAAGGAAGACAAGGACTTCTACGACCGCGCCCGCCCCGACAAGCTGAACATGATCAAGCCCCTGCGATGGACCGGCCCGTCGCTCTATGACCTGGCCACCGACCGCCTCCG
>CAZRGV010000169.1:8854-11294 GCA_964599655.1 uncultured Isosphaeraceae bacterium | reverse complement strand
TGGTATACCCCCACCCAATACTGTCACTTTGACCCGTTGCTGCTCGACCTGGGCTTGGAGCTGGCGCGGGTCGAGCTTGCCACCAATCGAGTCCGCTTACAACTGGTCGCGTCGCACGCTCGGGACGAACCCTGGTGCATCGCGTTTGAGGAGCGGTCGGGGGGGCTTGTGGCCGTTGCCAGCGACAGCGGTTGGCTAAGGACCGCGTCCACCGAGCAGCGCCGGAGGCTCGCCACGGCGCTGGCGGGGCTCTACAAGCTCGCGGGGGTGGAATTGCTCCGGGAGCCGATCGAAGCGCGTGGTCCACATTCCACGATGCCTGAGGATGACGTTGATCGGGGGATTCCGGCCGGGAACCTCCAGAACCAGCAACAGCGCGCTCTTTACGATCTCTGGTCGGATTTGCCGGTTCGCTCCGCCACCGATCCGACTGGCTTCGTGGTCTTGTCGTGGGAGGATCGACTCAGATGCGTGAGATTCGGAAATCTTGAGATTCGATGGCGCGATTGGGTGAACGTCTGGACGCCGAGCCCGACCGAACCTTCGTCACGATCGGAGGCGATGCTCGATGCCCCGCGTTGGCCGTGGTCTCGAAGCGAGGTCATCTAGATCCGTTTCCCGGCAACGCTCGGGGAATTCTCAGTGGCGAGGAGATCAACCCGCGCCGTAACATGCCAGAATCCCCTGAGACAATCCCAACCTTCCTCCCCGAGGTTGCCGATGATCTGCCGGTTCGCCATTCCGACCGCGGCTCTCCTCGTGCTGACGACAACCACGGTTCGGGGCGACGGCGTAAGCGCCCCGAACGGAGAAAACCTCCGCACGGCCATCGAGCGTTCCCTCGTTCGAATTGAAACCAGTGTCGAGGAGTATCCGAGGCATCGGGACTGCTTCTCTTGTCACCATCAAGGCGTTCCCGCGTTCGCACTCCACCTGGCGCGGCAACGCGGCTTCTCGGTTCCTGATCGGAGCATCGACGCGATTCTCGATATCGCGGAAACGGAACTCGAAGGGGCGGCGGAAAGCTATCGAAAGGGACAAGGGCTTGGGGGCGGCGCGACGCGCGCCGGTTACACGCTCTGGACCCTGGATGCCCTGGACCGCGAGCCGGATGAGGCGACTGAGGCGGTCGCCGAATTCCTCCTGATCCGAGACAAGGACCGCGATCATTGGCGCGAGTCGTCGAACCGCCCGCCTTCGGAAGCCAGTACCTTCACGACGACCTATGTCGCCTTGCGAGCCTTGAAGTCATTCGGGACCGAAGCCCAGAAAGCGCGGATTGCCGACAAGATCGCCCGAACGCGCGACTGGCTGATCCGGACGCCGACAAAAGAAACGGAGGATCGCGTCTTCCGGCTGCTCGGACTGAAGATCGCCGAGGCCGACCCGACCGTGATCGCCGAAGCCGCGAAGGCGTTGGTCGAATCTCAGAACGAGGACGGCGGCTGGTCGCAACTTGACGGCCAGCCGAGCGACCCCTACGCGACGGGGTCGGCCCTGGTGGCCCTTCACCTCGCGGCCAATCTCGCGACGAATGCTCCCGCCTATCGGCGGGGTCTCTCCTATCTCCTGGCCCAGCAGCGGGACGACGGAACCTGGTACGTCAAGAGTCGGAGCAAGGCGTTCCAGCCCTACTTCGAGAGCGGGTTCCCGCACGGCAAGGATCAGTTTATCTCGATTACCGCATCGGCCTGGGCGACCTCCGCCTTACTGCTCGCATGCCCGGAGCCTCCTCGGACAAAACCGGAGTGAGGCGAGGGCTCCGGACACGCGACCGCTCGATCGACGGCGGGGACGGTCAGAAACAGGAGGCCGTGAGCGTCACGTCAGCATGGGCCCACGCGTCCTGAAACTCTTGCTGAACCTTGTCGGCCTCGCTGGTTTTTCCCTGGGCGCGCAGAGATTGCAATAGCCCGAAGAGAGACCAGCCATTATGCGGGTTTCGCTCAAGGTCCTCGCGATAAACCGACTCGGCTTCCGAGATGCGTCCCGCCCGAAGCAACGCCGCGCCGAGGGATTGCCGGACGGGATAGAACCAGTAGGGCGGCTCCATGTAAGGTTGATCATCCTGCGTCTGGACCGCGTCGGCGAGCAGGCGAACGCAGTCGTCCCACCGACCCTCTAGACCGGCCAGCTCGCCATCAAGGACGTTCCGGGCGATCTCAATCAGGCTCGATCCTGGGAAGTTCGGCATTTCGAGCGCCTGGCCTTCCTTGCTCTCGGCGATCGCCTTCAGCTCCTTGGCCTCTTCCCGAGCGGGTTCGAGCTGTTGCTTGCGGACGAACGCCATACCCCGGGCAAAGTGCCAGAAGGCCCGGTGGAAGATCTCACCCTCCATGGGCTCCGGCGCCCCGAGGATCTGGTCCCACCGCCCGAATCGTACTTCGGCAAACAGTGGCGTCGCCTTGAGCCAGCCAAGCTCGGGCATGTGCATTCCCGC
>CAZRGV010000169.1:0-8844 GCA_964599655.1 uncultured Isosphaeraceae bacterium | reverse complement strand
AGCGAGGCGCCGAACTCCTCGCCGAAATCGACGCCTCCGCCGTTTTCCTCGCGGCGTCGAGGCTGACCCGGCTTCGGCCCTCCATGCTCGCGCTGTACCAGAGAAAGTGAATGTTGTGCGAGTAGTAGGCCGCGGGATAGAATCCCTGCGCCCGGCATTGGGTGATGTAAGACTCGTCCGAGCCGATCGCTCGCTCGTTGGCGAGCGACGCTTCATGGTACTGACCAACCCTCAAGTAAATATGCGCGGGCATGTGGACTAGATGCCCCGCGCCCGGGACCAGGTTCCGCAGGCGATGGGCGGCCGGCATGCCCCGTTCCGGAAACGGCGATGCCTCGACGGCGTGAATGTAGTAGTGGTTCGCGCCGGGATGATCGGGGTTCCGCTTGAGGACCGATTCGAGCAAGCCGATCACGGCCTCGGTTTCGGGTTTGGCATGGCCGTCTTTCCGCCAGTAATCCCAGGGCATGGTGTCCATCACGGCTTCGGCGGCCAGGGTCGCCGCGTCGAGGTCGTCGGGGAACCGGGTGGCGACGTCTTGCATGGCCTTCGCGTAGGCGATATCGAGCGGCTTGCGGTCCTTGACCGGCTCGGGGCCGTACCGATGGGCGAGCGCCTGGATGTACGCCTGCTCTTCCTCACTCGCCCTGGGAGCCCGTTCGATCGCCTTCCGCAGGGCGGCGAAGGCGCTAGGAACAGCCTCGTCGCTCATGGGCGCATTGATGTTCGGGCCGAGGGCCAGAGCCTCGCCCCAGTAACCCATGGCGCAGTCGGGATCGAGCCGCGAGACCTCGCGAAACGATCGAATCGCTTCGTGATGATTGAAGCCGTAGACCAGCACGAGGCCCTGATCGAAATAGCGCTGGGCCATCGGATGTTTCGTTGTGATCGGGTGATGAAGATCACCGAGATCGTTGAAAAGTGGGGCCTGGGGACTCGCTTTCTCGTCCTCGCCTTGCGCTCGAACGCCCACGAGTGGGACGACCGTCAGAAGCGTCAAAGCCAGAGCGTGGACGAAGGGGGGGAAGACGGGGCTCGTCTGCATGAGGCGCCTCCGTTTCGATTCGTTCCTTGGAAGTCCGGACGGGCCACTCGTGGCGTATTGCCGTAACGCGCGGTGCCCCGGGGTCTTCGTGTCCGCCGCTGGCGAGCCGCAGCCGGTTCCGCGCCCTGGATTATCCCTGGCATTTCCTGGAAACGCAAAGCCTGGGTCTGGCCTGACTTCGAGGTTCCAGACAAAGAGGTGACGGTCTTCCAGAAGTTCTGGCTCGCCTTGACCGAGCGCGGTCCGGACCGAAAGTGTTTTCCCGGCGGAACCTTGGTGATACCATGAAACCTCCTCCTTCCGACCAGACGGACAACCTTGGCCGTTTACCCGCCTGATGGGGTCGTCTATGCTCCGAGCGAATCGAACAAACCCCTGGATGATCGTCCCGCTAACCGCCGGTTGTCTGGCTTTCGCCGCGTTCGCCGACGATCCGACACCTTCAGCAAACGCCGGCGTCCGTCCCACCAACGCGCAGGGAAAGCCACTCAACCTCGACTTTGAGACCGGTACCCTCAAGGACTGGCAGGCCGAGGGCGATGCCTTCCAGGGACAACCCGTCGAGGGCGATACGGTTCACGCCCGACGATCCGACATGAGGAGCCAGCATGAGGGTCGGTTCTGGGTGGGCACGTTCGAACGCCAGGGTGACGGCCCGCAAGGGACGCTGACCTCGATACCCTTCAAGGTCACGCATCCGTTTGCCAGTTTCCTGGTTGCGGGAGGAGCGCAGCCGACGACGTTCGTCGAACTTGTTCGGAATGACACGCAGAAGCCCTTCTACCGGGCGACCGGAGACGACACGGAGAATCTCAAGCGGGTGGCAGTTGACCTGCGCGAGCATCAAGGAAAAGAGATCTTCATCCGCCTTGTTGATAACGCGAGCGGCGGCTGGGGCCACATCAACTTCGACGACTTCGTGTTCCACGACACCAAACCCGCCGCGCCCGAACGCAAGGTCCCGCCACCACCCGATGTCTACTCGCACGCCGGGCTCTCGCCCGAAGAGGCCGCGAAGGTGATGACCGTGCCGCCCGGCTTCAAAGTGACGCTCTTCGCCGGCGAGCCCGACGTCGTGCAGCCGATTGCCATGACGATTGACGACCGAGGCCGGCTCTGGGTCGCCGAGGCGTATTCCTACCCCCGCAAGGTCCCCACGGACCAGGCGAAAGACCGCATCCTCATCTTCGAAGACACCGACGGTGACGGACACTTCGATAATCGCAAGGTCTTCATGGAGAAGCTGAACCTCGTCAGCGGTCTCGAACTCGGATTCGGCGGCGTCTTCGTCGGTGCTGCGCCCGAACTGCTCTTCATCCCCGACAAGAACGGCGATGATCTTCCCGATGGCCCGCCGCAAATCCTGCTCGACGGCTGGGCCATGCAGGACACGCACGAGACCTTGAACTCGTTTATCTGGGGACCCGATGGCTGGCTTTATGGCTGCCACGGTGTCTTCACGCACTCCCGCGTCGGCAAACCCGGCACGCCCGACGATCAGCGCGTTCCGATCAACGCGGGCGTCTGGCGCTATCACCCGACGAAGCAGGTCTTCGAGGTTTTCGCCGAGGGCACGAGCAATCCCTGGGGCGTCGACTTCGACGATCACGGCCAGTGCTTCATCACGGCCTGCGTGATTCCCCACCTGTATCACATGATTCAAGGAGGCCGTTACCAGCGCCAGGCTGGCCAGCACTTCAACCCCTACACCTATGACGACATCAAGCACATCGGCGATCACGTCCATTACATCGGCGCCACGCCACATTCCGGCAACGGCCGTTCCGATGCCGCGGGCGGTGGCCACGCTCACGCCGGAGCGATGATCTATCAGGGCGGCGCCTGGCCCGTGGAGTATCGCGGCTCGCTCTTCATGAACAACATCCACGGCGCCCGGCTCAACCGCGACACCCTGGAGCCGAAGGGCTCCGGATTCATCGGCCACCACGCGCCCGATTTTCTGCTGGCCAACGACGCCTGGTCGCAGATCGTCTACTTTCGTTACGGTCCCGATGGCAACGTCTACATGATTGACTGGTACGACAAGAACCAGTGCCACCGGAACGAGACGGAGATGCACGACCGGACCAACGGCCGGATCTTCAAGGTCAGCTACGGCGATAAGAAATCGAAGTTGGTTGACTTGAAGTCATTCGACGACCTAAGCCTGGCCCGGCTTCTCCTTCAGGTTCAGGCGGGTCGATCGAGAAATGATTACGTCTCTCGCCAGGCGCGGAGAATCTTGCAAGAGCGGGCTCAGGAGAAGCGGAACCTCGATCAGGTGGAACGATTGCTGTCGTCAGCCGCGTTCGATGGCGTGGCGGACGGTGGCCTGGCGGGTTCCAGTACCCCGGCCGTCGCTGTCCGTTTTGACGAACCCAGGCGTCTACGGGCGCTCTGGGCCTTGCACGCGATCGGGCGGCTCGATGAGGCGAAGATCGCGAAAGGCCTGACGGATGAAAGCCCTTATCTCCGCGCCTGGACCATTCAGCTCGCCAACGAGGATCGACATCCTTCCGAGGCTACTCTCAAGAAGATGGCCGAGCTGGCCCATTCGGATTCCTCGCCCGTGGTTCGCCTCTACCTCGCCTCGGCCCTCACTCGTCTTCCGCTCGAAAAGCGCTGGAAGGTCATCGAAGCCCTGGTTCAGCACGGGGAAGACGCGGACGACCACAACCTGCCTCTGATGGACTGGTATGCCGCCGAGCCCCTGGCAACGATCGACGCCTCCCGCGCGCTTCGTCTGGCCGAATCCGCCAAGGTTCCCACGTTGCTTCCGTTCATGACCCGCCGGCTCACGGCCGTCGGCACGCCCAAGGCGATCGCGCTTGTCGTGGAATCGCTCGGCAAGGCGAAGACCTCGGCCAGCCGTCTCGCGACGTTACGAGCGATGAACGAGGGCCTGCAAGGTCGCCGCCAGGTCGAGATGCCGAAGGCCTGGCCGGACGTCTTCACGTCGCTGATGGCGGATGCGGACAACGCGGTTCGTACACAGGCAATCGCACTCGGAACGACGTTCGGCGACAGCCAAGCGATGGACGTCCTGCGTCGGATTCTCACAAACAATAAGGAACCTCTAGATGGGAGGAAAGAGGCCCTCTCGGCCTTGCTCAAGGCCCGCGATCCCAAGCTCCCGGCGCTGCTCCAGGAATTCGTGACGGAGCCCTCGGCTGAGTCGCTCCGATCCCAGGCAATCCGTGGGCTGGCGGCCTTTGATGATTCGGAAACACCCAAGGTTCTTTTGCGCGTTTATCCGAATCTCGGAACCGCCGAGAAGCGCGATGCTCTGGCCACCTTGACGACGCGGCCCGCCTACGCAAACGCGCTGCTCGACGCCGTTGGGGCGAAGAAGGTGCCCTCAACCGACTTGACGGCGAACTTGATTCGCGACCTGCGCAATTTCAAGGACGAGGCACTCAACGCGAGAATCGCCGAGGTTTGGGGTCAGGCCCGGGAGACGACCAGCGACAAGGCCAAGATGATCGATCAATACCGGGAGATGATCCGTCGAGGTTACCAGGACCCACCCAATCCGATGCTCGGCCGCGCCGTGTTCGCGCGGACGTGCGCTCAGTGTCATAAGCTGTTTGGCACCGGCGGCGAGGTCGGCCCCGACCTGACAGGCTCGAATCGCGCGGACCTCGAATACATTCTTTCCAATGTGATCGACCCCTCGGCTTTGGTGGGTAAGGATTATCAGGCCAGCGTCTTCGCCTTGGCCGATGGCCGCATCCTGACCGGCATCGTCAAGGCGGAGGATCAGGACGCCGTCACCCTGGTCACCGCGAATGAAACAGTGGTCGTGCCCAAGGCCGACATCGAGGAACGCCGGCTCACCGAGCAGTCGCTGATGCCCGAGGATCAGTGGGCCAAGCTCTCGATCCATGAGATTCGATCGCTGGTTGCTTATCTCGCGGGACCGGCCCAGGTCCCGATTCTGGCCACGGCCGAAAATGTTTCCACGTTCTTCAATGGCCGAGACCTCAACGGCTGGCAAGGCGATGGGACGCTCTGGTCGGTCGAGAACGGTGAGATCGTGGGGAAGACAACCGGACTGAAACGTAACGAGTTCCTCCGCAACGATCTGATCGTGGGCGATTTCCGCCTGACCTGCCAGGTCAAGCTCGTGAACAACGAGGGGAACAGCGGGATCCAGTTCCGCAGCGAAACCCTTCCGGACGGTGAAATGAAAGGCTATCAGGCCGACATCGGCGCGGGCTGGTGGGGCAAACTCTACGAGGAGAACGCCCGGGGCCTGCTCTGGGACAAGTCGGGAGAATCCTACGTCAAGCCCGGCGAGTGGAACACGTACGAGGTTCTCGCCGTTGGCGACAAGATCGTGACCAAGATCAACGGTCAACTGTCCGTGAACCTCAACGATCCACCCGGCGCGAAGCAAGGAATCATCGCCTTCCAGCTCCACTCCGGCGGACCGACGGAAGTGCGATTCAAGAACCTGAAGCTCGAGTTGAACCCGACGGCCGATTGAGCCGTCGGGATCAAGCCGCGCACGCCAAGGGCTCGGGGTCTCCGTTGGGATTCCCGAGCCCTTTCTTGTCGATGCTTTGACTCGATGACTCTGGCCGCTGAGGCAAATTCGTCTCGCCGTCTCAGCCGATCAGTTGACGGATCGGCTCGGTCGTGGGTGGCAAGATCGAGACCGGCCGATCCGTCCGATCCTGGATGTACATGTGGGGGTCGATGCCGAGGTTGTGGTAGACGGTCGCGAGCACGTCTTGATAGTGAATCGGCGAGGAGGCCGCATAACCTCCGACCTTGTCGGTCGTGCCGATGACCTGACCCACCTTCATGCCGCCGCCGGCGAGGATCGCGCTGTTGACCGGCGCCCAGTGGTCGCGACCGGCGTCCTTGTTGATCTTCGGCGTGCGCCCGAACTCACCCCAGACGACCACGGTGACATCCTTGTCGAGTCCTCGCATGTAGATGTCATCGACGAGTGCCGAGATCCCCTGGTCGAACAAGGGCAGGTGCCGCCGGAGGTGGCCGAAGTTGTTGCCGTGGGTATCCCAGAATCCATAGGCCACGGTGACGACACGGGCTCCGGCTTCGACAAGGCGTCGGGCGGCCAGGAGCTGGTCATTCCACATCGGAGCACCGTCGCCGAGGTGCTTCGGGGACCCGAAACCATAACGGTCGCGGATCTTTGGATCTTCTCGCGTGACGTCGAGCGCCTCGGCGACCTTGTTGGAGGTCAGGACGTCGAAGGCTCGTTGATAGAACGAGTCCATCCCCTCGACCGAGGTCGTATCGACATCGCGTCGCCACTGATCGAACCGGTCGAGCATCGAGCGGCGTTGTTCGAACCGATCCTCCGAAACCGCGGTTTGCCGCATTAGGTCGAGGTCGTCGCCGGTCATCTTCGCCGGACCGAAGGACGATCCCAGTCGGCCCGGGCCGGGCGAGTTGTAGGGCCTGTGCTGCATCACCGGGAAGAGGTCGACGAACGGCGGTACCACCGGATCGACCGAGCCCTGAACCTTGGAAACCACCGAGCCGAAGTGCGGCTTACCCTCACGCTCGGAGATGCCCATCGTGAAGCCGGTTACGTTCTGGAAGCTCGAATGTTCGTCGCGGAGGCCAACCAGCGAGCGGATGACCGCGACCTTGTCCATCACCATGGCCATTCGGGGCAAGAGCTCGCCCACCTGGATGCCCGGAACCTTCGTGTCGATCGGCTGGAACTCGCCACGGATCTCCTTCGGGGCGTCGGGCTTGAGGTCGAACGTATCCTGATGCGACAGGCCGCCGGTCAGATACACCATGATGACCGACTTGTGGGATCGGCTCACACCAGAACGCGCCTCGGCCCGCAGCAGTTCGGGGAACGACAGCCCGCCCATCGCCAGACCACCGATCTTGAGAAACTGCCGGCGCGAAACGCCGTCGCAGTAACGTCGACCCGATCCGTACAACGTGAGCATCCGTCCGACTCCCCTTCACGCCGCGTTGGAAAATCTTCAACAGAAGTCTAACATCCTTCCCGATCTCTGCAAAGACGTCCGTCGCACGGTTGTTGGGCCGATTCGGGGACGCTCACGACGCAACGGCCGGTGGCCGCTGGCTCCACTGTTCGCGGACCCAGTCGAGCCAGTTTTCGGGTGGTCTGGCGTACGGCCGGAACTTTTCGAGGCGGCCTTGCTCCTCGCTGGAGAAGAGGGCGCGATTCGCGCCGAGCTTGTTCGCGATCGGGGAATCGATCAGGTTGCTCGAATCGTTCGCGCTCATCTGGAAGAGCACGCGCATCTCGAACTCTCGCATGGCCGAGCGATCGAGAACGCGCCCAACGTTGTTCAGCGTGTCAAACCAGGCGATCGTATGAATCCCCAGCGATGGCCCTTCGCGAACCAATTCGGAAAGGTGCTGCGTCGGACTGATCGGGGTGTCCTCGCCCTTTCGGCCGAAGGAGTAGCCGTAGTCGTCTTCCGACTTTCGGAGATCTCGGAAGCGCGACATGTCATAGACGAACAGGTAGCACGACGGGGAACTCGGTGCCCCTTCTTGCCGTCGCACGAGTTCCTCGGCTAGCTCGTTGAGCAACGTGGCCGTATCGCGAAGGCCGCCCAGACGGAGCGTCTGAGGAAGGATGGACTCCAGGCAGCGGAAGGAGTCGAAGTTGGAGTCGTCCTCGGGCGTGCCGTCGAGCAGGTAGAATCGGGCGCCATTCGGTGGATACTGGGCGGCGAGACTCAGAATCGACGCGACGAACACGCCTCGAGCCGCCTCATCGTCCTGGCCGATGACCAGCAGGTTGTTCCCCCCTTGCTTGCGGAAAACGGCCGCCGTCGGGTCCTTGATGGCGACCGCCTCGCCCAGCCACGCCTGGGGCGCCTTGGGCGGTTCTGGCCAAGTTGTTGCCGCGATGCGTTCTCGGAGCAGGTGATTCTTCCGAAGATCCGACGGAATGTTGCCCTCGAAAACGATTTGCGGCCGGGGCATGGCCATGCCTCGCTCTCGAGCCAGCTCCTGGATTTGCTGGAGGTAGGTCTCCCGGCGATCGTCGGGCAGCCAGACGACCTGGAAGATGTGGTTGCCTTCGAGCAGGCCGTTGGCGTCGTTGTAGATCGCTTCACCGGGTCGAGTGAGCAATCGGGCCGCGGCGTTGTCCTCGCTAAGAATCAGGTGTGCATCCGACTCGCTGCACTGGAGCGCGATGCGCACGCCCATCTGACCGAGCGTACTCCTCGCGAGAGAATAGGCTCCGCTGAGCGTTTGCGAGCCGAGGTGAACGTGCACGCCGAAAGCTCGACCCTGGCGGACCAGTCGATCGAGCAGCAGGGCCGTCTCCTGCGCGGTCTTGTCGTCCTCGACGAAGAACTCCTGAAACTCGTCGACGATCAGAAGAATTCGGGGCAGGGGAGGGACATTCGGAAGCCCTCGATAGCCGCTGAGGTCCTGCACGCCGAGGTCGCGGAAGGTATCGCCTCGCCGCTTCAACTCCTCGTCAAGCCGTTGCAGTACACTCAGGCCGAACTCGCGTTCGCTCTCGATCGCGATGACCCGAGCATGCGGCAACTCGTGCTCAGCGTAGGTCTTGAACTCGACCCCTTTCTTGAAGTCGATCAGGTACAACTCGATCTGGTCCGGGCTGTACGTGAGGGCGGCGTTGGTGATGAGCGCGTGCAGGAGTGTCGATTTGCCCGAGCCGGTTCGCCCCGCGATGAGGACGTGCTGGGCGGTTCCCCGGCCGAGCTTGAGGTGTTGCAGCTTGGTCGCGCCGGAACGCCCGAGAGGCAGATCAACGCCGCCGCGTGTGTCGCCTTCCCACCAGTGTTCGCGGG
>CAZRGV010000168.1:0-11363 GCA_964599655.1 uncultured Isosphaeraceae bacterium | reverse complement strand
GAAATCGGGGATGCCCAGCCCTGCCGTCAGTTCCCGAAACGAACCGAAATCGGGACGGCCCCTGTCGGGAACGGACGCGAGGCGCGAGGTGGCCGAGCCCTTGCCGCGCGACATCGTGCGTGGATGTGGCGTTCGGTTGGTCGCGACCTCGATGGGGATCGAACGTCCGGAGATCCGCCCTGCCAACCCGTCCCACTACCGCCAGGGACCGGGTGGGTCGACGCGGAGGCGGACGGTCACGGCGAAGTGGTCGGAAAAGCCGCGCGGGTTCTGGTTTTTGGCGTCGCCGAACCGCCAGGGGCGCTGGTCCTTGTGGGATCGGAGGCTCGGGTCGTTCTCGGTGCGGAGCGTCTCGGGCAAGACCTGCCAACCCTGGCGATCGAGCAGGCCGGGGGAGGCGACGATGTGATCGAGGATCTGCCAGCGATTTCCATAAAGATAAGTGCCATATTGTGTTGCGTCGCGACCGCCCATTAGGTTCAGGAGCAGCGGCTGGGGCTCGTCGGGGCGGACGAGTTCGGGGTTGCTGGTGGTGTGGAGATGGGCGACGAGGGCCAGGTCGTCGGGCTCGTCGTTGAAGTCGCCGGAGAAGAGGACATCGGCGTTGGGGTCGTTCTGGTGGATGTCGAGGAAGGCGGCGTAGAGGGCGTCGGCGTAGGCCGACCGCTTCCGGTCGGTTCGGTCGGTGACGCGGCTGGTCCAGTGGCTGACGAGGATGGTCAAGGGAGCGCCGTCGGCTTCGAGCCGGGCTTCGAGGATGCGGCGGATGCCGAAGTTGTGAGGATCGTCGCCGCGTCGGCTCCGGTTCCAGCGGCCGTCGAGCACTCGGAGCCGGGTCAAGAGGGCCGGCTCGATCCGTCGTCCGGTCCGGTTGTCGCGGTGGACGAGGCCGTTGTAGTGCCGCTCGGGCGGGAGCCGGGCGTTGAGGGTGTCGCGGAGGGCCTCGACGGCCCGTCGGTTCTCGACCTCGACGATGGCCAGGATGTCGGGTCCCTGGCCGCCGTTCTGCCGGAGCAGGGCTTCGGCCAGGCGGTCGAGCTTGAGGCGGAACATGGCGGGATTGTGGCCGAACCAATCCTCGTCCTCATCGTGGAGGTCGGGGTCGTCCTGGTCGTCGAAGAGGTTCTCGACGTTCCAGGTGCAGTAGAGGTAGCCCTCGGCCGGAGTGGGCGCCGTCGCTGTGGCGTCGGGCAATGGGAGGGAGTCGGTCGGTCGGCCAGGCGGAGGCGCGCTGGGCTTCGACTGGCTGAACCAGAGGATCAGGAAGACGGCGAGAATGACCAGCAAGACCGGCGCGAGCTGATCGGCCCGGAGCGCGGGCGGACGTCGACGAGGCATCGAGGGCGGCCTCCGCGAGGCAAGGAGACATGGTCGAGAGCCAGGCAGGCGGCCGGGTCGCGTTCGTCAGTCGTCGCGGTCGTCCCGAGGCTGGTAGCGTTCCCCCTCGCCGGTCAGCAGCCAGTGCGGGTGAGCCAGGGTTTCCTCGATGAACCGGAGGATCACCTGCGCGGGGATCGTTTCGCCGGACTCGTAAAGGTGCCAGTGTCGGAACGGGATCCGCAGGGCTTCCGCCAGGATCGGGCCGCCGTGCTCTCCGTAGAGTTCCTCACGGATCTCTCGAACGCGAGCGGTCAGCCCCTGCTTGACCGTCGGCCAGTCGGGATATCGAGAACCGGATTCCATCGTCGTGCACCGGCCTGGGCCGGCCGCTCCCGGGTCCGCTGGATCGGCCACAGGATCGCGCGGGTCTCCCCAACCACGGTGGTGTCGGGAGCAATCGGCGCGTCGTCTGATTCTAAAGCGATCTTGGGCGAGGAATCCAGTGAATCCCCGCACAATTTGGCCGGAAGATCCTGCGGCCCGCGTCCTTCCAGATCGTGCGAGGAGCGGGTCGGGAAACGCCTTTCGAAAAAACTTGAGGAATTCTGTCGCGATCCGGCTCGGATTTCGGTCAGTACCCCGGAGCAAGAACGAATCGATCCCCGGTTGAGATCACGTCGCCGTGTTCCAGCCGCGCCACGTTAGCGGACGACAGCCCACTTCCAACCTCAGCGTGTCGAGGTGATCGTGTTACTAACCCCGCGCGCGATCGAACTGCTGGCAGACCGGATCGAGCGGGCCTACCTGCGCCGCCACTCCCATCTGTCCTGGTCCGGTCCCGACCCGCGAATCTGGGCTGTTGCTGCGCGAGCCTTACTTGAGGAGCATCGCAAGGATCCATCGATTCCCCTCGATCCCGAACTCTTTGTTGCCGCTCAACCTTTCAACCCCCCCCTGGCCGATCCCTGGACGGTCCTCGCGCCGACGACCGCCATGACGCACTATCGTCGGCGAATCCGCCGAATCGTCCGCGGCCTTCACCTCGAACTCAAAGCCGAGATCCGTCAGGCCGAGGGCCGGATTCGCCGTGGCGAGCCCATGGAAACCGTCTTGCGATCCCGGAGCCGTTCCCTTTCCCCCCTCGGCCGTTTCATCGTCGCCTATCGCGCGGGACGGATCGACCTTGCCGAGCGATTTCGCGCGCGCGCCCAGGAGCAACATGGCTCCTGCCCGCTGTACCGCTTGGCCTGCCAATCCCTGCTGCCAGGGGAGGCTTATCCCGTGGTCGAATTGCTGCCCGGCCTCGCCACGACCCGACGGACCACCCGGCTGGTGCGAAAATTCAGTATCAACTGATCTCACTCCACGCGACCTGATCCGGTGGCGCTCCGAGGCACCGTCGCCTCCCAGATTTTGGCTCTCCAGGCTCCCTCGGACCCGTCCCGGGCCAACCAGCGACACGACGCGCGACCGCCCGACCTCGCCGACGGCCTGAGCATGTTTAAGAAACGTCGACTTTCGTACGTTTTGTTTGGGAACGAGGCCAAGACGCTGCGCGTGGCGAATTGACTTCCCCAATTTTTCGAAAATACCGCGCTCCTTCCCCCTTTACTTGTCGTTACAATGGTCGCTCAGTGGGAGGATCGGTTCCCATTGCTTATTTTGGCGACGAGGCTTTCTTAGGCAACCGGTCCGACCCTCCCCTGTGCTCCATCTGGGGAGGACTGCCGACATGAACCAGTCAGCGGATGCTTCGTATCCCAGCCATGACAGTCTCTTCGCGCGTGCGCGAAGCGGAGACCAGGCGGCCTGGAAGGAACTCTTCGACACCTGCTATCCCAAGGTCGTCCGCGTCATTCGACGCAAGCTCACCTCAAGAGCCATGCGGTCGCTTTACGACTCCACCGACTTCGCCAGTGACGTCTGGAAAAGTCTGGCCGCCAAGTCCGACCGGTTCGATTTCCCCACGATCGAAGCGCTCATGTCCTTTCTCAAGCGCGCGGCCGAGCAAAAACTGATTGACGAATACCGGCGTCTTCATACCCTCAAGCACGACATCGGCCGGGAAACACGGCTGGGCTCGGGTCTCGGTGACGAGGAACCGGCCGACCTGGCCTCCGGCGATCCGACACCCAGCCAATTTGCCCTGGCGACCGAGGCGCTCGAAGAACTCAACGCGGGCAAGTCTGGCCAGGAGCAACAGATCATCAGGCTGAGAAACCAGGGTTACACCAACGAGGAGATCGCCGAGTCCACGGGCTGGCACCTTCGCAAGGTGCAGCGGTTTCTCAAGGAGCTGCACGAGTCGTATCAGGCCTCCGGGTCGGGAGGCCGCGGATGACACGTCCTCAGTCCGCGTTGAAGGGTACGACGGGGGTCGCGTCGGAGTCCCTCTCGTTTCCGAAAGGCGGCCGGTTCGAGGACTCCCTGGACGCGGCCGTGCTGGCCTTCGAACAGGAATGGCGTCGCGGTCATCGCCCCTCGATCGAGGCACACTGGGCCCGGTCCGGGGAGCCTGGCGGCTCGATCACGATCCTTTCCGCCCTGATCAAGGCCGACCTTCGCGCTCGATTCGAGCGCGGCGAACGACCGAGCGTGACCGAGTATCTGGAACGGTTCCCCCAACTGCAAGCGACCGGTGATCGGGTCGTCAGCCTTGTCTACGAGGAGTATTGCCTCCTCGAGGATTGCGGGGAAGCCCCCCACCCCGACCGGTTTTGCGAGCGCTACGAGCCCTGGCGCGACTCGCTGGTCTCGCAGCTTCAGTATCACAAACTGCTCAGTCAAGCGGTCACGCCCAGCGCGAAACCGGACTATCCCGCGCCCGGCTATTTCTTCGCGGAGAAGTATCGGCTTCGCTCGGTCCTGGGAGAAGGCGGCGCGGCTCGGGTCTACCTGGCCGAGTACGACGAGCTGGGCGGTCGCGAGGTGGCGCTGAAGGTTTCGCCCAACCGGGGGAAGGAACCGTCGATTCAGGGTCGGCTGGATCATCAGTACATCGTGCCCGTTTGGACCGTCGACGACGACCCCTCGACCGGGCTTCGAGGGCTTTGCATGCCCTATCAGGTCGGTTTGCCTCTGGACCAGGTCATCCGCCGGGTCGATCCCAAGCGTTGTCCGCGAGACGCGCGCGTGTTCTGGGAATGCCTGCGTGCCGACGATTCGCCGGCCTCCGGCGACAACCTGTCCTTGGGTTGGTACCGATTTCCCATCCGCGGCACTTACACGGAAGGGGCCGCCTGGATCGCCCTCAACATGGCCCGGGCGCTGGCCTACGCGCACGGCCGGAAGGTCCTGCATCGCGACGTCAAGCCGGCCAACGTCCTGCTGACCGTCCGCGACGGCCCCAAACTACTCGATTTCAACCTGGCGCATGATCCCAACGCCGCCGATCAAGCCGAGGCGGCGCTTCGGGGCGGCACCCTGCCCTACATGGCCCCCGAACAACTTGGCGCCTTTCTCGACCCGAAGAAATGGGACTCGGTCGGCCCATCCGCCGACATCTTCTCGCTCGGCCTGCTCCTGTACGAACTGCTGACCGGCCAACGGCCGGAATCGCCCGACCCGAACCTCCTCTGGTCGCAGGCGATCAGTGATTTGCTGGACCGCCGGCTCGAAGGTCTCCCCTCCCCCCGGCTGTTCAATCCGGACATTCCGTACGGCATGGCGGCGATCGTCCAACGCTGCCTGGCTTACGATCCCAAGGATCGTTACCAAAGCGCCGACGACCTGGCCGACGACCTTCAGCGATTCCTCGATCGCAGGCCGCTACGGCATGCCGTCAATCCCTCGAAGCGAGAGATCATCGGCAATTGGCTGCGGCGAAACCGGGTCGCAATCGCCGGGACGCTCCTCGTCGGGTCGGCCGTCCTCGCGACTCCGATGATCCTGCGAGCGATCTTCGATCCCGCGATGCTGGTCAAGGCGGCCAACGACCGGACCAACAACGGCGAACTGGACTGGGCACGCTGGCACTACCAGTTCGCTCTCTGGCTCAATCCCAGGCTCTACACGGCCTATCAGGGGCTGGCCCATATCGAGGATGCTCAGGAGAACTTCGCGGCAAGCTATGACCTGTACACCCAAGCTTATGAAGTGTCGCGAACGTCGAATCCCTACGTCGGTGACATCAAGGTCGCCATGGTCTTGAGAGATCGCGCCCTGGTCTCGAACCGCTGGGCCGCTCAGATCCAGAGCAAGCCGACACCGGAAAGTCTGGCCCAGGCCAGGCCTCACTACCTCTCCGCCCTGAAAGATCTGGAAGAGGCCAGGCGCCTCTGGCAGGGCATTGGCGAGGAGGACGAGATCAAGCTCTTGCTGGCCGCCTCGAAGGCCGAGCTCGGCGTGGGCGATTTCGCGTCAATCTACGAAGACTACCGGTCCTCGCTTGACAGGTATGAAAAGGCCCTTTCACTTGCCGAACGAAGCTTGTACCTCGCGCGTGGGCTCCAAGCCAACTCGCCATGGCATCTCGCTCATGCAGCCGCGACCATCGGAAGCCTGGGGCTTACACAACTTTGGGCGGATTACGGACTGTCGGGCGCGTATGTGAAACACTCGCGCATGATCCTTGATCAGATTGCGTCTCGACTCGAACAGGATTATGCGAAACGGGCGCGGGATCGGGAGCTGTCCGCGAGCACAAACCCATAAGTTCCATGGAGTTTGGTGCCACTCCTGGAGGATCGCTCCCAAGATCGAATTCGAGGTGCCTGCGGCCGAACGGGACTCAGCAGGTCGTGGTTGGCGTTGTCGTGGCCAGCGGGTCCGTGGGAGGGCTTGTCAGAGTCGGCGGCGGCGTCGTCGGTTCGGGATCTTCTGGCACGCTCGTGTAGTCGAACGGGGTGGGCGGGGGCGGTGCGTAAACGGAGAGAACCAGCCGGGGCGGCAGACCATCCACGGTGGGACGAAAAACGCGAGAGGCGCGACGCGTGCGCATGGGAGTTCTCCAAAACAAAATGGAATCAATCTCAATGAAAGAGATCGAAGTCTGCTAAATCGTCCATTCCGGCAACGCGATGAGCGATCAGAAATCGCTGAGGCCGGAGATCAGGCAGGGCGTGCAAATTATCGGAATTCCAGTTGCGGGAGGTCACTGGAATTTGCTCGATCTTGCCCCGACACGGGCAACCGCGCGAAGACTTGGTCGGGGTCGATCCGCGATGTCTACATTCGTTGTGACCGAGATTCCGGTGATTCCGCGACAAAAATTTCGAGCGAATTTCGATTTCCTCTGGAGGTCACGGGTGTCGGCCCGCCTCCGTCGCGTCCGAATTCTCCCGACGCGGGTCGGGACGGTCGCCGTACCTTGGGATCGCTTCATGACGAGCCCTTCTGACCGGACTGCTGAGGTGATTCCGCAACCAAAGCGGCGGAAGCGGTCGATCTCGATGCTCGATCCAGACCCAGACCGCCGCCAGTCCAATCAGGGAAAACACAAGCAAGTCCCCATAGTCGAGACTGTTCGCGTCAACCCATGTTCCGAAGCCCGTGACTCTTCGAACCCGCAACGATCCAAACGGAGAGGGATGGGATCATTGGCCGCGCGAACGTGCGTGTCACTGTCGATATTTTTTGAAAAGAATCTTGTGCACGGCGGAACACGAGGAATGGCGTGCATGGGAGCCACCCGGGCAGGTACGGCCCGCCTTGGGCCCCAGTGGCTCGCAACCGGGGCGACCCGAAAACCCGCGTCAAGGCCCCCTGGCGCGACGTTGCCATCCTCCTGGACCCGTACGTGGGAGGATTGACCGTCCTGGTTGTTGCGCGACGATGTTTTCGGTTCGACCCCTAGCCGTTGCGGGATTGGATTTTCCCCATTTCGCGTCAACCGCCAGGCGCTCGAGATCTTCGTGGCACGGCTTCGAATCGAGCGCGACGGTTATCTTATAAGGGATGTTTCTCGCGGGTTCACGAGACGGCACTTTGCGGATGCCCCTCGAATCGGAGTCTCGCGCCTCCCGCGGTTTCCCAATCAAGGCGTTCCACACCCTGGTCGATTCGTCGCGGACTGGCAAGGGAAGTTTGACCGCGCGTCAAGAGTCAGAGTCCCGGAGCGAGCAGCGCCTTGAGCGGTAGGGCCACGATCATGAAATCGAGGATGATTCTCTCAAGGACGCGAAGGTCGCACGTCGGGACGTTGGGCTGCGGGTTCGAGCGATCGGACGCCCGGAAGATGATCTAGAGTTGCGCTGGGGCTGTCGTGCGCGATGGCCAGGGTGCCGGCCGACCCTCCGCGCTCGTCGAGGAACGGTCGCCTGATCGCTTGAACTCTTGCAAGAGAGGCGTGGACGCCATGTCGGATATGATCGCGCGGATGTGGGAGGGGCTCCGGGATGCGGGTATGCCCGAAGTGATGCTCTACCTGCCGGATGGCTCGGCGAGTCGCTGCCACTGGAACGATACGGCGATGATTGGAGAGACCCGGGTGGCTCTGCTCGGCGACCAGGATCGCGGGATCGTCCGGATCATTCCGGTCGCGTCGTGCAGCGGGATCGGTGTCGCCAGTCCCAAGGGAACCGACCCGGTCGGATACCGCTCGGTCATCCGTTCCAAGCTCTTCGCCCACTCGGGAGAAGGCGACGCTCCGGCCTCGGCGGATCCCCAGCGTCTCGGTTCCGGCGACCCCCATGCCCCCGGTCTGGGACCGCACTGGATCCAGGCGCAAAACGGCGAGGTCAAGCCGGCCAGCGCCGGTCGGTAACGACCGGACTGGTGGACGGTTCGGGCGTCTCGGTCGTCGAGTCGTTCGCGGTGGGTGGCGGACTCGACGACCTGGGATGGTAAAGGCGATGGACATCCATCAAACGGCTGACCTCGACTTGCGTGTAGATTTGCGTGGTTGCGATCGAGGCGTGACCGAGCAGTTCCTGGACAACCCGAAGATCGGCCCCACCGGCGAGCATGTGGGTCGCGAAGCTGTGCCGTAGCGTATGAGGGCTGACCCGCCCGGTAAGCCCCGCGGTCTTCGCGTTCTCGGTGACGACGCGCCAGAGCCCGACCCGCGAGAGTGGGCGGCCGGAGCGGGTCAGGAAGATCGTTTCGGAATCGGGTCGGCGTCGGAGGAAGACAGGTCGGACCTCGTTGAGGTAGTCGGTCAGGGCGTCTTTCGCCCGCGATCCGAGCGGAACGACGCGCTGCTTGTCCCCCTTGCCGACGCAACGGATCGTTCCGGCCTTGAAGTCGAGATCTCGAGGACGAAGGCCGGCCACTTCCGAGGCCCGGCAACCGGTGGCGTAAAGGGTTTCGAGCGCGGCGCGGTCGCGGCGTCCCAGAGGCGTTTCTCGATTGGGGGCCTCGAGCAATCGTTCCACGGCGGAGGGGCTCAGGACGGTTGGCAGACGTTCCCAGACCGCCGGCGCGACCAGCAGCCTCGCGGTGTTCTCGGTGAGGGTTCCCTCGGAAATCAGGTAGCGGAAGAACGTCGAGAGGCTGGCCAGATGGCGGCCAATACTGCTCGGGGCGAGGCCGCGAGCGCGGAGGGCGTCGACGTAACCGGCCAGGGTCTTGATCTCGATCGAGGCCAGAGGCCCAGGCGCGTGGTCCCGCCTCCATCGGACGAACTTGAGGATGTCCGACCGGTAGGCGGCCAGCGTGTGGGGCGACACCCCGCACTCGGCCATCAGGTAATGCAGAAAGGGCCCGACCGGATCGCGATTTGGGTCGGGCCGAAGGGTGGGTCGTCCCATGAGCGGCGTCTCGGTCTCCTGGCGACGTTCCGGTTCCCGGCCGATGGACGGACCAGGCGCCCGGAACCAAACCGTCGCGCATCGTCTATTATCGGACGGAGCGCGCTTGGGGAATCAGGCGAACCCGCTTCGAATGCGTGGAAACGCCGAAAGCCCAGCACTGGAGCAAACCAGGGCGGGGCTCATCTTGGCGATGGATCGCGGCCAGAATCGACCTGAGATGGCCGAGGGTCAGACGCCCATGGCCAGGCAATCGAGCAAACCATCCTCGGAAGCGATGGCTCGGAGCTTTTCCAGGGCTCGATCCTGGATTTGTCGGACCCGTTCCTTCGAAACCTCAAGGACTTTGCCGACCTGACTGAGCGACAGTCGGGGCTTGCCGCCGAGGCCGAACCGGAGAGAAAGGACTTCTTGCTCGCGAGGGCGCAGGTTCGCCAACAGCTTGCCGACGGTCTCGTCCAGGTCGACATCGGCGGTGCGGTCCCCTTCGGGATCACTCATCGTCTGGAGGAGGCTGAAGTTCGACTCGCGGTCGATGTTCGCGTCGAGCGAGATCGTCGGGCGGGTCGCGGCGTGAATCCGCTGGATCATTTCCGACGAGGGCGGATTCTGGGATTCGCCCGGTTCGGAGGTTCCGCCGACACGTTCCAGCTCTTCCTGATTCTGGGCCAGTTGCCGGAGATGCCTCGGACTGAGCCGGACCGGATAGGCTCCGGCGGCGACGGCGCGCTGGATGGACTGGCGAATCCACCAGGTGGCATAGGTGGCCAGCTTGGTCTCGTGGGTCAGGTCGAAGCGGTCAATCGCTTCGAGCAGGCCGCAGAAGCCTTCCTGAAGCAGGTCCGAGTAGGAGAGGCCTCGATCGCGGAACCGCTTAGCGACATGGGCAACCAGGCGGATGTTGGCCATGGCGAGTTTCGACCGCAACTCGTTGTATCGGTGGAAGATGGCGCCGAGACGAGCCTCGGCCGGCGGGTCGCCCGCATAGAAGGCGGCAATCGACTGGCTCAGCACCTGGGGATCGTCGGCGCCGTCGGGAAGCTCATAGCCGGGGATACGGGCCAACGCCCTGGCCAGCTTCGCCTTGCACTCGGCGAGGTCACGCAGGAGTTGACGTTCCTCCTTGGCATCCAGGAGCCGAGTCTCGGCGCGATCCAGGGTCACCAGGCCGTCCGCATCGTTGCTCTGCCGAACCGTGCGCATGGGAGGTCCTTCCTGCTCGATCGTGTCAGGGTTGAGCCAAATCCGGACGATCCGTCGATGAGCGGGTTGTCCCGGGTTGCAGGCGACGGGCGAACTCGACCAGATGGGCGATCCGCTCGCCAAAACTGGCCGCGACCAGCCGTGCCCGGAGGTCGGGTCCAAGGGCCTGACCTCCCAGGATGACCGCGGCCCCCGTCGTGGAAGCCGACGTGTAGAAACTCTCGTAGTCGCGGGCAAAGCGTTCGGGGTCGGCGAGGTAGCTGATCGAGAGCCAGACCAGGCGGGGCTGATGGGCTTGAACCGCCTTGGCCAGCGAGGCCAACGGCAGGTTCGGGCCCAGGTTCATCACCTCCCAGCCAAGCTCTCTCAACGCCAGCTCGCAAAGCAGACCGGGCAACGTGTAGGGGTCGCCCTCGGGCGAAGCGCCGATGGCCAGCGGGGTCGGGGCCGCGGCCGACCTTATGCCCCGGACTCGAATTCGTTGGTTGATCAGGTCGGTCAAGGCCGACTCGATGAGCCGGGTCGCGCGGTGCTCCTGGAACACGTCCAGAATGCCGGTTCCCCAGTCGTGTCCGATGCGTTGCATGGCCGGCCGGATCAGTTGATCGGCCAGAAGGACCGCGTGGCCGCCCGCCGCGTAGGTCGATTGGATGAGGTCGCGAACCTCCTCGGCCCGACCGCGCCTCAGCGCCAGAATCAACGCGTCGCGACGGGCCTCATCGACCTCGAAAACATCGGGAGTCGGTTCCTCCAGGAAGCATTCCAGGTCCGCGTGGGGCAAATCCTGTTCTCGGGCGAATCGAAGAGCTTCGGACGGCGGAATCAGGCGGTGCCGTCCCGCGGTCCTCGCCGCCTTCAAGAGTCCCGAGTCCACCAGGCGCTTCACCGTGCTGACGCTCAGCCCAAGCGCCTTGGCGACCTGCTGGGTCTTCCAGAGAGGCTGCTCGGGAACGGTCATGAGTCCACTCGCTGTTCGTCTGAACGATTTGACCGAATTTCTGAGACCAGGTTGAACGCTTTGAACGATTTCATCATAGTCCTCTCGCACCGGGAGTAAAGTGTTTTTTCCGAAAAAACTCGACAACGGCTCGGAGTGCGGGTTTTGTGTGGACGTTTTCGGCCGATCTCGTTGGACGATTTGAACGATTCCGG
>CAZRGV010000167.1:4160-11448 GCA_964599655.1 uncultured Isosphaeraceae bacterium | reverse complement strand
GGTGGAACGGATTCCGGTACGGGGCCGATGGACGAGCAGCAGGGCGTAAGCGCCTCGGCCTTCCGGAGGCGCATGGGCCGGTCGGTGGGGTTGGTCAGGGTGAACGCGTGCCGCAAGGTCTGGCCGCGGGCCAGCACGGCGCCGAAGTCAAAGACCGTCTCGTCCGGATCGGTCGAGGTGTTGAGCGTGCGGAGAAGCGACTCGATTTCCTGATCCTGCTCCGGTGTCGAGGAGGCACAACCGGAGATCAGGATCAATGCAATGCAATGCAATGCCATGCCATGGGGAGCGAAGGGAAGGTTGTCGGTCGATTCATGAAGCTCGCTCCCGGAGACGGAGAACGATGCGAGCATGACAAGGATCCGTTTGGGACGGGCAATCTTGACGGATTCTCATTCCAGGGGAACGCGATGTCAACGAAAAAATGGGAAAAGATCTCATTTGGTCTGGGAATGCCGCTGGGAGGTGACTCTTGACCGGGGGCGGAGTCTCCCCTAGCGTGTTCGGGCGTGGAGGTTGCGTCGCTCGGCGCGCGACCGGGTTCCCGGATCATCGCATGGAGTCTCGTCGATGTTTGCCCTGATGCTCACCTTGACCCTGACGGCCCTTTCCGCGCCGCCCGCTGACCTGATTCCCGCCGACGCCTCGCTCGAAAAGCTCTGGGGCGAGGGGGAGTTCACCGAAGGGGGCGCCCTGGCCGGCGATGGCGCGATCCTGTTCTCCGACATCGGCAACCGGATCATGCGGTTCGATCCCTCGACCGGCAAGACCACCGTCTTTCGCGAGCCGAGCGGCCGCGCCAACGGCCTGATCTTCGACCCCAGGGGGCGACTTGTCGCCGCCGAGGGGGCCAACGAGGGCGGCAAGAGACGCGTCTCGATCACCGAGGCCGACGGCACCGTGCGCACCCTGGCCGACTCGTTCGAGGGAAAACGGTTCAACAGCCCCAATGATGTGGCCATGGATGCCAAAGGGCGCGTTTACGTTTCCGATCCCCGATACGTCGGCAACGAGCCCCGCGAGCTCGACTTCGAGGCGGTCTTCCGCATCGACCCCGACGGCTCGGTCCATCGCCTCAACACCACCGCCAGCAAGCCCAACGGCCTGGCCGTCAGCCCCGACGGCAAGACCCTGTACGTGTCCGACAACGGCTCGGCCCGCCGCGCCTTGCTCGCGCTTCCGCTCTCGCCCGAGGGGGACGTCGGCAAGCCCCGCGTCCTGAAGAACTTCGGCGACGGCCGGGGGATCGACGGGATGACCGTCACCACCGACGGCCTGATCGTCGCGTCGGCCGGCGGCGGCTCTCTCTCCGGTGTTTATATCTACGACCCAAATGGCATCCCCGTCGGCTTCATCGCCACCCCCGAAACCCCCACCAACGTCGAGTTCGGCGGCCCCGACCGCAAGACCCTCTACATCACCGCCGGCAAGAGCCTCTACCGCATCCAGACCAACATGACCGGCCACCACCTCTGGCCACCTCGCGATTGATGGCGTGATGGCTTGACCGTTTCGTTTCCCTGCGTTCAGGGCGACACACCCGGCGCCACGCCGGCTTGTCGCCCTGTTTGTGTGCATGTTTGTGTGATCCATGAGCCTGGGGACGTTTTCCTCGTGATGTGCAATACCTCATATAACCCATGAGCAAGGCAATTTTTGTCTGTCACGTGATTCAAAAAAACACCGATGGTGATTTTTTATTTGCAAAACGGAAGGAGGTCTCTCTAAAGTGCTGCGTGGCACTCGGGCGTCCTATTCGTCAGTGTCGACGGGCCCGGTGTCGGGATCTCAACGCAGGAGCCCCCCATGAGAGTAGGGACGCGTCGCGTGATCGGGTGCGCGGCAGCACTGATGTTGCTGGCGGGAGTGGTGGACCAGGCCCGGGCCGGCCTGACCTTCAATTTCATCCCCGCGGCGGGCATGAGTCAGCAGGCCATTGACGGTTTCGCCGCCGCGGGAGCCCGCTGGTCGGACCTGTTCGATGACAACATCACGGTGAACATCAACATCGACTTCACCGCGCTCGGCCCGGGAATCCTTGGGTCGACGTCTTCGGTGCAGGCCAACTACGCGTATGCGAACGTCCGCAACGCGCTGATCGCCGACCAGACGTCGGCCGACGACAACACGGCCACCGCGAACCTTCAGGGTGGTCCCTTGAATCTGCTGATCAACCGGACTTCGGACAATCCCAACGGGGCCGGCAGCGCCACGCCGTACGTGGACAATGACGGCGGCGCCAACAACACGACCATTCGCATGACCAACGCCAACGCCAAGGCGCTGGGGCTGATCGCCGGTGGCGCCGCGGCCATGGACGCCTCGATTTCGTTCAGCACGGGTTTCACCTGGGACTTCGATCCGACCGACGGCATCAACGCGAACGCGTTCGACTTCGTGGGCGTGGCGGCGCACGAGATCGGGCACGCGCTGGGCTTCATCAGCGGCGTCGACATTCTCGACATCAACAGCCCCCCCCTGAACGGCCCGTTCAACGACAACCAGTTTACCTTCGTCAGCACGCTCGACCTCTACCGCTACTCGAGCCTGAGCGTCCAGTCGGGCGCCCTCGACTGGACGGCCGACACCCGCTCCAAGTATTTCTCGATTGACGGCGGAGTGACCAGCATCACCACCTTCTCGACCGGCGTGAACTTCGGGGACGGCCGTCAGGCCAGCCACTGGAAGGACAACCTAGGCATCGGCATCATGGACCCGACCGCCGCGCCTGGCGAGTTGCTCGCGATCTCGGCCACCGACATCCGCGCCTTCGACGTCATCGGCTACAACCTGCGGACCCCCGTGCCCGAGCCCACCACGCTGGCGACCGCCGGCTTCGGCGCCCTGATCGGCCTGCTCTACGCCCGACGCCGCCGCCGAGCCGCCGCCTGAGCGTCGGATTCGGCTCCCGCGTTCCTGTCTCCCTCGAGTTCGTGTTCGATGCGTCCGCGACGTGAGGCGCTCGCCGTCTCCCGTCGCGGTGTACTTTTCCGGGTTCCCCACGTCCGGAACGCCTTGACGGCAAGAAGGCGCCGATTCTTGGTACGCGATGGCGTGCCGAGGTCTCACGCTCCGCGGCGGGTCCCCGCCACGTTCACGCCGCTGCCGATGATGAGGTTGTGGCGGTAGGTCCAGTCGTAGAACCGCCCGTGTTTGGCCGGTGGCAGCTCGACCACGTTCTCGAAACCCTCCTCCATGAACCAGCGCGTCAGCTCCTCGACCGTGTGGTGCGACTGGTATCGAGGGGCGTACCAGTCGAAGTTGTCGCAGACGCGAAGGGTCCAGTCCGGGTGGTTCGAGAAGTTGACGACCTTGTTGGCGGTCCGGTTCAGCCCGGGAATGCCACCCAGCAGGCCCAGGCCCACCGAGGCGAATTCGAGCCAGCGGGCGGGCAAGCGGCTGGTGATCGCCCGGAGGCCCGAGTTGATCCACTCCTGGGGCAGGGTGTTCTTGCGGTAGAGCCAGACCGCCAATCGGCCGCCCGGCCGGACCTTCGACGCGACCTGCGCGAACGCCCGTCGAGGGTCGGGGCTGTGGTGCAGCACGCCGATCGAGAACACGAGGTCGAACCGATGGTCGGCCAGGGGCAGGTTGAGCAGGTCGGCCTGAACGATCCGGACGTTGGGCAAGTCGCGGCAGAGCGTCGCGGCCTTTTCCACAGCCGCGCTCAGGTCGACGCCCAAGACCCTCGCGCCGTGCTGGCCGAGCAATCGGGCATAGCGGCCGCCGCCGCAACCGGCGTCGAGCACGAGCCGGCCAGCCAGAGCGCGGGGATCGAGCCCGGTCTTGACCCGGAAGACCGCCTCGTCTTCCTCGGGCCTGGCCACGTCGTAGCGGTTCCACTGGCGGCCGAAGCTGGCGACGTAGGTTTCGCCCGCGAGCCGGGGAACGTCCTCGACGATCGGAAACACCTCGCCGCAGCCCTGGCAACGAAGGCGCGGCGGATCGGCCTCGGCGGCTCGCAGCACGCCGCGACAGCGTGGGCAACGGATCAGGTCGAGCAGGTCGTCGAGGCTCATGCGATCCAGTGTACCCCGCCGACCGTTCTCAGGCGCGAGAACCCGCCCTCGAATCGATGGATGGCCAGGTCGCGCTGGTGGATTTCTCAAGGCGCGGGTTTCCGGGTGGCCCCGTTTGCTCGTCAACCAGGGCGACCCAACTCGGGTCGTGCCGGCGGACCTCTCCCGCCTGTTGGGCTTGAGGACGACTTTACAACGCTTCTGGCCCTCGAACCCGACCGAAGAACGCACAAAGGGCGCGAGTCGTCGCTCGACCCGCGCCCTCGTGGTTGTCGTCGTCACGCTCGTGTCGTGACCGATGGCTCAGCTCTGGGGAGCCGGCATGGCCTGCGGCGAGGGAGCCGCGTAAATCACCGGCGCCGCGCAAACGACCGGCGGCGGGCAGACCGGCTTCTTGTGGCATCGCAGGTGGCCGAACAGCTTCATGCGGCGGCCGCAATGACCGCACGTCGGCGCGGGGGGCGGGCACGGCGGCGGGCACGGCGGCGGGCAGTGCACCACCACGCAAGGCGCGGGGGCGCAAGGCGCCGGCGCGCAGGCCTTCTTCTTGTGGCACGCCGAGGCGTCGCTGGCTGTGAAGACCAGGCCCAGCAGGCCCGCCAGAGACAGGATCACAAGGTGTCGTCGCATGCGGTCAACTCCAGATTCAGGGTTCTTTCGCAGGCTGGGTAAAATGGACCCCAGTCAGGAGAATAGGATAAGAATTCCGGCCCTTCCTGCCAAACCACTTTTTTCAGGAAATCCGGCCCGTCGGTGGCGACTGGTCCGATCGGTTCGGCAACCGGACAATGGAACCGGAACAATCCAAGGACTCGGGATCGCCGCCTCGCGTTGGAAGAAATGCGGGATCCTGTTTGGCGAAATGGGCCGTAAAGGCTGATGGATTCGTGAGATACGAGATGAGCCAGTCCGACGCGTTTTCCTGGGTCGAGCGGGTTGGCAAGAGCCTTGGGCGCTGGCGAGGGCAGGGAATCGTCGTCGCCGTGTCGGGGGGCAGTGATAGCGTCGGACTCTTACGACTTTTGCGCGACCGGGCCGAGGAGCTGGAGCTTCGGCTCTCGGTGGCCCATCTCGATCACGGCGTCCGAGGCGAGGCCGCTCGCGCCGACGCGAGGTTCGTCGCCGGCCTGGCCCACGCCCTCGACCTGCCGATCGACCTGGGCGAATGGAGCCCTTCGCGATCCGGTCACTTCGAGTCGGACGCCCGACGGGCCCGCTACGACTGGCTGGCCCGAGTGGCTCTCGACCGAGGCGCCGCCCTGGTCGCGGTCGGCCACACGAGGGACGACCAGGCCGAAACGATCCTCCAACGCGTGATCCGAGGCACCGGTTTGCGAGGTCTGGCCGGCATGCCGTCCCGCCGCCTCCTGGCCGAGGGCGTCACCCTCATCCGCCCGTTGCTCACGGTGAGCCGGCACGAGGTCCGGGCCTATCTCGACGCGATGGGCCAATCCTGGCACGTCGACGCGAGCAATGCCGACCTCTCGAGGACCCGCGCCCGCATTCGCCACGACCTGCTGCCCAAGCTGGCCGACGAGTACAATCCGAAGGTCGCCGATGCCTTGATCCGCCTCGGCTGGCTCGCCGGCACCGAGTACCAGGCCCTGGGGCGCTGGCTGTCGCGTCTGGCCCGACGGGCCAGCCGGTCCGGCCCCGACGGCTCGTTGCTCTTTCTCGCTCGATGGCTCCGGCCCTTGCCGCCAACGCTCCGCGCCGAGCTGTTCCGGATGGCCTGGCGAAGCGCCGGCTGGCCCGAGGGGCTCATGGGGATCAACCGCTGGCTCCGCGCCTCGTCCCTGATCGACCGCGATCGCGGTCGGCTCGACCTGGGCGGCGGAATCGTCGCCGTGCGCGAGGGCCGCTGGCTCCGCATCGTTCGCCCGGTCCCGACCGCCAAGCCACCCTCCGCAACACCCGAACCCGCCTCCTTGCCCCTCCCCGGCACGGTCGACTGGCCCGGAGGGCGAATCGTCGCAACACTCGATTTGGAAGAAGATTGTGACGAGACGATCGACCTCGATCGCCTCGCTCCGTGGGCCAGCTCCGAGTCCGGGCCGTCACTGCGGGTGCGGGCTCCGGTCCACGGCGACCGGTTCCAGCCGCTCGGCATGCACGGGCGCGGGATGGCCCTGAACGACTTCTTTCGGGGCCGCCGGGTGGCCTGGCCCGATCGCCCGAACGTGCCGCTGGTGTGCGACCGTTTGGGAATCGTTTGGGTCGTCGGCCACCGGATCGCCGACCGCGTGCGCCTGACCGGCCCCACCCAGCGCCGGCTGGCCCTGCGTTGGGAGCCCGACCCGTCCGGAGCGGTTTGAGCGGCCCGTCGGTTGCGATTGACCGTCGGGGCGGGCTATCGTACCATCCGGCACCCTTCGAAACCCGGTTCCCGGACGTCGCGAACCCATCGGCCAAGGTCTCTCGGCGTCGAGACGAAGCTTCCCCCATGTCGCAACCGACAATGCCAGAGCGGGCCTGGAACCGGCCGACGATCGTGCTCGCGCTGGGGGTGGCGGGAGGGTTGGCCCTTCGGCTGATCGCGGCGGTCGTGGTCGAGTGGGCGGCCCGGCGGCGAGGGACGCTGTGTCTGTTCGACGACACCAACATTTACTGGTATTTGGCCCGGACGATCCGGGAGGGGAAGCCCTTCGTGGTCTCGCAGTTCGGCGTGCCGCATTACGCCCTTCGCACGCCGGGTTATCCCCTGTTCCTGGCGGGCTGTCAGTGGCTCTTCGGCGAGTCGACCTTGCCCGTCCGGCTGGTTCAAGCCGCGCTCGGGATTCTCTCCGCCTGGCTGGTTTACCGCCTGGCGAGGCGGCTCTGGCCCGTCGATCGCGACGCAAGGCCGGTCTCGGTGCCGGCGCTCGCCGCGATGATCGCCCTGTTCGAGCCGTACTTCGCGGCGACGTCGGCCCTGATCCTCTCCGAGGCCGTGTTTGTCCCGTTGATGCTGGCGATGCTCTGGGGCCTGGCAACGCTCTGGACCGCGCCGGACGAATCCGAAACCGAAGCGGGGCCGTCGCGTCGGGCGCTGACGGCCCTGGCGACCGGCCTGGCCGCCGGCTCGGCGGTGCTGGCCCGGCCGTCCTGGGCGTTGTTCGCGCCGTTGGCCCTGTTGGCCTGGGTCGTGCTCGAACGTCGAGGCCGCCGGGGCCTCGCGCTCAGGGGGGCCTTGCTGGTGGCGCTCGGCGTGGCCCTGGTCATGGGCCCCTGGTGGATTCGCAACGCCCGGATCTTCGGCCGGTTCGTGCCGACGGCCCTCTGGTTGGGCG
>CAZRGV010000167.1:0-4147 GCA_964599655.1 uncultured Isosphaeraceae bacterium | reverse complement strand
CCTGAACCCCGACGCCGACGGGTCGAGCGACATGCGGTTTCTCGCCAGGCCCGACATCCTCGGGCTCGACGAGACGACGCAGGACGCCGTCCTCCGGGCCCGCGCGCTGGCGTTCGTCCGCCAGCATCCCGACAAGGCGCTCCGCCTGGCGCTCGTCAAGCTCGGTCGGTTCTGGAGCCCCTGGCCGAACGCCGACCAATTTGCCTCGCCAAGGGTGGCCGTCGCCAGCGCGCTGGTCACCTTGCCATTGTACGCACTCTTGGTGATCGGACTCTGGGATCGCCGCCGCGACCTCCGCGCCTGGATCTTGCTCGTCGGCCCGCTCGTCTACGTCATGGGGCTGCATCTGATCTTCGTCAGCTCGATTCGCTACCGGATTCCGGCCCTGGTGCCGGCCTTCGCGCTGGCGGCGGTCGGGCTTTCCCGGGCGCGAGGATGGGTCCGCCGCGAGGATTCGTGAAATAGGAATAAAGTTTATGATAAATTGTTAAATAATAGAAATAAGTTAATTTTATAATGGTCTTCGGGAACGACAAGGAGGTCGCGACCGATGCCGATTCACGTTCGCGTCCGGAAGCTGATTTTGTGGGGGGGCCTGTTCCTGGTGGCCACGCTGGCCGGGGCTCTCACGTTCGCGTATACATACATCACGGATAGCGCCACGCTCACGGCGCTGATTAACACGCAGGTGCCGCGGTTTTTTCCCGGTTCCCGGCTGCGGATCGACCGCGTGCAGCTCCGGCCGCTCGTGGGGGACATCGACCTCAAGCAGGTGACGCTCCAGCAGCCGCTCGACGGCGAGGGGTTCGCCACCGTGCGCATCCCCTGGCTTCAGGTGCGTTGCGACTTGCGCGCGCTCTGGCGAGGCCGGTTCGAGCCCAGGGAGGTTGTGGTCGCGCAGCCCACGTTGCGGATCAGGCGCCGCAAGGATGGAACCTGGAACCTCGCCGGCTTGCTGGCCGATCCTTGGCCGAACACTCCCTTGATGCGTCCGGTCATCCGGATCAACAAGGGGACGGTCGAGCTGGTCGACGGCAACGCGCCGGCCAGCATCCTGCACGACGTCTCGATGACGTTCGAGCCGATGTCCGACGCGGGCGTCTACCAGTTCGAGGGCTCGGCGCAGGGCGACGCCTTCGAGCGCCTGACCCTGGAAGGCACGCTCGACACCCGGGACGGCCACCTCACCTTCCGCGGCGGCGAGCTCGGCGGCTTGACCATCTCCGACGCGTTGCGGCATCGCTTGCCCCCCGACTGGCAGGCGGCCTGGGATCAGGTCGGCCTGACCGGCGGCGAGCTGGATCTCAGTCTCAAACACCTGGATTTTGATCCGTCCGGCCAGCGGCCGTTGTCGTACGCGCTGAACGTCGGCCTGCACGCGGGGGTCTGCGGCTGCGCCAAACTGCCGTTCCCGCTGGGCAGTTTCTCCGCCTCGGCCACCGTGCAGGACGGCACGCTCACAGTCCAGCGCGCCGAGGGGGTCAACGGCAAGACGATCGTGCGGGTCAACCACGCGGTCCTCGAGCTCGACGACCCGGAGAACAGCCCGCTCGATGTCGCCGTCGAGGTCCTCGACCTCGAGCTCGACGAGCGACTGCGGAGCCGATTGCCCGCGGATATGCAAAAGACCTGGGATGAGTTCTCGCCCGAGGGCCGCGCCGACCTCGGCCGCGTCAGCCTGGCGCTTCGGGCCAGGCGAAAGGCCCGGGGCGAGCCCGTGCAATTCGGTATGGCCGTGGAATGTCTGGATGTGGCGATTCAACACTTCCAATTTCCTTTCCCGCTTGAACATGTGCGCGGTCTGCTTACCTGGCAAGGGCCGAGGATCATCGTCGAGCACCTCGAGACCGTCGTGGCCGGCAAGCCCTTGACGGCCCGAGGCACGATCGACAATCCCGGTCCGTACGCGGTCGTGAACCTGGATTTCGCGGCCGGCGCGATGCCGATCGACGAGCAGGGCGCGCTGGTCAAGGCCCTACCCGAGGACGTACGTAAGATTGTTCAAACATTCCATCCGAGCGGAACGGTTCGCGGCACGGCCCACCTCCTGCGCCGTCCCGCCGCCGATCCGATCGCCGACCCTCGGGGCGACGTGCGGGTCGATGCCGTGCTCCAGCTCAACGGGGATTGCTCGATTCGGTGGGACGGCCTGCCTTATCCCGTGAACCACCTGACCGGCCGGCTCGAGCTGCACCCCGACCATTGCGTTTTCACGGATATGAAGGGTGAAAACAACATGGCGCGGATCGCGGCCAGCGGGCGGGTCGACGTCCTCGGGCCGGGCCAGTTCGCGACCGACGTGACCTTGAAGGCCGAACGGCTGGCGTTCGACTCCTTGCTGCGGGACGCCCTGCCGCACGAGTGGCGGGCGAGCTGGGGCCTGCTCAACCCCGTTGGCTACAGTAAGGTCGATGCTCATGTGATTGCAGGTCAGCCCGGAAGGCCCGATCGCACCTGGCTGAAGGTGCTGATCGACCGCGAGGACGAGGCGCGCGTCAAGCTTCGGCTGACCCCCGCCCCCGGCACGCCGGGGCTCGCGCCCGGCGACGTCATTGAGCTGCCCACCATGCAGGACGTCCGAGGCGAGTTCGTCTTTGACAACGGCGTGGTGACCATGAAGGACGTCGACTTCACCTTCCGCGAGGCCCCCACGCGGTTCCGGAGCGGCCGGGTGGTGCTGCTCAACACCGGGCAGTTCACCCTCTCGGTCTTCGACCTGGAGGTCAACGGCCTGCGGCTCGACGCGGACCTTCGGCACATCATGCCGCCGATGATGGCTCAGTTTGCCCGACGCCTCGACGACGGCCGGGCCTTCTCCGCCAAGGGGAACCTGGGCATCGCCTGGTCGGGCCGCCCCGAGGACCCGGCCGTCTGCACCTGGGACCAGGCCAAGGTCTTCTTCCACGGCAACTCGTTCGCGGCCGGTTTGCCCCTGGAACAGATCCAGGGGCAGCTCGTGAACGTCCACGGCCGCTCCGACGGCCGCAGCCTCGCGTTCCGAGGCGCCGTGGAGCTGGATAGCTTCCTCGTGGCCGGGCAGCAGGTGACGGCCTTTCGCGCTCCCTTGACGGTCGGCGATGGCAAGGTCGTCCTGAGCGACCTCTCCGCCCGCTTGCTGGGCGGACAGGTCCGGGGCGCGGTGGAGATCAGTCTCGAGACGACGCCCGAGTACCGCGCGGGGCTCCGGATCGAGGGGGCCGACCTGGCCCGGTACGCCGAGACCGTCTCGGGCCACCAGAACCTCTCCGGCCGGATCTCGGGTCAACTTACACTCAATGGTTCAGGTGCGGATCTTCGCACGTTGCAAGGCGTCGGCGAGGCCCACCTGGTCGAAGGCGACCTCGGCAGCCTGCCGATCTTCCTGCGGATCATCTCGCCGTTGAACCTCTCTCGCGAGACCAAGGCCGCCTTCGACGCCGCCGACCTTCGCTTCACCATCAAAGACGGCGAGGCGTTTCTCGACCCGATCAAGATCATCGGCAACACGATCAGCCTGTACGGCTCGGGCACGATCAATCCACGAATGGACATCGACCTGCGGTTCAAGCCACTCTACGGCCGGGACGAGAAGCTGCACATCCCCGGCCTCAGCGACGCCACCCGCGAGGCCAGCGGCCAGCTCTTCGTGATCCACGCCCAGGGCCCGCTGGTCGGCCCCAAGGTCAGCGTCGAGCTGCTTCCCGGCCCCACCCGGCGCGCCACCGAGATCCTCCGCCGCTGGAGCGACCGCCGCGCGAGCCGCGAACGGCGATGAGATCTGAAATCAAACATAAATCAAGATCCCCCGGATTTCGCATGGAAAACCACGGGCGCGCGGCGGTCACGCCGGGCTCGAGGAAGGCCGGAACCCTGGCGGGATCGTGCCCCAGCCGAGCTTGTCGCGGAGGGTGCGGTAGAAGCTGTGGCCGGGGAGGCGGACCATGGGGAAGGGGGTCGTGCCGCGCCGCACGACGACCCGGTCGCCCGGGGGGAGCGGAATCTGAACCTGGCCGTCGATCACGAGGTACGACGAGGCGCCGTCGCCCAGCGGCACCATCTCGTAGGTCTTGTGGATCGTGTCGACCAGCGGGCGAAGGGTCAACGTGTGAGCGCAGATGGGTGTGATCACAAACATGTGAGCATCGGGCGGAAGGATCGGGCCGCCCGC
>CAZRGV010000166.1:260-11528 GCA_964599655.1 uncultured Isosphaeraceae bacterium | reverse complement strand
CCCCTTGGGCTGCGCGGCGGCCTGTCCGGCCGCGGCGGCCGGGGCCCCTGGGGCAAGGTAGCCGCTATCGGCCAGAAGCTGCACGTTGGAGTAGGCGATCGGAGTCAGCAGGTAGCGGGGCTCCCACTCCTTGTTCCGGAACTTGACCGGATCGTCGAGGAACTTTTCGATGGCGGTGGGCACCTTGGGAAAGAACTTCAGCAGCTTGAAGCCGTGCAACGAGGTGTCGTAGTACGTGGTCCGGCTCAGCCGGTGCCGCTCGATGATCGGCTGGGCGGCGCGCACCGCGTCGACCGACGACTGGTCGCGGTCGCCCGTGACGATCAGAATCGGCAACCTCGGCGCGAGCTGGGGCAAGAGCCTGGCGAGTTGAATCCCCTTCGCGTCGGCGACCGGCGAGACCAGGACCATCGCCCCCAGGTCGCTGATCCGCCCTTCGTTCGAGACCGCGCCGGTCGGACTGGCGGCCCAGGCGACGGCCAGGTTCGCCGCGTCTCCCAGCGCGATAACGCCGAACTTCCCAAGGTTCACCTCGCCCCGGTTGTTCCGGTCGACCAGGAACAGATAGGCGGCCTGGAGGTCGGCGACCATCCCCTGCCACTCCTTCTGCTCGATCGTGTGCCGGTCGTTGTTGCCGTGGCCTCGAAGGTCGAGCACCAGCACGGCGTAACCCTGCTCTTGCAGGTGCTGGGCGAACCCCTTCTGCTTCAGCTCGTCAATCGGGTCTTCGAAATCCTTGCCCGATCGGCCCTGGCCGGTCTCGTGAATCAGCAACACGACCGGCGCGTTGAACGGCGTCTTGGCCGGATAGTACGACGCGGCCAGCGGGCTTCCATCGGCCCCCGCGAATTTGAGCGTGTAGTGGAACGGCCATTTCGGGTCGCCCTGCGGCTGGGCCTGGGCCGCGCCCGCGCCCGCGCCGGGCGCCTGGGCTGGTCCTTGGGCCTGTCCTCGCCGCCGCTTTTTCAGGGGATCGGCGGCGTTGACGCGACCCCCCTTGGGAGGCGGACCGCCCGGAGCGAGCAGACCGCCCGGCTTTTGCGGTTCCTTCCCGTTCGCGCCGGCCTGGGGTTTCTCCTTCGCCTTGGCTTGGTCCTTCGCGTCGGGGGCCTGCGGCTGAGCCGCGGCCAATCCGATCGTCCCCAGGGCGGTCAGGCCCAGAACCAGCCACGTCCATTGCCGTCGCCTGTTTCGCATGATTCGGTTCTCCAGGGCGTTCGGCCAGGACCAGGACACGCCGGCCGCGCGACGATGTGTCATCCTTCTCAATCTAAGAGCAATCCGCCGGTCGGACAAGCGCCGGAGACGGCCTCGGTCGCGATTTCTCCGCCCGTTCGCCAGGATTTCCGCGTCCTCGCGAGGAATCGTAGTCCATGCGCCGAACGTGCCGGTTGTGCCGGCCGATTCGGGGTTCTTGACCTCCACGTCCGGGGTTCCGCGTCGTCGATCCTCGACCGTCGCGAACTCGGATCGAGGCGGACCGTCGGGAAACCGCGTTCCGAATCCGGGATCGTCTCTCAAGAAAACAATCGAGAAATGCGATCGTTTGTCCGGAGCGTGACCCGGTTCGGAGCGGGCCCCACGGCCGAAGCGCGAACCGGCCCACGGCGTGCCTCGTGGCGTTCATGGAGGTTAAATCGGTCTTTCATGTTACGATTCCAAGAATGTGATGGCCTGGCCGTCGCGGAGGTCGCCGGTTGTTCCGAACGCGGAGTGCCCGTATGATGATGAACACAAGGCCCGCCCTTCTGGCGAGGCACGGCCGTGGCCTTCTTGCCCGGCCTTTGGGAATCTCTTCCGATCGTTGTTCTTCCCCCTCGTTCGTTCGCAGGAGTGCACGACCATGAGCAAGCCCTATCCTTGTGGCGGCATGGGCCGTCGCCGGTTCCTCGCCAGCGCGGCCGCCTCGGTCCCGATCCTGGGATCGCTGTCGGCCTCGGCGACGGCGGCCGACGAGCCGGTGAAGGGGAAGACCGGCAACGGCAAGGCGGTCGGCGGCCTGCCCGGGCTCTACCCAGGCCGGGTCATCGAGGCCCGTAACCCCGCCATGATCCGCCAGGGCAAGCGAAGCCCCGAGGCGATCAAGAAGACCCTCGGCGAAGGGCTCAAGGCGCTCACCGGCGCCGACTCGCCGGTGGCCGCCTGGCGGACCTTTTTCGAGCCCGGCGACGTCGTTGGCATCAAGGTCGTGCCCAACGGCTACCCCCTGGCCCACTCCTCGTACGAGATCGTCCTCGAGGTGATCGAGGGGCTCAAGTCGGCCGGCGTCAAGACGACCGACATGTTTGTTTACGACCGCTACCGCGGCGAGTTCATGGCCGCCGGCTATCAGAAGATCTTGCCCGCCGGCATCAAGTGGGGCGGCCTGACCCCCGAGGACGACGGCACCCAGCTCCTCATCGATTTCCCCTCGTTCCGCAACGACCCGATCGCCGGCTACGACCGCGACCAGTTCGTCTCGATGAACCTGGTCCATGCCGGGCACGACCCCAAGGACGACCGCAACTACCGCTCGCACCTCGGCACGCTCGTCACCAAGCGGGTCAACAAGATCGTGGCGATCCCCGTGCTCAAGGACCACGGCTCGGCCGGCGTCACCGGCGCCTTGAAGAACATGAGCCACGGCACCGTCAACAACGTGGCGCGCTCGCACAGCACCCCGAGCACCAACGTTTGCAACCAGTTCATTCCTCAGATGGTCGATCACCCGATCATTCGTGAGAAGTTTGTTCTCCAGATCATGGACGGCATTCGGGGCGTTTTCCAGGGCGGGCCGTTCGCCCGCAAGCTCGACTGGACCTGGGAGAACAACGCCCTGTACCTGGCCACCGACCCGGTGGCGCTCGACCACGTCGAATGGGACGCCGTCGACGCCCAGCGCAAGGCCCAGGGCCTCGCGCCGGTCGGCTCGGTCGGCCGCCTGGCGATGGATTCGGAGCGCGAGGGCTTCGACGTCCGGCAGCCCCAGCACATCACCTTGGCCGCCAACCTCGGTCTCGGCATTTTCGACTACAAATCGCCGCGGGGCCGCCGGTTCTCGATCGACCACCGCGTCGTCAACGTTTCCTGACCGGCCCGCCGACCCCACGCTCCTTCCCGACGACCCGGCCCACCTCGCGTGGCTCGGGTCGTCATGGGTTTTCCGGGGCCGCCCGGTTCGCCTGTGGATCGCAGAGGAGGCGGAATCGGCTTCGCTCGCCGGTTCCGACCGATCCGAGCGTCGTTGCGGGCGTGGTGGCGCGCTACTCGACCTCCCAGACTTGCAGGCCGGTCGTGTCGATGAACGAGGGGAGGATCTGCATGTCGAGGGCCTTGACGGCCCGTCGGACGAGGTGGCTCTGGTTCCGTTTCGCGAGGATGGTCACCGTGCCGCCGCCGCCGGCGCCGTTGGCCTTGAAGCCGAGCGCTCCGGCCTGGAAGGCCGCCTTGTGCAGGGCCTCGATCTCGGGGGTGGTGATCTCCGGATGCAGCCGCTTCTGAGCGGCCCAGTTGGTGTTCATCGCCTCGCCAAAGGCCTCGAGGTCGCCGGCCAGAAGCGCCTCCTTGCCGGTGACGGCGGCCTGGACGAGCGTGTCGAAGTCGTCGCGATGCTGGTCGGCCTCGGCGATCACCTTCTGGTGCATGGCGCTCGAGAAGTGGGAGCGGCCGGTGTAGACCAGCACGAACCGGTCTTCCAGCTCGCACCAGACGGCCGGCGAGAGGGGCAACGGGAAGACCCGGGCGTGGGGGTATTCGACCTCCATGAAGTTCACCCCGCCGTAGGCCGAGGCGAGCTGGTCCTGCACGCCCGACTCGAGCTTTAGCTCCTGAACCTCCAGCAATTGTGACTCCCGCGCGACCTCGTGCGGCAGCAGGTGCCGGTGGCTGAACCTCGACAAGGCCCCGATCGCCGCCACACCGAGCGCCGCCGACGAGCCCAGGCCGCTGGCCGGCGGGGCATCGGACCGCACCTGGAGCGAGACCTCGCGGCGGGTCGAGTAGATGCCGCTTTTGCGGGTCTCGATGCCCGACCGTGAAACGGCCGCCTTGAGCAGGTCGAGCACGCCGTTGTACTCGACGCGCCGGATGTCCTGAAAGAACGTCCGCTCGTCGGTGTCGAGGCTTTCCAGGGTTACGCCGCTCTGCCCTTCCTTGACCTGAAGCGTGACGTAGGTGTAGAGCCTCGCGGTGAAGTTGAGCACTGCCCCTTTGGGAACGATCCGGGTGTCGGTCCAGCCGCCGAGGTCGCAGAACCGCACCGGTGCCCTTGCGCGCCACTCCATGATCACCACCCCTGCCCTGTCCGGTCGTTCGCGTGCCGCCATGTCGAGGCCCGGCACCCTCGGCCGGTTCCCGCGAAGCGCGTTGCGTGCTTGCAGAAATACTCCGAATCCGCCCCCTGCGGCAAGGCCGTCTCGCAAATCCAACATCGCTCCGTCACGGTGGAGGCGTGACCGCCGAGGGATCGAGCCGCGACTCGGCGCTCTGTTGAGACAACCGGTTCAGGCTCGCCCGCGACGGGCGAGCCTGGGCTTTGGCCCTGGCGCGCTCGGTGTCGGCCAGGGCGTGAAACCGCTGTGCCCGGGCGAGGGCCTGCGGCAGCCGGACGTTCGGGACGACGACTATCAGCAACAGGGCGGCGAAGGCCACAGCCACCATCAACGTCCGCAATCGCACGCGAGGCCCTCGCATGGTTCGATCCTCCAGGAGACGGCCCCGCGCGACGAGGCCGTGTCAGACCGGATCGACCGTGGGCGGAGGGACATCCCGGGCGCGGCCGATGCCGTGGTAGGTGAAGCCAAGCGCGGCCATGCGTTCGGGCTCGTAGAGGTTCCGGCCGTCGAAGATGACCGGCTGTCGGAGCAAGCGCCGCATCACCTCGAAGTCGGGGTTGCGGAACTCGTTCCACTCGGTCGCGATGGCCAGGGCGTCGGCCCCTTCGAGGCAGCCGTAGGGGCGGTCGCAATAGGTGATCCGGTCGCCGTAGAGGGCCCGGACGTTGGGCATCGCCTCGGGGTCGTGCACGCGGACCGCGCAGCCGTCGGCCAGCAACTTGTCGATCAGGACCAGCGCCGGCGCTTCCCGGACGTCGTCGGTTCTGGGTTTGAACGCGAGGCCCCAGATGGCCACGGTCTTGCCCTTCAACTGGCCGCCGAAGTGCGCGCGGATCTTGCGGGGAAGCACGTCCTTCTGCGCCTCGTTGACGGTGTCGACCGCCTCCATCATCCGGGCGGACAGGCCCTTCGAGCGTGCCATGTGAATGGCCGCTCGGACGTCCTTGGGGAAGCAACTGCCGCCGTAGCCGACGCCGGGAAACAGGAAGCTGAAGCCGATCCGCTGGTCGTGGCCGATGCCTCGCCGCACGTCGTTGATGTCGGCGCCGTAGGCCTCGCAAAGGTTGGCCATCTCGTTGATGAAGCTGATCTTGGTCGCCAGCAGGCAGTTGGCGACGTACTTGGTCATCTCGGCCGATTCGGGGGTCATCACCAGAAATGGCCGGTCGGTCCGCAGGAACGGGGCGTAGAGGGCGCGAAGCTGTTCGCCGACCTCGGCGCGTCGGACGCCGACCACAACGCGATCGGGCTTGGTGAAGTCGTCGATGGCCGCCCCTTCCTTGAGGAACTCGGGATTGCTGGCCACGTCGAACGGCACGTCGGTGACCGTGGCCATGCGGCGGGCCAGCTCGGCGTTGGTGCCGACCGGCACGGTGCTCTTGATGACAATCGTCTTCTTGGGCCCGGTCAGGTGGCGCGCGACCTCGTCCCCCACGGCCCAGATGCCACTCAGGTCGGCGCTGCCGTCGTTGGCCTGGGGTGTGCCCACGGCGATGAAAACCAGCTCGGCCTGGGCAATACCTTGCGCGGTGTCTGTGGTAAATCGTAACCGATCTTCCCGGCTGTTGCGTCGCACCAGCTCGGCCAGGCCGGGCTCATAGATCGGGATCTCCCCTCGCTGGAGCTTCGCGATCTTCTCGGCCACCTTGTCGACGCAGATGACATCGTTGCCGCTTTCCGCGAAGCAGGTGCCGGTAACCAGTCCCACATATCCACTTCCGATGACGGCGAGCTTCACGGCGGCGATCCCCAGGGGCTCTTGGTCGAGGCCGTTTTCCAGTACGCGCTCGGTGGTCCCGAGGGCTCGACCCGCGACAACCCAACGTCCCGGCACGTCACGATATCGCCGGCCTCAGTCTCCTGACAAGTCCACTCAAGACGTAGGACACGCCGGGTTTCCCGCAACATCGAACGCGGGAACGGAATTTGCTATGTGGAATGTGTTCTATCGTTGCGTTGGGGGTACGCCTTGCGTTACAACGAGAAGGTCGTCACCCGGCGAAGAGAGGCCCTCCAAGGCCATTCCCTCGCCGATTCCGGAACGGCGATCCCAGGTGCTGACCGAGGGCGGCGGCGCCCACCGGGATGCGGTTTCCTTCAGGCAGGGGCTGGGGACCGCGAACCATGAGGTTCCGGTCACCTACATTGTGGACGTTGGCCCTGGTTTTCCCCATTCCCCCCCGAATCGCCCGGCGATGGTCCGGGACTGCGTTCCGCCCGGGTTTCGGCGCTCCAAGTGCCTGCGCGCGGCGCCGCGCCCTGGTCGAAAAGGGGTTCACCTGCCCACCGTTGAGGCTGCGATGCCGACATTTTGGACGAACCTCTTGAATCGTCGCCCGATTCGATGGGTCCTCGGGATCGGCGGAATCTTGCTGGTCATGGGCGGTGTCGCCGTGGTCGGCTGGGGACCGCTCAAGGCGAGAGAAGAGCCACCTCCCAGCCCATCGAGGCCACGGACGCTCTCGGCCAACGAGCCGGGGAATCGTCAGCCCACCGAGGGGGCAGACGCCTCGACGGCTCCGGTGGTCCGCCTGAGCCTGGATCAGCAACAATCGATCGATTTGCAAACCGAGCCCGCCTGGTCGGGCGCCAGCCACGACATCCTGAAGGCCCCTGGCCAGGTCATTCCCGACGAGACGCGATACGCCTTCATCACGCCGAGGGCGCCCGGCGTCGTTCGCTCGGTGGCCGGTCACGTGGGAGAGGACGTCAAGGCCGGCGACCTGCTGGCCACGATCGACAGCTCGGATGTGGCTCAGGCCCGCCTGGAACTGGTGACTCGCCTGCAAGAGCTGGAGATCGCCCAGACCCGCGCCGACTGGCAAGAAGAGATCTACCAGTCGACCGACGAGTTGATCGAGCAGCTTCAGGCCGGTCAGTCGCCCCAGGAAATCCAGCAGCGCTTCGAGGATCGGGCCGTGGGCAAGAACCGCGAGCGGTTGCTGACGGCCTACGCCGAGTTTCGCCTGGCCGACTCGATGCTCAAGCGCTACGAAGGGCTTCGCAAGGATAACGCCGTCTCCCTCGAGAAGTTTCAGCAGGTTCGCGCCGAGTACGACGCCGAGCTGGCGACCTACAAGGCCCTGATGGACCTGGTCGGCTACGAGGCCCGGCTCGACCTGTCAAGGGCCCGGCAGGACCTGAAGCAGGCCGAAACCGCCGTGCGCGTCGCGCGGGAGCGGCTCCGCGTGCTGGGCGTGCGGCCCGACGGCACCGAGCCGGAAATCCGGGGCGGCAAGGTCGTCGGCGTCCAGCCCGACGGCACTCTGCCTTCGACCGCAGGGCGGAACCAGGCCGACCTGGAGAAGGTCAAGCCCGAGGAGATCCTGCCCGGGTCCAAGGGGAAGGAAACGGCCGTCGTCGAACCGGTCGGCGTCCATACCGACGGCGCGGCCGACCGTCCCGAGCACTCGCCGATCAGCACCTACTCGATCTGGGCGCCGTTCGACGGCACGATCCTCGACCGAGAGCTGGTCGTGCCGGGTGTCTACGTCGACACGACCCACCGCATCTTCCAGCTCGCCGACCTGTCTCGCGTCTGGATCGAGGTCCACGTGCAGGAGACCGACTTCGGCCTCCTGGCCCGGAGCCGGGAAGCCGTCGCCCGGTTCCGCTCGCCGGCCTACCCGGGCCGGATCTTCGAGGGGAAGGTGATCTACACGGGCGACCTCGTTGACGAGAAGACCCGCTCGATCTTGCTGCTGGCCCAGGCCCCCAACCCCGACCGCGCGCTGAAGCCCGGCATGTTCGTCGAGGTCGAAGTCCTGAGCCCGTCGGAAACCCCGGCGGTTTACGTGCCACGTTCGGCCTTGCTGAGCGAGGAAGACGACCAGTTCGTCTACGTCCGCACCGGTCCCGAGCAGTTCGAGCGGCGCGTGGTGACACTGGGGACCCAGGAAGAGAACCGCGTGGCCGTTCTCAAGGGCGTGAAGGCCGGCGAGGAAGTCGTCGTCCGGGGCGCCTTCAAGCTCAAGGCCACCGCCGAACGTTCGGATGGCGATGAGGCCGGGACCACCGTCGCGCAGACCCCCTGACCACGGCGTGACGCCGCGAAGCAACAGCGGCCGGCGTTGCCCTTCCCTCGGGATCGGGTACGCCGAGCCGCCAGCCGTTCAGTTCTCCGGCCGCGTCTCAACCATCCTCCGCCCATCTCTCCCCCAAGAGTTCCATGTTTGACGCTCTGATCAAGTACTCGCTCGCTCATCGAACCTTCGTGATCCTCATGCTCGCCGCCCTGGCGGGGTCAGGGGTTTACTCCCTCTTGAACCTGCCGATCGACGCCCTGCCGGACATCACCAACGTGCAGGTCATGGCCTTGACCGACGCCCCGGCCCTCGGGCCGGAGGAGGTCGAGCAGTTCATCACGATCCCGGTCGAGAACGCCATGAACGGCATCCCTCGAATCAGGGAGGTGCGCTCGATCACCCAGTTCGGCTTCTCGGCCGTCACGATCGTCTTCGAGGAAGGGACCGACATCTACTGGGCCCGCCAGCAGGTCGATGAGCGGCTGGCTCAGGTGAGGGAATCGATTCCCGAGGGCTTCGGCTCTCCCGTGATGGGGCCGATCGCCACCGGACTGGGAGAGATCTACCAGTTCGAGGTCCGCAACGCCCCCGACGCCAAGCGCCAGCGATCGCTGATGGAGCTTCGGACGATCCTCGACTGGGATGTCGCCCGGCCCTTGTTGACGGTTCCTGGCGTCATCGAGGTCAACACGTTCGGCGGCGAGCTGCGAACCTATGAGGTTCAGCTCGATCCCGACCGTCTGGCGGCTCGAGGGATCGGTGTCAACCGCATCTTCGAGGTCCTGCAGCGAAACAACAGCAACGCCGGGGGCGGCTACATCCAGCGCAACGGTGAGATGCGGGTGATCCGGGCCGAGGGCCTGGTCAAGAACCTCAAGGACATCGAGGAGATCGTCGTCGAGACCAGTCCGAGCGGCACGCCGATCTACATCCGGGACGTGGCCGACGTGCAGTTCGCGCCCATGATCCGCCAGGGGGTCGTCACCCGCGATGGCCGGGGCGAGGCGGTCACGGCGGTCGTCTTGCTGCTGGCCGGCGAGAACGGCCGGGTCGTCGTCGATCGAATCAAGGAAAAGGTCGCCGAGATCCAGGAGACCCTGCCCGAAGGCGTGATAATCGACACCTACTACGACCGGGCCACCCTGATCGAGAAGGCGATCGACACCGTCGCGCACAACCTGGCCGAAGGGGGCATCCTGGTCATCGTCGTTCTCCTGGTGCTGCTGGGGAACCTGCGAGCCGGGCTGATCGTGGCGGCGGCCATTCCGCTCTCGATGCTCTTCGCCGGCAACCTGATGCTCTACTTCGGCATCGCGGGGAGCCTGATGAGCCTCGGAGCGATCGACTTCGGCCTCATCGTGGATAGCGCGGTGATCGTGGTCGAGCATTGCGTCAGCAAGCTCTCGCACGCCAGGCCGGGCCAGAAGGCGATGGACGTGATTCGTCAGGCGACCCTCGAGGTCCGCAAGCCGGTCGTCTTCGGCGTGGCGATCATCACGATGGTCCACCTGCCGATCCTGGCCCTGGAAGGGGTCGAGGGGAAGATGTTCCGGCCGATGGCGATGACGGTCATCTTCGCCCTGACCGGCTCGCTCCTGCTGTCGCTGACGGCCACGCCGGTGCTCTCGTCGTTCTTCCTCAGAACGGGCATGTCCGAGCGCGAGACCTGGCCCGTCCGGGCGGCCAAACGGGCCTACGAGCCCACGCTGCGATGGGCCTTGCAACGCCCCTTGCTGGTGGCGATGGGCGGGCTGCTGACGTTCGTTCTCTGCGTGCCGGTGGCCCTGCAACTGGGCGGCGAGTTCATTCCGCAGCTCGACGAAGGGGACCTCGTGCTTGACCTGACCCGGCCGCCGAGCGCCTCGCTCGACGAGGCCGCCGCCGACACGACTCGCCTCGAAAGGGCCTTGAAGGAGGCGTTTCCCGACGAGATCCGATCCATCGTCAGCCAGTCGGGCCGGCCCGAGATCGGCCTCGACCCGGCCGCCGTCAACACGACCGAGTGCTACGTCTACCTGACCCCAACCGACCGCTGGACCAAGGCGAAGGCCAAGGAAGAGCTCATCGACAAGATCGACGAGGTGGCCCATCGGGTCTTGCCCGGAACGATCGTCGTCTTCAGCCAGCCGATCGAGCTCCGGTTCAGCGACATGCTGGCCGGCGTCAAGGGGGACGTCGGCCTGGGTCTCTACGGCAACGACCTGGAGATCCTTCAAGAGAAGGCCGACGCCCTGGCCGAGACGCTCAAGACGGTTCCGGGCGCCGCCGACGTCAAGGCGCTCGAAGTGCTCGGCCTGCCCGTCTTGCGGATCACCGTCGACCGCGAGCGGATCGCCCGTTACGGCATCAACGCGGCCGACGTGCTCGACGTCGTCACCGCGCTGGGCGGCAAGACGGTCGGCCAGGTGGTCGTCGATCAGCGACGCTTCGCGCTTCAGGTCCGGTTCGGGCCCGAGTACCGCAACCACGTCGAGGCGATCTCCAAGCTCAAGATCGCCGACCCGCAAGGCCGGATGATCCCCTTGCAAGACCTCGCCGAGATCAGCCGGGACGACGGCGTCTACGAGATCTGGCGGAAGAACCGCCAGCGTCGGGCGATGATCACGGTCAACGTTCGCGGGCGAGACCTCGCCGGTTTCGTGGCCGAGGCCAAGAGGCAGGTCGCCCGGAAGGTGTCGCTTCCCGAAGGCTATGCTCTGGAGTGGGGCGGCACGTTCGAGAACCTTCAGGCGGCCACGAAGCGCTTGACGATCGTCGTGCCGATTGCCCTCGTGCTGATCTTCTTGTTGCTTTATAGCACCTTCCAGTCGATCCGGCTGGGCGCCTTGATCTTCCTGTCGGTGCCGCTGGGCGCGGTGGGCGGCGTACTGGCCCTCTGGGTCCGTGGGCTCGATTTCAGCATCTCGGCGGGCGTCGGCTTCATCGCGCTG
>CAZRGV010000166.1:0-250 GCA_964599655.1 uncultured Isosphaeraceae bacterium | reverse complement strand
CGTGGCGGTGCTCGACGGCCTGGTGCTGGTCTCGGCCATTCGCCAGCTCATCGAGAGCGGCACCCCGGTCCGAGAGGCGGTCCACGAGGCGTCGATGTCGCGGCTCCGGCCGATCTTGATGACCGGCCTCGTCGCCAGTCTCGGCTTCGTGCCGATGGCCTTCTCGACCAGCGCCGGGGCCGAGGTGCAGCGCCCGCTGGCCACGGTCGTCATCGGCGGCCTGATGACCAGCATGTTCCTCAAGCTGGTC
>CAZRGV010000165.1:10866-11698 GCA_964599655.1 uncultured Isosphaeraceae bacterium | reverse complement strand
TGCCGGCGGCCTGTCCGGTCCAGCGTTCCATGCGGTTGGTGATGTCGTTTTCGATGCTGCTGGCGGGCATGCCGCCGTAGAAGGTCAGGGTCTGCACGGCTGGGCTGTTGAACACCGGGAGGATGTCCACCGGGATCATCAGCGAGCAGAGCGCGCCCAGCACAACGACCGTCAGGGCACCGACCGTAACGGCATACGGGTTCCTGAGCGACGCTCGGATTAATCCATTCATGGTTCGGAAGCCTCACACAGGCTGGAACGATGGCAGAGGTTAGACGCGGGCCAGGCGCGCCGCCACGGGGAACGTCCTTTTCAAGCAACCAGAGACGAAGCTCGCAATCGCGTGTTCGTCCCCACGGAGAGGGGGAAGTGTGAGGGACGGTCCCACTCAGCAGCGTAGGCGCTGGGTGAGGGAGGAATTGTTGGCCGTGCAGAGGGGGGTAAGGAAGAGGACGGACAATCGCGTGTTCGTCGACGGTCGTCGAAGCGGCTCAGACGCGGAAAGGGCCTCGGTATCGAGGTCTTCCTCGTCCGTGACATTCTCCAGACACGCGTTGGAGTGCTCCGTGGTGAGGCTCGGCCGAATTTGCTTAAGAACGGATTGCGATGTCTGGACCGACGTTCGAAGGGGAGCACGGCCCGTCTCAACGGAGCGAGGCTCGGGCGCGAGGAGGATGGCGATGGCCAAGATCACCACGGTTGCGGCCGCTTTCGCCAACGTCATGGAAGTAGATCCCGAGTGTTCCCGCCCACGCTTCCGTCGGGAAAAAAAGAAATCGCCAGAGGGAAAACCCTCGTTCAAGCCATCTCAATTCCACTCGATCCGAAACGC
>CAZRGV010000165.1:0-10834 GCA_964599655.1 uncultured Isosphaeraceae bacterium | reverse complement strand
TCTCGATTTCGCAATCAAAAAAGAAGAACACGAATGCGAGCGACGCTTTCGGGTGAGGGGGAACGTCGGTTGTTCAGGTGGGATCGCGCTAGGCGTCGATGCCGACCGGGTCAGATCACCGCCGCGAAAAAAGATCGGACAAGGCAACGCGATCCCGGCCGTCGGTTCCATCCTGCATGGACATAGAACATCATCCTTCTTTATAGGGTGAACCCCCGGCCGAGTCAAGCCTCCACCCTCCGTCGAGGGTCTCCTCGTGAAGTCCAAATCCCTTGTTAGCAAAACGAGTTACACGAAACCGCCGTTGCTCGAAAAAACCGAACGCGTTCCGTCGCCTCGCGCGCGTTGATTTCGGTTTCGGTGTGGCGTCCTCCCCACCGTGGCGACGTGCCTTCCTGAGGGAGTCCATGGTCCCGCCCATGCGACGAGGCGTTCGGAACCGGGATTGCCCGTACGTCCCGTTTCGTTCGGCGCAAACGTCCTCCGCGCGGTCGCGCGGACCGCCCGCTTGCGGGACCGTTGGCCCTTCGAACCCTCCCCGCCAGAGACGGGAAACGCCCGCTCAACCAACCCATCGAATTCCCGGACCAATTCTCCTGACACGGAGGCTCGAGCGGCGCGACTCCGGAAAAGACGACATTGATTTCGGGATTCCAGGGGCGTATGGTGTATTCATTGGAATGATTGAGGTATCCTGGGTGTCGAATGAATCACGGTCAGTCCACCAGCGATCTCGAGCGGCCCCTCGGTCCACGCCGGGCGTCTCCTTCCTGGACGTTTCTGAGCAATCATGCTCATGTTTTGCTCTGTATCATGGCCGATCGATCGGTCCGGCTTCGAGATGTGTCTCTGCGGGTGGGTATCACAGAACGCGCGGTTCAGCGGATCGTGGCTGAGCTGGAGGACGGTGGTTATCTGACGCGGGTGCGCTCCGGACGCCGCAACCGATACGAAGTTCATCTGGATCGGCCACCCCGTCATCCGATTGAGGCGCAGCATTCTCTCATGGATTTGATTGGCAACGTTCGGCCGTCGTGCGCGGTGGCGTTCGATGAGAATGGCGACTCCGAGGATCGGTCGACCGAAGTCGTGTCGCTTTCTCGTTGAGTCTCACTCCCCGTCGCCGAGAGATTGAGGTTTCGGCGGTGCTCGGCGTTGCCTGATCGAGGGTTGCTTCGTGCTCTCGGTGATTCTGAGGGGCCTATTGGACGAGCATGAGCGATGTTAGGAATCTAGATTCGATTCTGTGATGACAGATCTCTGATGGAGACGGATCGTGGCACGAGTTCGTCCTCAAACGATTCTGCTGGCCTTTGCCCTGCTGGTCGTGGCGACCTGGCTCTTGGCCCGCGCCTCGTCGGCGAACTTGATCCGCCATTCCAGCGTTGATTCGTTTGCGACGGTGCTTCAGGAATTGGATTCTCCGCGTGTTGGCTTGCCGGCTCCCCTGCCCTTGACGCATGATCATCCGCCACTCCTGGACGAGGACCTGGACGACGAGTCCAAGGAGATCTGGCTCTCAGATACCCTCCCCCCCGAACGGTCGGAAAACCTGATCAACGTGGGTTTGCGGCCGCTCGACCTGTCGTTCGCCGTTGTCATCGGTTCGCCCCGCCCGTTGCGGTGTTGATTGGCACCTCGGATGGTCGAGTTGAGATGAGCCCTGGACTTGCCGCTGTCGGCTCAAGACTGCAAGCCCACGACCTTCCTCGGGAATCCCTGGTGGCTGTCCCAAGTTCGTGATTGGGCGACGATGTTTACCTATTCACCTGCCTATCGATTGAGTCGGACGAGTTTCTGACAGGAAACGTGGAGGAACGATCGCCATGTCTGAACACGCGCCCCCCGCTGCGCCCCCACAAATGCCGCCGACCATGGGCGAATCACATTCGACCCATTCACGACCCCAGACCAGCAGCCCGCACCCCCAGGCGCCGAGGAAGTCCTCGACGGGTTGGTACATCATCGGTGGCGCCCTCGTGGTGATCGCCGTCGCCGGGGGCTATTGGTTCTCAAAACATAGTGGTGCCAGCGCGACCGCCGCCGTGGAGGGGACCTCCGACGAAGAGTCGCGAGCGGAAGGCACCATTCGCGTCGAGGTGGCTTACCCTCGCAAGGGCGGCGAGCCTCTGACGATGACACAGCCCGGCACGGTCCACGCCTACGACGAGGCCGACCTCTACGCCAAGGTTTCCGGCTACCTGAAGGTCCAGAAGGTCGATATCGGCGACATGGTCCAGGAAGGGGATCTGCTCGCGGAGATCGAGGTGCCGGAGGCGGTGAAGGCGGTGGAGCAGGCGGCCGCCCTCTTACAGCAGGCACGCGCGAAGACCCACGTCGTCGAGGCGCGCATTGAGACCACGGAAGCCGAGAAGAAGGCGGCCGAAACGATGGTCGCCCAGGCGGAAGCCGACCTTGAGAAGACCACCGCGGCCTTGCACTACCGGAAAAAGCAGCTTGAACGAATCACGAAGCTGGTCTCCGACGGCGCCGTGGAACCCCGGCTGCTCGATGAGGAGCAAGACAACTACGAGTCGGCCGTTGCGGCCGAGCACGCGGCGCAAGCGTTCGTGCTGACGTCGAAGGCCCAGGTTCTGGCGGCGGCCGCCAAGGTCGACCAGGCCAAGGCGGATCTGCTCGAAGCCAAGGCCAATGTCGCCGTGGCCGATGCGGACCTGGCCAAGGCGAAGGTCCTGCTCGACTACACCAGGATTACCTCGCCTTACACGGGGGTCGTGACACGTCGCGAATTCCACCGAGGCGACTTCATCCGATCCGCCGCCGATGGCGGGGCCGTCCCGATGCTCAGTGTCGCCAAGACCGACGTGATGCGCGTGGTCGTGCCCGTTCCCGACCGTTATGTTCCCTATGTTGACAAGGGGGATCCGGCGCTGGTCCGAGTCGATGCCCTTCCCGGTCAGTCCTTCCACGGGGCGGTTTCTCGGTTCTCGTACATGGAAGATCCGGAGAACCGGACCATGCGGACCGAGGTGGACCTACCCAATCCCGATAACAAGCTCCACGAAGGGATGTACGGCGGCGTAACCCTGACGCTCAGCCCCGCGTCCGATAACCTGACCATCCCGTCTTCTAGCCTCGTCGAGCAGCTTCCCCAGGCCAGAGGAACGGTTTACGTCGTTCGGGACGGCAAAGTTCACAAAGTCGAGATCCGGGTGGGCCGGGACAACGGGCTCGATGTCGAGGTGGTCGAGGGCCTCAAGCCCGACGATCAGATCGTCGTCAGCTACAATGGCTCGATCACCGAGGGAACACCCGTTCAGGTCGAAAAGGCCCAGGTCGCTGGCACAACGGGGTCCGCGGAGAGCGGGTCGCACAAGTCGGAGTGATTCTGACGAGGGCGTTCTCCCACTCTCCATTGGACAACGCCCATTTCCTAGCGCAGAGTTTCGACGACCGGAAGCCGACTGACCGGTAACTCGGCCCAGACGATCAGGGAGGGTCAGGATGTCGTCGAAACGAGCCCAACGTCGGCCGGTCCTCGAGTCTCTCGAGGATCGGCAACTTCTTAGCAGCGACACGCTTGCGATCACGCCAGGTGTGGTGCAACGCCCGGGCGAAATTGCTCGGGTGTCCGCGCCCATCGCGGCCCAGAATCTCGCTGCGAGGAAACACGCAACCATCATCCGCCTGAACGCGCACCCTGGCGCGGAGAGTTCCTTGCGGCCCGTTGTCCGCACCAGCCAGGATCCGGCTGGCCAGCCCTTGCCCTTGCGGCAAGGCGCTCCCTTCATTCCCGGCCGCCACGGCTCCGCCACCGCCTTTACCAAGGTGGCCCGCCCCGGACCGTTGACGACGGGGGTCACGGGAAGCCACGGAACGACCGGTTCGTTCAACCTTCAGACGTCCTTGCCCGGGGATGTCAACGGCGATGGCGTGGTGAACCTGGCCGACGAGCAGGCCTTCGCCCTGGCCTACATGTCGCACTATGGCCAACCGTTCTACAACCCGGCCGCCGACGCGAACGGCAACGGGTTCGTCGGACACGAAGACGCCAAGATCTTGCTCCGGAACCTCACGCCCCTGACCCCCAAGGTTCCCTTGGAGGTCAAGCTGGTCCTCGCCCCGCAAGATCAGGTCCTGGGTCACGTCGGTGTCAAGAATTCCGGGGGCATCACTCGCCGAACCGGGCCCGTGACGATCCTTGGCAAGACGACCCCCGGCTCCATCGTCTTCAGCGACAACTCGTCGGGCAATTACGCCTTCAATCACCAGGCGATCCCCGTCGATGCCAACGGCAATTTCAGCTTCACCGGCAGCCAGTCCAAGGACCTGCTGACCAACTTCGAGTTCTTGGTGATCGACCCGTACGGACAGCAAAAGATCGCCGCGTTCCCGCTTTACCGGATCGGCGTGGCGACCTGATCGTCCGAATGCAACAGACTCCCAACACGTCGAGGCCGGATCGGCTGTCGCTTCCCTCCCGCGACGGCCGATCCGGCCTCGCGACTTGGCTCGAGCCTCGGATCTCCGGGGGCGTCTCACCAGGCAGTCCCCATCAGGTTGGCCGTCCCGAACCGCAGTCGCTGGGCGGACTGCACCGGATTCAACCCGATTCGGTTGGCGCCGCCGGCACCAGTTTCCCAGAGGCCGGGTTCGAAAAAAACCCGCCGCACGCCTTCGACTATATGGAAGGCGTGCGGCGGGTTAATCGTGTCGTTATTTTATATTAATTAGTGTTAATATTATTCTAGGGACGAGACACAACCGGCGAGTGCAACGGCACGGTGACCGGAGGCGGACCGGCCGGATTGGCCGTCGGGCCGGGCGGCGCCGGGGGCGGAGAGCCGAGCGAAACGAACAGCCGGAACTGAGCCTGGTTCGAGAGGATGATGGCACGGATCAGGTTGACCCGGGCGGCGGCCAGCAGGTTCAGGCTGTTGAGCACCTCGATCGGGCGGCCCTCGCCGCCTCGGGTTCGTTCCAGGTCCTCGGCGAAGCCCGCCTCGGAGATTTGCAACTCTCGGCGAGCGACCTCGATCTGATTGGCCTGAGCGAGAGCCTCGGCCTGGGCCTGGGCGACCTCGCGGCGGACGCGGTTGATCTCGCGAGACTGCTCGGCCACGGCCGCGCCGATCTCGGCCCGGCGCTGTTTCTGCTTGGCGAGGTTACCGTAACCGAAGTTCATCAGGGTCCAGAAGGCTCGCACGTCGAAGTCGGTGCGGCCGCCGAAGTTCCCCATCAGGGGAGGCACGAGGTTGGCACCGCCCCCGAAACCGCCGCCGCTGAAGCCCATCCAGACCACCGGGAGCAGAGGGCGAGCCTTCTCCTCACGATACCTGGCCTCGGCCTCGCCGATGCCCGCCGCTCGAGCGCCCAGCTCGGGGCGGCCGCGGAGGGCAACGGCCAGCAGATCCTCGGTCGGCTGACCGGCGTCGATGAGCGTGATCGGCGTCACGGGGGCCAGCATCGGCCGGAGCTGCGTCGAGGGATCGAGATTGAGCCGGCGAGCCAGCCTGGCCGAGGCGACGGCTAGCTCCTCTTCGGCCTTCTGGACCTCGGCCTGTCGAAGCTTCCACTCGGTCCTCGCCCGTTCGGCGTCGGCGACTCGGCCCTGCCCGGCCGCCGCGAAGCTCGCCACAGTTCGGACGATCTCGCGGGTCTGCTCCTCGGAGAGCCGCTGCGCATCGAGCACGGCCTGAGCCGCGAAGAGGTCGAGGTAGAGTTGGGCCACTTCCAAGAGGGTCTCGTTGAACGTGGCTGTATTCTCATATCTCGCTCTGTTCAATCCCTGAAGAGCCGCCAGAGGTTCGAAGATCGCCTCGGTCAGCGGGCTGGTGATGTTCACGGCCGGAATGGCCAGCGACTCCGCCGCGAGGGTTCGGGTACCACCACCGAAGTAGAGCGACTGCTCGGAGAGATTCAGGATCCGACCAGCCGATCGTTGCAGGTTTCCGACGTGGCCGTGGTAGTTGGCACCGGCGTTGAGGGAGGGCAACAACAGTGCCAGGGCCGCTTGCCGCTGAGCCAGGGCGGCGAGCACGCGCGTCCGGGCCTCGGCGATGGTCGGGTTTTCCGCCTGCGCCAGCCGCAACGACGCGGCCAGGTCGATCTCGTACTCGGCCTGGGGCTGCGGCACCGCGCGGGGCGTGGGGCCAAGTTGTTCGAGGCTCTCGGCGATCAGCTCATCGCGCTCCTTCGCGGTTCCCTCGGACTTGGCTTCGGCGGCATTCCCCTCGGCGGCCGGCCGCTGGGGCTCGACCGCTTCGGTCGGAGCCGGTTCGGGCTCGACCGCCTCGGTGGCGGCCGGCTCGGTATCGGTGGCATCCTCGGCCACGGGTGCGGCGGCGCTGTCGCGGGCCGTCCGGGTCACGAGTGGATCGGCGCTCGGACTGGAAGCCGGCGCACTGTCGCTTCCAAAGGCCCGCGAGGCTTGCCGAGGAGGCTGGGCCTTGACGGCGGTGGCCTTGACCGTTCGAGCGGGTGGCGTTGGTCGGGTCGAGGCCATCTGGATCGTTTCGTCCGGCGCGCTGTCCGGAGAATCGGTCAGGATTGAGCTGGCCACCTCGATGGGCAATGCCGGACCTCGGGCCATCGACTGGGCGAGCTGCTGGCGGGCCATGTCGTTTCGAGACGGCGCGACCGAACTACTCACGTCAATCGGAAGCGTGGCCGCGGGGGGTACGGCCGGAGCGACCTCGGGTGAGCTTGGGTTCGAGGCAACCGTCGCCGACGGTGACACCACCGGCGGCAACGTCGGTGCCGGTGGGGCCACACCGGCCTCATGAAGCATGCATCCTGTCAGCGGGGCGGTGAGGAAGACGCTGAGCAGTGTGGGGAGCTTCCCCCACCGACCGCCGGGCCGTCCTGCCGCCCGAACTAGGATTTCCATCGCCTCAACTCTCCTGGGCGGGTGATGGTGTTGTTCGGAATCAGCGCCGGACCGTCCGCCGCCCCGTCGCGGTGTTCGCCGCGGCTCGGGGGGTGGGAGGCAGCGGAACGTTGGCGTCGGGGGGGACGGCGAAGGGGCCCGTCGGTGCCGGAGACGGCATGGGGACCGGGGTTCCATCGGTCGGGACGACGTTCGTCGGCTCGATGCCGTTGATCGGGGCCGGTCGAGCCAGCGCATCGGCCGGGGGCTGCCCGAGCGCCACGTACAGCTCGAACTGCGCCCGGTTGTAGTCCACGATCGCGTCGAGGTACTCATTCCGCGACCGGGCCAGCAGCCGGAAGCTGTCGAGCAGCTCGATCGGCAGCACGTCTCGCTCGGCACGGAGCTTAATACGTTGATAGTCACGCTCGAAGGCCGACTTGCTGGCGAGCACCGCTTGCTCGGTCGTGCCGATCTGCGCGAACCGGGCGTGTGTCCGGGCATACGCCTCGGCCACCTCGGCGCGGACCATGTTCAGGACCGCAAGCTCCTGGAACCGGGTTCCCTGGAGTCGAGCGTTGGCCAGGTTGATCAGGGCGAGGTTGCCAACGCCGAGGTTGCGAATCGTCCAGTAGGCAACCACGTCGAAATCGGACCGCGCACCGAAGCCGCCGAACACCGGCTTGACGATGTTACTACCACCACCGAAGCCGCCGGCGCTGAACCCAACCAGCAAGGTCGGCGAGAAGGGCAGCACCTTCGAGCCTTCCAAGGCCAGCATCGCCTCGCGGATCAGGGCCCGCCGCTCTCCCAGCTCGGGACGTCGGAGCAGGCCAATGGCGATCAGCTCGCTGACTGGCACGGGGTCGGGCACGATCGGCATCGGCACGATGGCCGCGTCGGTCGGATGGAGACGGATCGACGGATCAAGATTCAAGAGTGCGGCCAGGCGGGCGGATGAGGTGAGCACCTCCCCTTCCGCGGCTTGCAGCTCGGCCTCGCGTCGTGCCAGCTCCGTGGCGGCCCGGTTGGCGTCGGCGGCGCGACCTTGACCGGACGCGGCGTAGGACGCGGTCAGGCGGGCCACCTCGCGCGACTCGTCGCGATTCTGCACGGAGAGGGCCCGACGCCCTTCGGCCCGGATCAGCTCGCTATACGCCTGCGTCACCTGAAGGAAGACCTGGTTCCGTACCGCCACGTTGCCAAACTCGCGCGCCTGGACAACCTGGCGAGCCGTTAGAAACGCATAAACCCCCTCAGCGATGTTCCCTTGCAACACCACGCCGGGAATGTTCACCGTACCCGCCGCGATGGCGTTGGCACCGGCCCCGACGTAGAGCGCGCTGCGTTGCACCGAAAGGATGTTACCGTTCGACTGTTGCAACGGACCCGTGTGCGAATCGTAGTTCATACCAAGGTTGATGGACGGCAGAATCTGAGCCGCCGCCAGTTGCCGCAGGGCGACCGATTCCACGACCCGCTGCCGGGCGAGCAAGAGCTGAGGGTTTTGCACACCCGCCAGCCGAAGCGCCGTGTTCAGGTCGATCGGCTGATGGCTCGGGTCCAACAACGTTGGCGGCGACGGAATGGAAGGCGGCTGCAACTGAACGACCGCCCCCTCCTCGGGGAGCCTCGCCGGTCCGGGGCTCCCAGCCCGCGGCGGATCGGCCAGCTCCTCGGCCGCGGCCACCGGTGGGCTCAATTCTGAGTTGTTCTGGGCTGAGTTGTTCTGGGCGGCCTGAGCCGGCGCCTCAGGCCCGTCCCCCTGTGCAAACGAGGCCGACACTGGGACGAATCCCAGGGCCGCCCCGATCGCCAGCCAGACCCATCGACGTCCTCGCTGGCACATGGTTTCGACCATCCCCCCCTCCTGAGGTAGACCGTGATCGCCCGTCCGTGACGGGATTTCCTGGATGTAAGTTCGACGGCTCCACTCGCCGGGCTTGAGACAATATGGCTCAATGAATGAAAGGGGGGAGTTTGGAGAGAATGGCGATAAAGGATGACTTTGCGGATTTTGTGGATTTCGCGTTGTGTTCACGGGTCTGAACCGGCCTGGTCTCAAGACGAACATTTTTAGAGGATTTCTGGCGAATCAAGACATGAGACGGATCGTGATGTTCTGGGTCGACCGATCGGCTGCGGGTTCGCTCGGGGTGGTGAACGGGGGGACTCATGGGGCCTCCCTGGGATAAAGCTCGGCCGCTCGGAGCGCGTCGAGCACGTGGGCGAGGGTCGCGTCACGGCCAGCACTCGTGTCAATTTCGAAGCAGGACGAACGGGTCTGCGAGCCGAGCGGTTCCCAGCGCTCGGCGGCCTGGAGGTAGATGGACCAGTCGGCGTCCGAGGCGTCGTCGCGCCGACTCTCGATCCGGGACCGGACCACCGCCGGATCGGCCTGGCAGTGGAGCAGCAGGCCAGGGACGCCCCAGGCGGTCGCGAGGTCGAGGGCATCTCGGCGGTTCGACTCGCGTCGGAAGCTGGCGTCGATCAAGACCCGACGCCCTTCAAAGAGATGCTCCTGGGCACGCCGCAGGCATTCGGCATACGTGCGGTCGGTCCACTCGGGCGCGTAGATGCCGGCCTCGAAGGCTGAGACCTCGGCGGGGGATTGCGAAGCAGCGGCCAGTTCCTTGCGAACGAGGTCGGAACGAAGGACGACAAAGCCCGCCCGTTCGGCCAGACCGCGCGCGAGCGTCGACTTTCCGGTTCCGGGCAACCCGCCCACGAGCAACAGGCAAGGACGGCGTTCGGGAGGTTCGAGCGTGCCGAGGGCCAGCAGCCAGTGGGCCCTCGCCTGCCGGAGCATTCGGGCGCGCTCGGTTTCCGGCACCTCGGGCTCGGCCCGCTTGATCCCTTCTACCTTGGCCCGAACGGCGGCACGGTACGCCTTATAATACGGAAGCAAGGCGCGGCCCTCAACGTCGCCCGACTCCTGGAAATAGGCGTCGCAGAAGGCCCGTCCCAGGGCGCGATAGCCCAGAAAGTCGAAGTCCATGGCGAGGAACGCCATGTCGGACACCGGGTCGGCGAACCGGAACTGCTCGTTGAACTCGATGGCGTCGATGATCAGAAGATCTTCCGGAGGTTGATGTTCCGGAAAGAGGTAGACATGATCGAGCCGGAGGTCGCCGTGTGTGTCGCGGGTCTGGCCGCGATCGGCCCTTGAGGAGATCAGGGGCTGGAGCTCGGCGAGCGACTGCTCGGTCCGGTCCCGGAGCCGCTGGATGACCTCGGGGGAAACCGTGATTCCGACGTCGGCGGCCGACTGGTCAAAGTTGTCGCGAGCGTTGCGGGCGACGACCTCGAACCGGCCATATCGAGCGACCTCGGGACCGATCGCCGCCTGGCGGTGGAAGGCCGAGATGCGACGGCCGATCTCCTGGACCTGGACGAGGCCGACCTCGTCGCGGGCCAGGCGGTCTCGGAGCCGGGCCTCGTCGGGGAGGCGCTCCATCTTGACGGCCCACTCGACGGCCTCGCCGGGGCCCTCGACCCGGAGCCGACCGCCGAACTCGGTGATCGGGACGACGCCGAGATAGACCCGAGGCGCGAGGCGACGGTTGAGCCGGACCTCCTCGTCGCAGTAGTGATGCCGTTTCGCGAGGGTGCCGTAGTCTACGAATCCCAACGTCAAGGCTTTCTTGACCTTGTAGACAAACGGTCCTGCCAGGAAGACCACCGAGATATGAGTCTGACGGATCTCGACCGTGTCGACCGGATGGGGATAGGCTGAGGGATCGGACAGCGACTCGATCAGGTCGGTGATTTCCATGGTCCGAACGCTCGAGAGAGGGGAACTGAACTCGACGCCACGCGAGGCGTCGAGCCTCCATTGTCGGGTCGAAGGCGGGGTAAAGCGACGATGCGTTCTCAAGAAGTCCTCTCGGGCGCGGTCGACGAACGGGGCCGGGCGGTTTGCCGGCGGGTTTTGTTTCGTTTCGGGCGGTTTCGACCGGTCAGGAGGCCGGCTCGCCCGGGTCGTCGGGAGCGGCCGGCGGCTGT
>CAZRGV010000164.1:0-11769 GCA_964599655.1 uncultured Isosphaeraceae bacterium | reverse complement strand
CAGCACCGCGATCCGGCCCCTCCTCGATCGTCGCCAGCGATTCGCCCCGGTAAGCTAGGGGATTGCTTGCGGCCTTCGGCGCGAGTCTAATGCCTCTCACGCCCGCCGTTGCATCATCCCCAACCCGCCGAGGAATCACCCATGACGTTGCTTCGAAGCCTGCGAGCCGGCGTCCTGACCATGGCCCTCGCCGCCGTCGCGGCGTCCGCCGCAACCGCCGACGACGAGCCAAGCGCCTTCCTCAATTCCGCCCTGGGACACGAGATTATCGGTCCACGCCAGGCCATGGCCGAGGTTCAGGATTTCACCGAGGCCCGCATCCCCCGCATGCCCGACGTCAAGTCGGCCGTCGAATGGACCGAACTGGCCAACCGCTACCGCGCCGACGTCTTCGACAAGGTCATCTTCCGGGGCAAGGCCGCGTCCTGGCGCGATGCCGGAACCAAGGTGGAATGGCTCGATACCATCGAGGGCGGGCCGGGCTACCGGATCAAGAAGCTCCGATACGAGGCGGTGCCGGGACTCTGGATTCCCGCCTTGCTCTACGAACCGGAACCGCTTGTGGGCAAGGTTCCCGTCGTGCTCAACGTCAACGGCCATGATCCCAAGGGGAAGGCGGTCGACTACAAGCAGGCCCGTTGCATCAACCAGGCGAAGCGCGGCATGATCGCGCTGAACGTCGAGTGGTTCGGCATGGGGCAGCTGCGCACGGATGGCTTCCGGCATGGCCTGATCAACCCCATCGACCTCTGCGGCACGAGCGGCATCGCGCTGCATTTCCTGTCGATGAAACGGGGAATCGACATTCTCCTCGGCCACGAACATGCCGATCCGAAGCGCGTGGCCGTCACCGGCCTCTCGGGAGGCGGCTGGCAAACGATCTTCATCAGCCCGCTCGACACAAGGGTCACGCTCACCGACCCGGTCGCCGGCTATTCCAGCTTCTTGACGAGGGTCCGACACCTCTCCGACCTCGGCGATTCCGAGCAGACGCCCAGCGACCTGGCAACCGTCGTCGATTACACCCACCTGACGGCGATGATGGCTCCGCGTCCGACCCTCTTGACCTTCAACGCGAAGGACAACTGCTGCTTCGCCGCCCCGCACGCCCTGCCCCCACTGGCCGCCGCGGCCGTCCCCATCTTCTCGCTCTTTGGCAAGGAGGAAAACCTCCGGTTCCACGTGAATTCCGACCCCGGCACCCACAACTACCTCATCGACAACCGGCAGGCCCTGTACCGCATGCTCGGCGACCACTTCTTCCCAAACGATCCCACATACAAGGATGACGAGATTCCTTGCGACGCCGAGATCAAAACCGCCGAGCAGCTCCAGGTCGAGCTTCCCGACGACAACGCCGACTTCCACACCATTGCCCTGGAGCTGAGCAAGTCGCTCCCTCGGGAGATCGACCTCCCCGAGGGACGGGACGCCGCCCTGTCCTGGCAGGCCACCCGGCGCAACACCCTCCGAGCGCTGGTGCATCCGTTCGATGAGGCCGTCGAGGCCCACAAGATCGGCGACGAGGAGAAGGACGGCCTGATGGCCTCGTACTGGACCCTCAAGGTCGCCCCGTCCTGGACCGTCCCCGCCGTCGAGCTGCGGAAGGGCGAGCCGAAGCGCACGGTGATCGTCATCGCCGACAAGGGCCGCAAGGGGGCCGGAGCGCGCGTCCAGGCGCTGCTCGACAACGGCCATCGAGTCGTGGCCGTCGATCCCTTCTACTTCGGCGAGTCGAGCGTCGCCGAGCGCGCGTATCTCTATGCCTTGATGGTTGCAACCGTTGGCGAGCGCTCGCTGGGCATCCAGGCCGGCCAGGTCATGGCGATCGCCCGATGGCTCAAGGAGCAATCCAAGGGCGAGCCGGTTGGCGTCGTGGCCGAAGGGCCCCGAACCAGCGTGATCGCCCTGGTCGCCGCCGCGCTCGAACCGGACGCGATCCGAGGTCTCGAGCTCCACGCCCCACTCGGCAGCCTGAAGGAATTGATCGAATCCAAGAAGGAGTTTACCGAGGCCCCGGAACTCTTCTGCTTCGGGCTGCTGGAACGGTTCGACATACCCCAAATCGCCGCGATGGTCGCCCCCAGGCCGGTCTCGATCCACGAAGCCAGCGATCGAGCCAAGACCGAGTTCGCGACCCTCAAAGACTGGTACGCGACCCTCGGGGCCGATCCGAAGGCAGCCCCTTGACGCGACGAATCGGCCCCGCTCGCGAATTCGAGGCCGCGAGCGGGGCGATCCAAACCGTCAGGCGTCGGACGTCAATTCCAGGCTCCATCGGTTGAGCCGGCCGACATCCAGCGCTTCGAGGTCTCGGACCTCAAGCGTCCAGTTCCCCCCGATCGGTTCGCCCGACAGAGCGGCCAGGGCCGAACTCGTTGCCGAGTCGAACGTCGTCACAAGGTCGTCACGGCTCCCACCCTGCCGGTCGTGCAGGACCGCCCGGCGGCCCGACGGCGCAACCAGCTCGACCTTGAGGTCACCGATGAACGCATGAGTGATATTCACCGCGACCTTGGCCGAGGCCAACCGCCCGGAACCGTCGATGGCGATCGCACTGGTCACGCCCGCGGAATTGTGATCGGGAATCGGGAGGGAGGGCGTTGCCTCGCCTCGCGCCACGGTTGGAGCCGTGGCCAGCTCGATTTCCAGGGCCCAGCGACGGAGCGTTCCCACGTCTCGAGCCGCCAGATCGGCGATCTTGAGGGACCAGTTCCCCTCGACGGACTTCCCCTGCAGGGCGGCCAGTCCTGGAGTCTCCTCGCTCCGAAACGTCTTGACGATGTTGTCGGCGTTGCCGCCCGCGCGATGGTGCAGCACGATCGGAGCCGCCCCCGGTGGAATCAGTGTCACCACCAGATCCCCGATAAACGGGTGCTGGATGTCCAGTTCCACACTCAATCGCTGAATGGTTCCCGCCCTGGGAATCGTGAGCACACGACTCACGCCATCCGGTTGCCGGTCGGGAATCGACGCGTTGGGAGATTCCTCCGCGCGGACGATGTGGCCCGTCGGCCGTGGACCGGGCGTCGGCTGCGGACCGGGCGTCGGCGTCGTTTCGGTCGGCAAGGGTGGCGGCGGAGTAAAGTCGGCGACGATGCCCGAGAGGTTCGCGCCGTTGCTCCTCGCGTTCGGACCCATGCCAAACCGGGCGAACGCCGAGAGCATCGCGTGCCGGGCCTTCGCGTGGACCGTGGCATCCAACTGACCCGCCTCTCGCTTGTTGTCCAGTGCCCGAAAAATCGCGTCCCGCATGTCGAGGAAGCTCGGCAGCGCGGGCGACAGCTTCAGGCCATCGAAGACGAGTTGCGTCGCGAGCCGCCGGCCTTGCGGATCGCCCAGAGCAGTGTTCAGTTGTCGATTCATTTCCAGCAGGGTGGCGCACCAGATCTCGCCGACATTGTGCTCGTCGTTCGGGAACCCCGAGCCGGGATCGGCGGCATAACGCCCCGAGCCCAGGTTGCCGAAGTGGTCGGGAAAGTTGCTGTCATAAGGAAATCCCCGAATTCCCCGAGAATTGTTGACCACCCACGAGCCAACCGTCGTGGTTCCCAGGATCGTGCACGCGATGTAATCGCTCCAGCCTTCTCCCATGCCGACCGATTGCGGAGCATCGAGCGCACTGGTGTTGGCCGGTCCCCCGACCAATCGGTTGGTGACTCCGTGCATGAACTCATGAAAGACAACTGAGGCGTCGAACGCCGTATGACGGTTGGTCGATGTGACCAGCCCCATGTTCATGATGGGAGCCCGGCCGTCGGGCGGGGTCGACATGTTGGCCGTTCCCTGCACGGCGCCACTGTGGGCCCTCGCGTCGACCCGGTCGCTGGCGACCCCACCCCGGCCAAGATTGCTGGCCTGGAAGTTCCCATCCTGCTCTCGGAAACCGAGAAGGTAGCAGTAGTCGTGCATGAAGGTGTTGTAGAAGAAGATGTTGAGCACCTTCTGATCGTCGCCGACCGCGTTGCCCGGGTTGAAGTTCAAGGTCTGACCCTGAAGCTCGCCGCGGAGCACGGCTCCGTTGACGCCGAGATGAGCCCGTACCGGGTTGCCGACCGTGCTGTCCGACTCGACCCAGGCGTCCGGGAAGCCGGCCGGCAGGTCGCCCGGGTCATCCAGATCGTACGTGCCGATCGGCAACGGGAAGTCGCGGACCTGTCGGGCCGACCCTCCATCCGGCAGGTAGACATTGCCCCGAACGGTCAACGACTGCATGAGTTGCCGGCAATAGAGGATTTCACGATTTTGCGCATCGACAATCGTTCGATACTGTCCCGACTGCGCCGGCATGCCGATGACGATGTGCCACGAGAGGCGGAGATCCTCCCCCATCGGGAACCAGACCAGGCTCGCCTTGATCGGATCGCCGAAGGGTCCTCCGTCAAGCACGGTCGGCTGTTCGGGCTTCTCTGGAAACGCCGCGATCACGCGCGGCTCGAAGCCGGACAAGTCGACCGAGGGTGGCGTGAGCGGCTCGCCAAACGGGTCTTTCTGACCGAGTTCATCGGGCCCCGGCACCGCGACGTGCTTCGCCGCGGCCAGAACGGCCTGTTCGACCGAAAGCGTGGGCTTGATCGCGACCTCCTGATCGACCGTCACCGTGGAGCCCGTCGTGTCGTCCAGCCGGTCGTCGGGTCCGAAGCGGACCGCCTGGGCGGCCTGAAAGATCGGGATTCCCTTGTAGAGCTGCTGGAGGTGGACCGTCACGGCTCCGCTGCTGGTGCGCTGCACGACCGGATCGGCCGTGAATTCGGTCGGCTGCGTCGCCGCGAACCCGAGTGCCCGGCTGATCGTTCGCATGTGGTCCAGCGCGCGCTGAACGTGATTGTCGCGCTCGGGAGCCGCCAACGTCGACGCGATCGTCGCGGGATTGCCCGTCGCCGGATCAAACGACTCGATCCGGACCGCATGCTCTCCGGGTAGGCTCCGGGAGACCTCCTCGGCAAGGTCGCGTAAGGTTTCCAGACGCCCCGGAGTCATCCGGTTGATCGTCCGGTCCCGCCGATCCAGTTCGCGTCCCATGTTGAACCGCCTTTCGGGTCGGGTCCAGGATTTTGGCTGAACACACGCTCGAGATCGTGACCCTCTTGGCTGTTACGTCCACCAATCCATTTGTGCCGTTTAAGCACGATCTTAGACTCCTTTCCACGAGACATTTCGCTATATCCGAAACTCGTTTAAGAAAAAACCGTTATTCGCTGGAGACCTCCATGATCGATCGCTGCGCGCCCTCGTGGTCGCTCCCGTGTCCGCGTCCAGGGACGCACGCAAGACGGGGCGCGCCAACCCCTCCCGAACCTCCGCGTTCACGACCATCCGTGCTCGCACCGATAAAATCGGTGCCACCGATCCTGCACCACCCGGAGGCTCGAACGCCGCGAAGCACCTTCTTGACGGCTGCGTGCGACCTCGTATGATAGGTAATGATTTCGTGTCTGATCGTCAGGACCTGTGAGCCCGCCGTGTTGCGCCCGATCCTTGTCTGTTTACTGATCGGTATCCTCGCCTCCTGCCGCCTGCTCTGCTCGACGGCCGAGTGTGCTCACGCCTCGATCTGGACGCATCACGAAGAGGCCCCGCACCCCGTCAATGATGACAACTGCCTCTGCAACGGCGGCCTTCAGGTCGTCGACGCCACCCCGCTCCTCAGCGACCTCGACCCGTCGCATCTCCTCATCCCCATTGACCTTCCATTCTGCGGCCCAGGCGCGATCCTTCTCCCCCTGAGTGTGCCGAAGCATCTCGTCGGACAGTGCGAGGCGCTGGCTCCCTGGGGTTGCTCGTCGCAGCTCTGCGCGCTCTTCCAGCAGTTCCGCTGCTGATCCGCCACCGACGCGCGGGCTGGCTCGCCCTTCCCTTGGCGCGCGGCACCGTGCCTCCTTCGGCTCGATGATGCCTCCGGCAGGCATCCGGGTTGTCACCAGGCATTGAATCGGCACACGCGGATCAAGGCCGGCGCATCGGCCCCTCCTTCTCGGGAAGTGAGTGCGTGAGTGCGTCGGCGGGAGGATCAAGACATTATGAAGCGAACGATCGCGGTTGTGGCCATTGCGGTCGTGGGACTCGGGCTTTTCCTCGCTCGACCCAACCTGGCGCCGGTTTGGGCCAGGATCAACGACCTGACCCAGGGCTTGCGCGAAGGCGGAATGGGGGAAACCTCCTCAAGCTCGGCCGAACCAGAGATCGGCGCCGAGCCCACCGAACCCCAGGGACCGCAACTGCCACGTGCCATGTTCGGGCAGTCTCAAATCGCGGTGCTCGCCGCGTTCGGAACCCTTGGCACGATCGAGGCGGCCAGGCCCCCCTGGCCCGAGATCGTACTCTCCTCCACGGAGACGGTCAAACGAATCGGTCTCGAAACGACGAGATCCATCGGCCGCATGTTCGCACCCACGATTACTGGCAACGCCGAAATTGCCTACAACGCCAATCGCTACGCCGAGATTCGTCCCCGCGTTCCTGGCCTCGTCCATCAAGTGATCGCCGACGAAGGCTTGTTGAATCACCGGGGTGATCCCCTGTTGACGATCGACTCGGCGGAAGTCGGGACCGCCAAGGCCGATTATCTCGCCGCGCTTCCGATCGTGGAGCTGGCCCAGAAAACGCTCGACATGACCCTCGAGCTTCGCAAGGACAACGCCGCTCCGCTCAAGGACGAGCTGATGGCCAGGGCCGATCTGAACAAAGCCAAGGCAACCCTGTTCAACACCCGTCAGAAGCTCCTGAATCTCGGCCTGACCGACTCGGACCTCGCCCGCATCGCCCATGATTCCGACACCTCCAGCATCCTCGAAATCGTCTCACCGATCGAAGGCGTGGTCGTCGAGCGGCATTGCGTCGCGGGCGAGGCTGTACAGCCGACAGACCGGGTCTTCGTGGTCGCCGACATTCGGAACATGTGGGCCTGGATCGATATTTATGAATCCGAGATTGATGAAGTGCGAATCGGTCAGCCGGTCAGGCTCACCATCTCCGGCACCGAGTCCCCCGTCTTCCAAGGCAAGGTGGACTGGATCGATGCCGCCGTCAACCCCGCCACCCGCACCATCCGCGTTCGCGCCGAAGTTCAGAACATCGGCGATCGCCTTCGAGCCTTCGAGTTCGGTCGAGCCAGGATTCAGATCGCGCCCGAGCGCAAGGCCGTCTTCGTGCCCAAGGAGGCCGTTCAAACCGTTGGGCCCTATGAGGTCGTCTTCCTTCCCCTGGGCGATGCACGTTTTCAGCCGAAGCCCGTCGTGACCCGCGAAGCCGACGAACCCGGATTGCTCGAGGTGCTCTCGGGCCTCGCTCCGAACCAAGAGGTCGTCACAACCGGATCGTTTCTGCTCAAGGCCGAGATGCTTCGCGATCAAATCGCAGGTGATTGATCGGATTCCCTCGGCACGCTCCGACAACCGCGAACGAACGACCGGAACGATCCACCCTCTTCGAATCGGAAGGGTTCCTCCATGCTCAACGCGCTGATCTCATTCAGTTTGAAGAATCGCTTTGTCATTATCCTGCTGGCGGGGATTCTGGTCTACGTCGGCGTCACCTCGGCCCTCGAGCTCCCGCTCGACGCGTTCCCCGACACGACTCCCAACCAGATCCAGATCAATACCGTGGCCCCCGCCCTCTCGCCCGAGGAAATCGAGCGGCTGGTCACCTATCCGGTCGAGCTCTCGCTGGGTGGGCTGAAAGGGCTGCAAGAGGTTCGATCGGTCTCGAAGTTCGGGCTCTCGCAGGTCGTCGCGATCTTCGACGACGACATCAACATCTACTTCGCGAGACAACAGATCAACGAGCGAATCAACGAGGTTCAGTTGCCGCAAGGCATCGAACGCCCCGTCATGGGACCGGTCGCAACCGGTCTGGGCGAGATCTATCACTACTTCCTCACCAGCGACATCTACGACCTGACCGAACTGCGGACGATGCACGACTGGATCGTTCGGCCTCGACTCCGACGCGTGCCGGGCATCGCCGAGATCAACACCCTCGGCGGCCTGGCCAAGCAATTCGAGGCCCGCGTCGACCCCATCAAACTCGCCAAGTACAAACTCACACTCGACGACGTGATCCGCGCCCTTCGCGAGAACAACGAGAACGTCGGAGGCGGACCCATCGAACAGGCCGGAGAAGTCCACCTCGTGCAGGGCGTCGGGCTGGCTCGCGACATCCCCGAAATCGCGGATATCGTCATCAGTTCCGTCCGAGGTGTTCCGATCCGCATCCGCGACGTGGCCGACGTCAAGATCGGACACGCGATCCGCCGCGGCGGCACCACCGCCAACGGCCGGGGCGAGGTCGTTCTCGGCCTGGCGTTCATGCGGATGGGCGAGAACTCGCGCGACGTCACCATGGCCATCGATGAGGCAATGCAAGACGTCCGCAAGCTCCTCCCGCCCGGCGTGGACGTCACCGTCGTTTACAAGCGCACCGACCTCGTGAACCACGTGCTCCACACCGTTGAGAAGAACCTCATGGAAGGGGCCATCCTGGTCGTCGCGATCCTCTTCGCCTTCCTCGGAAACCTTCGCGCCGGCATCATCGTCGCCTCGGCCATCCCCCTCTCGATGCTCTTCGCCGTCTCCATGATGCAGAAGGTCGGCATCGCCGGCAGCCTCATGAGCCTCGGAGCCATCGACTTCGGCCTCGTCGTCGATAGCTCGGTCGTCATGGTCGAGAACTGCGTCCGGCACCTCGGTCACGAGCGCAACGGCCGCAAGAAACTCCACATCGTCCACGACGCCGCGATCGAGGTTCGCAAGCCGACCATGTTCGGTGAATTGATCATCATGATCGTTTATCTCCCAATTCTCACTCTCCAGGGAGTCGAGGGGAAACTGTTCCGGCCCATGGCGCTGACCGTCGTCTTCGCGCTGGCCGCGTCGATGATTCTCTCTCTGACCCTCATGCCCGCGCTGGCCTCGTTTCTCCTTCCCAGACATCCCTCGGAAAAGGAAACCTTTATCGATCGAACGGCGCACTGGCTCTTCCGACCGTTCCTCCACTTCGGGCTCGGGCACCCCATCATCATCCTCTCGGTGGTCGGCCTCCCCACCAACGTCACCACCATCATGGGCTTTCACCTCGGATCCGAGTTCATCCCACGGCTCAACGAAGGGTCGCTCGTGTTCAACACGATCCGCCTAGCAAGCGTCGGCCTTGAGGAGTCGCAACGCTACGGAACCAAGGTCGAAAAGATCCTCATGGAAGAATTTCCCGACGAGGTCGAACACGTCTGGACCCGCACCGGAACGGCCGAGGTCGCCACCGATCCCATGGGCTTCGAGATCAGTGACGTCTTCGTTGCACTCAAACCTCGCGAGGTATGGAAGCGCGCCAAGACCCAGGAAGAGCTCGTGAACGAAATGGCGGCCGTCGTCGCGAAACTGCCGGGAATGGAAGTCGTCTTCAGCCAGCCGATCGAGCAACGAATCAACGAGATGATCGCGGGAATTCGTGCCGATCTTGGGGTCAAGCTTTTCGGCGACGACCTCGACGAACTCACCAGGAAAGCCCACGAGATCGAAGCCGTGCTCAAAACGGTCCCCGGCGCCGCCGATGTCAGCACCGAACAGATCACCGGCCTGCCGGTTCTCCGGGTGGACATCGACCGCGAGGCGCTGTCTCGCTTCGGTGTGCCCGCCCGCCAGGTCCTCGACGCCATCGCCGCCGTGGGTGGCCTCAACGTCGGCGAAATCCGCGAGGGCGAACGCCGCTTTCCACTCATGATCCGGCTCCCCGAGCAGTACCGGTACGATCCGCAGGCCCTCGACAAGATCCTCATCCCCACCGCCAACGGCCAGCGATTGCCCCTGACCCGCCTGGCGAGGCTCGTCGAATCCAGCGGTCCATCGACCATTCAACGCGAGTGGGGCAAACGACGCATCGTCGTTCAGGCAAACGTCCGAAACCGCGACGTCGGCTCCTTCGTCAAGGAGGCCCAGAAGAAAATCGAAGAAAAGATCACCCTTCCCGTGGGTTACACCATCGAATGGGGTGGCCAGTTTGAAAATATGATCCGTGCCGAGAGGCGACTTCTCATCGTCGTTCCTCTCGCCCTGATCCTGACGCTCAGCCTGCTCTACCTTTCGTTCCACTCGATCCGCGACGCCCTGGTCATTTTCAGTGGCGTGCTGTTCGCCCGGGTGGGCGGCGTCATCGGCCTCTGGGTGACGCATCAGCCGTTCACCATCTCGGCCGGTGTCGGTTTCGTGGCGCTGGCGGGCGCCTCGATGCTCGAAGGGCTCGTGCTCGTCAGCGCGATTCGTGATCGCATGTCCCACGGTTTGCCCAAGTTCGAGGCGATCGAACAAGCCAGCCTCGCCCGACTCCGGCCGGTCCTCATGACCGGAACCGTCGCGGCCCTTGGATTCGTGCCGATGATGCTCTCCACCGGAATCGGCGCCGAAGTCCAGCGACCGCTGGCGACGGTCGTCGTCTACGGCATGGCCTTCGACACCGCCCTGACCATGCTCGCCTTGCCCGCTCTCTACCTCCTCTTCGGCCAGGGCCCCGTGTCAACCCCGACCGAGCCGCAACAGGAGGACGAACCAACCCAGGACGCCGCCCGAGAACTCCATCCCTTGGAAGCCTGACCGCCTTCAAAAAAATCGCGATTTCGGGTGAACCGATCGCGGCCACGAGGCGTCTATAAGGTCATAAGGCGAGCCAAAAGGCCCGGCAAAACCACCAGGCCGGCTCGCCCAACCAACGCAAAGCCGACCGGAGAGTTTCCGATGTTCCGTTCGTGGTTCCCCTGTTTCAACGCTCGCCAGCAAGGGCTGGGGCCCTTTGATGCCCCATCGGCATCGTTGCGTCCCGCCGATTCACGGCGCTTGTGACACCAGGCCACGAACCATCGTTGCGATTGGTCAAGGCCCGGTGTCTCGCAGTCACCGGGCCTTGTTCCTTGATACGGGTCGGTAGCTGAGACGGTGTAGCGGTGGCCTGAAAAGCCGCAGACGGGGATTCGAGCGCCCCCCGACCCACTCAACGTCCGCGCCTTGGTTTGGAATCCATTCGCCCGTTCGTCTAATGGCTCAGGATGCCGCTCTTTCAAGGCGGAGAGGCGGGTTCGAATCCCGCACGGGCGACTCTCGGTTGGGGATCAGGACGTGGGAAAGCCTGGAAATCCGCCTGACTGGGGCCCAAGAAATCGCCGGTTCAAATCCGCCTTTCTTGATTCGGAAGTCTCTTTGACATCTTGGATCGACTGGTCTGATCCATTGCGAGTCCGCGCGTCTCCTCGTCAGGGAACGCGTTGAGAATCTCGTGTGTCTCCATAAGATTGAAGTTCGATTCGGGTGCCTCTGGCCGAGCGGTCCAGGCACCGGCTTCCCAGGCCGGCCAGGCGGGTTCGACTCCCGCGGGGCACTCTCGGGGGTAGTTTCTGCTGGTAGAAATCCCTGGCTTTGAACCAGGAGTCCGCAGGTTCGATTCCTGCCCCCCGAATCGAGTGGACGCCGAAAATTTGATCCGGGGCAGTTGCTGCTGGTAGTGACGCCACGCTCTGAACGTGGAGGCCGCTGGTTCGATTCCAGCCCCCGGAACCTGTTCGATCCGACGGAAGTCATCCTGCTGGATTGGGGGCCCGTCTCGAAAACGGGTGGCGGCGCCAGCCGCTTGTGGGTTCGAGTCCCACGGCTTCCGCTCGCGGAACAGAAATCGACTGACGAACCGATCGCATACGCACATGGTCCCGTGGTCCAGCGGCCCACGACTCTCGGCTTACATCCGAGCAACGAAGGTTCGATTCCTTCCGGGACTACTTTTGGGAAATGC
>CAZRGV010000163.1:0-11775 GCA_964599655.1 uncultured Isosphaeraceae bacterium | reverse complement strand
CAGTGTACCGAGGGACTCCCATTTCAGGTGGACCAGTTATTGGGGCGCAGGCCACTTTTTTTCCGTTTCTGGGCGGCGGCTCTCTGCATTTCTTCTGCACGCATTGGGCTCGAAGGGCGGTGGCGTTGCCCCTCGGAGGGCGACTCATGGCTTCCCTTCAGAAGAAGGGTAACGGCTGGTACTGCCAGGTCATTCACGAAAAGAAGCGGCATACCTTCGCTCTCGGGCCGGTCACCGAGGAGGCGGAGGCGAAGGCCGCCCACGTAAAATACCTCCTTCTGCGGCTCCGGCCCGGCAGGGCCTCATTGAGCCCCCCGCCTCGGTCGACATCGTCGAGTTCGTCCGCCACGACGCGACCCAGCCCGCGAAACGGACCGTCCACCGCCCGAAGGCGTCAAAGGGCGGGACTCTGGGCGAGCTCCGTGACCGATTCCTCGCCGGGCACCGTGTCGCACATGAGAAGGACACGCGCTACACCGCCGGCATCCATTTCAAGCACATTGTCAAGACTTTGGGCGAGGACTACCGGCTTTCCGGGTTCTCGCAAGCGGATCTGCAGACACACGTCGACCGCCGTTCCGCACTCAAGATCTCGCCGGTCACGATCAACTAAGAAGGTCCACAGCCTCCGGGCGGCGCGGAAATGGGGGCGAAGGGGTGGGCTCATCGCAGAAAACCCGCCAAAAGCCGCCCTTCCAGACGCAAGCCAAGGTCGAGCGCCAGATCGCCTTCGGTGGGCCCACCAACCAACAGGTCAAGGAACACTGGGACTTCCTCGACCTGGAGGTTGGCCCTCATGCCGCTCATGAGAGGCCAAGGTCTGGGCCTTGACCCAGGAGTGGTCGGAGAACTGTGTCGTGACGGGGGCCTGGATGACGACGATCTTTTGCGGCGATCCCAAGGGGCTGGGCCTCCACGGAGAATGGCTTGTGAATCACCATCAATCGTCAGCCATCACCCCTGGATCTGCCGATAACGCTGGCCAAAGTCGAGTCCTTCACAAGTCTTGAGAAACATGTGCCCACCCAAAAAGCAAGTCCTCTCGCAATCTGTCGATTGGCTGGTTATGTTATGACCCCGCCCGAGCTTTTTGGGGTTTCTCGATGTGCCGGACGAGGCAATAATCACAATCTAGAACAAATTTGAACAGGGCGTTCCAAATTTCCGATCGCGATTAGGAACATGGTTAATAATTGCGGAATCGCAGGCTTGACCGGGGATTAACGAACGAATATCATGCTATAAGAGTGCGAATCGCAATCCGCCCGGCGAGTCGCATTCGACCTGCAAACGTTGACGCGAGAGTGATTTTGCCAGTCGAGGAGTCCATGGCCAAAACCAGCGCTTCGAAGTCCGCCTCAAAGTCTCCCAAGTCCGCGCCGACGCCTCGCCCCTCGGCCGGGATCCGGCAAGCGGCGGATCTGCTCAAGCAGGTGTCCGACCCGACCCGGCTTCAGGTGCTCATGCTCCTGACCGAGAAGGAGCGCAATGTTTCGGAGCTTTGCTCCGATCTGGGAACGCAGAGCCAGCCGGCTGTCAGCCATCACCTCGCCTTGCTCCGGCACGGTCGGCTCATCGAGCCTCGCCGCGCTGGCAAGCATAATTATTACTACCTGACGGATTCGGGTCGCGAGCTCGCCCAGGTTGTTCATGCCCTGGTCGGCTGATCTCGCGCCTGCTCTGAGGCCCAATTCGAAGTAGGTCGGAAAGAACCAACAGGGGCCGACGCTCCCGGATGTTCCGGAAGTGTCGGCCTCTGGTCGTTTTCGGTGTTTCGCCGCATTCGCGGTCATTCGCTCTCAACGGCGACGTGGCGGGGTGTCTGGCTTCAGACCACCGGTTGTCGTGGTGATGGGCTCTGTCGAGGACGGCGTGACCTGAAGTTCGTCGATCACCTCTTCCACGCCCACCGTGTCGACTGTCAGGGCGACGGCCTTGGACCTCGCCTCCTCGCTGGGAACGGTCCCCCGAAGGACCACCACGCCGGCCTTCTTAACGTGGAGTCTCAGGTTGGCGTGGTGAAGCTGTTTGTCCCAGTGGAGCCGGCCAAAAACGCGAGCCTCGACTCCCATATGGCTCACCTCGCTCTTGACCTTGAGGAAGGCGGCCTCGACGCCGGCTCCCACGTCCTGGGCCCCTTGTCGGATCTTGCGAGCGGCTCGATCGATCGTCTCGCCAACCTTCTCGCCGACCTTCTCGACGGGACCTTCCGCCTTCGGTCGGGACTCCTGCGCCCGACTCGCGCTCGACCAGAGCAGTGCGAGCAGTCCCAGAATCAGTCCCATCCTTCGCAATGGTTGTCGCATCATCGGAAACGCCTCCTTACTAATGGTGGGTGGATGCCACACTCGGACACTCAACCATTCCGCGCCGATGTCCCCTCAGGGGATTTCGATGCAAATGCTACGCCATCCCGCGTATCATGGACAGGTCGAATCGGTCGGGTTGGTTCACTAAATCAAGTCGAGATCGAGCCAACTCCCGCTCGGCAACCGAGACGCACCCGATGGAGGCGCCTTCTTCAGGCACCAGCGCCGCTTTCCGGCCGGCCAACACCTTCGATGCGAAAACCATGGCGCGGAGATCGCGATCGACAAACCGTGCCACGATTTGCCTTCAGATCAGATGTTCATGTGCTTTAGCAAGCCGATGACCCCTCTGTGAGAGACACGGGCGGCCAAGCGGGGCGGGTGGCCCCCGCGAGCCGGCCCGATCCTGGGTCATCGCGTCGTGAGTCGATCCGTGGAGACCGGGAATGAGCCGACTTTGGTTGATCCTGCTCTGGGGTATCCTGCCGGCCACAAACGCCGCGGAGGATTCCGATCGTGACGCGGACCGGCTCGGCGGGATCGTCGTCCGAACGGTTCGCGATCATTTCTTCGACGCCGAGGCCGCCGGCGTCTGGGCGACCTCGCACCTCGACTACGCCTCCAGCGCTCGCACTCAACGCGAGTTCGCCACTCTGACCAACCGGGCGCTCGACGACCTTCACGCCTCCCATACGCACTACTACACGCCTCTGGACCTCGAGTATTACGGTCTGCTGGCAATCTTCCGTGAGACGCTCGGCGTCGGCGCTTTGACCTATGAAGGGATCGGGGTGGACCTCGACCCGCAGAACGTGATCCGGGTGGTTTTCGCGGGAGGGCCCGCGGCGAAGGCCGGACTGCTCCGAGGGGACCAGATCCTTTCCGCCGACGGCGAACCGTTCCATCCGGTGCTCTCGTTCCGGGGCCGCTCCGACGACGTTATGACCCTGAGAATCCGGCGACGAGAGAACGAGCCCACCCTTGAGGCGCGAGTCCGCCCTCGGCGCGTGGATCCTGCTCGCGAATGGCTCGAGGCCCAGCGGCAAGGCACGAAGATCTACCATCACAAGGGGAAACGAGTTGCCTACGTGCCGATCTTCTCCTGTGCCGGAGAGGAGCCCGAGGATCGGCTTCGGGAGGCCATTTCCGACCTGAACTCCACGACCGACGCGTTGATTCTTGACCTTCGAGACGGTTGGGGTGGCTGTAACCCGAGCTTTCTCAACCTTTTCAGCCCTCTGCCACCCGTCCTGACGGTGACGGAGCGAGACGGCACGTCCCGGGTCGTGGACTCCCAGTGGCGAAAGCCTTTGGTTCTGCTGATCAATGGCCGTTCTCGAAGCGGCAAGGAACTGGTTGCCCACGCGGTCAAAGCGCACAAACTCGGGACGCTCGTTGGCGAGCCGACCGGAGGCGCGGTCCTGGCCGGTCGACCGTTCTTGCTGCCGGATCTGTCGCTGCTCTACCTCGCCGTGGCGGACGTCAAGGTCGACGGGCAGAGACTAGAAGGCCATCCCATCGAACCCGACGTCGTGGTTTCCGCGCCCCTTCGCTTCGCCGCCGGTCGCGACCCTCAACTGGAGACGGCCCTCGACGTGGCGGCTCGCATCGAGAAGCCGGCCGCCAACGCTCCCTGAGGAGAGGCCGAGGAACCTCTCTCCTCGGCCTCCGGAGGGGCCTGATGGGCCGACCCTCGCAGGCTCAACGGGAAAGTCGGCGGATCGACTCGGCAGCAATCTCGACTTGCTCCCGGGAAACGTCCAGATGCGTGCAGGCGCGAAGGACTTGCGGCCCGAGCGCGCTGACAAGAATGCCATCGGTCTTGAGGCGGTCGGCGATCGCCTGGGCGCTTCCCAGCTTTGGGTCAACGGCGATCCAGACGAGATTCGTCTCGACGGGTCCCGACTCCAGGCTCAGGCCCTCGGTCCTCTCCACGGCCTCCGCCAAAATCCTCGCGTTCGCATGGTCTTGGGCCAACCGATCCACATGGTTCTCCAGCGCGTGCAAGGCGGCGGCCGCGATCACGCCGGCCTGCCTCATACCGCCTCCGAAGACCTTGCGGAGCCGATGCGCCTCACGGATGAGATCAGCCGGGCCGGTCAGGGCTGAACCGACGGGAGCCCCAAGGCCCTTGGAAAAGCAGATCGAGACGGTGTCGAAGTGCCGGGCCCACTCGGCGGCCGGAACGCCCGAAGCGACCACCGCGTTCATCAAACGTGCGCCATCACAGTGCATGGCCAACCCGTTCGAATGGGCCCAGTTGGCAATCTCGGCCACCTGAGCGATCGGATACACCCGGCCACCGCCCCGGTTATGGGTGTTCTCGAGACAGACCAGCCTGGTCCGCACGTAGTGGCAGTTGTCGGGACGAATCTTGCCTTCCAGGTCGGCACGCCGAAGTAAGCCGCGATCTCCCTCGATTGTTCGAGCGGTCACACCCGAGAGCCGGGCGATCCCGCCACCTTCCCAGACGTAAACATGCGAGGTCGGGTCGCAGAGCAATTCCTCTCCCGGCCCCGCGTGCACGCCCACGGCGATCTGGTTGGCCATGGTGCCCGAAGGAACAAAAAGCGCAGCTTCCTTGCCGAGCAACTCGGCGGTTCGACGCTCCAGTTCGTTAACGGTCGGGTCCTCGCCCAGCACATCATCGCCGACCTCGGCCTCGGCCATGGCTCGCCTCATGGCTGGGGTGGGGCGGGTCACAGTGTCGGACCTGAGGTCAATCGGTGGTCGGTTCATCAAGCGAGTCCCCCGGGATCGGTCGGATACGTGGTCGCAGGTCCCCTGGATTCTAAACGACCAGACCCGTCCAGCCCAGCGACTCACCCAGACAGACTCGGCCCCCTTACACCAGTTCCCCTGGCGAACCCTCATCCCAATCGGGCATTCGACCGCATGATGATGAGAATCCACAGGCCGTTAAAAAAGGAAACAGCCAAGTCCAAAGAAATCTGTCGGGGTTTCCGCGATCGTTGACGGACCGCGCAACCGAGCCCTACAATGCGATGACAGCCATCGTGCACACACACTCGATACCATCATTGGATGCGGACATCCGAGCGTGACTTATGAAGACAGGTCGGCCGGATTTCCAGGGGAGTGACTTCGTGAGGCGCAACGAACACCCATGCTTTCTGGGACGCTTGCGATTGCTGGTCTACAGCCTGGTCACGCTCGGGGCCACCATCCCGGGTCTAGGTTCTTCAGAATGTTGGGGGGGCTTCATTCAGGAGTTCGCGACCGCGACGGGTGCGACGGAGAATGGGCACAACCCGGTGGACGCCGAGGTGACCTTTGACATCGACCCCTTGAATCACCAAATCACCATCACGCTGACCAACCGACAGGCCGATCCGTCGACCGTGGCCCAAGCGATTAGCGGCTTGAACTTCTCGCTGAGCACGGCAGAGACCACCGGGACCATGGCGTCGGACCTCAGCGGCAGCTTCGGAACCGAGTTGACTGTGAAGTCGGACGGAACGTTTTCGATCGGGAGCACGGTCCCCACGGGATGGGCGTTGAACTCCAACGTTTCCGGCGGCTTGCAACTCAGCGTTCTCGGAGCGGCTGGGCCGGCTCACCTCATTCTCGGCCCTCCAGGCTCGAATGGACTCTACGACAAGGCCGGCGGATCCATCGCCGGGAACAAACCGCATAACCCGTTCCTGAATCAGTCGGCAACGTTTCACGTCCAGGTGTCTCAGCTCACGTCACAGAGTCGAATCGAAGGCGTGACCGTCTTCTTCGGCACCACGGCGGGGAACGGCGTTCGCATGGTACCCGAGCCTGGCTCAATCGTGCTGCTCGGGCTTGGTATGGGGGCCGTCGTTCTGATTCCCCGACTGCGTTCCCGCATCCGACATTCCGCTTGAGACTCGGACGGCTCTTCTCTCCTCCGGTCGCACCGGCCCGCAATTCCCTGGCGGACCGGTGCGACGATTTTTGCGCATTTGGGTACCGCTCGGGGTGCGCCAACCGCCCCATCGGCGGTCAATCGAATCTCGGGGGCTTGCGGCGTACCCGAAGGACGATCAGTCTATTTCGAGGCTCAACCGACGTCCCGGGAGGCGGCGGCTTGCCAACGCAGTTAGAATGGGTGCGTTCGCGATGCCTCGGAGAACCATCGTTCGATGACGACAACCCTGAACATCAAACGGATCGACTGCGCGCGTGAAAACGCCCGAGAGGCCATTCAAAACCTCCGGCGACAGCTCAGTCCTCGGGGCGACGTGGTCAGCCCTCAAGGTCGAGCCCGGACCATCGCCGCGTTCGGCGAGCCGCTGTCCCCCCAGCAAGTGGTCGAGCGAATCTGTCGCGACGTTCAAGAGCGAGGACTGTCGGCCGTGCTCGATTACACGGCAAAGCTCGATGGCGTCGAGTTGACACCCGAGCTGGTCCGCGTTTCGGCCGACGAGCTCGATGCCGCCCTCGCGAAGGCCGAAACCGATTACCTGACGACCCTTCAGCGAGTTCGAGACAACATCCTCGCGTTTCAATCGGGCATTCTTCACCGCGATGCCGTCATGCGGCGCGCGCCTGGCTGTGAGCTTCGGCTCCGATACCGGCCCTTGCGACGCGTCGGAGTTTGCATTCCGGGAGGCGCGGCGGCCTACCCGTCGTCGCTCCTCATGACTGCCGTCCCGGCCCAGGCTGCGGGCGTCGAGCAGATCGCGGTGGTCGTGCCGCCGACACGGTTTGGCGGTTACAACGACGACGTACTCGCGGCTTGCCGCCTGATCGGGCTCAACGAGGTGTACCGGATCGGCGGCGCTCAGGCAGTCGCGGCCCTAGCGTATGGCGTCGAGGGCATCGAGCAGGTCGACAAGATCGTCGGACCCGGCAATCTGTTCGTCGCGCTGGCGAAGCGACAGGTTTACGGCGAGGTCGACATCGACAGTATCGCCGGCCCGAGCGAGGTCGTGCTCATCGCGGACTGGACGGCCGAACCCCGGTTCGTCGCCTCCGACCTGATCAGTCAGGCCGAGCACTCGCCGGGCGCCAGCATTCTGATCACCTGGGAACCTGACCTCATCGACCGCGTCACCGACGCCCTGATCGATCAGCTTGAGCGGCTCAGCCGGGGGGACCTCGCCCGCGAAAGCCTGGAACGCTTTGGCGCCTTGATTCTCGTCCGAGACGAGAACGAAGCCATCGAATTGACGAACCGGATCGCTCCCGAGCACCTCCACGTTTCGACCTCGGACCCCGACCGACTGGCGGCCCGGCTCACCAACGCCGGCGCGATCTTCCTCGGCCACGACACGCCGGTGGCGGTGGGTGACTACGCCGCGGGCCCCTCACACGTCTTGCCGACCGGAGGCACGGCCCGATGGGCGTCCGGCTTGAGTGCCAACGACTTCCTCAAGAAGACCAGCATCATTCAGGTCGATCGCCAGGGCCTCCAGTGGCTCGCCTCCGACATCCGCATCCTCGCCGAGAAGGAAGGCCTGACCGCTCACCGATACTCCGTCGACGTCCGACTTGAAGAGCCCCCAATGAATGACGGCCCGCTCAACCGGCCAGGATCTGCCGCCAGGCCCAAGACCAGGGCCAGAACGTCGACACGAAGGCCAAGGTCATGAACCCTTGGGGCTTGCGTCGTGTCGTCATCGCGGTGATGGGAAACCCAACTCGCGCGTGCGATCGAATCCTCCACAGTCCCCTGAGACGTCTCGACTGGTCCGTCGCCGCACGCCCGCGGAAGGACTTTCGCTTCGGTGACACCTTTCCTCCCTCGAAGGCGCCATGAGCTTCACCATCCGACCCTCCCGACCTGATGACGCCGAGACGCTGGTGGCCTTGATTCGCGAACTGGCCTTGTATGAGAAGCTCGAGCATGAGGCCAATGCCTCGCCCGAGGACCTCCGGCAGCACCTCTTTGGCCCCCGCCCCTTCGCCGAGGCACTCATCGCCGAGGTCGACGACCGGCCGGTCGGCTTCGCCCTGTTCTTTCACAATTTCTCGACCTTCCGAGGGCAACCGGGCCTCTACCTCGAGGATCTGTTCGTCCGGCCCGAAGCCAGAGGCCAGGGAATCGGCAAGGCACTCCTGAAGCGGCTGGCGAAACTGGCTGTCGAGCGTGGCTGCGGCCGGCTGGAATGGGCCGTCCTCGACTGGAATGAGCCCGCCATCCGGTTCTATCGCTCGCTTGGCGCGCGGCCGATGGATGACTGGACCATCAACCGTGTCGATGGCGAGGCGTTGATCCGCCTGGCGAACGCCTGACCGCTCCCGTCCCAACCCCAACGGACTTTGCCTCGACTGGCCTGATCCACTCCGGAGCCCTCGACCTCCGCCGTCTGTTCCTTCGCCCGAGGATTGCTGGAATGAGCCGCTTCTTCCTGCCACACATCGCCCGGATGGCCGGTTATGTCCCCGGCGAGCAGCCCAAAGACGGGGTCTACATCAAGCTCAACACCAACGAGAACCCGTATCCCCCGTCTCCTCGAGTTGCGAAGGCGATCGCCTCTACCCTGGATGACCGCTTGCGCCTCTACCCCGACCCGGTCGGAACCGCCTTCCGCCAGGTCGCCGCCAGGTTGCACGGTGTTTCTCCCGAGATGATCCTCGTCGGCAACGGCTCGGACGACGTCCTGACGATTCTCACCCGAGCCTTCGCCGGCCCCGGCGACTCGGTGATCTATCCAACCCCGAGCTATATCCTCTACCGCACACTCATCGAGCTGCAAAACGCCCGGCCGGTCGAGGTGCCCTTCAACGCCGACTGGTCGCTCGACCCCGACCGCTTCGCCCACCTCGGCGCCCGACTCACTTTCCTGGCCAATCCCAACAGCCCCTCCGGGACCGCCCTTACCCCCGATCAGGTCGGCGCCCTCGCTCGTCGCATCGGCGGACCGCTCGTCGTCGATGAAGCCTACGCCGACTTCGCCGACTCCCATTGTGTCGGCCTTGTGGCCGATCACCCGAACGTGATTGTCACCCGCACCTTGAGCAAGGGTTACAGCCTCGCCGGCCTTCGAATCGGCTACCTGATCGCACATCCGGAGATCGTCGAGGGCCTGATCAAGGTCAAGGATTCGTACAACTGCGACCGCCTGAGTCTCGTCGGAGGCGCCGCGGCTCTCGAAGATCAGAGCTACCTGAAGGAAACCGTCAGCAAGATCCGTCAGACCCGTCGCCGGCTCACCGTCGCCCTCAGGGGCCTCGGCTATCACGTTCCGGAAAGCCAGACGAATTTCGTCTGGTGTACCGGCGGCCCCCCTGCCCTGGGTGTGTACGAGGCCCTCAAGTCGCGCAAGATCCTGGTCCGCTTGATGCGATACCCCAGCCAGGCCGACGGACTTCGTATCACCGTCGGCACCGACGATGAGATCGACCGCCTGCTTGAAGCGCTTCGGGAGATTCTCTAACGGCGAATGACAGGATCCTGTGAACCAGATCGGACAGGCGCGGCGGAGTGGCAGGTATCACCGTTCCCGCGCCGCGCCCTTGTCTTCCGCGGTTCGATCCTCCCTTGGGCGTCATTCCTCCAGGAAGGACCGAGAACGAGTGGGGCGGTCTGAAACTAGCATGAGGTGGAGTGCGGGTGACACCCGACGACCCACCTCGGGGCATTGATCCTCACTCGACGCGATCGAATTGTCAGCGCTCGTTCATAGAGCGCCATGTCGTCCTCGTTCAGCGACTCGAGTTTCTGGATCAATCCGGGCTCGCTCCGGAGTTGGTTCACGCGATCTCGGTAACCGGGTTGAGGGTTTGCGTTGTCGACACCGACCTCGAACGTCGGCCAGCCCATCATCCAGGCCAGGTCCTTCAATTCTTCCTGAAAGTGTTCTTGAATCCCGACGAAGAAAAAATCTTCCAGATCCAATCCATCAAGAAAGTGTCTGGTAAACTGATTCCGTGCCAAAGGATGTTCAGCGAATTCCAGGAGGGAAAGTTCTTCTGTCAGATGCCGCGTGAGCAACGGGTTGTTCGCCTTCTCGGCGACCTCCCAGGGAATGTGTTTCCAAAAGTAGTAGAGAGAGATGACCCAGGTCGCTGGGTGGCGCACCCAGGCAACCCGCTTCGCGGTCGGGAAATACCCGTTGTACTTTCCAACACGAAAGTGTCCGTGAACGACGCGATACCTGGGTCCGATCGATTCGATCGACTCGTTCTCGTAGTCCTTGAAAATCTGCTCCACCCCATAAACCTTGTTGAGCAGATTTGCGAACGCCGTCCCGGCGGTCTTCGGGACATGGACCGAGATCAACTCCACAGCGACTTCCCTCCCTCCCTGGAAGTATCACTTTTCATCGAGTGGATCGAATACGCAACCACAGGAAAACCGCGACTCACCTCTCGCGCTCAAGCACGGGGAAGCAGCGGATGGTCCGTATCCCCCACTCCGGCGGCCCCCTTCGGAAACGGTTCCCGAGGAAACACCTTGGCTTCAGGTGGTAGACTCCGCGTAACTTATCGTCCAGGGAGTAACGAATCTACTCGAAATTTCCATTAAAGCCGACCCGCTTCGTGGCGTCTTGATGTGCGGTTGCGCGTCGCAAAGCGGTCTTTGCCTTTGTGATCCCGGCAAGTCAGAACGCCATTGGACTCGCCTCGATCCTTCAATTGGTCTCTTGACCAACCGTACAAGGAGTCTCCTCGTCATGCCCAAGTCGCACCGATCCGCCCGTGAGACGAAAGGAGTGACCTCGGCCCTGAGCCAGAGCACCAAATTGGCCAGCCGCTCGACGAAGCCCCGTTCGGCCGCGTTTGAGGTGGTCGCGATGATCGCCACGACCTGGATTGGAATGCTCGGCGTCTCGCCAGGATTCGCCAACGACGATGGACCAAGCAAGAGGCACCTGGCTGAAAACGGGCAAACGGTTCTCGGCATCGAGGGCACGCGTTTCACTATCAACGGTAAGATTACCTTCCTGCTCGGAATCAGCGATTACGGTGTCCTCGGAGCGTCGGAGGAGAACATTCGACTCGACCTTGATGATCTGCAATCGCATGGGTTCAACTGGTTGCGTGTCTGGGCCACTTGGGAGGCCTTCGGTCAAGATGTTTCGGCTCTGGACACCGATGGACATCGCCGGGAACCCTTCTTCGGAAAGCTCCGATGGCTCGTCGCGGAATGCGATCGTCGGGGCCTGGTGGTGGATGTCACGCTCGCTCGGGGAAAGATCCCACCGGGCATGACCCGTGGCGGTCGGTTGCCGGACATGGCCGCGCACAAGAACGCCGTGGAGACGCTCGCGACCGAGCTTCGAGAGTATCGGAACTGGTATCTCGACCTGGCCAACGAGCGGGATGTCCGGGACGACCGCTTTGTGTCGGTTGACGAGCTCAAGGCGCTTCGAACGCTGGTCAAACGGCTCGACTCTCACCGGCTGGTCACGGCCTCCTTCGGCGGGCACGATCTCAGCCAGGCCGACCTTCGAGAATCGTTGCTCACGGCTGGCCTCGATTTCGTCAGTCCCCATCGACCGAGGAATCCCGAGTCGCCGGCGCAGACCGA
>CAZRGV010000162.1:8396-12012 GCA_964599655.1 uncultured Isosphaeraceae bacterium | reverse complement strand
GGGGTCGACACGACCCCAGGCACCCCTTGGGCCCGGTCGCGGTCGTGCGGTCGCGCCGGGGGTCGACACGACCCCAGGCACCCCTTGGGCCCGGTCGCGGTCGTGCGGTCGCGCCGGGGGTCGACACGACCCCAGGCACCCCTTGGGCCCGGTCGCGGTCGTGCGGTCGCGCGGGGAGCGACACGAACCTAGGCACCCCTTCGGCGCCCTGCGGTTGGGATCGGAGAGGGATGCAATGGCTTATTCGACAAGAGGTTATGTCGAGCGGCCCGATCGGGTTCAACGGTGGCCCCGGCGACGGTTCGCGCGTCGGTTGCGGCGGTTCGATGGGGGCTGGAGCTTGGCGCGGAGCGCGCCGACGAAGGACGGCCTGGCGATGCCGAGGGACGACAAACCCGTGCCGGACGGCGTGGCGGAGGCGGTCGCGGGGCGCGCCGGAGGGTTCGGGCCGTGGGTCGTGGTTGGGGTTTCGGGCTCGGAGGTCGTGGGGGCGGTCATTGCGAACGGAAGCGTGGTCGATGCGACTGGAAGGAGCGGCGCCTCGACAACGACGATCGGCGCGGGCTCAGGCTCGGAGCGAGCGGAAGGGTCTGTCGTGTCGAGGGGCATGGAGTTCTGGGAGGAGTCGGAATCCTCAAGGAGCCGGGCCTCGAGATCGGCGTCGTCGAGGTCGATGTCCGGGTCCGGGTCGTCGTCCGGGAGGTCGATGTCGTCGAGGGGGTCGCGATGGAAGAGGGTGGTTCGGGCCTCTCGGCGAAAGCGGAGGAACTGGTTGAGAGCGCGATGGAACTCGCGGTTGGCGGCCGATTCGTAGCGATGGGCGAGCATTAACGGGCGGGAGACCTCGGCGCCGATGCCTTGCTCGGCGAGCTCGCGGTCGTGCGCGTCGACGTGCTGGCCGATCTCGTCGCGCCAGGATTCGAGGTCCTCGATCTCGGCGAGCGCCAGGGCGAGGCGGTGGGCGATGGGGTCGAGGCCGTCGGGCGGATCGAGCCGGGTCGGGCCGTCTCGAAGCTCGCGAGGTGTGGCGAGCAGGTCGAGCGCGAGTCGTCGCTGCTCGTCGTTCCAGTCAATCCGTCGGTCGAGGATCTCGGCCAGCCCCCTCCAGCGTTCGAGCAGCCATTCGACGCCGTGACGCGTGGTCTGGAGCTCGCGGACAACGCGTCCGGGCGAACGGGGCAGCCGCTCGCCGACGCGCTCGGTTTCCTTGCGGTGGTCCTCGTCCCAGCAAACGGCCGCGCGGAAGGCGAACCGCTGTCGAAGGGCCAGGTCGATGCGATCGCAGCGATCGATCCGCACCGAGGCCGAAACCATGCGTTCGAGGAACCAGTTCTCGGAGGGGCCCGACGGCTTCCATTCGGCCTTCCAGGCCGCCAGCCGCTGCTCAAAGGCGGCGCGTTCGGCCGGCGGCCGGACGACGCCGTTGCCGGCCAGGCCATGCTTGAGGGCATTGCCGCGCGAGACCTTTTTCCCCTCGTCGGTGCGGGGCCCCGTGCTTTTTCTGGCGTTCCGCCGATTCGCCTCGATCTGTCGCAACGTCGCGGCCATGGATGCGGCTCCCCGATGTGCTTCCAAGGGCCCCCGAGCCCGACCCACAGCGGCTCGCTCCCGTTGAGGCCAACCTTAACATCGGGAAAATGGGGAAGGTGGATCGAGGAAATCCGCCGGAATTTAGAAAAATTAGGCGAACTCTTCGCGTCCGCGTGGGGATGGCGCGCGAGAGATTGTCCTAAAAAAGCATTGTGCCGAACGGACAGGAGACGCGATGGCGTGCCTCAACTCAGCCCGGTCACGGCTCTCAATCCGGCGTTGACGGCGGGTCGAGCGGTGTTGTGGGGGCCGACCTCGACGTCTCGGAGGAATCCGGCGGCGTCTTCGGGGGGGACGGGGTTGATGTAGAAGCCGGAGCCCCACTCGAAGCCGGCGACCTTGGTGAGCCGGGGGATGATTTCGAGGTGCCAGTGGTAGTGGGGGAGTTCCTGGTGGTCGAAGGGGGCGGTATGGATGATGTAGTTGTAGGGGGGGCTATCGAGGGCGAGTTCCAGCTTGTTGAGCACGGTGCGGAGGACGGAGCCGAGGTCGTCGACGCCGGGCTTGGGGATGTTTTCGAAGTGGCTGGAGTGGGTTTTGGGGAGGATCCAGGTTTCGAAGGGGAAGCGGCTGGCGTAGGGGCAGAACGCGGTGAAGTGGGGGGTGTCGAGGACGATGCGGCTCTCGGTGGCGAGTTCTTGCTGGACCATGTCGCAGTAGATGCAGCGGCCTCGGTAGTTGAAGAATTCGAGGGCGCCGGTCATTTCTTCCCAGACGGAGATCGGGACGGTGGGGGTGACGATGAGCTGGCTGTGGGTGTGTTCGAGGCTGGCGCCGGCGGCGGCGCCGACGTTTTTGAAGAGGATGCCGTGGACGAGTCGGCTGTCTTTTTTGAGGTCGACGAGGCGGTCGCGGTAGACCCAGAGGACCTCTCGGATGTTTTCCTCGGACATGTCGGCCATGCTGATGACGTGGCGCGGGCTTTCGACGATGACCTCATGGGCGCCGATGCCGGCCATGTGGTCGTAGATGCCTTCGCCTCGCTTGTTGAGGTCGCCCTCGATCTTCAAGGCGGGGAACTTGTTGGGAATGACGCGAACGCGCCAGCCGGGACCGTTGGCGTGCGTGCCTCGCTCGCGGTAGGCGATGATCTCGGGGGGAGTCTTGTCTTCCTGGCCCTCGCAGAAGGGGCAAAGGCCGGGCTCGGCGACGGACTGGGCCTCCCCCTTGAAGTCGTGGGGCCGCTTGGCCCGTTCGTGCGCGATGATTACCCACCGGCCGACGATCGGGTCTTTTCGCAATTCGGGCATGAGGATCGGCCTCCCTGGCGGGAAGAAAACGGGTCCGGGGATTTTCGAGCCAGGTGGGTCACACCGGGAGCTCCCGGCCCCGAGGCGTTGGCCTTCCTGGCCTCGCGAAACGAGACGACCAACCCGTCGAACAGCCCCTCGGAGCGCGGCCGAGAATCCAGCCGTTCGAGAGCCACGGGCCACCGTCGAAACGGTGCGACACGACCACGAGACTCGTGCCCAACCGCGGCCCGACGAGGGGCTCCGCCCAACCGGGAAACGCGGGCGTCGGAGTCATCGCTCCGCAACTCTCCTGAAATTGTAGAACTTCCGCAAGAGCGATGTCGGATCGGCCGGCGACGGCGCACGCGTTCGGGTGACCGGGGTGAGCCCTCCTTCGGAACAGCTTGCCATCGGTCCGGTTTCCGAACGATTTCGAATCGAAGCCGGCCGGCCGCCCGGCCTGATCGTATTTTATGCACGTGGGCATGGTTGAATCAATGGTGGCCGCACATTCCGCGTAGATTCATGAATGTTTGCGTGTGGATCAGTCCTAGACCTGCCACATGACGCGTTCGAAGTCGGGGGTCGGGACGTGGAGTTCGAAGATCCCCTCGCGCGGGGCGCGATCGAGGCTGTTATCGCCCTGGAGCAGTTCGACGTAGAAGCGGATGGGGTCGTGGGCTTTGAGGCCGAGGCGGCCGAAGGGAACGCCGAGTTCGAGGACGACGTCGGTGGCGACCTCGACGGTGGTGCCGTTGCTGGAGGGCCGGCCGGCGTGGTTGATGTGGGCGGTC
>CAZRGV010000162.1:380-8360 GCA_964599655.1 uncultured Isosphaeraceae bacterium | reverse complement strand
AGGGTCGACGAAGCCGATGCGGAGGCGGTCGGCCTCGGCGAGGCGTTGGTGGGCGGGCCCGCCGTCGGTGTCGACGCGGATCAGGAGCCGTTCGGCGTTGAAGCCGAACCAGACCTGCTTGAGGGGGCTTTGCGAGACGAGGGTCATGGTGCCTCGGTCGTTGCCGCAGACGTAACGCGCGGCGTTGATCCACTCGAAGTAGGAGTATCGGCCGTCGATCCGGACGCGGAGGAAGGTGGTGGGCTGCTGGTGGATCGGTTTTCGGGGGGCGGCCTGGGAAATCGGGGTAAACAGGGTGCCGGGCGGATCGGCGCCGAGCAGGGTGAAGACGTTCCGCAGGTGCTTGCGGAAGAGGTGATCGAAGAGGGCGTCGAGGGCGCTGGAGTGGTCGTCGCCGTACCACCAGAACCAGTCGGAGCCTTGGGCGATGTAGAGCTCGTCCCAGGCGCGGGCGAGGGTGGCCTGGTCGTGGCGGCCGGATTCGGTTTCCTTGACGAGGAACTTACGGGTTTCGTGGAGGGCGTCCCAGGCTTGGTTGTCCTCGTGGTGGCCGATCCAGATGGCGAAGTTGTGGCTGATCCAGCTTCCGGAGAAGAGGCGAGGGACGTACTCGACCGGCGGATGCTCTCGGAGGTGCTCGCCGACGGTGACGGGCTTGATGCCGGGTTCGCGGACTGCGGTTTGATAGAGGGACCGGAGGAACGAGACGCCGCCGTCGGGGAAGTACTCCCAGCAGTTTTCGCCGTCGAGGATGACGGGGACGATCGGGTTGTGGTTCTGGTTGTGGCGGCAGGCGTGGCCGATGGCCTGGAGCTTGCCGAGGAAGTCGGCGGCGGCGGCCGGTCCGGGGCTTCGCTGGTAGTGGAAGCCGATCTGGTCGGAGAGGGCGTGGTCGCGGAAGACGATCGAGAGGTCGTGGCCGAACTCGGAGACCTTCCAGGGCCGGTACAGCAGTTCGGGATGCCGGACGTGGCCCCGGCTGTCTCGACCGACCCGGCCGTGCAGGGAGCAGCCGAGGATTTCCTCGTCGGTGGCGATCCACTGGATGCCGTGGCGAACGAGCAGGGGGATCATGGCCTGGCAGACCGAGCCCTCGCTGGGCCACATGCCCTTGGGACGCTCGCCGAAGTGGCGTTGATGGCTCTCGACGGCGCGCTGGACGTGGACCTCGGCATCCTCGGGGTAACCGTCACGGAACGCGGGGAGGTTGACGTCGGGCATCGCCTCTCGGGCGAGCCGCTTGTCGAAGAGCAAGGGAAGGATTGGGTGGTAGAACGGCGTGGTGGTCAGCTCGACCTGGCCGCGGTCGGCCAGCTTGCGGTGCAGGGGGATGATCTGGGCGAGCAGCTCGCGCTGTTTGTCGAGCAGCCAGTTCTTGTCGTCCTCGGAGTAACGCCGGTCCTTGGCCTTGAACGCGGCGAGTTCGGGATCTTTCTCGAAGAGCAAGGGGTGGAACCAGGCGAGGTTGGACCAGACCTGGAGGTCGCGGAGGTCGCGGTCTCGAAAGCGGTGAAGCGCCTGCTCGGCGGTGCTGACGCCGAGACCTCGCTGCTGGTAGAGTTCCCAGTAGCGGGGATGGGGGCGGATCATGGCGTCGGCGAAGGCCATGAAGAAGTGGTCGAGCAGGTACAGGGCATCCTCGCGCGACAGGCCATCGGCCGGGATGCGTGAAACCTGGAGGTGGCGATCCGTGGCGCCCTGGACGTAGGCCTCGATCTGAACGAGCAGGCTGGGCACGAGGTTGATCGTGCAGCGGAACTCGGGCACCTCGTCGAGGTGCAGGATCATGCCGAGGTAGTCCTTGGTACCGTGCAGCCGGACCCATGGCATGGGGTTCTCCCCCGAGACGTCGTCGGGGTAGTACGGCTGGTGCTGGTGCCACATCAAGGCAAGCGAGACCGTGGACATCGTGGTCCCGCACCCGCTTTGAGGGCGCGGCCTGGGGCCTGGGAGATCCGGAATCAGAATTGTAGGTTCCGGTACGGAGATTGTCCGATCGACATGCGAGATCGCGATTCTTGGATCTGGCGTTCCGTGCCTCAGACGGCGAGGGAGAGTCGCCGCCGAACAATCTCCTCAACGAGTTGAATGTAGGACTTCGCCGAGCGACGCCAAGACCAGTCGGCCCGCATTCCGGCGACGATCAGCCGAGGCCAGAGGGCGCGGTCCCGGAAGGTCTTCAGGGCGCGTTGGATCGCGTTCCAGACGGCGAGCGGGGTTGGTTCCCGAAACACGAAGCCGGTGGCCGTTCCCTCGGCCAGGCGCGAGGGGCCGGCGTCGACGACCGTGTCGGCCAGGCCGCCCGTGGCCCGGACGATCGGCACGGTCCCTTCGTTCTCGGAGTCGAGTTGGCTCAGGTCGCAGGGTTCGTACAGGCGGGGCAGCAGGGCCATATCGGCTCCGGCGAGGGTCTGATGGGCCCGTGGGGGCCGGAACGTCAGGAACGCATGGAACGTGCCGTCATGCGTTCGAGCGAGCGGCTCCAGCCGCTCCTGGTCATTCGGCTGTCCTTCCCCGAGAACCACCAACTGGACGTCACGTTCAAGGAGTAGATCGGCCACTTCGACCAGCAGATCCCAACCTTTTTGAGGGTCGAGCCGGCTCAACGGCGTGAGCAAGGGGACCTCCGGCCGCCTGGGCAGGCCGGCCCGCCTGGCCCGGTTCTCGCAGGGCCGGATCAGCAGGACGCTCTGTCCGAGCGGATCGAGGGCGCCCGCCAACGAGCTCGCCACCTCGGCCAGTCCGCCGGTCTGGGCAAACGGAACCGCTTCCGAGGCGATCATGGCGATCCGCACCTCGAGGGCCTCCGTGTCAACGGCCTCGACATCTCGATTCGCCTCCCTTCCCTTCGTTCCTCCGTGGTCGAGGGGCGGCACAGCGTAACGAAATCCCTCTGATCGCACAATCGATGCTGAATCCGGGGGCCGTCCAGAAAAAACGCTCCATCCATGAGGGATGGAGCGTCTGGGGCGAGACGCGGGCGATCACGATGGAAATCGTTGCGAGATGTCGAGTTCCGCCATGCCACACGTGTCCTACCGCGGACGTGTGGCGGACCGGACGTCAGTCATCGAGAGGAGGCGGGAGGTCCTTGACGGGCTCGCCGTCGTGTTGGCCGGCGTTGAGGTCGAGCTTCAGCTCGAGCTCAATCGGGCCGATACCGAGTTGTTTCAACGGCTTGATCGTGACGGTTTTGGGAACCTGGAACCGGAAGACGTTCGCCTCGGCCTCAGGCTGGTCCTCGCCCCGCTTCGGCTGCTTGACCTCGATCTCCGGCTCCTGGACCTCGGCCTTCGGGGCGAGGTCGTGGACGGGGAGCTTCGCCCGTGTGAGCTCGAAGACCTTGCGGTCGTCGGAATCCTTGGGCTGGATGACGAGGCGGACCTTGGTTCCGGTCTGGCCTCGGATCAGCTTCACCGACTCTTCCAGGGGCTTGCCGTCGAACTCGATGGTCTCGCCGTCGTCGGTTTCGACGCCCACGAGCCGGTCGCCGGGCTTGATGCGGCCGTCTCGGGCGGCGGGACTGTCGGGCACGAGGTCGCTAACGACCAGCGAGTCGTCCTCCACGGTCAACACGAGCCCAATGCCTTCGACATCGCCGTGTGTTTCCTCGGCCCTGGCGTGGTCCTTGCCCTTCTCGGCCTTCGCCGCCTTGTCCTTCTTGGCCCGTTCGGTGGGCGTTTCCTTGTCGGACGTCTCAACGTGAACGTGGACCTCGCCTTTTTTGGACGTTTCGACCCGGACGCGGGCCTGCTCGGGAACGCCGGGAAGGGGCGGAATGCGGTACTCGAAACGGCGTTCGGTTTTGCGCTTGGATTGGTCCTTGCCGGCGTCCTCGGTCTTCTTGTCGGCCGGCTTCTGCTTGAGCTCGCCGAGGTAGCGGGGCACGAGGGTCAGGGACGCGGCGGCGTCGGCGAGCTGGACAGCGCGGTCGTTCCGGCCAGCCTCGGCCTCGCGACGAGCGGCGTTGTAGAGGTCTCGAGCGGCGTCGAGGTAGACCTTGGCGTCCTCGTTCTTGTAGGTTTCGCGGGCGTCTCGGATGCGGTCGTAGGCGCGTCGGAGGTGGGCCCGTGCGATGGCCGCGCTATCACCGGCGTCGGGCGTCTTCGGGCCGACGAGGACGCGGGCCTGCCGGAGTTGCTTGCCGAGTTCCTCGTTAATCCTCTCGACGACAAACGCGCGACGATCGTCTCCCTTGACCTCGAGGGTCTCGGCCGGGCGGACGACCACGACCCGACCTTGGACGTCGGTGTGCGGAACGCGAATCGTGAAGGTCTTGGACTCGACCTTCTCCTTTCCGGTCTCGGGCGTCCTGGCGTCGGCCGGAATGGGGGGTGGAATCGTCTCGGCGCGGAGGACCTTGATCTGGTCGGCCTCGAGGGTCGCGTGGCCCTGACGGATCCGAACACGGGCGATACGGGGGGGAAGGGGAAGCTCGTCGTCGGCGGTCTCGTCGTGTCGCGCCTGGCGAGCGAGTTCGACGGCTCGGGCCAGTTCGAGCGAGGCGATGCCCAGGGTTCGGGCCCGAGGCAGGTCGCCCGCCTCGAACGCCTTGAGGCCATCGCGGTAGAGTCCCATGGCCTTCTCGGTCAAGGCTCGAGGGCGTTCTTCCAGGCGATCGCGCTCGCTCCGGAGCTGGCGAAGCACGAGATAGGCCTCGTGGAGTTTCTCGGCGGGATCGTCCTCGTCGGAGTTGACGATCGTGACCGTCTCGGACGTTTCAACGGCGGTGGTTTTCCCAGGCCCGGAATCGGGTCCGGCGTCGCTGGGCTGCGGGTGGAATCCGGTCGCCACGCCCAGGCTCATCAGGGCCGTGGCGCCTGCGATCGCGAGTCGCAACATCGTTGACCTCCCCTGGAACAATTCCCTGTCAGGCTCCATCGCGGAGCTCCAGCGGCGGGCTCACGCGCTCGCCGGATCTCGTCCTTGTGAGTGACGGGAGAACGCTCTTGCAGGGACGATGCCAACGCCGATTTCCCTCGGATTCGGGGAAATCTCGGCGCGGGACGCCTGGAAACGGGGGGTTTCCGCACTCTGGAACGGGGGCTTTCCGCACTCCGGGAGCCGGATCGCGGTCCCAGCCGTCCGGCGGACTCCGGTGTCCGATGCCACGAAGAGGCCGTCGGAGGCGTTCCGGAGGGGTCGGGACGGGACGGGACGGGAGGTTGCCCGATCGATTCGGCGCGACGTGGGACCGAAGGTTGGGCCGGCGAGGCGGCCTCAACGAGCGTCGGGCGGGACGGCGTCGAGGCCGAGGGCGGCGCGGTACTCGGCGAGTGCGGCGAGGAACTTGGCCTCGGCCCCGATGCGGAGGACCTCGGCGTCGGCGGTGGCTTGCTCCCGGATGTAGACGTTCAGGAGCGTGCTGCCTCCCTCGCGGAACAAGGTTTGCTCGGCGAGCTGGAGCTTGCGGGTCAGGGCCTCGTACTCACGGTAGCGCTGGAGCTGCTCGAAGGCGGCGACGACGACGGCGGTGGCCTCCTGAACGTCGGCGCGGATGCGGTCGGCGGCGAATTGGGTCTGCATGGCGAGCTGGCGAAGGACGGCGTCGGCGGCCTGGATGCGCCCCTTGGCGTATCGGCGCTGGAGGGGAACATCGAGCAGGAGCGAGGCTTCCATGATGAAGGGGCGGAAGTCGCCGCGGAGGTCGGGCTTGCGAGGACCAACGTTTTGCTCGGTGTAGACATAAAGACTCAACGAGGGCAAGAGCTGGTTCTCGGCGTAGTCGCGATCGACCTGGGTTTTGCGGGCCTGAAGCCGAAGCGAGAGGATCTCGGGCCGGAGCCGCAGCGCGACCTCGATGTCCTGCGCGATCTGGGAGGGCTCGGGCGGAGCGGCGGCCGGAAACGCTCGAGGCAGTCGCGCCGCGTCGGGCAACATCGGCAAACAGCGGCCGTCCCGGAGGAACAGCGAAAGCTCGATGGCGGCCTCCTGGTAGTCGCGCCGGGCGGTGATGAGCTGCTGCTGCCGGGAGAGCACGACGAGGCGGAAGCTGTCGAGGTCGATGGGTCTGGCCAGTTGCTCCTTGACCTGCTCGGCCAGGGCGCGGTTCCTGGCCTCGACGAGCTGGACGAGGGCCTGGTAGACCATGTACGTCTGACCGGCGGCGACCCAGTTCCAGTAGACTTTCGAGGCGTTCTTGATCAGGCTGATGCGTTCCTTGAGGATGGTGGGTTCGACCTTGCGGCGCTCGATCTCGGACTGGAAGAGCTTGGCGCGCCGGCCGTCGATGGCCCGGTTTTTGAGCAAGGGGATCTTGAAGCCATTGACGAACGCACCGCCACCCAGCGTATTGAGATAATTATAATAGATAGGATAAGAGCCCTCGGCGAAGCGGTAGCCGCTGAAGATTTCGCCGCCGAGGGAGCCGATGGGTTGTTCCAGAAAGATATCTTGCACCGATCGGCGGTAGAATCCAAGCGGGTAATTGCGCGAGTCGGAGTTGAAGTTCAGGTCGAAGGCGCCGAGGGCCGAAAGGATGTCGGCCTCGGCGATGTTGCGTTCCTCGAGCACCGCCTGGAACAGGGGGTAGGTGCGGAGGGACGACGAGAGGACCTCCTCCAGGCTCAGCGGCGGCCCGGCGCCTGGTGGAACCGCCAGGGGGGCCGGGGACGGGCCGAGCGTCCCGCCTTCGGGCAAGGCGGGCGGAAGCTCCGGGGGAACGGCCGGCGCGGTGGGGCTCGGTGGTAGAAACAGGGGCATTCTCGGGCTGGTGAGCCGTTCCTCCCAGGGACCAAAGGGGGGAAGGATCGGCATGGCCGCGCCGGGAATGCCGGAGGGGAAGTAGGGGTAGAAGGGGGAGACGACCGGCGCCTCGCCCATGGCCCTGGGGGGCTGGGCGAACATGCCGCCGGGCAAGGTCGAAGGCGGCTGGCTTTCACCAGTGGGGATTTCCCCCATGGCCCGAGGCGGCCCGGGCAGGCGGTCGGGGGCGTTGGCGAAGGGAAGGTCGTTCCGGAGCGGGCCCTGGCCTGATTCGGGAACGTACTGAGCGGCGGCGGCCGCCGCGAGCGAGAGGGTCGCGACGACCGCGTAAACCGGCCACATCCTATGGCTCATTTCGGTCTCTTCGCCTTGATTTTTTCCTTGTCGTCGGTGGTGATGGGATAGGATGACGCGTCATCCTTGCCTTTCGCGTCGTCCGGTTCCTTGGACGCGACCACCGGCGGGAATCCGTTCAACCGCCTCCAGACCTCGTAGCCGAGCCGGACTTGCCGGAGCAAGACCCAGCCCTTGGCACGAACCCCTTGTCTGAGGTATCGGTTCGAGGGCCATCCGGATTTGTCGTCGGGAGTGACGAGAATGCGGAATTTTCCGGTGCCGCTATCGCCTGGATCGATCAGGGCGACTTTTCCGCCGAACGAGCCGATGGCCACGCTGGGCCAGCCGACGAACTGGACGGCCGGCCAACCTTCGAACTGGAGCCGGACAGGGTCTCCCAGGCCGACCAGCGGCAGGTCGTTGCCGTCGAGGAAGACCTCCACGGCGAGATCCTGGGCGTCGGGGACGAGAATGGCGATGGGGTCCCCATCCTTGACCTGCTGAACACCGACATTGACCAGCAAGCGTTGAATGGTGCCGTCGCGCGGCGCGCGCACTTCCTGGGTCCGCTGGCCTCGGATCTTCGACTCGGTTTCGAGCAATTCCTTGCGATAATCGGCGACCTTGGCCTCGGCGGCCTGGATGTCGGCCTCGATCTTGGCGATATCGGCGAGGGTCTTCGACTTGACCTCCTCGAGCTTGGCCGACTTGGCCTGGACGTCGATCTCGGCCGATTTCCGGTCGAGTTCGGCCTTCTGAAGCTTCTGGTCGGTCTCGTTGTACTTTTGCTCGGCCAGCTCCATATCACGGCCCGAGACCAGCCCTTGAGGCAGGAGCCGGCGGTAGCGATCGCGCTGGGCCAGCGCGGTGGCGAGGTCGACCCGGGCGATGTCCACCTCGCGCTGGGCGGCGAGGACCTTCTGGCGTGCGACGTCGGGC
>CAZRGV010000162.1:0-335 GCA_964599655.1 uncultured Isosphaeraceae bacterium | reverse complement strand
TCTGGTCGCGCACGTCGCGCAAGGTTTGGACGATATCCTTGTAGGTTTTGACCTGATTCTGGGCCGTTTCGAGCTTCTGAACGACGGCGTCGCGGGCCTGTTCCAGGGTGGCGAGATACTCGGGGTCGTTGTTGGAGAGGGTGGCGATCAGGTCGCCTGGGGTTTCCTGGCCATCGACCGAGCGAGGGCCGCGGACGTGGGTTCCCTCCCGAACGTGCCATTGGCTGACGCGGCCGTAGATGGGCGACTCGACCTTGAAGGTGCGGTCGAGCGGCGAGTAGCCGACGACGCGGCCGTAGCGCGAGACCGACTGCCGCCAGGGCACGAACGCGATG
>CAZRGV010000161.1:0-12431 GCA_964599655.1 uncultured Isosphaeraceae bacterium | reverse complement strand
GGACCGGTGCATCATGTGCACCCGCTGCGTCCGCTTCACCCGCGAGATCACTCAGACTGGTGAGTTGCAGGTCATGCGGCGCGGCAGCCATGCCGAGATCAACATCTTCCCCGATCATCCCGTCGATAACCCTCTGGCCGGCAACGTCGTCGACCTTTGCCCCGTGGGCGCCCTCCTCGACAAGGACTTCCTGCACAAGCAACGCTCCTGGTTCCTCTCAAAGCACGACTCGGTCTGCACCGGCTGCGCCTCGGGCTGCAACATCTACGCCGAGGAGAACCGCGGGCAGCTCTGGCGGTTCCGCGCCCGCTACAATCCGCACGTCAACGATTACTGGATCTGCGACGAGGGGCGTTACAGCTACAAGTCCGCGAACGACCCGAACTTGCTCTCCGGGATGTACGTCCGCAAGGACGGCACGATGACCCAGACCCCGATCGACCAGACGCTGGCCACCGTGGGGGAGGGCTTCGCTCGTATCGCTCGCGAGAAGGGTAAAGTCGCGGGCATCCTCTCCCCCTTCCTGACGGTCGAGGAAGCCTACCTGATGGCCTCGTACCTCAAGAGCCTGAACCCGGAGAACGTGCTCGCCCTCGGGCCAGTGCCGCACATCGGCGTCGATCAGACCTTCACCCCCGACCCGCGGGAGGGGCGTACCGGCGACACCAGTTTCGTCGTCTGCCGCCCCTTTACCATCCGTGCCGAGAAGTGCCCAAACCGCAAGGGAGTCGAGGCCATCCTTCAACACTTCCAGGGTGAAGTGATCCATTACGAGTCGATTCGTGCCCGCGCCGAACGCGGCGAGTTCCGGGGCCTCTACGTTACCTCCGACGCCACGGAACCCGCCTTCGGTGAAGCCGACGTTCCGCCGCTCCGCACCAAGGTCGAGTGGCTCGTGGTTCAGGACACGCACGTCACGCCGCTGGCCCAGGCGGCCGACGTGGCCCTCGCCGGTGCCACCTTCGCCGAAAAGGCGGGTTGCTACGTCAATGCCGACGGCCGTCTCCAGTATTCCGAGGCCGCCTTGCCGCCCCGAGACGGCAGCCTGCCCGATCTCGACCTCCTGGCGATTCTCTCCAACCGACACGCCGGCCCGGTTTCCTCGCACGAGGTTCTCGCCGACGTGGCCAAGGAGGTCCCCGCCTTCGCATGCGTCACGGGAGGCGTTGTGCCCGAGTTCGGAGTCGTGCTCGGTGAGGCTGCACCGGAAAGAGGTGCGACATTCTCGTATGTCGATCCTTGGCTCTCGCCTCGGAGTCACAACACCACCGAGTCCACGAACGGCAGCCGTGCATCCAGGGCCGGTACAGGAGCGCCGGCGTGAGGCTCGATCGTCATCGTTGATCGGCTTCGAACCAACCAGTTGGCGGATCTCAGATAGTTTGGCAGAGCCGTGATTTCCAGAGTTTCTAGCCGGCGGGAGACGTCGATTCCATGTGGTACGTGATCGGCATCCTGGTGAAGATTTCGATCGTGGTCGGCATCAGCCAGGGCGCGGTGGCGTACCTGATTCTGGTGGAACGCAAGATCGCGGCCTGGTCGCAGGACCGCATCGGCCCGAACCGCGCTGGCCCGTTCGGACTCTTTCAACCACTGGCCGACGGAGCCAAGATGATCCTCAAGGAGGACGTCGTCCCCAGCCATGTGAACAAGCCGCTTTACATCCTGGCGCCGATCATCGCCATTGTGGCGGCGACGATCGCCTTCGCGGTCGTCCCCTTCGGTCCGGTCGGAAATACAGGCGCGAACCTACCGTTCCCCGGCGGTGACAACGTCCAGTTTCAAATCGCGCCCGGGATCGACGTCGGCATCGTCTATATCTTCGCCATCGGCAGCCTCTCGGTGTACGGCGTGATCCTCGCCGGCTGGGCATCGAACAACAAGTACTCGTTCCTCGGCGGCTTGCGGTCAAGCGCTCAGATTATCAGCTACGAAATCCCGCTGGGCATGTCGATTCTCGGCATGGTTCTCATCTGCCGCTCGCTCGATCTGAATACGATCGTCAACTGGCAAGACCGTCACATGTGGGGCATCATCGCGCAGCCGGTCGGGTTCCTCCTGTTCCTCGTCAGCGCCTTCGCCGAGACGAATCGCCTTCCATTCGACCTGCCGGAATCGGAACAGGAACTCGTCGGCGGATTCCATACCGAATACTCGGCCATGAAGTTCGGCATGTTCTTTCTCGGCGAATATCTCCATGTGATCACTGTTAGCTACCTTACCGTGATCCTTTTCTTCGGCGGCTGGGACGTTCCGTTCGTGCTTGACCAGGCGCAGACCGGCTGGTTTTTCGCTCTCTTGAAAGTCGCTGTCTTGTTGTTCAAGGTTTCCTGTATGATCATTTTTATCATGTGGGTGCGCTGGACCTTGCCCCGGTTCCGATACGATACGCTCATGGACGTCGCCTGGAAGCGGATGATTCCCCTGGCCCTGCTTAACCTGGTGGCGACCGCCGGTGTTGTGCAGGCACTTCGGATGAGCGGTCTCATGGATTGATCGAGTCGATTCGCGACCCCCAAGCCGAAGACCCAAAAGACCACGAATACGAGCTCCGAGAGGAACTGGCCCATGCGACCCGACGACCCCAAGCTGAAGCGGCTCCAACCGCCCAGGCTGAACCTCCTGGAGAAGACCTACCTGCCTCAGATCCTCACCGGTCTGGCGGTCACGGGCCGTCATATCCTGGGCGCGGCGATCGGCGGCAAGGCGGTCACCATCCAGTATCCCGAAGAGCAGCACATCCCAACGGCCAACTACCGGGGCGTGCATCGGCTCAACAAGGATGAAAACGGGCGGGTCAAGTGCGTCGCCTGCATGCTCTGCGCCACCGCCTGTCCGGCCCACTGCATCGACATTGTCGGAGCCACCGCGCCCGACACCTGGGACGACCGCGAAAAGTATCCCGAGAGCTTCGTTATCGACGAGCTGCGATGTATTTACTGCGGCATGTGCGAGGAAGCCTGTCCCGTCGACGCCATCGAGTTGACGGGTCTTTATGATCTGACGGGACTTTCACGCGAACAAATGATCTTCGACAAGACCAAGCTGCTCTCGGTCTTCGACGTGACCAAGGACGCCGAACCGATGAAGACCGGCAACCCTCCGTTGCCGAATGGCGAGGCTGGCCCGTTGCGTTCGATCACCCAGACCACCGAGCACAACACGACCTCCACGACCGGTCCAATTCCGGGGCCCCTGGCATGACAAGCGGTTCTTCCATCCTGATCCTGCTCGCCGTCGGCCTTGGCGCCGTTGGAACCTACCTCCTCCTGCCGCACAATCACAAGCGGGCGAGACCTCGGTTCGCCCATGCGGCGGGATATCTGCTCGTGGTTCTAGCCGCCGTGGCTTTGGCCTTGTTGTGGTCGCCACCCGCGACGTTTCTCGCAAGCCTGTTCTTTTATGCGTTCTCGTTGCTGGCGATCCTCGGCGGTATTCTCATGGTCACGAGTCGCAACCCGGTCCATAGCGCCCTCTGGTTCGCCACGGTGATCCTCGCGACCTCAGGACTGTTCCTGCTGGCCGGGGCGCAATTCCTCGCGGCCGGAACGGTGATCGTGTACGCCGGTGCCATCATCGTGACGTTCCTCTTCGTCATCATGCTCGCCCAGTCCGAGGGTTTGGCCCTCTACGACCGACTGGCCCGCGCTCCAGGTTGGTCGGTTCTCACGAGTTTCCTCCTGCTCGGCACGCTGAGCTATGGCGTGCTGATGGTGAAGACGTCCGAAAGCCGTCCCGTCGACGGCACCGGCATTGAGCGTCGCCTCGTTGGTGCCAAGGATCTGCCCTCACGCTCGCAACTCGCCGAGAACTCGATGCCGGCCCAGGTCATCGCCCACGCCTGGCGTCCGACCTCCGACCTGGTTGCCGAGTCATCGGCTCTGGCCAAGAACGGAATCCCACCGGCACACGTCGCGGGCCTGGGCGGCACCCTCTACACCGACCATCTGCTGACCGTCGAGATCGCGGGCACCTTGCTGTTCGTCGCCCTGGTGGGAGCCGCCGCGATCGCGACTCCCAAACCCCCTGTCCGGCCCGAGAACCGCCAACAGTCGTGACACTTTGATGATCATGGCTCGTTGAGCCGTTCATGCGAAATCGCTTTTGATCTTTGGCGAATCCTGAAATCCTGTGAGCCAGGCCATGCCTCCGCCAGACGCCTTTACCTTCGACATGCTGTCCAACTACCTGCTGGTCGGGGCTGTCCTGATGGCCCTGGGCATGCTCGGCTTCCTCTCTCGGCGGAACCTGATCGTCGTGTTCCTGTCGGCCGAGTTGATGCTTCAGGGCACGGCACTGACTCTGGTCGGCTTCGGCCGGTACCACGGCAACTGGACGGGCATCGTCTTCACGATCGTCATCCTGACAGTCGCGGCGTGTGAGGCCGGCCTGGCCCTGGCCCTGATTCTCGTGCTCTTCAAGCGTCGAAGCTCGCTGGACGTGACCCTTTGGCAAGATATCCGAGAGCCGGGCCTACCGCCCGTTGAGGAACGGCCGGAGCAGGCCGAGCCAGTCGAGGCCGTGCCTGGCCCGCAAGCGTATCCTCATCTGACACCGGCCGGCGTCGAGCCGCCGCATCCCCGCCAGCCCTGGGAGCGCCGACGTGATTAAGTTCGCATGGCTCGTTCCATTCTTCCCGCTTCTGGGCGCGCTGATCTCGGCCTTGGCGGCACGGCTGCTCAAGCACCTCGCTCACTGGCCGGTTATCATCAGCATCGTCCTCGCGTTCCTTACCTCGCTGGCTCTCCTGCCCGAGGTTGGCCCGGAGGTGGTCGGCCACCACGCCGCGGCGGTCGAGTCGGGGGCGTCGCCCGCCGCGACTCCCGAGCATGAAGCCGCACCTCGGACGTCGACCACGATCGTCTACCATTGGCTCCAGCTCGGCAGCGAGCGAGAGGGTGAGCTGCACGGGGAAAAGATCAAGATTTACAACCTCGACATCCCGATCGAGTTCCGGGTCGATGGCCTGACCGTCATGATGCTGATGATGGTCACCTTCGTGGCGGCACTCGTGGCCATCTTCGCGGGTGGCTACATGGCGGGCGACCCCGGCTATGCGAGGTTTTTCGCCTGCGTCGGGTTGTTCGTCTTCTCGATGACCGGGCTTGTGCTATCGAGTAACTATGTGCTCACATATGCGTTCTGGGAAGGCGTGGGTGTTTGCAGCTACCTTCTCATCGGCTTCTGGTATGCCAAGCCTTCCGCGGCCGCAGCGGCCAAGAAGGCGTTCCTGGTCAACCGGATCGGCGATTTCGGCTTTGCGATCGCGCTGTTCTGGCTCTGGACGGCAGTTGACAATAACGACCTGAGTTACGACAACGTTCTGGGCGAGACGAATCTTCGGCTCATGGCGTACGAGGCCAAGTTAGGAATCAGTCTGTTGCTCTTCTGGGCCGCCACGGCTAAGAGTGCGCAACTCCCATTATATGTTTGGCTGCCGGACGCAATGGAAGGCCCGACCCCGGTCTCGGCCCTCATTCACGCCGCGACCATGGTGACCGCTGGCGTGTACCTGATTGCCCGGTCCTCGGCCCTGATTTTCTCTGTCCACCTTGTTTCGCCCTTGATCGTCACGATCGGCTGCGCCACGGCCTTGCTTTCGGCGGCGATCGCACTGACCCAGAACGACCTGAAACGCGTGCTGGCATACTCGACGATCAGCCAGCTCGGCTACATGTTCATGGCTCTGGGCGCGGGTGTGGGTGAAGTGATGTTCATGGCCGTTGTCGCGGCGATGTTTCATCTGTTCACACATGCGTTCTTCAAGGCCCTCTTGTTCCTCGGTTCAGGTAGTGTGATGCACTCCATGGGGGGAGTGATCGACATGCGACGGTTCCGCGGACTTCGGCGACGGATGCCGATTACCTGCTGGACCTTCGCGGTCGGTGGCCTGGCCCTTGCTGGCATTTTCCCCATGGCCGGATTCTGGAGCAAGGACGAGATTCTGACGGCCCTCAAACTGGCCGCGGCAACGTCCGACGAACCGACTGGGCCGGGCTGGGGCGTGTTGTATCTGGTGGTGTACTGGATCGCCGTGTTTACCGCGTTCCTCACCGCGTTCTACACCGGTCGTGCGTTCTTCCGAACTTTCTTCGGTCCGGAAAAGCTGCCTAGTTCCGACGATCCCGAGGCCGACCCCTCGGAACACGCCGGACACGGACACAGCCATGGGGACGATCATGGCGGGCACGACAGCCACTTCGGACACGAATCTCCGCCCATCATGTGGATTCCGCTGGTCGTCCTCGCCGGGTGCACCGTCCTGGTCGGCATTCTCTTTGGGGCTCCGACCGGCTGGTTCGAGAACCTGATCGCACGAACCCCCAGCTTCTCAAGGTTGGAAACGCTCTCGCACGCCCACGGCGTCGACTGGGGGAGCGTGGGCATCGGCACCCTGGCGGGCGTGCTCGGTCTCGGCCTGAGCTGGCTGCTTTACGGCCTTCCGAGCGAGATCCCTGCTCGACTCGCTAGCCGACTTGGCCGGTTGTATCGCGCTTCCTACAACAAGTTCTACGTCGATGAGATCTACGAAACTCTCGTGGTCAAGCCCACAAAGGCGATCGCGGTGGTCTCCCGCTTCATCGACGTCTATTTCGTGGATGGCCTGGTCCGGCTCACCGCCTGGATTCCCCGGTTGGTCGGTCGCGACCTGCTGGCGCCGTTTCAGAATGGGTTGATCCAGTTCTACGCGGCGGTCACGGCCCTGGGCCTGGCCCTCCTCCTGCTGGTCCTGATGCTAACCTGATCCTTGATCGTGGGCGCCGGACAATGGGTCCTGGCGCCGTTTCTGAAAGAAGCAACCTCAAAAATGCGAAATCGTTGAGACCTCGTTACGTGAATCTTTCGATGTCTCAAACCTCGGGCCGCGATGGCCCGATCGCGATCGGGTGAGAGGAACAAGCGATGCCGATCCTGCTGGTGATCACGGTCCTGCTGCCCCTGCTCGGGGGGGTGGTCCTGTTCCTCGTTCCAGGCTGGGACCACAAACGCGCCCGGGTCCTGGCGCTGGCCACATCGCTGGTGACGCTGGTTCTGAGCCTGCTCCTCGTCGCCGGCTTCGACACGCACACCGAGGACCCGCCCGAACTGGCCTCCCAGCCCCAGTTCGCCTTTGAGTTCAAGCAGACGGATACGAAGGGCGTCGAGTCGATCCAGTATGGCTTGCCCTGGCTCGACACGGGCCATGGCCATGGGATCCGATTTGCCCTCGGACTCGACGGCGTGAGTCTTGTGCTCTTCGCGTTGACCAGCCTCCTGATGATCACCTCGATTTTCGCGTCGTGGGAGTCGGTGCGGGAGCGGGCTCCGGTTCACTACGCCCTGATGCTCCTGCTCCAGACAGGGTTGCTGGGACTGTTCTCAAGCCTTGATGTGGTTTTATTTTACATCTTTTTCGAATTCACATTGATTCCCCTGTTCTTTCTGATCGGCCTCTACGGTGGACCGGAGCGTCGGCGAGCGTCGGTGACGTTCTTCCTCTATACCCTGGCCGGGAGCTTGTTGACGCTTCTGGGCGTGATCACGCTCGTCATCGTGTACTACCAGCACTCGGGGGTGCTCAGCTTCTCCATTCCCGAGTTGACGGCGGGTTTACGGACATTACCCTGGGACCAATGGAGTCACGAGGCGACCAAGACCTGGACTAGTCCGCAGGCGTTGATCTTCCTGCTTCTCTTCGCGGGTTTCGCCTTCAAGGTACCACTGTTTCCGTTCCACACGTGGCTACCTCTGGCACACGTCGAGGCTCCGACGGCCGGTTCGATCCTTCTGGCCGGCGTGCTCCTGAAGGTTGGCGGTTACGGGTTCCTTCGCTTCAACCTGGCGATGACTCCCCACGGTGCCCTCTACTTCCTGCCCTTGCTCGCGACCCTCTCCGTGATCGGCATCATCTACGGAGCCTTGACAGCGCTGGCGCAGTCCGACGTCAAGCGACTGGTCGCGTACAGCTCGGTCAGCCACATGGGGTTTGTCACCCTGGGCCTGTTTTCCCTCAACACTGTTGGACTCGACGGGGCGGTGATCCAGATGGTCAATCACGGCCTGACCACGGGAGCTCTGTTCGCCTGCGTTGGAGTGCTCTACGAGCGGTATCACACCCGGGAAATGGGCCAGATGAGCGGCCTGTGGAATCGGTTGCCGCTGCTTGCCTTTTTCCTGATGCTCTCGGCACTCGGCTCCGCGGCCGTTCCCGGGCTGAACGGATTCGTGGGTGAATTCCCGATCCTCGTTGGGATGTTCGCGAGAGATCCCGTCTACGCGGTCCTGGGCGCGACCGGTATGGTGCTCGGCGCCTATTACCTTTTGTTGATGCTTCAGCGCGTTCTTTTCGGCCCGCTCCGCGAGCCGGGCGACCACGAACACGGCCCTGGCTACGAAGACGGCGATTCGCACCAACAGCCTGGCGGGCACGCTCCGGTGCGGCCGGTGGGCTGGCATGAAATCGCGGGCCTGGCCCCCTTGATGGTCCTGATCGTGGCCATCGGCGTCTATCCCAAGCCAATCTTCGAGCGAATCGGTCCGCCTCTTCGAGCGATTGCCTCGGGATTCTACGTCTTCGAGCCACAGCCAACCATGCCAGGCGCTCGAGTGCAACCGATCGCTCCCCCTCTGGCCGACACCCCCGAACAACGCCTTGCCCACCTGAATCAGGACTCTGCCCGATGACCGCGATTGACGCCCTTACCGTCTCGAAGCAGACCTTGCTCATCCTGCTTCCCGAGATCCTGATCCTGGTCGTGGCCATGGCCATGATGACCGCCGCTGCGTTCGTGCGGCTGCCTCGTCGGGTCTGGTCGATTTCGGCCGCCGTAACCCTCGCCATGGCGGCCCTGTTCCTGGTTGGCTTGCGAGATAAAGTGCCTGACCCCTTCGCGGCCGTCGCCTTGAATGACGCCCTCTCCGGCTACGCACGGCTCGGCTTCCTGCTGACCGGGCTAATCATTCTGGCTCTGGCCCATGACCAGGTCGAGGACGATCGCGCCGCCGAGTTCTTTGGCGCCTTGCTCATGGTTCACGCCGGGGCCATGCTCGTGGCCACGGCCAATGAGCTGGTGTTCCTGTTCGTCGGCCTGGAACTCGTGAGCATTCCCACGTATCTTCTCCTGTACCTGCCTCGCCGCACACTCACGACGCAGGAGGCGTCAACCAAATACTTTTTCCTCAGCGTCTTCTCGTCGGGCCTGTTGCTTTTCGGGCTCGCGTATCTGTATGGTTTGACCGGTTTGAGCAATCTCAAGGCCCTGTCGTTTTTGGTGCACTGGCACGGCAACGCGATGAACTTGCCGTCGCTTCCCTTTGCCACGATCGCGCTGGTCTTCATCATGGCTGGACTTGGGTTTCGGGTCGCAGCCGTGCCGTTCCACTTCTACGCTCCAGACGTGTATCAGGGGTCTCCCACGGTGCTAGCCGCCTTGCTTTCGTGGCTTCCGAAGGCGATCGGCTTCTTGGCGATCCTCCGAGTGCTCACGGCGGTCTTCGGGTTCGAGCCCGATCCCGTCCGAGGTGGCATGGACGTGAGCAACCTGTCGCTGGTCTCGGACAAGGGAGTCCTGCTCGCCTGGGTCATTGCCGTGGCGACCATGACACTGGGCAATACGGTCGCGCTGATGCAAGACAATCTGAAGCGGCTCCTCGCCTACTCATCGATCGCCCACGCGGGATACCTGATGATCGGCGTGGCGGTCGCGTTCCGCAACGCTGACGGAGGCCGCTCGATCGTCCTGGGAGCCGATGGTATCATCTTCTACCTGGCGACTTATGCCTTGATGACACTCGGGGCCTTCGGCGTGATCATCGCCCTGAGCACTCCCGAGCGGCCGGTTGAGAAGGTCGACGACCTGACGGGGCTGGCTCGGACCCGGCCGCTCGCGGCCCTGGCGATGATCCTCTGCCTCTTCAGCCTGGCCGGCGTGCCTCCGCTGGCCGGATTCTGGGGCAAGTTCCGGCTCTTCTCCGCGGCGATCGAGTCGGCTCAGGGTCCCGATGCCAGGACGTTCCAGCTCTTGACGGTCATCGGCGTGATCAACGCTGCCATTGGTGCTTATTACTACCTGCGCATCATCGTCGTCATGACTCTCAAGGCGCCCACCGAGACCCTCGAGCCGAGGACGCCCTGGGCGACCCAGCTTGCCGTCGGAGCGTGCGCCAGCCTCTCCTTGCTCCTGGGTCTCTTGCCGACGCCCCTGGCGGTCGCGGCCCGCGAGTCGGCCGCGGCGGTGGTGGCTCAGCCTGAATTCAAGGCCGAGAGCAAACCCGCGACGGAGGTCACCGTGGTCGTTCCGATGGCTCGGGCCCGCTGAGCGGCCTCCCGAAGTATCGGCTCACCTGCTGTCGGCCACCTCGGTCCGACCCTGGCCCATGGTGGTTGACGCTCGCGCCGCGAGGAGATCCCCCTGGTGGTGAAGCTCCCTGAAACTCGCGTGGGGCGGCCGAGGCCCCGAAGACGGAGCTTCTGGCCTCGGTCCGACCCCACAATCCTTCCGACCCGTTGAGTTCTCACCGAGCGGATCTGCTCCGACGGGAACCAGCCGAGCTGGAAGCCGTTCCCCCTTTCGCGAGCCGTCAGGCCCTATTTCTGATCATATCCTATTAACAAATATCTAGTTTTATAAATGAAGTGTTGATTATTAAAGAGCAAGTGAATTTGACACCGAAGACCATGCTGGGTCTCAGTGGTTTGGTGACATCAGCAAATATGCGAGAATGTCCCGAAGATCTCGCGGGCTTTTTAGGAGCCCCTCGGGCATGATCGAGGTCGAGGCGCTTTTGCGTTCCTCGATTTCGGCCAGGGGGATCGTTCGGGTTGTGCCGTCGGAGAGGCCGACGGTCAAGGCCCGGCGATCTTCCTGAAGGATGATGCCGTTGACCACCTCGCCGGACGTCAGGCCGAGGGTCCAGGAACGATACTGGGGCGCGACCTGGGCATTTGGGTTTAGCATCGACTCGGCCATGTAGCGGATCGACAGTCGCTTGCCGGCCTCTTCCAGGCTGGGGCCGTTGTTCCCTCCCTGGCCCTGGAAGCGGTGGCACGCCGCGCAGGAGACGCCCGACCTGGCGTTGAAGATCGCCTCTCCTCGGGTGGGGTCGCCCTGTTTCCAGGCGGTGGACCAATCGATCCCAGTAAACCCTGCGGGAGCGCTCGTGAGGCTGGACGGTGCGGGTTTCGCCTGGGACGCGATCGCCGCGTAGCGAGGTGTCGCTTTGAGGTGGTCGATCACCTGGCGACGCAGGTCGAGGTCGAGTCCTCGGCCCTCGAGGACGAGGCGGGCGAGGGCGTCATCACGGGCGTCCGTCAGAGGAGGCGCGAGGTTCCTCGAAAGCAGTGCTTGGACGAGAGGGCGGAGGATCGTGCCGCTTGTCTCGGCCGGAAGGTGCGCGAGGGCCAGTTCCTGGAACTCGGGGCGCGGTTCGGAGCCGATCGCCTGAGCGGCGGCGCGTCGAAGATCTTCGTTGGGCGATTCGAGCCAGGTGCCGAGCATGCGGAGCGCCGTCGCCGTGGGCAGTTTCGTGGCGACCAGTCGGGTGGTGGGGCTCAAGAGCCGGAAGCCGGCGTTCGGTTCGATCCGCTCAAGGACGGAGCGAAGCCCTTCGGGATTCGCCACGCCCGCCAGCCGTTCGAGCGCCGAGGCGCGGAGCTGTGGATCGGCCTGGCGATCGAGAGCCAGGGCACGGAGCAGTTCGGGCGCGGCCAGTCGTCGGACGGCCGCCTCGCGGGTGGCTTCGTCCAGGGACGAGGAACGCGCCAGGCGATCGAGGGTATCGGAGAGGGCCTTCGTCTGTTCGTCGGTGGGTAGTTCGAGGGCGACGAGGGCCTCGGCGGCGGCGCGTCGTGCCGCGGGTTCGTCCACGGTCGCGAACGTCTTGACGATGCGGTCGAGGGCCTGCGTGCCATTGAGTCGGCCAAGCAGGCGAAGGGCCAGACCGAGGGTCTCGGCATCGGCGAGTTTGGCGTTATCGACCAGAGCCTCGACTGCGGGGATGGAGCGTGGGTCATTGAGCCGATCGAGCGAACGCAGGGCCTGTCGTCGGATGGTCGGGACGGGATCCTCGAGTGCCTTGAGCAATCGCTGGAAGGCGGCCTCCTGGGCCGGGGTTTTCCTCAGAGCCTTCCACCAGGCGTCGATGGTGAACAAGCCAATCCGCCGATCGCCGTCTGGTCCGACGGCCTCGTAGTTCGAAGGGGCGAGTTCCAGGCCGTCGGGCAAAGGAGCCGAGGAACGGGGGATCGTCAGGAAGTCGCCATCAGCCAGGACCGTTGCGAGCCGGCCGTCGGAGGAATCAGGCAGGAGGAGTTCGAACGGGTTGTCGTGGACCGTGCCTTGACCCCGAGGGTCGCCGTTGCCGGGTCGAGCGCAGATGTGGCGGGCCAGGAGCCTCGCGCCGAGGTGCCGGAGGTAGGGATCGGTTGACTGGGCGGCGGCAACGACGCCTTC
>CAZRGV010000160.1:0-12501 GCA_964599655.1 uncultured Isosphaeraceae bacterium | reverse complement strand
GCTATCGCGGCGTGTGCTGCTCGAAAAAGAGCGCGCCGAGATGAAAGAAAAGACGCTCGATCGCCTGAAGGAAGGCCAGATCGTCGAGGGCATCGTCAAGAACCTCACCGAGTACGGTGCGTTCATCGACCTCGGCGGCATCGACGGCCTGCTCCACATCACCGACATGAGCTGGGGCCGGATCAATCACCCCAGCGACATGGTCCGCATCGACGACCAGATCGAGGTGATGGTCCTCCACGTCGACAAGGAACGCGAGAAGATCGCGCTGGGACTGAAGCAAAAGTCTCCCAGCCCGTGGGAGAACGTCGAGCTGAAGTACCCGGTCGGAACCCGGGTTCGCGGCGAAGTCGTCAACGTCATGAGCTACGGCGCCTTCGTCAAGCTCGAAGAGGGGATCGAAGGCCTGGTCCATATCTCCGAGATGTCCTGGACCAAGCGCATCAATCACCCGAGCGAACTGGTCCAGATCGGCGACCAGATCGAGGTCGTCGTGCTCGGCATCAACAAGGAGAAGCAAGAGATCTCCTTGGGCATGAAGCAAACCCAGGCCAACCCCTGGGATCAGGTCGCCCAGAAGTACCCGCCCGGCACGATGATCGAAGGCACCGTCCGCAACCTGACCAACTACGGCGCCTTCATCGAGATCGAGGAGGGCATCGACGGCCTCCTCCACATCTCCGACATGAGCTGGACCCGCAAAATCGGCCACCCCAACGAGCTTCTCGAAAAGGGACAAAAGGTCGTCTGCCAGGTCCTCAACGTGGATCAGGACCGCAAGCGGATCGCCCTGGGCCTGAAGCAGCTCAAGCAAGATCCCTGGGAAACCGACATCCCCGAGCGCTACACGCCCAATCAGGTTGTCGTCGGCAAAGTGACCAAGCTGACCAACTTCGGCGTCTTCGTGGAGCTCGAGCCGGGACTCGAGGGCCTCTTGCATATCTCCGAGCTGGCCGATCACAAGGTCGATAGCCCGGAAGAGGTCGTCAACGTCGGCGACGAGATCGAGGTGAAAATCCTCCGTGTCGACCGCGCCGAACGCAAGATCGGCCTGTCTCGCAAGAAAGCCTCGTGGAAGGGCTCCGAGGAAGAAGAAGAAGAGGTGGAGGGCGCCGCCCCCACACCAAAGCCCGAGGCCAAGGAACTCAAGGGCGGTCTCGGTGGCGGTGGACCACTCTTCTCCCTCGGCGGCGCTGAGTCCGCCGGCGAAGCGGCAACCACCGACGAGCCGGCCGCTCCCGAAACGTCCGCCCCCCGAGAATCCGACCCCGAAGCGTCGAACGACGCAAGCTGACCCTCGCGTCTCACTCGACAGATCTCCTTCCAAGGCTGGGGTTTCCGGAAATCCTCCGGAAGCCTCAGCCTTGTTTCGTTCCCGGATCCCACCCCCCGCGTTTCGTTCCCAATCGACCCTCACGCCTCCCGCCCCCGTTCCGACCGGAACGCCCAGTCGCTCTGGCCGCTCCCTTTCGCGAATTCGGCAAATTTGGTAAAACCCCAGAACATCCCATATTCTCAGTCCGCTCTAAACTTACCAACCTTCCCGCACCGATAATGCCAGGGAGACGTCAGCCGAACGCGGAGAGGACCGGGCGAGGGAGCGGCCGGGCTGGGGCGGCGGCACGAGGCGGTGCTGGCCCGGATCGGGCCGGCCATCGGCGCTACCCCGTGAGATGGACTTCGCCTTCCGCCCCTGCGGAGCGTGGGTTCGGTCGGAGGCCCAGAGGGCGCCTGACCCGTTTTTTGGTTCACGAATTCACCTTCCTCTTTGTTGCGGACCCAGTCGCGACCGACCGACACGACGAGGACCCGTATGGCTCGTATCCGACGACACCGCCGAGACACCGTGCAGAGCCCCCTGGAGACCTACCTCCGGGAGATCAACGAAATGGCCCTGCTGACGGCCGACGAGGAGAAGATGTTGGCCCATCGGATCGCGCAAGGGGATCAAAACGCGCGCGATCGCATGGTGCGCGCCAACCTTCGCCTGGTGGTCAATATCGCCCGCGGTTATGTCGGCAAGGGATTGTCGCTTCAGGATCTGATCGAGGAAGGCAACCTGGGCTTGCTCCGGGCCGTCGAGGGGTTCGATCCTTCGGTCGGCACCCGATTCAGCACCTATGCCAGCTACTGGATCAAGCAATCGATCAAGCGAGCGCTGGTGAACACCGCCAAGCCGATCCGCATCCCCGCCTACATGATGGAATTGCTTTGCAAGTGGCGACGCGCCGCGGCCGACCTCCAGGACGCGCTGGGACGGCCACCGACGATCGAGGAAATCGCCAAGGTGCTGGAATTGCCCAAGAAGAAGCTGGCGATCGTCAAGAAGGCCATCAAGGTCTACAACCTCGTTCCTCAAACCGACCAGCCCGAGAACGGTTGGAGCCTGGGCGAGATGCTCATGGACGAACGGACCCGCGCTCCCGACGTGGAGATGGTTGAGGCCGACAACCTGCAACTCGTCCTGACCCGGCTCGATGAGATGGACAAGCGCGAGGCGACCGTCCTTCGCATGCGATTCGGACTGAACGACTCCCCCCCCAAGACGTTGAAGGAAATCGGCGAGTCGCTCGGACTGACCCGCGAGCGCGTCCGGCAAATCGAGAACGAGGCCCTGGGCAAGCTCTCCGCGACGTTTCTGGCCGACTGACCCCCGACGCGGACTCTCAACAACGACACGGATGCCGGCCGCCCGATCGGGATCGTCGGGCGGCCGGCATCCGTGCGTCTTTGCTCGTCGATGCGTTCCGTGCGTTTGGTCAGAGAACCAGACGCCGCCGATTCCGGTAGATCAGGCCCCCCGTGCCGGCCACCAGCAGCATCAAGGCCGTCGGCTCGGGAATCGGGAACGGGATCGGAGCGTTATAGGCCCTTGTGTTGCTCGTCGCCTTCTGGGCGGTGAACGACTCGTCGAACCGACCCTGGAACGTACTTTGAAGTTCCGGGGTGATTCGCATGTAGACGTCCTTGCCGAAGAACGGGGCCAGGGCGCCGCCGGAAATGTCGATGTTCACGTCGAACACGTCGGACCCCTGGATACCGACCGGACCGAGATCCTGCGATCCAAACGCGGTGGGCGTCCCCTTCAGCAACAATCCGCTGTAGGTCTGGCCATTCGTCACCACCGTCCCGTACAGGGCGTACATGTTGTTCGACGCCCCGGTCACGAGGTTGCCGTTCTGATCCAGTGTCATGAGCAGTTCCTGGCGGCGAACCCCGGTGTCGCTATCGCGCTGGACCGTGAGCTCCTGGCGCCCGCTCGAGCCGACGGCAAGCAGGTACGGCGTATTCCGCACGTAAAACTGGCCCGTCTGACTCGACGGATCATACGTATACTCGACCTGACCGTTGATGTCGGCGGCAATATCCGGGTACGAGCGTCCCGCGTCCGGGCGGATCAGCGCGGCCGACGCCGCGACGGGGAACGACAAGATCGACAGGACGAAACCGGTCATGACGAGGAAGTGGCGCATCCGGTGCATGGGAACTCCTTGAGGCCGACCGCGACCGTTGACGTACCGGTCTCGCGTCGAAGACGCGGAGAACCGTTGGGGCGACGTCAATCCAGGGCAAGTCCGGCCATCGACTCCTCTCAGCTCACGCTTCGCCTCAGCGACAGGAGGGACCTCGACAGGTCCCAGGTTCGACCAGTCCGCGGCAAGGCGTGAAATCCTCGGTGTCAAGCAATCCGCTGGCCCGCGACCGTTGTTCGCGGTACCAGACCGGCGCGGTGACCGGGCGTGCCGATCCCCAGGAAATGGATGGTCGACAGGGCGCGTCAAGGAGTTTGATCGTGGGTGCGAGGCCCAGGACCGGGCGAGGACCATCGGGAATCCATTCCTGGTCGTGACGGAACTCCGGGTCACCGGGACCTGGGTGTTTCCACGAGATCCATGGGTGACGGGCACGAACCACCGACCTTGGCGGACTCGGCCCAGAGCGGCGGAACTTTAGCCAATCCCCGAAAACCTGTCAACCGCGCTTCCCATGACGTTTTTTCATGGCCGACGGATTCGACTCATCCGGCGTCCCAGCCGTTCCTGGCTCGAATCTCAGACGCACCCATCCCAAACTCGCGACGACATGGCTCGCGGCCGATCTTCATAATAATGGGTAAGGGCCCGACGCGACGTGTCAGGGCAGGGCAGGGCAGGGCAGGGTGCAATTCGGCTCGGGACCTGGAGGCGAGCTCCGACCCAATGGATACCGCACGCGTGGCACGAATTCTCGACGAGATGGGAACACTCCTCGAAATTCGAGGGGAGAACCCCTTTCGATGCCGGGCCTATCACAATGCCGCCCAGGCCCTGAAGGGTCTGCCTTCGGATCTGTCGGAGGCGATCGCCGATGGAAGCCTGGCCGAGGTGCCCGGCATTGGCGAAACCATTCTGGCCAAGATCACCGAGCTGGTCACCACCGGGCAGCTTCGCGCCTTCGAGAAGCTCAAGAAGGAAACGCCGCCTGGCCTGGTCGCCTTGCTGCGCGTACCCGGTCTCGGCCCCAAGAAGATCAAGGCGCTCCACGACGCCTTGAAGGTCGAGAGCCTGGCCGATCTCCGCAAGGTGGTCCAGTCGGGTGAGCTGGCCAGGCTCAAGGGGTTCGGCGAGAAGACCGCCGCGAAGATCCTCGAAGGGATCTCCTTCGTCGAATCCACGGGTGATCGCATTCTCCAAAGTCACGCCCGAAGGCTCGCCGCACCCATCATCGAGGCGGTTCGGAACCACAAGGACGTGATCCGCGCCGAGCTCTGCGGCAGCCTTCGACGCCGAGCCGAAACGATCGGCGACCTCGACATCGTCTTCGCGAGCGACGAACCGGCCCGCGTTCTCGACGCCATGGTTCAGCTCCCTCAGGTCGCCCAGGTCCTGGCGCATGGATCGACCAAGGCGAGCCTTCGTCTGGCCGATGGCGTCCAGTGCGACCTTCGAGGCGTCGACAACGTTCAGTACCCCTTCGCGCTCCATTACTTCACGGGCTCCAAGGAACACAACATCGCCATGCGGCGACGCGCCATTGGCCGCGGCTTGAAGCTCAGCGAATATGCCCTCGAGGGCCCCGATGGACCGATCGCCTGCGACGACGAGGCCGCCCTCTTCGCCGCCCTCGGACTCGCGTTCATTCCTCCCGAACTCCGGCAGGGGCGGGACGAGATCGAAGCGGCCGAGGCCGGGGCGTTGCCTCGTCTCGTCGAACGCTCCGACCTGACCGGCACGTTTCACTGCCACTCCGACTGGAGCGATGGCGGCAACACGATCGAGGAAATGGCCGAGGCCGCTCGAGCCGCTGGCCTCTCCTACCTCGGCATCGCCGATCACTCCCGATCGGCCGGCTATGCCGGTGGCTTGAGCCTCGAACGGGTTCGCCAGCAGTGGGAGGAGATCGACCGGCTCAACGCCCGCTTCAAGGGAACCTTTCATCTCTTCAAGGGAACCGAGTGCGACATCCTCCCCGACGGGTCGCTCGATTACCCGGACGATCTCCTGGCCGGATTCGACTATGTGGTGGCAAGTGTTCATTCGAGCTTTGGTCTCTCGCGAACGGCGATGACCGACCGCATCTGCCGCGCGGTCTCGAATCCCCACGTCACCATGCTCGGCCATCCCACGGGTCGGCTCCTGCTGGCGCGCAACGGCTACGACGTCGACCTGGACGCGGTGATCGCCGCCGCGGCGAAGGCCGGAACGATGATCGAAATCAACGCCAACCCGCACCGGCTCGATCTCGACGACGAGCACTGTCGCAAAGCGAGGGATGCCGGCGTAACCCTTGTGATCAATCCCGACGCCCACTCCATCGGAGGATTCGACGACCTGGAATATGGAATCGGCGTGGCCAGGCGCGGCTGGCTGGGCCCATCCGACGTCTTCAATACCCTCGATCCACAAGAGGTGTCGCGCCGTCTCGAACTCCGCCGCAAGCCGGCTTGACAACGATCCACCACCCTTGCGAAGAGCCTCGCTGGTCCTATAATGTGCGATATCCGGGGTTGCATGATATTGCGACCGTGGTCGTCGGGTGGGGGCCGGGCGGGACCAAGACAAGCGCGATGACGACTTGCCCTGACCGCGGGATCATGAGGGTTGCCGACCGAACTGCCCGAATTCCAAAATCCATCGATTGTCCCTTTCATCCAGGAGACCAGAATGGCGCCCCCCAATCCGGTCCAGGAGAAGCGAAAGTTCTTTAGCGTCGAGGAAGCCAATCGGACGCTGCCTCTGGTCAAGCAGATCGTCTCCGACGTCGTTCGGCAGTGGGAGAAGGTCCGCGAGCTAGAACAGCGTCTCTCCGTGGTCACTCGTCGCAACGCCCGCCAACGTTCCGGCGATGTCTATGACGAAGAGGTGGCTCAGAGCGAAGCCGAGATGGACGAGGAGAAGGAAAAGCTCGGCAGCTACGTCAAGGAGCTCGAAGACCTTGGCGTCGAGCTCAAGGGCCCTGACGGCCTCTGCGACTTCCCGAGCCTCATGGACGGGCGCGAAGTGTGTCTCTGCTGGCGATTGGGCGAGCCCGAAGTCGCCTACTGGCACGAGGTCCGAGCCGGCTTCGCGGGTCGCAAGCCTCTGGCGGCGGCCACCTCGAACGCCCGTCGAGGCGACGACTCGTCTCGCTGATCACCGTTCTTATCCGATCACCGGCCGCCCCCCAGCCGGGTTCACTCGAACTCATCATCCATACCCGAGGCCCGGTCGCCGCTCCCATCGATCCGGAGCGCGACCGGGCCTCGATCGTGTTCCGTTCTCGACCCAGGCGTTTCTACCCGTTCGCTCGATTCCCGCCCCACGACCGTTTCGAATCCGGAAAGAAAACCCGAAGAGAACCGCCCTTCGCCTCGATGGTATTGTCGGCCAGATCTCGACGCCCGCGACGCCCGTTCCATTCGTCGCTTCGAGCGATTGGGGGCGCCCCTCGTTCTTGTTCCTTGACAAAACGAACCCAGGAACCCACTCCGGCTGGAGTTCGTCGAACGCGACGCCTCGAGCGAATTCGGTCCGCGGCGGAAACCCGAAACGAACCGAAATCCTGGCCCGCTGACGAACGGGTCGTGTCCCGAAACGAACCGAAATTTCTGTCGCAAGTTCAAATGAGAACAAGGATTGCGTCAGATCGCCTCGCGGCGCGGCCCCGGTTTTCGCCGGCCTGATCGGAGACCCGACGCGCTGCTTATCGCTCGCGACGGCGGGTGGACGCGGGGAGCGTGATTCCCATGCGAGTCAGGTCGGCCCCGACGGCCGATCCGTTGGACTTCGGAGGATCGCTCGGGTCGAGCGCCAGGTCGTCGGCCTTGACCTCGCCCGGCTTGAGCCGATCGACCAGGAACCGAGCCTCGGGGCCGTTGGGTGTGCCGGGCCCCGTCGGCAAAAGGATGTGGCTCGGGCCCCAGAGATCCACCCAGAGCCGGCGGATGTCCGGGAAGGAGGTGGGTTGCGGGGTGGAATCGTCGCCCGAGACAAAGTGAGTGATCTGGTAGGCGTCCCCTTCCGACTGCCAGAACAAGGCGCCCAGGGCCATGGCCCGAACATCCACTCGAAGCAGAACAACACTGGTCGGGACGCGACCCCGGTCGTAGGCGTCGAGGAAGGCGCAGGCGTGGGACGAGACCAGCCAGGGGCGGTCGGGGCCGATGTTCGCACCCGGCCAGGGGCCGAGTCGGACGAAGTTCTGCTCGGCGGCGATGGTGCATTGGTCGAGCCAGAGGTCGGCTTCGAACCGATCGCTCCGAACCCGTTGCGGCAGAAGAACCAGCGCGTCGGACCCGCTCGCGATGGCGCAGTTGGCCAGGGTCACGACCCCGCGACCGACTTCGGCCGTCAGGGCGTCACCGCCCGTGATCAACAGGCAATCGGTGAGGCGGCAGAAGGGCCGGTCGCCCCCCTCGTCGGCCGTCGACGAGGAGAGGGGGCGGGTGCCGTCGGTCACGAAGCCGACCAGTCGCCCGCCCGATGGCTCGACCTGCCCGGGCGCGGTCAGCCGGCAGCCGGTCAGGTTGAGTTCCCCATGAGTGACCTTGACCACGTACTTCAGGGTCGCCCGGGCGTCTCGAGCAAACCGGGCCCCCGTGATCGAGAGGTCGGCGTGCCGAACCTCGATCAGGGCCTCGCCGCCGATCTCGTTCGAGGGTCGCCAGGTCAGAGGTTCCGTCCCGGCCTTGGTGGGCTCGACCTGGATTTCGAGGGAGACCCCTTCTCGCAACCGGATGGGGGTCATCGGGCAGGTGCCCTCACCCTGGACCCGCACCCGAACGAGCCGGGCGTCGCCTCGAACCTGATCGGCCAGGAAGCGCCCCAGGTCCCCGTTCCAGGGCTCGGCCAGGGCGTCGAACGACAGCTCTTGGACCGATGCGCCGGCGGTTGAGGCCGTCACGTTCGCGTTGACCGTTTGCCGATCGAAGGCCCCGATCGACTTCTCTCGAAGGTAGCGACTCGGCGAGGCAACCCGGCTCAGGATCGGGGCGAGGTCCGTGCTTCGAGCGTTCAGAGCGACGGGTGAGGTCCAGTCCGAGGCCACGGTCGAGGGCCAGGCGTCGTCCCCGGCGCGGCTGCTCGCGTCGGAGCCCTCCCAGGTTTTCTGGACTCCGGCGAGATCGGCCACGGCGACCGTGGACCGCGAAGCTTCGGCGGAGTTCGAGGGCCAGCCCTGGTAGAGATTCCGCTCGCCGAGCCAGTCGAGACCCGCGCCTTCGGTGGGGCCCCCTCGGGCGACCTCACGGTGGGCAACCAGACCCCCAGGCTTGGCGCCTTCCAGCCGGACGAAGGCCGTCCCTAGCGATCGAACGACCGGCCGAGAGGCATCCGGAGCGGCCGCCGAGCCCGCCAGCTCGAAGACCGAATCGGACGTGGCCACGACCGACCGAAGCAAGGCGATCCGACGTTCCGGCTTCGGGCCGCCGCTGATGACCACGGCCGGACTCTCGCCACAGATCAGGACCGATCGGGAAAGGGTCACGTCGGCCGGTCCCTCCGCCAGGTGCAGGGCGGTCAGGTTCGGGCCCCGCACGAAGGTGCGTTCCAGCCGGACCTTGGACGCGGGTTGATCGCCTGGACTGCCGGACTTCCCCAACCGCACCAGGGAAAGCGGGCGGTGGATCGGTCCTTCGACGGTGATCGTGCAGTCCCGAAGCGTCAATTCGGAGCCCAGGCAGAGGAACAGCGAGGTCTTCGTCGGCGGCAGATCGGCCGCACGGACGACCAGATCGATCCCCTCGATGGTCAGCTTGGACTGGTTGAGGACGAAGACCGCCGGCTGCGTGAGAACCGACCGAAGTTTCGGCGATTCCAGAACGACGACCGGCCGGTGCCCCGGCGCGGCCTGGATGAGCCGCTCTCGACCGTGGACGGTCAGATCCTGTTCGAAGAAGGGTCCGTCATCGGCAATCTCCACCGTCCCTTCGAGCAAGTCGAAGGCTCGTCGAAGCGAGCCCAGATGTTCCCGGTCTCGGACCGTGTCGACTCGTCGGACGAGCACTCGGGGAGTCAGGGCACGAGCCGGGGGCGCTTGCTCGGCGGCTTCCAGGCCGAGTTTCGCCACGACCTCCGCCGGGAAGGTGGGTTCAGCGGCCGGTTCGCTCGGACGCTCCTCAGGCTCTTGCCAGGGGGCGGCGTTCCGAGCCTTCACGGCCTCGTCGACGGCGGCCTCGGCGGTTGTTCGAGGAATGGAAAACGGCCGAGACACGCCCTCTTCCGCCAGCGCCTTCGCCTCCTCCGCCGACGGACTGTGTTCCTTGGACGGTCGGGAACTCGACCAGAGCAAGGGAAGGAACTGTCTCGCGCCGATTCCGACCATCAGAAGGATGAGCGCGGCCAGTACTCCTTTGAGCAGGCGGGTTTGCAGCGTCTTGAGGTCGATCGGTGTCGGACCTGTCGGTGGCGGCGTGACCCGAAGATAGCCAACGTGGGTCCGCTCCTCCTCGTCGAGCATTCGGGACACCGCTTCGCCGGAGGGCGCGAACAGCTCGGGTTGGGGCTCCGCGTCTGACTCCGAAGGGCGAGCGGGCATCGTGGAGGGCGAGGGACGCCGAGGCCCCGGCAAGGTTGGGGCCTCGCGGTCGAGTTCCGCCAGCTTGCTCAGATCCGGCTCCGTGGGTGGAGCGTTCGGAACGGACGCTCCTCCGTTCCGAACGCGGGCGACCGACTCGTTCCGCCCCGCCGGGAGGGTCGGCAACGACTTGGTGGAGCCGGGTACCAACCCCGACCCTGGTCCGAGACGGAATCCTTCGTCCACGTCGTCCTCGTCGATGAGGGCGACCAGCGGCGCTGGCGTGTCGGACCTGGGGGGCGGCTCATCGTCGTCGTCGATGAGGGCGACCAGCGGCGCGTCCTCGGGCGCGGGCAGCGGTCGATCGTCGTCGTCGATGAGGGCGACCAGCGGCTCCTCTCCTGGAAGGGGCAAGGGGCGGTCGTCCTCGTCGTCGATGAGTGCGACGAGCGGCTGATCGCCCGACTGGTCCTCCTCATCGACGAGAGCGTCCAGCGTCTCCTCGCCGGGCGCCGCGATCGGCAGATCGTCGAGTGCCATCAGCAGATGATCATAATCAAGGAACCGGCGGTCGGGCTTCTTGGCCATCATCCGCTGGACGAGTTCGGCCAGTTCCTCGGGAACCTCGGGCCGTAAGCTCCGGACATCGGGGGCCGTCTCGAAGGCGTGGCGACGGAGCTTGTCGGGCAGGTCGCCGCCAGGGAAGGGGGGGGTGCCGGTCAGCAGGTAGTAAACGGTGCAGCCCAGCGAGTAGATATCGCTCTTGACGCTGGTCGCGCGGCTGTCCCTGGCCTGCTCGGGGGCCATGAAATCGACGGTGCCGACTGTGGTGCCATCCCTGGTGACGCGCTCGTCGTCGGCCAGTTGCAAGGCGAGACCAAGGTCGGTGATCTTGACCCGACCGTCCGCCGTCATGAGCAGGTTGGCCGGCTTGATGTCCCGGTGGATCAGCCCCCGTTCGGCCGCGTGCTTCAAGCCGCGCGCCACGGATTTCATGATCTCGACCACCTCGGCCACCGGCAAGGGCCCCCGGTCTCGAACCCGTTCGTGAAGGTCGCCGCCGGGCATGTACTCCAGCACGATGTAGTAACGTCCCCCCTCGGTTCCGCGGTCGAAGATCTCGACGATATTCGGATCCTGGAGCGATTCGGCGCTCTTGGCCTCGCGAAGGAACCGCTGGAGCATCGTCGGGTTCTTCGCCAGACTTCTCGGCAGAATCTTGACCGCGACTTCGAGCCCGGAATCGACGTGAACCGCGCGAAAGACGGAACTCATTCCGCCGGTTCCGAGCTGCTGGATCAGCCGGTAACTGCCGATCTGAGGCAGAGTTTGCATCTCGGCGCGGGTCGGCTCGGCATCGGACATGGACGGCCCTCGTCGGTTCGGCAGGATCGTTCAACCAGCGGGGGGACCACGGCCGTGATCGTCACGGCCCCTGGACGGTGAGGTGCGCTAACGATTATTGTACGCTGGCGACGCCTCAATGGCCCAGTCGCTCTTGCGTCCCGACCTGCGGGATCGGCGCTTCTCGGGACCAGGCTTGATCTTGGGGCCGGACGAAACTCGCGGTCGCGTGCCAAAAAGCTCCCGCGTCCACCGAGGGGGGCCGAGGCTGTCGGCTTAGAGCCGTCGCAGGTGCAAGCCGCCATCGACGTGCAAAACCTCGCCCGTCGAGTACGGAAGCGCGCCGGATGCCAAGGCGGCCACGGCCCGGCCGACGTCTTGGGGCGTCCCCCATCGTCGGATCGGAAGCAGACCGTCGGCGATCCGTCGATCGTACGCGTCGTGAACGGCCGCCGTCATGTCGGTGGCGATGATTCCGGGACGGACCTCGAAGACCGCGATCCCTTCGTCGGCCAGGCGACTCGCGAAAAGCTGGGCGACCATGCTCAAGCCGGCCTTCGACACGCAGTATTCGCCCCGGTTCACACTGGCGAACGTGCTGGAGACCGACGTGATGAAAATGATTTGTGGGTCACGGATCACGCCCGCGCGGCCCAATTCCATCATGGATCGAGCGACGGCCTGGGTCAGAAAGAACGGCCCGCGAAGGTTGATCCCCATCACGCGGTCCCAGCTTTCCGGGGTCATCTCGAGCAGATCAAGGCGCGCCTCGGGAGCCACCCCCGCGTTGTTCACCCAGACGTCGATGCGTCCAAAAGACTCCAGGGTTTGCTCAAGCAACCGCCTCGACTGATCGAGGTCGGCGACGTCGGCCCGCAAGGCCAAGGCACGAGGCGATCCGCGACGCTCCGCCTCCTCGCAAGCCGCCGTCGCGGCCCCGGCGTCCGATCGGTAGTTGACCACCAGCCGTAAGCCCAGCCCCGCGAGTTCCTCGACGATCCCTCGCCCGATACCCCGGCTTCCCCCCGTCACCACCGCCACTCGCGGCTCGACCAAGGCCATGGCCACCCCTCGTCAGACTCGAAAACCACGGTGCCATCGCGAACCCTCGAGGCGGGTTCCTCGTCGGGAGTATAGCGACTTCACGACGCCGGGTGCCACTGGCGGCTTGCCCGCCAGTGTCTT
>CAZRGV010000159.1:9620-12553 GCA_964599655.1 uncultured Isosphaeraceae bacterium | reverse complement strand
GGGTGGCCGAGCCGGGCGACCATTTCGGGGCCGTCGACCCCTTGGCGGTAGACACGCACCTCGGCGCCGGGCGTCGAGCCGAGCCATCGGGCGTGATCGGCGCTGGGCTCGGCCGTGGCCGCGACGAATTGCATCGAGCGGCTCAGATCCTGGACCGTTCGGAGCCGCATCAAGGACGGATAAAGTTCCTGCGAGGCCGCGTCGGAGGACGAGGCGACGACGACCACGGTGGGCCGTCCGGTTTGCTGCGTGGTCCGCAAGGCGTGCTCAACGGCCGAGGCGGCCATCCTGGCACCGGCCGGGGCCTTGGGCGTCTGAGCCCGGCACGCCCGCGATCCATCGAAGGCGCCTGAAACCCCCACCAGGCCGACGGCGAGGCAGGCGGTTTGTCTCCACTTGCGAGTCAACATTGCCCAACGTCTCCCGAGAAAGAGGCTCTCTGGCGGCTCCTGAGGACCGCACTCCTTGCGGTCACTTCGGGGGCAGGGTCGCCCGGAATCCCTGGGCTGCAAGGCGATACAACTCAGCGAGCGCGGCTCGCTGGTTGGCGGTCAACGGCGAGGTCGGCCCAGTCGGCTGAACCAGATCCAGGCCCTCGGCCCGCATCCGTTCGACCAGGCGAGCGGTCAACGGGGTGAACAATCGGTCGATCCAGATGGCCCGGCGGGCCGGATCGTTCGGGACGATCGCATCGAGGCGGAGCGACATCTCCCGGAAGGCGTCGGCATACGACGCGTAGAGATCGATCCGAGACGCCACGGACTCGAAGGCCGAGGCCAGGGGTTCGGCGACCTCGGGGCCTCCCTCGATGGCCCCAAGTGCGGTTCGGGCCAAGTCTTCCACCGAGGACAAGGGGGCACCCGCCGGTCCGGGCCCGGCTCCAAAACGAGGCGCCAAGGCCGCGCTCGCCGAGGGGCCGGGTGTCCCGACCATGACGTCCACGAAGTCGGGTTCGGAGATCTCGCCATCCGCCGCGACGACCAGGGCGAACCGGTACGTTCCGGTAACCTGGGGCACAAAGGAGCAGATGTAACCGTCCTGGAGTTTGCTCGAGACGGTCGGACCGCCCACCTGAAGCCAGCGGTAGGCCAGCTTCGATTTCGGCGTGCTTCGGACGCCGTTGAGCGTGATCAGGTGGCCGACCAGACCAACCTGATCGTCTCCCGCGTCGGCCCGAAGCGAGGAGGAAGGCGTCGAGTCGTCCGAGGCGGTTGACGTCCCGCCGATCGGGATGGACAACGCCGTGGCATCCACGCCCGAGGCGTTCCCAACCACGAGCTGAAACTCAAGCCCGGCCGCGGTTTGCGGAACGGTGAACTGGGTGGTCGCGCGGGCCGGATCGTCGAGCGCGACGGCCGGTCCCCGGGTCTGGATCCAGCGGTAATGCAGGTCGTCGCCGGTCGAGCCGGTCGCCTGAAGACGGATCGTTGAGCCCGGTTTGGGCGTCCCCTCGAACCGGGCCACGGCCCTGGGCCTGGCGGCGATCGACGGTGACCCGGCCGTCGCGTCGGCCCTGGCCGGCCGGACCGAGGAATCTCTTGGAGGGAGGATCAAGGCGTCTGGCGCATCCTCGGCCCAGGCGGGTTGCGTCAGGGCCAGGACCGCGAAGGTCAGCAGCCTTCCGCCCTTCAACGCTCTCGGGGCACGGTCGCCTTGGAAGAGCCTAGACACCATCGTCCTCCCTCCCTGGACCGGGATTTCGTTTTGATCACTTCCCAATCCGGGAAATGTCGGTTTCTTAATTTGGCGTGCTCGGCGCGATTAGACATGGGTGAAAGATCGGACGAAGACCTTCGTTCGCTTGAGGTAATTCCCCGGTCGGGCGCGACTCCGATGGTTCGGATGCGGTTCGAGGCGTTGGTGTTGCCCAACGCGCCCCGGTTGCCCGCGGCTCCCATCTCGATGGCCGAGGTCCGCCCGTTGACGTGGCACCCGGCCGACGCGACCTGGTTCTTCGAGACCTCGGACGGACCGGTTTGTTCCTGGTTCTCCGCGTCGTCGCGAGCGAATTCTGGCGAGGGATGGGCGCAGGGGAAGCGGAGCGACCGCGACCTAATTCGCCGGCCGGGTGGCAGGAGGGAGCGTGCGTTTCGAGGCGGTGTTGTGTCAGACCTCGTCCTCGGGGCCGAGGATCCGGTCGCCGAGGATCTTTTCGATCGAGCGGACGAGCTTTTCGAGGGCGAACGGCTTGCGGATGTAGTCCTTGACGCCGAGGAACTCGGCGTAGGCGCGGTGGCGGCTGCCCTCGTTTCCGGTGATCATGATCGTGGGAATCAAACCGCCGGGGCGGCTCTTGAGCTTTTCGAGCACGAGGAAACCGCTCTTCTTGGGCATCATCATGTCGAGCACGATCAGGTCGGGGTTCTCGCGCTCGGCGACCGTCAGGCCGGCGTTGCCGTCGCGGGCGACGAGGATGCGATAGCCCTTGTTCTCGAGCACGGCGCGCATCGACTCGATGATTTCGTTGTCGTCGTCGACCAGGAGGATTGTCTTGTTCAGGGGAGGCATCAGCGGTGTTCCCTCGCCGACGGTGTGCGGCATGGCTAGCAGGTCTGTCATCATAAACCCCGCGAAGGTCTGGAGCAAGGGATCGTGGAGCGATCGCGACGTGCGAGACGGGACGAAAGCGTTGGCGGTTTTCAGATTTGGGACCCATCGTCGTGTCGCGACGGACCAACAACGGGTTGGGAAACCGATTTGGAGGGCCTTTTCAAGGAAGGTCGGGAAGCGCCATAATAGATGGATTGCATGAGTCGTCGTTTCGACCGGTAACGCCGTGCTCGGATCGTGGTCGGGTGCTCTCTGGCACTGGTGCCCTCGACCCGAAGACGCCTCCCATCTCCGCAAGCGTGACATTCCATAAGGATCGCACACCGATGAAACCGTCGAACACGTGGTGGGCCCTCGTAACAGCGGCCAGCCTCGGGCTGCTG
>CAZRGV010000159.1:0-9593 GCA_964599655.1 uncultured Isosphaeraceae bacterium | reverse complement strand
GCGAGGACGCCGCCAGTGAGGAGGCCGGGGCCGAGCCGCAGATGGCAACCGCGCCCCAGCTAGAAGCGCCGCCCGCGGCGGCTCCCATGCCGGGCGCTCCCGCCCCGGGTGCCGAAGCCGCGCCACCTGGTGCCGAGGCTGCGGCGGCCATGCCCGGCGGGGCTCCCGCCCAGGCGAATGCGAACTCCGGCACCGATCAGATGCTCGCGATGGCCGGCGGCGCGGCTCCCTCGGCGGCTCCGGGTGGTGCGCCGGGAGCCAATGCGGGCGCGCCCAATCCGGGTGGTGACATGACCGCGATGATGGCCAGCCAGGGTCAGGGCGGTCGTGGCATGGCCAATCCGATGGAAGACCCGATGGCCTCGGCCGGGATTCCCGGCGGTCAGCCGGGTTATCCGGGTGCACCCGGCGGTGCGGGACCGGGCGGGATGCCGGCCGGTTATCCCGGCGCGGGCGGACCGGCTGGCTATCCGGGCGCTCCTGGCGGTGCGGGACCGGGCGGGATGCCGGCCGGTTATCCCGGCGCGGGGGGTCAGGCTGGCTATCCGGGCGCTCCCGGTGGTGAGGAAGCCGGCGCGATGGCTGGCGCGGGCGTTCCGGGCGGCTTCCCCGGTATGGGCGGCGACGACGGCCCCGGCGGCTCAGACAAGGAGCCCGACTTCAAGAGTTCCATCGGCGGCGCCAAGGCGTTTCTCGACGCCCTTAAAAAGAAGGATCTCCGCCTGCTGGCCGAAGCCACCGCCCTGCGATCGATTTACGAGGCCACCGGTAGCCACCTGCCCTTGTTCAAGGGAATTCGTGAGGAAAGCTTGCCGCAGGAAGATCTCGACGAGCTGGCCCGTGCCTTCGAAGGCATGAAGGTCATCAACATGAACCAGCGAAAGAGCACAGGGATGGTCGGCGTGATCGTCGGCAAGCAAGAGGGCAGCGACTACCACACGCGGACGCTCTACGTCCGGCACGAGAAGGATGGCTGGAAGGTCCAGGACTTCAGCGTCGCCCGGGTTCAGAAGATGCCTCGCATGCGAGGCCGCAACAATGCCAATAACGGCGCTGGGAACGCGGGGAACAACAACGGCCGTTGATCCTCCGGGTTGCCCTGACGGATCGTTAAAGATTGCCTGCCTTGCGTGATCCGGCCTTTTGGCAGAATTTACGAAGCCGTTCTGTAAAAACCTCCGTCCCCCGGTCCAAGAAAATGGGCCGGGGGACGGTTTTTTCTCAAGATCTCGACTTGCCTGACCGGGGGCCGTGGTTTTTTTCCGAGGAACGGGTTGTTTGGTCCCGGAACTGCATTGAGAGCTGGCATCGCTCGGCGAAGATGCCCGACTCCCATCGGAAACTTCGATTCCGCCTTCATGCCACACAGAGCCCAAGGAAGGAGCCTGTATGGACCTGTCTCTCGTCTGCCCCTGCGCCCTGCTCGAGTGTCTGGTCGTGGTGTTTCAGGTCATCGGTGTCGCTGGCCTGTGCTTGTGCCGGCTTTGTCCGGGAACCTCCTGGAGCGGTCGAGGCCGATTGTTGTTCCTCGTCGCGATGGTGGGGCTGGGAATCGTCGGCGCGATCTGCGGGCGTCAGGATTCGGAATTCGGCCTCTTTGCCGGAGGGACCATGACGGTCCTGTTGATCGGCATGATCGCGGGAAGCGGATCGACCGAACCAACCCCTACCGTTGAACTTGGGTCGCGCGTCGAGCCAGCGATGGCCGCCTGAGATTCTTGTCTCGACCCAACTCGAAACACGATCGAGAGTTCGCGACTCGGGGCCGCTCGGCCCCGATTTTTTTTTGCTCCGTTGGTTTGACCCGCCTGGAATCGTGCGCCATAGTTCGGCCGTCGGCCCGCGCTGGGCCGGCCGGCCACGGATGGGCGCACCTCGTGAATCTCCTTCTCGCCGGTCGACCCGCCGGACGCGTAATCCCCCGACCCGGACGGTGTGTCCCGCTCTCCGTTCGGAACCGGTCAGGTCGGCCACTGGCGGGAGAAGGATAGATCCATGATGGTCATTCTGAAACGGATTTCGACGGCGCTCGGGCTCCTCGCCGCGACCGCCTCCGCCACGGCGATGGGTCAGCACGTCGCTCCGAGCGTCAACCAGACGACCGCCGACGCGGTGGCGCGTGCCCTGCGAGTGAGCGATGGTCTGTCGGCGTCTCGCATCGCGATCGAGGCCCGCGAAGGCGTGATCACGCTGAGCGGCGTGGTCCTGAGCGATGAACTGAAAGCCGAGGCGCTGGGACGAGCCCAGCAGGTTGCCGGCGTCGCCAGCGTCGTCGACCGACTGGTCGTGGGCGACCCCCGCGTTCAGCCGGCCCGCTACTCGATGAACTCGGGCGTTCCCGCCCAGCTCGCCCTGGGCCACGGGAATCAGGGCGGCATCATGAGCGAGCCCATGATCATGGACGGCTCGGGCCCGATCATGATGGGCTCGACCGGCGCGACGGCCACCGATGGCCCGATGCCCGAAGGTCCCGCCGGCATGGCCGGTGGAACCCAGGCCGCGATGCCCGGTTATCCCAACTACGCCTGGCCCAGCTACGCTCCCTACCCGAACTTCTCGGCGGTTGGCTACCCCACCGCCTACCCCTGGCAGGCGTGGCCGAACATCGGCCCGTTCTACCCCTACCCGGAAGTTCCCCTCGACTGGCGAGCGGTGACCCTCCGCTGGGACGACGGCATCTGGTGGCTCGACTTCCGCAAGCACTACACCCGGCCGTTCTTCATCCCGTACCCCTTCGGCCTCTTCGCCTACTGAGCCAAGCCAAGGGGAGTCACGGTTCGAAACGAGCACCCGGGATCGACCGATCGACACGAAGGGCCTGGCGGAGTCTTCCGCCGGGCCCTTCGTGCATGTTGAGGGATGGCGTTGCCACCGAGCCGCCTGGACGACTCGACTCTTGAAGGCCGGCCGGACACCTCCCCGCGAAGCTCCGTTTTGATTGACTCACCGGCTGGGGTGTCGACCGTCCCACAAAGAGGGAACATCTCACTTGGCGGAACCGAGGGGTTCGCCATGCGATGTTCGATCGATCGCCGGTCGCGCGGTTTCCGGCCGTATCAGAGATCGGGCACCAAGGCGGCTGCCGGGCGTGATGGTCAAGTGGTACGCGTGGTCGGCCGATGATCCGGAAACGGCTCTGATCGGCTTGCCCACGAATCCCGAGGAAACCGAGCCCGCCGGAGGCCGTCGCTGAGCGAGGGTGTTCGGGTCGTCAGGGTTGTGTGGGTCGGCGAGCCGGTCGTTCACGGCCTGGGTTTCTGGGCGATCTCGCGGTTCAAGAGGAATCCGGTCGATTTCCCCCGGATTTTCCTCACACCCGGACCGGGCCTTGTTCGATAACAAGTCCACGTAAGGGTTGCCGCTCTCCACCCGACCGATCGGAGAGCGGGCGATCCACCCAAACGCGGTCCGGCGCGGCTTGGCGCCGTTGACGGAGGGGCAGAGGGAGCGCCCCCCGGCCCGTTTGCGCTTGTCCCAAGGAGGGGGATATCACGATGACCCAATCCGCGCGTCAAAGGGGCCCGCTCACCCCGCGCTGGGTTCGCGGCCTGATGGCGGTGGCCTTGCTGGCGGTCGTCTCGACGGGCGCGGTCGGCTGCGGAATCTCGTACGTCTTCCGCAACATCTCGCCGCTGCACCCGACCGGCTGGTCGTTCGCCTGGCCGATTCTGCCGTCGCAACAGCAGCGGCTTGAGGAAGACATTGCCCGTGAGGAACGGGATCGGGTGCCGATCCTCGACCCGGTTCCGGGCGAGTTTGGTCCGCCGAGCTGCCTCGATCCTCCGAGCGAAGCGGAAGTTTGGGCCAAGGTGCCCAAGTTCCGCAACGGATGCCCGCCGTTCTATGAGGTCCAGCGCAACAACGCGCGGTTCCTCATCGAGAAGATCGGCGACAAGGTCGATCCGGTGAAGGTCTACCCGCTGGCCGGCCCTTGCCAGCTCGTGCATTGCCACTACAAGTGCACGATCTATTACGATGAGCTGTACTGGTCCGATTACCCGATTCCGTTCCATCATCTCGATCACCGCGTGGAGGTGGTCTACATCGACAAGGACTACCTCCGACGCGCCGGCGGCCCGGCTCAGGCGGTTTACGCCCCCTGATCGGTCGGAATCGTTCGGACAAGGCTCGATTCACGCCACGCTTCCGGTCCCGCCGGCCGTCACAACGACCGGCGCGGTCCGGAAGTGTCGCGTTTGAGGCCCCTTCCCTTGCCGCTCCCGGTTCCCATTCCGGAGCGTCACGCTCGCCGGGTTCGTTCTCGATCGGCGGGTTGTTGGCCGGCCTCGTCCCCGGTTATCATGACGGCGCTTCGCTCCGCGCGGAGCGGCCTCTGGCGGCCAGATTCGGACCACCTGTAAGGATTGCACCCTTGGCGTCACGTCGTCTCTCCGTTGCCATCCAGGGCGCGACCGGCCGGATGGGAACCCGGCTGATCCAGTTGATCCAGGAAGACCCCGCGCTCCAGCTCGGCGCCGCCATCGAACGGCCCGATCATCCGTCGCTCGGCGAGGACGTTGGTCCGATCGCCGGCTTGGGCCGGCTCGAAATCCCGCTCGAGCCGGCACTGAGCCGGCCCGTCGACGTGGCCATCGACTTTTCCTCGCCAGCCGCCGCGCTCGACCTGGCTCAGGTCTGCGTGGAACGAAAGATTCCCCTCGTCGTCGGCACAACCGGCCTCGAGCCGGAGCAGCGAGCGCGGCTGCTCGGCTCGGCCTCGGCCATTCCGATGCTCGTGGCGTCGAACTTCAGCAAGGCGGTCAACCTGCTGTTTCACCTGGCGGGAGACGCCGCGAGAGTCCTTGGCGACTCGGCCGACATCGAGATCGTCGAGCGCCATCACCACTTCAAGAAGGACGCTCCGAGCGGAACCGCCCTGCGGCTGGCGGAGGTCATCGGCAAGGCCATCGACTCGAACCGGCTGGTGCACGGCCGGCATGGCCTGGTTGGCGAGCGGCCGAAGGGGGAAATCGGCATGCATGCGCTTCGCACGGGGGATAACCCCGGCGAGCACACCGTGGTCTTTGGCCTGATGGGCGAGTGCCTGGAGCTGTCCCACCGGGCCCTGAACCGCGACGGCTTCGCTCGAGGCGCCCTCGACGCCGCCAAGTTCCTGGTCGGCAAGCCCGCGGGGCTGTACTCGATGAACGACCTGCTGGGATTCTGACGGTCGGTCGGCTCACGGATCGATCGGGACGGGGCGAAGGAGCGACACGCATGGTTCGCTGTGAGGAGGGCTACCTCTGCGAGGTTTGCGGACAGGACGTCGCCGACATCACCGATTCGGACCTTTACCTTCGCTACGTGCTTGGCGAGGTCGATCCGGAGACCCTTCATATCCGCCCGGAGCGGCACATCCGTTGCAACCCGACGCTGGCCCAGTTCATTGTGGCCGAAGGTTTCGAACCGGTCGTCGTCGAGGGGCCGTTCGCCAAGGCGGAGCTTGATCCGGAGTTCGTCGCCCAGGAAGAGCAGCGCGTCACGGCCGGTTACTTGCGGCTCAGGGAGGTCTTTCAGAGGACCGAAGAGATCCCGATCACGGAGTATCCGTTGCCGGGCGTCTTGGAGCGCTGGACGCAGGAGCCGGACGACCCGACGGCCGTATTCGACAAGTTCAACCGCCCATGAACCGGGTTGGCGTTGTCGCGTCGCGTCGATTTGCCGTGGGGGCGAAAGAACGGTTACCATCGCGATCGCGGCCGGCCTGTTCTTCGGGTTCTATCTTCTGGTCGCCTACGCCCGCGCTCTGGCCGACGAGGATCTCTGGGACGATTGACGCGGTCGGACCGCGAACGGCCTTCGGGCATCCAAGGATCTCCATTTCTCGCTCTCTGAGGGTCATCTCGTGAGGACGGTCATCACCGGTGGCGCGGGCTTCATCGGCTCGCATCTTTGCGAGCGGTTCCTGGCCGAGGGACATGAGGTCATCTGCGTCGATAACCTTTTGACGGGGCATCTCCGCAACATCGACCACCTGACGTCGAATCCTCGGTTCTCGTTCGTCGAGCACAATATCTCGCACGCCCTGCACATCGACGGACCGATCGACGCGGTGCTTCACTTCGCCAGCCCGGCCAGCCCAGCCGATTACCTGGCCCACCCGATTCCAACGCTCAAGGTCGGCTCACTCGGCACTCACAACGCGCTCGGCCTGGCCAAGGCCAAGGACGCCCGGTTCCTTCTGGCCAGCACCTCCGAGGTCTATGGCGATCCCGAGGTGCATCCCCAGCGCGAGGATTACTGGGGGCACGTCAATCCGATCGGGCCTCGAGGCTGCTACGACGAGGCCAAGCGGTTCGCCGAGGCGATCACCATGGCTTACCATCGCTACCACGGCGTGAAGACCCACATCGTCCGCATTTTCAACACCTATGGCCCTCGGATGCGCCTGAACGACGGCCGCGTCCTGCCCGCCTTCATGGGGCAGGTGCTCCGAGGCGAGGATCTGACCGTCTTCGGCAAGGGGGATCAGACCCGGAGCTTCTGCTACGTCACCGACCTGGTGGATGGAATCTACCGCCTGCTGCACGTGGACTTCGCTGAGCCCGTCAACCTGGGCAACCCAGCGGAAATTACCGTGCTCGAACTCGCGAAGGAAATCCTCGCGATGGCGCCCGAGACCCGGAGCACGATCGTCTATCGCGAGTTGCCCCAGGACGACCCCAAGCGACGGCGGCCAGATATCGGACGGGCCCGGCAGCTTCTCGGCTGGGAGCCGACCATCGACCGCGCCGAGGGTTTGAAGCGGACCCTCGACTACTTCCGCTCGGTCCTCTGAGCCGGCCTCCTGGGTTGGTTCCGAAGTCTTAAGCGGCGTTGACGTTGCGGGATGTGTTCTTCGGAGCACGATGGGAGGGAACGTTCGGACAGGCGATCTCTTTGAATCGGATTGGACCGATGTTAGGCTCAAGTTCCGGGTCGTGCCGCGCCGATGAGAAGCGATGAGCGGCAATGCGCCGACGAGTACCGCGTCTTTGAAGAGAAGGGACCGCGTCTCATGGCCGGCACGGAGACAACGACGGTGATCCGCCTCTCGGACCTGCGGCCGGATCAAGAGGCGGAATGCTTCGCGGCCTTGGTCAAGAAGGTGCGGGGCGTGACCAAGCGCGATCAACCGTTTCTCACCTGTCACTTCCGCGACAAGCGGGTCACGCTCGAAGCGCCGATCTGGAACGACAATCGATTCTTCCAGCAGGCGCTGGGCTGGGTGGAAGGCATCGCGTACCGGATGCGGGTTCGCGGGCAGCTTCACGCCAAGTTTGGCCTGCAATTGCAGATTCTGGACATCCGACCGGCGGTTCCCGAAGATCAGGCCGACGGGTACGACTTCTTCGACCTGGTCGAGAGCTCGAAGTATCCCGCGGGCACCTGCTATGGGCGGATTCTCGAGTTCGTCGAGCGGCACATTCCGGATCCGAAGCTGGCGGAGCTGGTGCGACGCATCCTTTCGGAGAACGCGGACCTGTTTCAGAAGATGCCCGCCGCCCAGAACCTGCATCACGGGTTCATCGGCGGACTGGTCGAGCACGTCTGGAGCGTGACCCGCGTGAGCGCCTTGCTGGCCAACCACTATGCGAGCTATTACAGCGAGCTGAATCCGCCCTTGAACAAGGGGGTGATCGTCGCGGCGGCCATCCTCCACGATATCGGCAAGCTCCGGGAGCTGGAGTATCACCCGGTCGAGACCAGATACACCAAGCAAGGGAGTTTGATCGGTCACATTTTGATGGGTCGCGACATGGTGCGCGAGGTCGCGCGGCAGATGGGCGGCTTCGACGAGGAAACCCTTCTGCTGCTGGAACATGCCATTCTGGCCCACCACGGCAAGCCCGAGTACGGGGCTCCCAAGGCCCCGGCGACCCTCGAAGCGCTGATCGTCCATTACGCCGACGAGCTCGACGCCAAGATGAACGCCGTGGTCCGCGAGTGTCTCCGGGCGTCGGGGGATAGCCCCTTCACCGAGAAGATCTTCGCCGTCGAGAACCGGCGATTTTACCGTGGAATCCCCGTGGAGCTGCCTTCGGACGAAGACGGGCTCAACGGCACGCTCGAATGATCGGCCCGCCCTCGTCGCGGGTTGTCCGGGGGTTGGCGGTTCGGTTTCAGGACCGCTACAATACGGCGGTGCCCGGCGAAGCGCGTTCGCCGGGGTGGGGGATACCGCGGACAACAATAAGTAATGATGAGGCAAAGGATGATGCGTCCAGCATGGCCCTTGGCCCTGGTTCTGGCGGCCCTGGTGGGCTGCGGCGAAACCGATCCGTCGACGATCAACAACAACATCCCGAAGACGCCCACCGGCGACGTGCCGCCGCCGCCCGATACGGGTGGGGCCCCGGTTCAGAAAGCCTTCGTGGCGGGTCCCGGCCCGATGAAGGCTCCGCCTGGTTATCCGGTTCCCGAAGGTCTCAAGCCCCCCGGCGCGGCCTCCGAGGAAACGAAGGCCGAGGGTGAGGCGCCGAAGGCGGGCGAGGAAACGAAGGCCGAGGCGCCCCAGGCCGCGGCCGTCAAGCTGACCGACGAGGAACTCGCCGAGGTCAAGAAACTGCCCGAGGCCGACCAGGCCCTGGCCCTCGCTCAGGGCGTTTGCCCGATCAGCGGCGAGCACCTTGGCTCGATGGGGCCACCTCTGAAGGTTACCGCCGACGGCAAGACGGCCTTCCTCTGCTGCAAGGGTTGCAAGGCGGACTTTGACGCCGATCCCGCGGCCGCGATCGCCAAGCTCAACAAGAAGTAATCGCGGGACGTTTTCCCGGCCGTCAGCCACGCCCCGCCGACGTTTGAGGAACCGCGCTGGCGGGGTCTGGCGAACGGTCGAACGCGCCGTTACAATAGCGATCCAAGCGAGAAAGGACGATGGTTGACAATCGCCTCCCAGGCGTCGCGCGACGTGGGGAGAGTGGTTGTCCATCATGCGACGAACCGACCGGCCCTCCAGGTCCTCTCCCCCTTCAAGGCCGGGCGTGGGAATCGCCGAATCAGCAACGCGCGAATGGTCGACGGGGCGCGATCCGTGCCCAAGTCGTTCTTCCTTCGTGGCTGCCTACCGCGATCCGGCCCGGGACGACTCTCGATCAAACCCTACAACCGTCCCGGCGCGTCTCGACCGTTTGTCACCACGGTTCGAATCACTCCCGCTTGGAGTCAACTGCGCCATGTCTCAACCCACCGCTCGGCAGAATGCGATTGCGGCCGTGACCGCCTGGCAGACTCACCCACCTCGCGTCAACTTTCACGAGACTCCGGTCGTGGAACTCTTCGGCGTCAACGTCTTCTCCGACGAGGTGATGCGGGAGCGCCTGCCCGACAAGGTCTACAAGGCGCTCCGGGCCACAATTCGCAAGGGTGAGCCGCTCGACGCCAGTGTCGCCGACGAGGTGGCCAAGGCGATGATGGATTGGGCCATTGAGAAAGGGGCCACCCACTACACGCACTGGTTCTTGCCGATGACCGGCTTGACCGCCGAGAAGCATGACTCGTTCCTCGTGCCGACCGAGGACGGCAAGGCGGTCACCGAGTTCAGCGGCAAAGAGTTGGTTCGCGGCGAGCCCGACGCCTCGAGCTTCCCCTCCGGCGGCATCCGCGCCACCTTC
>CAZRGV010000158.1:10112-12882 GCA_964599655.1 uncultured Isosphaeraceae bacterium | reverse complement strand
CGTTCCCGGAGTGGGAGCTTGGCCTGGTCGAAGAACGACTGTTTCCTCTTGGGATCCCCCCGAGCCTCGTCGAGCAACCGCTCCAGCCACCTATGGAGTTCCTCCAGATCCTTCGGCAGGTCGTTGGCGCCCCGGCCGTACTTGGCGTGGTTCCACACGAACTCCACCGGGTTGAGCTCCGGCGCGTACGGCGGCAGCCAGTGGCTCGTCAGACGCGGATAGTCCGCGTGCAGCCGGCGGATCTCCGGCCCCTTGTGGGTGTTGCCCCGGTCCCAGACCACGTGCACGGGTCCGCGCAGGTGCTTGAGCAGCTCCCGCATGAAGTCGGCTGCCTCTACCTGCGTGATGTGCCGGTCGGGGAAGCAGCGGAAGTCCAGGCCGATCCGGTTGCGGCGCGGCGCCAGCGACAACGCGGCGATCAGCGACACCTTCTGACGCTTCCGCCCCGGGGTCTTCTGGATCGGCGTCCGGCCGCGCGGGGCCAGGGTCCTCCGCACCAGCGGCGAGAGGAACGCGCCGCTCTCGTCGATCAGGACGAGGTGGACGCCGGCTTCGGCCGCCCCTTTTTGAGGCGCGGCCAGGTCCGCGACCGCCATGCCGAGATCTTCCACTGGTTCCGCTCGCGGGCCTGGCGCTCGGGCTTCTGCGGGGTGATACCCCGCCTGGTGAGCCACTCGTTGATGTACCGGGGGTGGTACTCAAGCCCGAGACGCTCCCGGATCAGATGGGCCACCCGCGGGGCGGTCCACAGTTCGGTCGCGAAGCCGAACTCTGAGGGCGGCTTCTTCAGCCAGGAGAGGACCTGGCGGGCCTGGTTCTTGTTCAACCGAGGCTTCGGTCCGGGGTGGGGCCTGGCGGCCAGGCTCGCCCCACCCTGATCCCGCTCGGCGGCCACCCAGCGGCGGACGCTGCGGTCGGTGACGCCGAGGACGCGGGCGACCTCGGCGACCGACGAGCCCTCCTGGACGGCCTGGACGGCGCGCTTGCGGCGCCGTTCGAGTTCCCGTGCACCTCCTTGCGGTCTCATGCCGCAAGATGACCAGATCCCGGCTATTATGGCAAGGTCAGCTGACCAGGAGGCCGACCCGAAAGCCGGACTTGGCCGGCTGAGGGTCAATCACAATTAAGCTCAGGGGGCCGGTCCGCCGCGGTGCGAGGTCAGACGTCAGTCGATTGTCCCACAGTGCACCTCGTCCAACCCGTCCTGATTGTTGTCGTTGTAGATCTTGAGGAGCTTCTCGATACCTCGCAGCAGCGGACGCAGCTGAGTCTGATCGGTCCTGAAGCGAAAGTCCAGAGTATTGCCATTCATGGTGTATCGGCCGACCGATTCGATGTGGCCGTGAGGGAGGGCGACTAGGCTCCAGGAGATCTCGCTCTGCGGGTTCGAATTCCGCAGCGTCGCACTCCCGGAGAGGGTCTTGTTAAGCAACTGAAGTTCCGAGGCGAACGATTCCAGAACCTCGGGGGGGAGGCACATCGGGGTGACGGCGGAGAACCCTCCGACAGAAAGCTCCCCGGTCAACTCGACGACCTGCTCTCGTGGGTGGACGCCACGGAGCGAGAATTGCCAATGATCGATGTTCGCGTTGCCAAACCGGAAGTTTATCATGAGTTGGAGACTCCTTCGCCGAACATCCAGCCTCAGCGGATCGGCCCGCCGAGACTGACCTTGATGATACCAAAAGCCGCCGCGGCGGGCCGGGCCCGCTGCAGCGCGCGGTTATTGACCCTCAGAGAGTCAAATTCTGGTCTGGCTCGATTGCTCTCGGATGTTATCCTTCTCGGCCATGAGAAGCCAAGGATCGGCTGCTGAACTCGAAGCACGTCGCCGTCTGGCGGTCCTGAGGGTCGCCGAAGGGTGGAAGCAGAAGGATGTTGCGGCGTTCCTCGGCGTGACCGAGAGGGCCGTCAACGGCTGGGTCGCCGCGCACCGGCGGGCCGGTGACGATGGCCTCAAGGGGAAGCCGCACCCGGGCGCCAAACCCAAGCTGTCCAGCGCCAGGAGGCCTCGGTGCTCTCTTGGCTGGCCAAGAGCCCTCTGGCGTTCGGCGACAAGACCGACCTGTGGACGACGAGGCGTCTGGCCGAGGTCATCGAGAAGCGGTTTGGGATTCGCTTCAACTCCAACTCTCTGGCCCAGTGGTTGACCGCGCGGAATGACGCGCCCCAGAAGCCCGAGACGCGTGCCGTCGAGCGGAACAACGTGGCGATCGGCCGCTGGGTGGCCGAGGAATGGCCGCGCATCAAAAAAAGGCGCGGGATGAACGAGCCCAAATCGTCTTGATCGACGAGAGCGGCTTCTTCTTGAATCCCCTCGTACGTCGCACATGGGCGCCGAAAGGGCACACTCCCGTACTGACCGGTTTCGGTCGGCACCGTGACAAGGTTTCGACCATTGCGGCGATCAGCGTCGCCCCGATTCGCCGTCGGATCGGTCTCTACTTTCAGACCGATCCGGAAACTTACGTCGACACGACGGCGGTGTCCTCGTTCCTCCAGAACCTGCTGCGGCATCTGCGAGGGAAGGTCATAGTCATCTGGGACGGGGGTAGTAACCACAAGGGCCCGCTCATCCGTGAGCTCTTGCACCGTTACCCACGGTTGAACTGGAGCGGCTGCCAGCCTACGCGCCGGATCTGAATCCCGTGGAGATGATCTGGTCGTACCTGAAGTATGGCCTTCTGTCGAACTTTGTGCCTCGGCACGTGAAGCATCTCAATCGGGTGGTGCAAGAGCATCTTGCCGAGCTCGCGGGGACACCCTCGAG
>CAZRGV010000158.1:0-10102 GCA_964599655.1 uncultured Isosphaeraceae bacterium | reverse complement strand
TCAAAGCCCTCTGGTCAGGATCGAAGCTGCCATTCCCGAACACGAAGTTAACAGACTGAAGGTCAATAACCGGTAACCGTAACCGGGCGCTGCAGCGGACCCCGGCCTCGGGCCGCGCGTGCTGTCCGGTTGTAGCTCTGTGGTCCGTGGCTGGGTCCGCTGAGCTTTTGTGTTAGGCGCCGTCAGGTCACTACAACACCCCTCAAATGCCAAGACTGAACGACGAGATGCTGCGGTTGGCCGAGCCGATACTGGAGAAGTATCGCAACGCCCTTTTTGAACGCCACGGATTCGATCCGCACGCTTTTGAAATGGAGCTTCGCGATATCTGGATTACCGGATATCGGAGCATGAAGGATTTCGCTATAGCAATGTCGGAACATGGGAGGTATCAGGAAGTTGCAGCGTTCTACCCCAGGCGTAGTCAGTGAGTTTAAGAGCCTCTAATGCTCTGTCGAAAACCTTCCGAGGCTTGGGGACGTAGAGGGTGCACGAAGACCTCACGTCCCATGACCAAATCGCCGCTGGCCGTGGCCCGCATGGCCCTGAGCATCGCCCGGGAGTCGATCCCCGCCTACTCCTCCAAGTTCTCGCCCCGGCGCTACACCCAGCACCAGCTCTTCGCCCTGATGGCGCTGCGCGAGTTCCTCAAGCTCGACTATCGCGGCCTGGAGCAGGTCCTCAAGGAGTGGGCCGAGCTCTGAGAGGCGCTGGGACTGGCCAAGGTCCCCGACCATTCCACGATCCAGAAGGCGGCCGCGCGGCTTCTCGAAAAAGGGGGACCGACGCCCTCCTGCGGGGGACGGTGCGCCGCGCCCGGGCACGCCGCCTGATCCCCGAGAAGCCCAGGGCCGCCATCGACGCCACCGGGTACGAGACCCGGCACGTCAGCCGCTACTTCGCCTGGCGGTCCAAGCGGTCGGGGGAGCGGCGGCGGCAGCGCTGCTGGCCCAAGCTGACCGCGGTGCTGGAGATCCGTAGCCACCTATTCCTCTCGGCCCACGTCAGCCGCGGCCCGAGCCAGGACTCGCCCCAGTTCGAGCCGGCGGTGCGGGCGGCCGCCGACCGCAGCCCGATCGACACGCTGCTGGCCGACGGCGCCTTCGACGCCGAGCACAACCACGCCCTGGCCCGCCAGCGGCTGGGCACCCGCTCGACGGTCATCCCGCTGAACCGCCGCAACGGCGGGCGGAAGTGGCCGAAGACCCGCTACCGCCGGCAGATGGTCAAGCGGTTCCGCAAGAAGCCTCGGGGCTCGCGCCATCGCCGGGTCCACGGCCAACGCTGGCAGGTGGAGAGCGGATTCTCGCGGAACAAGCGGCTGATGGGCTCGGCCCTTCGGGCCCGACGCTGGCCGAACCAGAAGCGAGAGATCCCGACGCGGGTGATGACTCACAACCTCATGCTCCTGGCCGCCGCATAGGTTTTCGAGAGAGCATTAGAGGCTCTTAGTTCCTTGCGGTTGTTCGGCGTCGAGGTCTGAATTCCGGGATCGGATCTGCAGGCTTGCACTCTCTGACTCGGTTGGAGACCATACGTCCTGTGGAGTGAGGGTCGGATTCGGCCTGGCTCCGCGTCGGAATTGAGGACGGAGTCATGGGGTCGTGCTTTGACGATGGCGGGAAACCTTCGTCGTCTGGTTCCCATGTGTGGGATTGCAGGGGGAAGGCGGCCTGACTCAATCTCGAAGCGCGAGCCGAGAATCAGTGAAATCCCACCGACTGGAGAGACCCATGAATCGACGATCAGCGGCCACCCGGTTCCTAAGGACGATGACCTTGCTCGCGTTAGCCCTGCGGGGAGGTCTTGACGCTCGGGCCGCTGACAGGCCGAACATCGTCGTCATCCTTGCCGATGACATGGGGTATTCCGACCTGGGTTGCTATGGCGGTGAGATCCAGACTCCCAACCTGGACCGTCTCGCAGCCGATGGGTTGAGGTTCACCCAGTTTTACAACACCGCCCGTTGCTGGCCCTCCCGAGCGGCGATTCTTACCGGATACTACGCCCAGCAGGTGCGGCGCGACCTTGTGCCGGGCGTTCCCAGCGGCAGCCGGGGAACGCGACCGAAGTGGGCGAAGCTGTTGCCGGAGATGCTCCGAACCGCTGGCTATCGGTCGTACCACTCGGGCAAGTGGCATGTGGACGGCAGGCCGGTGGCCAACGGGTTCGACCACTCTTATTACGTGGAAGACCTCGGCCGCTACTTCCACCCACAGGTTCTGTTCGAGGACGATCAGAAGCTGCCGCCGGTCAAGCCTGGGTCGGACTACTATACGACGATTGCTATCGCAGATCATAGCATCAAATACCTCAAAGAACATGCGGAGAAGTATTCAGATCAGCCGTTCTTTCTTTACCTGGCCTTCAACGCTCCACACTTCCCGCTGCACGCTTTGCCGGAAGATGTCGCGCGTTACCGCGATCGATATAAGGAGGGTTGGGAAGCCGTGCGCCGGGAACGCTGGGGTCGAATCGAGGAACTCGGCCTGGTCAAGGGCCGCCTTTCCGACGTCGAACGTGAAGTCGGCCCACCGTACGATTTTCCGGAGGCCCTGAAAACTCTGGGTCCGGGGGAGGTGAACCGCCCCTTGCCCTGGAGTGAGTTGACCGATGAGCAGCGCGCGTTTCAGTCGACCAAAATGTCGCTTCACGCGGCGATGGTGGATCGAATGGATCGAGAGATCGGCCGGGTTCTCGACCAGCTCCGCGCGATGAAGGCGCTTGACAACACGCTGATCGTGTTCCTCTCCGACAATGGCGCGAGCGCCGAGATCATGGTCCGCGACGACGGCCACGATCCGTCGGCGGATCCCGGCTCGGCGGCATCGCACCTCTGTCTAGGACCAGGCTGGTCGACCGTCGCCAATACGCCGTTCCGGCGCCACAAGACCTGGGTCCATGAGGGGGGAATCGCGACGCCTCTGATCGTGCACTGGCCACGGGGTATCGCCGCGAGGGGCGAACTTCGACACAATCCGGGCCACGTGATCGACCTCGTGCCGACGATTCTGGAACTGACTGGCGCGAAACAGCCCGAGAGCTCGGACCATGTGCCTGTCCCGACACTTCCGGGAAAGAGTCTTACCCCCGTGTTCGCGAAGGACGGTACGGTCTCGCACGATTCGATCTGGTGGGAGCATGAAGGGAATCGTGCCCTACGCCAAGGAGACTGGAAACTCGTGGCCGCAGGGCGGGACGGACCCTGGGAACTTTACAACCTGGCGGTCGATCGCACGGAGACGAACAACCTTGCCTCGCAGGAGCCCGAAAAGACTCGCGCACTGATGAAGACGTGGGAAACCCTCCGGGACGAGATCTACGAGCTTGCCCTTCGGGACGTGAAAACCGCCAAGACGGCTGATCGCCCCGAGCCGGTCAAGTCTCTGATCTTGCCGGGCGAATCGTTCCTCGTCGAGGGTCAGCCCGCGTTCATCATGCTGCCGCCTCCCTCGAAACGGCGAACCCCCCAGCCGTGGATCCTCTACGCGCCGACGTTGCCGCCCTATCCCGACGCGAACGAAAAATGGATGCACGAACAATTCGTCAACGGCGGGATCGCCGTGGCGGGTATCGACGTGGGGGAAGCCTATGGCAGCCCGAAGGGCCGTGACCTGTTCTCGTCGCTCTATCGCGAGCTGACCGAAAAGAGAGGATTTGCGCCTCGGCCCTGTTTGCTCGGGCGCAGTCGGGGCGGCTTGTGGGTGACGAGCTGGGCCATCGAGAACCCGGACATGGTGGCGGGCATAGCGGGGATCTATCCCGTGTTCGACCTCCGTACGTATCCCGGCGTGGCCAAAGCCGCGCCGGCCTATGGCTTGACGACCGAGCAATTGGAGGCCCAGCTCGGTGAGCTCAACCCGATCGAGCGTACTGACGTGCTCGCGAAGCACCACGTGCCGGTGATGATCATCCACGGCGACCAGGACGAGGTGGTCCCCATCGAGGCGAACTCCGAGGAACTCATCGTACGCTACCGAGCTGGTGGCGCTGCTGAGGCGATCACGGTCATCGCCGTCCCCCATCAAGGTCACAACTTCTGGCCTGGCTTCTTCCACTGCCAGGAGCTTGTTGATTTCGCCATCGCACGCGCGAAGGCCGGCACCACCGGCTCGAAGGAATAGTACGTTTCCGGGAGGCAGGAACCACGGAGGTTCTCTGATGGCGAACACCCCGCGCGCCGTTCTCTTGCTTGGGCTGGTGGCATCCTTCGCGGCCCGAGGTGATGTCGGTCCGCCTCGAAGTCCCAACATCGTCGTCGTGCTCGCCGACGACCTGGGCTACGGCGATGTTCAGAGCAACAACCCGCTCCCCGGAAAGATTTCGACGCCTCGCATCGACCAGTTCGCGCGCGAGGGAATGCGATTCACCGATGCCCATTCGAGCTCCGCTGTGTGCTCTCCGTCGCGTTACACGCTGCTCACCGGGCGCTATCACTGGAGGACGCGGTTGCAATCGGGGATCGTCGGCGTGTTCGGCCGCCCGTTGATTGCCCCGGACCGACTGACCCTCGCCGGCCTACTCAAGCAGCAGGGCTACCGCACCGCCTGCGTCGGCAAGTGGCATCTCGGCTGGGACTGGCCGATCCCGCAGGGCCGTGAGGCACTCTTCCGCGCGAAGCCGGCATCGCCCGGCGCACCGCCGACTGACGAACAGAGGGTCCTCTGGCGCGCGACGTTCACTCGCCCCATCCCGGGTGGTCCAACCACGCGCGGGTTCGGCATGTACTTCGGTACGGACGTGCCGAACTGGCCCCCTTACAGTTTCATCGACAATGATCAGATCGTCGGCATTCCGTCTGAGTTCCTGCCCGGCGGGCTCCTCGGCAACAATCTGGCCAGTTTGCAGGGGCCGGCCCTGGCCGGGTGGACACTGGAGCCGATCTTGCCGACCCTCGCCGACCGCGCATGTGCCTTCATCGAGCAGGCGGCGAGAGGAGCCGAGCCCTTTTTCCTCTACCTTCCGCTGACCACGCCTCATACTCCTCTGGCCGTGAACGAGCCCTGGAAGGGCAAGAGCGGCCTCAATACCTATGCGGATCTGGTCATGGAAACCGACGCGATCGTCGGCCGTGTGCTCGACGCGATCGACCATAGTGGCGCGAGGGAAAACACGCTCGTCGTCTTCACCAGCGACAACGGCTGCGCGCCGTATATCGGCGTCAATGAATTGGAACGGAAAGGGCACTTCGCGAGCGGCCCGTTCCGGGGCTACAAGTCGGATGTGTGGGAGGGTGGGCATCGAGTTCCCTTCCTCGTACGTTGGCCAGGCGTCGTGCCGGCCGCCTCGCGCTGCGATCAGCTCGTTCAGCAAGCCGACCTCATGGCGACCTTTGCGGAGATCCTCTGTTTGAGACTTCCCGATGACGCGGGCGAGGACAGCGTGAGCTTGCTCCCCCTGCTCAAGGGCCTGGACCGGCCAGTGCGCGAATGTGCCGTCAACCAGTCGTCGCAAGGTCTGCTCGCACTCCGCAAAGGGCCCTGGAAGCTAATCTTCGGCCCCGGATCGGGTGGCTGGGGGAAAGGGCGTGATGATCAGCCGGCACAACTCTATAACCTTGCTGACGATCTCTCCGAGTCGAGAAATCTGTACGCGGAAAACCCTGAGCGCGTCGCCGAGTTGACCGCCTTGATGGAATCGATTGTGAATCGTGGTCGAAGCACGCCCGGCCCTCCGCAGCACAACGACGTGCCTTTGAACTGGAAGCGATTCCTGTCGGAGGATGACACGCCGGCGTCCTCGTCGAAGTAACGTCCGAGCATCTGCTCAGACTACTGTTCGTTCGATGGCCTGCCGGGAGGCGGTGGGGGCGGCTGAGTCCACGACCAGTCACTGGTATAGGAAACATCGAGCCAAGGCGTTTCGAGGCGTTTGCCTCCGTCTCGCCGGGAAATCAGTACCGCGTCGAGAGCGCCGCTCGTCAGCAAGGTCCGTTCAACGGGCCAGGTGGGCCGTCCGGTTTGCATCATCCGCTCGATGCCCATTAGCAAGAGATTGAAGTGAGAATAGGGACGGGCATCCTGAACCCAGAACAGGGTGGAATCGGTCGACTGATCCTCGGCGTAGCGCCACGCCCCGGCCCATTCGTGGACGGCATTATTCAGCGTGAAGACGCAGGAGCGGAGACCGTCGTTGTAATCGAGGAGGTAGAGAACCGGTTCCGGCACGAGTTCCTCGATCGACTTTCCGGCGGGCAGGGGATGTTCCTTCAGTCGCGAGAGCGCCGCGTCGAGAAGGGACCGATCATAAACCCCGTCGCGTCCAGCCTTCCATACGTCATCACCGACGAGACATTGAACGGAACGGATGCCTGTTTCACCCCCTTGTCGACGCTCGGCGAGTGCCTGCGCCGCTTCCAGGCCGTGAAAGCCGTAGGCATCGAGGTTTCCATACGACACGACAACGATCTGCGAGAGCTTCGCGCCTCGCCGGACGTCCGTTGGTGGATAGCGCCACGCCCCGGGTACCGAAGAGCCGGCCATTAGCGGAATCTTACGACGTCGCGCTTCGTCGTAGAACCATTTGGCGTCGGCCCAGTTGTCGGCAAGATGCTTGTCGGAGAAAACCGGAACCACCCGGCCGCTCTGGTCGAAGACCTTGAGAATCTCCGTGAACAGCCGGCGCTTGGGATAGAGAATCTGATCTGTGTCGGACTTCGGATAACGGCCGTGTTCGGCGATCAGGAAGACGCCATCGACGTCGAGCGCCTCGGTGCCTCGCGTTAGGGCACCCGCGACGTCGTTGTGAACCGAGGCGCCGATCTCGCGAGCCAGTCGACGGCTGAGGTCGTTCTCAGGAACCTGGTCGGTGTAGAGCGAAACGAGTTCCGGAGGCCGCGCACCTTTGCCATCGAGACTGTCGGTCTGGATCAGGCGGCTGAGGACCACGTCGGCATGAGCATTGTGGCGATATTCCGTGACGATGCCGGCCACCTTCGGAATCCGGATGGCGTGAACCGTGAGCGGATACAAGGTTGTCACATAAACGGTGTTTTCGCTTGTGGCGCAAATCCCCATGATCACGTAACGGGGCACGAGTGTCCCATCCTCCAGCCGCAATACGCCGTGATGGTGGGGCTTCGGCATGCCATCGGGATCGGTAAACGTCGTGTAGTCGGGGTTACCGATGGCGATTGGACCGAGGTTTCGAGGCGCGTCGTCTTTCCCGGGGCGAAATCGGACGACGTGGAGGAGTTGCCCTTGCTTCGGCATCGTCGCGGCGACGCCCGCCCAGACCGTGCCGTCGGGGCCGACGCACAAGGCGCGGCAGTCGGTCGCCTCGGCTCCCACCATCAGCGGTCCCAAACTTCGGCCGGGAAGCACGTTGCCTTCCGCGGTCAGGTCGTACGAATAAAGCTGGTTGCCGCTCATCGCGACGGCGTAAAGCGTCTTGCGGTCGGGCGAGATCTCCCAGTTGATCGGATGGCTTTCGGGGTGGGCGAGGAGCGATTCCGCCGTAGGAGGTTGGCCGTCGATGGTCTGCTTCAGGCGGGAGACGGTTTCGGTCCGGGGGTCGTAGCGAGCGATCTCGCCGCCGAGAATGGGGTGATAGGCCCGTCCCAAGTGATCGACGACGATGAACGCGTACATGTGATGGCAGTCCATCAGGTCGCGGTACCGGCCGGTCTTCAGGTCAAGTACCAGAAAGTGCGTGCTCTCGATGGGCCGCTCGTCGGAGCAGGTCGAGATATAGGCCACGCCTCGCGACTCGTCGGGCGCGATGCTGATGATCCCCTGGTGAGGAACGGGGATCGGATAAACCCGAGTCTTGCCGGTCGCTGGGTCGAACACCATGGGATACCCGCCAGGGTACGAGTCTCGCGTCTCGCCATCCCTGGGATACCCTTGCTTCGTGCCGAAATAGATTCGACCGCTGGGGCCGACATTGTTCCGTGTGTGAATCTTTGCCTGCGCAGCGAACCCGGTTGCGGTCGTGCCAATCTCCTTCTGGGTGTCAACGACGACCTTCATTCCCTGGGTCGAGGATGGATCGAACTCGACGAGATAGGCATTTACCCCGTACTTGGCCGTGCCGATGTAGAGTCGCCCGTTTGTTCCTTCGACGATCGAGAAGTAACCGCTCTGCTCACTGGTCGTCTCGGCGGGGACGGCATGCGCCGTCGACCAGAGCCAGTGGTGGTCGCGGGCGCCCTGAGGTGAGCCGTCTTCCGCGAGCGTGACGGAGGCCAGGCACGCGATCAGAGCCAGGGAACCAGTAACCTGTGAGCACATGCGACGAACCTCTTGAGGCGTGGGAGTCGTCGGTGGTCATAAGATCGAGCCGATTGCCTCGGCGATGCGCGAGCCAGGGCCGGCGCCCATCAGGCGAGGACTTCCGGAATCGGCCGGCTATGGGGAACAACCGTCAGCGGGCGTTGAAGCTGGTCGTGAAGCTGGAGATCGGAGGAGATCCCGAGACATCGATAGATCGTCGCGATGATCTCGGCCGGTGTGACCGGATCGCGACTCGGTCGAGCGCCGATCTTGTCGCTGGCGCCGTGAACGTAACCGGCCTTGATCCCGCCGCCGGCCAGCCAGAGGCTGTAGCCGAAGTTCCAGTGGTCGCGTCCGGCGGCGGCATTGATCTTCGGCGTCCGACCGAATTCCCCCATCACGGCGACCAGCGTTCTCTCAAGCATGCCGCGAGCTTCGAGGTCGTTGAGGAGGCTCGATACCGCGGCGTCGAGTGGCGGAAGCAAGCGGTTCTTCAGCGAGGCGAAGTTCTGCCCATGGGTGTCCCAGGTGGCGTTGGCATCGGGCGCCCATGAGATGCACGCCACGCGGGTGCCCGCCTCGATCAGTCGGCGAGCCAGGAGCACACTCTGGCCGTAGATGTTCCGGCCGTACGCATCGCGATTTCGGGGGTCTTCCTGATCGATGCGGAAGGCTTTCTGACTGGCCGGAGAGGTCAGAAGGTCGAACGCCTTGGCCTGGAAACCATCCATGTCTTGGAGCTTACGGATGCCAGCACGGCCGAGGTCGTCGAGCCGTTCCGTGAGTAGTTTACGCGCGTTCAAACGATTCGGATCGACCCCGTCGGGAAGCGAGAGCTCCGACATGGTGAAGTCGGGTGCGTTTGGATCCTTGAGCACGAACAGCGGATCATAGGTTCGCCCGAGCCAACCGCCGAAGAATCCGGGCTGGGGCGGTCCCCCCGCCCCTTCCGCCGTGATGTACGGCATCGACACATACGGGACCACGGGTGCCTTCGGAGGCCGGCAGAGCCCGACGACCGAACCGATCGCCGGGTTGTCGGTCGGCTTGAATCCACCCCCGAGCTCGCCCCGGTCGTGGCCCGTCAGCCCGCAGTACACCGCTGCCGCGTGCGAGTTGTTCACACTATGATGCGCGGAGCGGATCAGGGTGCCACGGTGAATCACCCGGGCGAAGCGAGGCAAATGTTCCGAGACCGTTACACCCGGCAGTGTCGTGGCGATCGGCCGAAACTCCCCGCGAATCTCAGCGGGGGCGTCTGGCTTCATATCCCACATGTCCAGGTGACTTGGGCCTCCGTTGAGAAAGATCAAGATACAGGCATCGGCTGTCGGGGTCAGCCCCTTGGAGATCTTCTGGGCGCGGAGCAAGCCAGGGAGATTGAGTCCGAGCGCGGTGATTCCGCCGATCTGGAGCACTCCCCGGCGCGTCATGGCCTCGGGTCCGCGACATTGCGATCGGCAATCCATCCGTCGATCTCCCAGGGACTTGCACTCGTACCTTGCGGATTCTAGCCGCCGTCACGGTGAATTCTCAAGCTTTTGTTGGAGAACCCCATCAGGTCAGGATGCCGCGAATCACACGACCATGCACGTCCGTCAGTCGGCGGCGAATGCCGTTGTGGTAGAAGGTCAGCCGCTCGTGGTCGAAGCCGAGAAGGTGCAGGATCGTGGCGTGGAAGTCGTAGATCGATACCGGGTTTTCCACCGCGCGGTGGCCGAACTCATCCGTGGCCCCGTAGGCAAACCCCGGCTTTAGGCCGGGACCGGCGAGCCAGCTCGTGAAGCCAAGCTGGTTGTGATCGCGACCGCGGGCCGTCTTGTTGGCCTCGGTGAACGGGGTGCGGCCGAATTCCGACGTCCAGATGACCAGTGTGTCGTCGAGGAGCC
>CAZRGV010000157.1:12443-12949 GCA_964599655.1 uncultured Isosphaeraceae bacterium | reverse complement strand
CCAGTCGCCGCTGGTGCCGCCCGTGTCGGCGCCGCCCCAGTCCCCGGCGGTGCCACCCCAGTCGTCATTGCCGGTGCCGCCCCCCATCGGATCGTACACCCCACCGGAACCATAGTGGCTCCCTGAGGTGTGGTGCCGGCCCGAGAACTGGTCGTAGAGCCAGTTGCCCGCCATCGCGCCGCCGAGCCCGCCAAGCACGCTCGACCAGAACCCGCCTCGGCCGCCATAGCCGGGACCGCCATAACCGGGACCGCCATAACCGATCCATCGGGCCGGGCTGTCCCGGAACGCCATAACCCGCCTGATTGCGGGCAAAAACGCGCATCAGAACAAACACGAGCAGGATCACGCCGCCGAGGATCAACAGCACGCTCAGGCCCGAACCCCCGTTCGCCGGTCGGTTTCCGACGGCCACGCGGCCACCCGGAGGCACCGCGCCGGCCACGGGAGGCTCGACCTTCGCCACCATCCGAGCGATCTCCTCGGCCCCACGCACCAGGCCCTGG
>CAZRGV010000157.1:0-12433 GCA_964599655.1 uncultured Isosphaeraceae bacterium | reverse complement strand
CGAACTCCCCTTTCTGGAACGACGAGCCGAACGCCCCGACAATCGCCTTGCGGCGCGATGGCCCGAGAAAGGACTTGTAGTCGCGCGCTTCGAGCTTCGTCTCGTCTCTCGCGATCAGGACGAAGACCCCCTTGATTCCCGACTCCCTGGCCATCCGCAGCGACGCGTCGCCGATCGTCTCGCCCTGAAGCGACTTGACCGTCTGGATGATCGTCGGAATCCTCGACGACTGTTCCGCCTGGTTGAGGACCGATTCGGCCCTGCGAATCGCCTCCGGGCTGAACATCCCGGCCTCATCACGAACCTCCGAGGCTACCGACGTCCCGAAGGTCGTCGCTAAGACCAGCGGCACCACAAGCACCCAGCGCTTCATCAACATGGCGGAGCCCCTCTCTCTCCTCGTTCTGCGGGTCGAAACGCGAGCCCTGCCCCCGTTTCCACCAGGGCGAACCAAACCGAAGCTCTCAGCAGCATTGTATTCGTCGCGAATTCCCGAATATACCGCAAAAGCTCGCAACGTGCGTGCCGACGAGTCAATGATGACGCCCCACGGCTCCGTCCTCGAACACGTCGGCAACATCGGGGCGTGGCACGGAACTCCTCGTGGCGGATCAGGTCCCGCAACCGCCTTCCCGCACCCACAGGACCCGCCCCGCCCTGTCGCTCCGGAAATCTTGTTGCACCCGGCCGAGATGGCACCCAATATATCTTAAAATTTATTACTGAAATTATTAATCTTTTTTACTGTAATTATCAGCACTAATCTGAGGCGGGAGACGTATCAGACGCGTCCGTGACAGGCGAGATTCAGCGACTTGGATGAATGACCAGTGGGGCAACGCGTGATGGAGGATGCTCCCATCCTCAAGTCGGCTCCGTCGACACACCATCCCCGTTCACGACGACGGCCCGACCGACGACCAGCGAACCCAACAAATCCACTGAGGGCTTCGTCAACCCTCGACCTGGCCAAGCTCGGCGCGGAGGGTCTGCGCCTGACCGCACTGCCGGCCAGCTCGGCGGAGCCAGCGAGGCGGCGAAATCGAAGCCCGAGGAAATCCGTTCCGAGGCGAGTTCCGAGGCCGCCAAGGCAAAATCGGAAGGCAAGATTTCGCCCGAGTTGATCGATGATCGGATCGGAGAGGTCGGAGCGGAACGGTTCAAGTTCAACCCCGGAAAACCGCTCGAACTCCAACCTCATCGCGCCGCGAGTCAGGCCCGGGCAAAGATCGGACTGACTGGGAAAACCCACCAATCGGCCCATGCCGGTCCCCAGGCCGCCCTGCGAGGGTTCCCCCAGGACAACGCCCGCGACGTCCATTGCCGCTTCGACAGCTCCTGGACGTCGGTCTTCGAGGCCAAGGCGGCCGCCCGCGGAACGAACCGAATCACGGTCCAGGAACTTTACGATGTCGTCAGCGAGTCGATCTCAGCCCCACGCGCTCAGTGTTCCGCCACGTCGGCAAACCGGGTCACGGCGATCACTTCGTCGCGTCGGATGAGCACCCTCGCGCGGTTGCGGCGGATGCCCAGGCGGACGGAGTCGTAGACGTAGACCTCGCGGGTGGCGGGGCTATCGCGAAAGTCGTGTAGGTCGGCGTCGATCAGCTCGAGAAACTCGTCGTCGCCTCCAACCAGAGTGCCGAGGCAGACGAACGTCGAGCGGAGGTCGAGAACGACCACCTGGCCGATCAATGCTTGCAACCTGGGAGGAAGAGTGGAGTCGGGCATGGCGAAAAACGGTTCAAGAAATCATCGACTCGAAGCCGCGAGTGGACGATCTGGAGAAAAGGCGTCGAACGTTCCGTTTCTTCGGATTCGCTTCGACTTGACGGATTTTACGAGTCGGACTATGGTCCCGCCACCATGTCACCAAAAATCTCCTCCCTCGCCGCCGGTCTGACCGCGTTGGGCCTGTTCTGGTCCTCGAGCCGAGGCGTCGCCGCCCCAGAGGACCCGCCCGAGCCCATGCCGGTTCCGGTTCCGGCCGCGACTCCGCCCGCCGCGCCGTCGCCGCCGACGGTGCTCCTGCTGTCCAACGGCCACGTCTTCCAGGGGGAGGTCCTCGAAGACGGCACCGGCTACCACCTCAAGCACAAGATCGGCGTGATGCACTTTACCCGCCGCAACGTGGCCGGGACGTTCCGCTCGATGGACGAGGTCTACCAGTACAAGCTCGCTCGCCTGCCCAAGAACGACCCGGACGAGCGGATGAAGCTGGCTCTTTGGTGCCTCGAACAGAAGATGGACGCGCCGGCGAAGGAGCAGCTTCAGGCCGTATTGGCCCTGAGCCCCGACAATCGCCGCGCCAAGGCCATGCTCTTCCACCTCGACTCCAAGGGCGGCCCGCTGACCGACGCGGCCATCGCCCGCACCAGCGCCGAGATGGAAACCGGCCCCGAGACGCCTCGACCACTCAACCGCAACCTGCTCGAAGAGCTGCGAGAGGCCAACCACCAGCGCCCCAGTGGCCCGCCGATCATCTTCAACCTGACGACCTCGATGGCCGTCCGACGCTACCAGGAATTCGCCCGCTACGTCCACGCCGAGCTGCAAAACCGCTGCGCCAAGTGTCACGACGAGAACTTCGCCGGCGAGTTCCGGCTGGTCCGCGCTCGCACGCGCCGCGACCTGGCCAACGAACTCTTGATCCGCACGAACCTGGACGCCACGCTTCGGCTGGTCGAGCCCACCAACCTCGCCCACAGCCCGCTGCTCACCGCCGCCGCGATGACGCACCCGCCCGACGGCCGGCCGATTCTCGGCGGTCCGAATCACCCGGCGTACCGCATCCTGGCCGACTGGGTCAACGGCCTGCAAGACGCGAACACCGCGGCCCCCTCGACCGGCAACGTCGCTCCGGCCCGGTTCGTGCCTCAGTCGGCCGACCCGAACCCCTCGACCAGCGCTGACGGCTTCGCCGTCGGAAGGCTCCAGCCGCCCGCACCGCCGAGCAGCCCGATCATGCCCGTGACCCGCTCCCCCTTGCCGCAAGCGGGAGCGCCGCAAATGGCGGCCCCGAACACCGTCGTGGGACGCGACGGCCAGACGGTTCCCATCGCTCCCCCCCTTCCTGGCCAGGCGGTTCCGAACAGCCACAACGGCCGTTCGTTCACGCCGCCGCCCGGCACGCAATTCTACGATTCCCCCTTGAGCGGCGGCCCGAACCCGTCTCCGGTCGTCGTCAACGGCAAGTCCTACCAGATCGACCCCAACACCGCCCAGCCGGTCGTCACCCAGGACCCGGCCTCGACCGAGAACCCACCCGGCACGCCCGGTTCGCCGCAGGTCATTCGTCTGCCCAACGGCCAGGTCCTTCCCTTCGTCTCGGCCGACACCATGAAGTCGGAACCACCCGCCCCCGAGAAGCCGGCCGAGCCGTCCGCCAAGAAGGCCCCTAAGATCGATCCGAACGCCTTGCAGAAGTTCATCACTGGCCGAGCCGCGCCGAAATGATTCGGTGAGGCGAGACGAGCCCGCCCAATGCGAGGGCCGTCCCCCCTGGGAGGAGAGGACGGCCCTCGCCGCGCGCCCCCTTCCCGCTTGACCCCCCTTCGCCACGGCCTACAACGAACGAAGCCGTCACTCCAGGCCAGGCCAGCGCGGAAGGCAAAAAGATGCCCAATCATTGTGTCCTGATCACGGGAGGCGCGGGCGGAATCGGATCGGCCCTGGCCCGTCGGCTCGTGGAACGAGGGGGTTCTGTCGTGCTCTTTGGCCGACGGACCGAACCACTCCAGGCGATGGCCGCGACGCTCGGGGACGCGAACGCCTTGGCCGTTGCCGGTGATGCCCGGCGCCTCGACGACCTGGATCGCGCCGTGGCCGCCGCCGTCGAGCGGTTCGGCCGGCTCGACGGGCTGGCCCATTGCGTGGGGTCGATCTTCCTCAAGCCCATTCATCTGACCAGCCCCGAGGAATTTACCGGCACGCTCGAAACGAACCTGACAAGCGCCTTCCTGGCCGCTCGGGCGGTGCTGGCTCCCATGAGACGGCAAGGCTCGGGCTCGGTCGTGCTGGTCAGCACGGTCGCCGCCCGGCAAGGGCTGAACAACCATGAGACGATCGCCGCGGCCAAGGCGGGAATCGAGGGTCTGGTACGCTCGGCGGCGATGACGTATGCTCGTTCGGGCATCCGGTTCAACGCCGTGGCCCCGGGCCTGACCGAAACCCCGCTGGCCGCCCCGTTGCTCCGGACCGACGCCTCCCGCGCCTTCAGTGAGGCCATGCACCCCGTCGGCCGCCTGGGCACCCCCGACGACGTCGCGAGGGTCATCGACTTGCTGCTCGGCCCCGAGGCGGGCTGGATCACCGGCCAGGTCTGGGGAATCGACGGCGGCCTCGGCGCCGGCTTGGCCCCGCCCCGGCCGTCGACCCGAGCCTGACGCCCCCTCGTCTCCGCACCGCAACCCGGCGCGTCGTTTCTCTCTCCTCCGCCCGGGAGATTCGGCATGAAGGCGATTACTCTGCTTCATACGTTTGACAGTGTCTACCTCGTCGCCATGGCCGCCTGGACCGGGAGCATCCTGTTCTTCTCGTTCGGCGTGGCTCCGGTCATCTTCAAGGTCCTCAAGCCCGACGCCGCCGCGGCGTTCGTCCGGGCGCTGTTTCCGCGCTACTACGCCTGGGGCGCGATCTCCGGGGCCATCGCTCTGCCGGCCCTGGTTTGCGGTCCGCTCGCCGTGCCCGAGCTTCGAGGCCCGGCGATCGGAATCCAGGCCGCCTTGATCCTGGCCAGCCTCTTGGCCATGCTCTACTGCGGCAACGTCCTGACCCCCGCCATCAACCAGGCCCGAGACGCCGGACCCGAGCAACAATCCCGGTTCGAGCGGCTGCACCAGCGGAGCGTCACGCTCAACAGCCTCGTGCTGGTCATCGGGATCGGCCTCATCGTCGCCCACGCGTATCGCCCCACACCTCGAACGCAAGGCATCGTCGAACCCTCGCCCGAGGTGACCTATCGCGAGCGGGAGTTCCAGAACATGCGCCAGAACCAGGCCTTCTGGGAGGAGTACGGCAAGCGGGTCCGCCGGCGATCGTCCAACACGCAGCCGGCCCTCAAGCAAAGCGCCTCCGCCCCGGACCCGGAACCGGCCAGGCCCGACTTCGGCCTGCCCTCGCCCGATTGATCCGAGCCGTTCGAGACTGGCAAGGTCCCAGCGTGCTATCGTAAACTCAAGGACAGTTGCCTCAGGGCGTTGGCTCGACCGCCGACGGCCCTCGATGGGAACTCCAACGCCGTCGAGGCCCGGAACCAAGGCGATGATGGTGCAGACCGATTCGGATCCTCGCCCCCCTGCCCGGCAATACCGCTCCGAACGCTTCCTCGCGGCCGTGGCCCCCTTCCCCAGGGTCGTCCTCGTCTCCCACGTCAATCCCGACCCCGACGCCCTGGCCAGCATGCTCGGCCTGCAAGTCCTCATTCAGGGGCGTCAGCCCCGGAAAAAGGCCGTCATCCTCACCGTCGACGGCATGATCGCCCGCGCCGAGAACAAAGCGATGGTCAACCTGCTCCAGATCCCTCTGGAACCAATCGCCAGCGTGACGATCGACTCCGAGACGGCCGTCGTCATGGTCGATTCGCAGCCCCACACCGGCCGACGCGCCAGTGAAGCCAACACGCCGGTCGCCGTGCTTGACCACCACGAGACTCCCGGCTCCCTCGAAGGCGTCGCCTTTCGCGACATTCGCCCGAACCTCGGCGCCACCAGCACCATGGTCACCGGCTACCTGCTCGAACAGGACCTCACCATCGACAAACGCCTGGCCACCGCCCTGCTCTACGGCATCGAATCGGAAACCACCGGCTATCCTCGCGAATCGAGCGCGGCCGACGACGGCGCCCTCGTCTGGCTCTTCCCCAGGGCCGACAAAGACATGCTCGCTCGCATCCGAAACCCAAGGCTCCCACAAAGTTACTTCGCCACGTTCCACCACGCCCTGTCCAACGCCTTCCTCTACCGAGACGTCGTGGTCAGCTACCTCGGCCTCGTTCCCCAACCCGACATCATCGCCGAACTGGCCGACTTCTTCATCCGATTCGATCAGGTCGCCTGGGCGGTCTCCATCGGCCTTTACGACGACCAGCTCAAGATCTCCGTCCGCTCCGACCACATCGGCGGCCACGGCGGCGAGATGCTCCGCGACGTCGTCGACGGCCTCGGCACCGCCGGCGGTCACGACCGTCGCGCCGGCGGCGCCATCCGCCTGACCGACACCAGCTCCGACGCCATCGACGCCTTGCTCCGCACCCTCCGTCGCCGCATCCTCACCCACCTCGACATCGACGAGCAATTCGGCCGACGACTCCTCGAAGCCTCCCCCGTCATCCCCGTCCCCTGAGCCGTATCCTCCCTCTCCGCCTTGGTTAACGCCCACGCTCAACCCCCCTCAACGCCGTCGCCTCCACCCCTCGCCCGGTCCCCTGCCCCACAGTTTTTCCAACCCCACCCCTTGACACGCCTCCCTCGAAATGCCCATGATCGGACCTTGTTGAGACTGAGTCTCAAAATCAACGAATTCCCCCAAGGAGTGATCGTTCCATGACCTCGCAACTCCGACGCGGCTTCACCTTGATCGAGCTTCTGGTCGTCATCGCCATCATCGGCGTGCTGATCGGACTGCTTCTACCGGCCGTGCAAGCGGCCCGCGAGGCCGCACGACGGGCGCAGTGCACCAACCACCTGAAGCAGTTCGGCATCGGTCTGGCCAATTACGAGAGCACCTTCGGCGCCCTTCCGATGGAAGTGGTCATGGCCGGCCAGGGACACACGGTCACCTGGTGGGGCGCCTGGGGACCCCATGGGCGGCTCTTGCCGTTCATGGAGCAGGGCGTGATGTACGACGCGGTCAACTTCAACCTCAGCTACGGCGCCGCCGCCAATGCCACGGTTGCCGGATCGACGGTGAAGGTCTTCCTCTGCCCCAGCGAGGTCCGCCCCGAGCCCCGTCCTCGAACCGGAGGCCAGATCGGCGTGACCAATTACGGATTCTGCATGGGCGACTGGTTCGTCTGGGGCGGATTCGATGGTCCCGACAACCGCGCCGCGTTCGGCCCGAACCGCAGCCGCAGGATCGCCGAGTTCACCGACGGAACCAGCAACACCATGCTCGTCGCCGAGGTCAAGACCTATCAGCCGCAGATGGTCAACTGCCCCCTGTCGAACGTGAACAACCCGAACCAGGTTCCCCCGCCCGACGCCTCCCCACTGGCCGTGGCCCCCGAGTATGCCGGCTCCTGCAAGATCTCGACGGCCGGCCACACCGAATGGCCCGAGGGGGGAGTCCACCAGTCGGGCTTCACGACCGCCTGGCGCCCCAATTTTCGCACCCTCGGCGGCCCCGATGGCCAGACCGACCTCAACATCGTCGGCCTGACCGAGAACAAGGGCGGCCCCACCTTCGCCGCCGTCACGTCCCGCAGCTACCACCCCGGCGGCATCGAGGTCCTCTTCGGCGATGGGTCCGTCAAGTTCGTCAAGGACTCGATCTCCGGCTGGACCTGGCGCGCCCTCGGCTCGGTCGCCGGCGGCGAGGTCATCAGCGCCGACTCCTACTGATGACAGGTCTTTACCCAGGTCGTCCCAACCGACTCCGAAGAAATCCGTTGCCGTGCGCTTCGGACCGGGGTAGCCTCGACCACGGAAGCCAACCGTCGAGCGGCCTGATCCCTCGACTGGCCGGGATCAGGCCGCGCGTCAGGAGCCAAACACGTCCGGCCCCCTCTTGGATTTGAACGGGAGTACGCCCATGACCGCGTCTGGGCATCGACTCGGGAAGGCCATCGGGATCTCCGCCTTGCTGCTCGCCTTATGGCCCGGCCTGGGACGGGCTCAGGCGGCAAAGCCCGGCCCTCCGGCTCCGCCGGAACAACCGCCTGACATCTACGACGTCAAGGCCGACGCCAAGGCCCTGGTCGAGGCCGCCAAGGCCCGCGCCAGGCGCGATCACCGGCGTGTGCTCGTCATGTTCGGCGGCAATTGGTGCGGCTGGTGCCACAAGCTCCACGCCTTGCTCCAGTCCGATCCCGAGATCCGACGCCTCATGCTCTACGAGTACGAGCTCGCGATGGTCGACACCGACGCCCCCAACGCCCCCGAACTCTTCGAATCTTGCAAAAACGCCCTGAGCGACGAAGAACTGAAAAACGGCGTGGGGTTCCCCTTCCTCGCCGTGCTCGACGCCGACGGCAAGATCCTCACCGCGCAGCGCACCGACCCGCTCGAGGATGGCGATCATCACGACCCGGAAAAGGTCAAGAACTTCCTGACCCGCTGGGTCGCCGAGCCGCTCGACGCCCGGAAAGTGCTCGACGACGCCCTCGACCGAGCCTCGTCCCAAGACCGACGCGTCTTCCTCCACTTCGGCGCCCCCTGGTGCGGCTGGTGCCACCGGCTCGACGACTTCCTCGCCCGTCCCGAAATCGCCTCGATCCTGGAGCGCGACTTCATCGACCTGAAAATCGACGTCGACCGCATGGAAAACGGCCAGGACGTTCTGCGTCGCTTCCGTCGAGACGACTCGGGCGGCATCCCCTGGTTCGTCGTCCTCGACCCCAAGGGCAATCCGATCGCCACGTCCGACGGCCCGAAAGGCAACGTCGGCTTCCCCGTCGAGCCGCACGAGATCGCCCACGTCCTCGACCTGCTGAAGCGGACGACCCGCCGGGCCACCCCCGAACAGCTTGCCGCGATCGAAACGGCCCTGAAGGAATCGGCCAACCGCATCAAGGCCGGTCGATAGCTCCAAACGTCCCGACGCCCCCGGTGAGTTGCGAAGCCGAGGGCGTCGTGAACCATTCCACGATCGCGACGATCAGGCGGCCGTCCGCTTGCGGCGCCGCCAGGTGTAACCCAGACCCATCAACACGGCCAGTCCCGCCGACGCCAACGTCGAGGGCTCGGGAGCCGGCATCGCTCGGTTGTAGCCGATGACGTCGAGTGCCACCAGCTCGACACCGAGGTTCGGCGTCGCGCCGGGGGTGCCGTAGGCGTCCTGCACGCGAGGTGTCGAAGAGCTCACCCAGTCACCGTAATCCGAGCCCCCTCCCGACTGGTTGAAACCGACCAGGTTGGTCGCCCCGCCGTCAATCGAGAAGTACGACGTGGCGGTCGAGCTGGTCGTGTAGCTTCGGACACCGTTGGCCGAGTAGCGGAAGAGGTCCTCGGGGCGGGACAGGTGGTCCAGTCCAGAGGACAGCAGGTCAAGGCCCGAGCCAAGGCCGAGCACCTCGTCGATTTCGTGCGACGCGACGGCCATCAGGTCGTACTTGGACGGGTTGATGGTGATTCGGTCGAGGTTCATGATCGACGTGTTCAAGGTGATCGTGCCGTCGAACCCGTCCGGGGTCGCCCCCGGGTTGACTCCGATCGCCAAAAGGTTGGCATGCGAAAGCCATAGGTTGGCGTTGCCGTCCACCGGGCTGTTCGCCTGGACCGGCAGGCTTGCCAGAGCCGTGTTGTCGTCAGGCGTCGACGCATCGTTCACGAGGTCGGCCCGGTAATTCGCGTAGCTTCGCTGATAGATCCAGGTGCTGCTGGAACCGAGTCCGCCACCCTCCTGGAACTTGATGTTGACGGTGATGTTGTCCGTGAACGTGTTTTCGTAGACCTGGATGGCCGCATGAATCGTCGACATGATGGTCGCGGCGTTCACATCGCTTGTGATCGTGCTGTCAAAGGTCGGATTGATCACAAGGTTCGCATGCGCCGGCACGGCCCGGCCAAGTAGCCCCACGGCCAGCAAGCCGGTCAGAACGCCCAGGGTTCTCCGAAGAGGGCCCCGCTCGCACCCTCCCCGACAACAAAAGAACGTCATCGATGTTTCCTCAGTGGAAAGGGGGAACGGAAACGTCCCTTGATTCACGAACTCACCGGAAACCGTGGCCTGGACCGGACCGAACACAACCACGGAAGCGGGGGGAAGGATACCGGGATCGAAACCCGCGGCAACGTGCCGAAACGCCTCAACCCGCGGACAAAACCGTGTCGAGCGGGCATCGTTTCGAGCCGTCGCTGGCAACTCTCCGGGGTTTCGAACCGGTCGGCCGTCGTGTCGATCCTGGAAGAGAATTCCTCGCCTCACAAGCACCGAGAGGCACACAACGGTCGCGTCGGCGCGGCGCGTTCCTGAACCGGACGTTCCCAACGAGGTCGATCCCACCCTGAAATCGCCTCGCCAGATTGGTCCGAAACCGTACTACAACGAATCCGATGACTCACGTCAAGACATTGCCGCACAAAATAGTTTCAGAAGTTCTAAAACCGCAAGAATCCTTTACGACTTATGACATCCGAATTCCACCGATTAGGGATAACCCCCGACGACGACACCGGGATCGTGCGTGCAACACACCACCCATGACCACGATTTGCCGGCTCCTGCATCCGTCTCGAACCTCCAAACCGGACAACGGTGAGGCGTTTCCTCCAAGGCCAGGAACTCCTTTCCGAACGCCACGATTTCGCCCGGCGCGCCGTCAATTCGTTACGTGGGTGTTCCCCCGGTCCGCCCTCGGCCCGATTCTCCCCCCGAGCAGGAGCCGCCGGCTCGCACTTGGATAAAAGGCTGTTTCCATCCAAAAGGAACCAGGCGCCGAGTCTTCCAGGAACCTGTCCCCCTTTTTGAACCGTGGTTTTTCCGAAACAATTCTCTTTTGTTTCGATTTCTAGTGATTGCGAAACCCACATCGGCTCGCTATGCTCATCGCCGGAATCTTGGCTAGCGACATCCTACCCCTACCCCCCTTCTGGCCAGGCTCCACGAAACCGCGAAGCTGTGAGTCCGCGTCGAGTCAACCATCAAGAGGGGGTTCTATGCGCGCAACACGACCGGTATCGGCGGCTCTTGCGTTGACCGCATTCGCCGCGCTCCTCGGCGGGCCCTCCGCGGCCCAGGCCGGCCTGACCATCACTCCGACGTTCACGTCCAACTTCACCAACTATTTCGGGGCAAACGCCGCGGCGGCCGAAAACGCCTGGAAAGCCGCCGCGAACGTGTTCGAGTCCAACTTCACCGACAACATCCACGTCAACATCACCGTCGATGCCGTCTCCGGAACGAGCGTTTTCGGCCAGAGCAACACGTTCCTTTACTCGTCGAGTTTTTCCAATTTGCAATCTTTGCTCAACGCGGACGCGACGACCGCCGACGACGCCACGGCCGTCGGGGTCGGCGGTTCCGCGTACGGTTCGGACCCGACCGGTGGTACCGGAACCTGGTGGGTCAGCAGTGCCCAGGCCAAGGCGATCGGTTTGATCTCCGATAACCTGAGCAGCGACGGAACCACCACGTTTGGCGCGGGGTATTCCTGGACCTTTTCGGGCCCGATCGCCGCTGGCACCTACGATTTCCAGGGAGTCGCCGCCCATGAAATCTCGGAGGTCATGGGACGCCTCGGGATCTCGGGCGGAACGATCGGCACTCACTTGGATTCCTTCAGCCTGATCGATCTGTTCTCCTACTCGAGTATTGGCACGCGTGGTCTTGGCGACGGCGGGGGCAATTTCTTCTCCATCGACGCGGGAAAAACCCTGCTCAAGGAGTTCAACAACGCGGCATCCAACGGACTCGATTCTAGGGATTGGGCGCCCGGCACCAACGACGCGTTCAATCAATACAGCAATGCGGGCGTCCTGAACCCGGTCTCCGCCGTGGACCTGCGGCTCATGGACGTCCTCGGGTATGACTACAAGGGGAACGCGTCGCCCGCCCCGGAACCTGTCACGCTGTTCCCCGCCCTGAGCGGCATCGCGCTGCTGGGTCTGGCGTGGCGACGGCGAAGATTGGCCGCCTGACGGACTCGCCGACGGGCGGCCCAGGCCACGTCATTGGCTCCGGCGCCGCCCCACGATCCCCGCCGTCCGAGGCGAACCGCCTTCGCGTGTGGATTGCGCCTATCGGAACCAACGCTTATCTTAGAGCGTTGGTTCCATTCGATATGGACATCGCTACACGAAGGTCGAATCTGGCTTCGATCGGATCCCGCCTGGACCGACGATGACGTCTCAGGCGTCGAGTCGTTCCCTTGCGTACCGAAGGCTTCGCCGTACGTTTTCGTCTTCGCGCTGGATCTGTGCGTCCTTCGACAGAACGCTCATCCTCGGTAATGGCGCGCGGGCCGATCGCCCGCGCGCCAGGGCCAGCATTTCCGCCAGCCGTCGGCCCGGAAGATCTTCCAGCGTGACCCAGTATTTCGAGGTCAGGCAGGGAATTTTCAACGGGTCTCGCGTGATCATTTCCAGGTTGAGCCGGGCCTCGGGGCGCGCGTTCCGGATGTCCGCCACGACTGCCGGCAGGTCGAGAAACCCCTCACCCAGCGGCACCTCGGCCAGCAGGAAACCCTCCTCGTATTCCTCGGCGCCCATGTCCTTGATGTGCGTCGTGAACGCGTGAGGCGCCAGCATCGCAACCGTTTTTTCGGGTCGCTCCCGCA
>CAZRGV010000156.1:9294-13054 GCA_964599655.1 uncultured Isosphaeraceae bacterium | reverse complement strand
CGCTCGACGTTCTCCACGACGACGATCGCGTCGTCGACGACGATGCCGATCGCGAGCACCAGCCCGAACAACGTCAGGTTGTTCAGGCTGAAGCCCATCGCCGCCATGACCGCGAACGTGCCGACGATCGCCACCGGCACGGCCACCAGCGGGATGATGGCGCTTCGCCAGTTCTGGAGGAACAAGAGCACCACCGCGGCGACGAGGATGATGGCGTCGCGAAGGGTTTTGAACACCTCATTGACCGATTCGTTGATGAACGGCGTGGTGTCGTAGACGATCGCGTAGTCGAGGCCGGAGGGGAAGCGGGACTTCAACTCGGCCATCTTCTCGCGCACGAGCCGGGCGGTTTCCAGGGCGTTGGAGCCAGGCCGCTGGTAGATCGACAGGGCCACGGATGGACGGCCGTCGAGCGTGCAGGTTTGATCATACGCCTGAGCGCCGAGCTCGACGTCGGCGACGTCCCTCAGGCGGATCACCCGGCCGCGCGGGTCGGCCTTGATGATCATTTGCCGGAACTGCTCGACGCTCGTGAGCCGCCCCTGAGTGCTCATCGTGTACTGGAAGACCTGGCCGGTCGGCACGGGCGGTTGGCCGATCGAGCCGGCGGCGACCTGGACGTTTTGCTGCTGCACGGCTGCCACGACCTCCGCGGCGGAGAGACCGCGGGAGGCCATTTTCTGCGGGTCGAGCCAGAGCCGCATGCTGTAGTCGCGCCGGCCGAGGTAGGTGATGTCGCCCACGCCGTCAAGCCGCGAGAGCTCATCCTTGATCTGGATCGTGGCGAAGTTGCTTAGGTACAGGTCGTCGCGTGTGGCCTCGGGCGAGAAGAGGTTGACGATCATCAAGATGCTTGGCGACTTCTTCCGCACCATCACGCCTCGCCGCTTGACCAGTTCGGGCAGGATCGGTTCGGCCAGGGCCACGCGGTTCTGCACGAGCACCTGGGCCATGTCCAGGTCGACACCGATCTTGAACGTGATTGTCAGTGTGTACATGCCGTCGTTCGTCGATTGCGACGACATGTACATCATGTTTTCAACGCCGTTGACCTGCTGCTCGATGGGGGCCGCGACGGTGTCGGCCACGACCTGCGCGTTGGCGCCTGGGTAGTACGCCGAGACCTCGACGGTCGGCGGCGTGATCTCGGGGTACTGCGCCACGGGCAGCGTGAAGACCGCGATGCCGCCGGCCAGCGTCACGACGATCGAGAGGACCGAGGCGAAGATCGGCCGGTCGATGAAGAAGCGGGAGAACATGCGGGAGGCCTCGCGGTGGTCTCAGGCGTGGTCGGTGGGAATTGCGGGTTCGGCGTCGTCGTGGGGCGGCTGGTCGGTCTGTGCGTGGCCATTTCCGTGGCCGTTGCCATGGCCGTGGGCGTGGGCGTGGGCGTGACCGTGACCGTGGCCGCCGCCGTTGACGGTGACCGGCTCGGGATGCGCATTGGTATGAGAGTGTCGATGGCCGTTGGTCTGGACGACCGACGGGCGGCGCTTCCGGGGCGCGGACTTGAGCCGTTCCGAGGCGACGCGGTAGGTGAATTTCGCGACGTGGCGGGCATAGCCGAGTGCGAAGACGCCCGTCATTACGGCACTGATCCGCCGCATCAACTTGGAACGGAAGAAGCGGGTGTCGCCCACCCAGTCGACCAGCACGAAGAAGACCGGGGTGAGGATCAGGCCGAAGAGGGTCACGCCGAGCATGCCGCTGAAGACCGTCGTCCCGAGGGTGCGACGCATCTCGGCGCCGGCCCCTTTCGACACCAGCAGCGGCACCACGCCGAGGATGAACGCCAGCGAGGTCATCACGATCGGCCGGAGCCGCAGGCGGCAGGCCGTCAGAGCCGCCTCGCGGCGCGGCAGGCCCGTCCTCCGCTGGGCTCGGGCGAACTCGACGATCAGGATCGCGTTCTTGCAGGCGAGGCCGACCAGCACGACGAAACCAACCTGCGTGAAGATGTTGATATCCTGCTTCGCATAGTTGACTCCCGCGATGGCGCTGAGCAGGCACATCGGCACGACGAGGATGACCGCCAACGGCAGGGCCCAGCTTTCGTACTGGGCCGCCAGGACCAGGAAGACCATCACGACGGCCAGGGCGAAGAGGATCATCGCGGTGTTGCCGGCCTGAAGTTCGAGGTAGGCCAGCTCGGTCCACTCGTAGGTCATCGACGACGGCAGTTCGCGCTTGGCCAGTTCACTCATCAAGGCGATCGCGTCGCCCGAGCTGACGCCGGGCGCGGCGCTGCCGTTGATCGGGGCGGCGGTTCGCATGTTGTAGCGGGTCAGGACGAGCGGGCCGTTTCGTTCCTGAATCTCGGCCAGGGCGCCGATCGGCACCATCTGGCCGGCGGCGTTGCGGACCTTCAGGCGTTTGATCGACTCGGGCGTGCGGCGGAACGTTGGCTCGGCCTGAACGATCACCTGCCAGGTCCGGCCGAAGAGGTTGATGTCGTTGACGTAGAGCGAGCCGAGGTAGATCTGGAGCGTGCCGAACAGGTCGCGAAGGGCGACCTGCTTGCTCAGGACCTCGCTGCGGTCGACGTTGGCGAACAGTTGCGGCACGTTGGCGCGGAAGACCGTGCTGAGGTTCGCGAGGCGGCTGTCCTCACTGGCCTGGTCCTTCAGGTTGTCGGTCTGGCCCTGAAGCATGGGCAACTCGTTGTCGGCCAGATCCTCGACCATCAGCTTGAAGCCGCCGGCGCGGCCGACGCCGCGCACCGGCGGCGGGCCGAGCAACATCACGTTGGCCTCCGGCACGAGCTTGGCGATCTTGCCTCGGAGGCGGCCGAGGATCGCCTCGTAATAGAGGTCTGGCGACTCGCGCTTGGAGAACTCGTCGAGCACGACGAACATCGAGCCGAAGTTTGAGCCGGTGGCGCCCAGCAGCAGCGAGTTCCCGGTGATCGCGACGGTGAACCGCACGCCCTTCTCGGCGCCGGCGATCTCCGCGAGGCGGCTCATCACCGCGTCGGTCCGCTCGAACGAGGAGGCGTCGGGGAGTTGCACGCTGGCGAGCAGGTAGCCCATGTCCTGCGACGGGATGAATCCCTTGGGAGTCCCCGCGAACCCGGCAAAGTAAACCTCATGGGGCGGCAGCGGTTTCGGGAGCTTGAAGTCGACGCCATAGTACGTGATGTAGAGCAATCCGCCGTAGACGGCCAGCACTCCGATCGAGACCCGAAGCGCCAGGCCGACGCCGCGGGCGTATGCGGCCGTTGAGAGCCGGAAGGCCGCGTTAAACGCGTCGAAGAAGAAGGACATGAACAGGTTGAAGGGCCGCGAGAGCAGCCATCCCGCCAGGGCGCCGGCGAGGGCCCCGAGCGCCTGGGGCGTCCAGATGGGGAGCGACTGGGTGAGCGACACGCTCGCCAGCGCCGACCCGATCCGGGGCGTGAGAGACTCAAAGCCGAGCCATCCCGCGATCGCGGCCACGATCAAGGGGGGGAGCACATCCGGACGCCGTCGGCCTGGACTGTGATCCTTTGGCTTGAGCAGCAAGGCCGCCAGGGCTGGGCTGAGCGTTAGGGAATTGATCGTCGAGATGATCGTCGAGGCGGCGATCGTCAACGCGAACTGGCGGAAGAACTGGCCAACGATGCCGCTGATGAACGCACAGGGTACGAACACGGCCGTCAGCACCAGACCGATCGCAATGACCGGACCGGAGACCTCCTCCATCGCGACGATCGTGGCCTGGCGGGGCGGCAGACCGTGTTCCATGTGATGCTCGACCGCCTCGACGACGACGATCGCGTCGT
>CAZRGV010000156.1:763-9220 GCA_964599655.1 uncultured Isosphaeraceae bacterium | reverse complement strand
ACGTGCCGATGATGCCGACGGGCACGGCGATCAGCGGGATGATCGCGCTTCGCCAGTTCTGGAGGAACAAGAGCACGACGATCGCCACGAGGACGATCGCCTCTTGCAACGTTTTGTAGACCTCATGAATCGACTCCCGAATGAACGGCGTGGTGTCGTAGCGGATTTCGTAGCGCATCCCTTCGGGAAAGTTCTTGGCGAGCTCGGCGACCTTGGCCTTGACGAGATCGGCGGTTTCCAGGGCGTTGGCGTCGGGCAGGAGGAAGACGGCCATGTTGGCCGAAGGAAGGCCGTTGACGCGCGAGGTGGCGTCCAGGCTTTTGGCGGCCAGCTCGGCGCGGCCGACGTCCTTGAGCCGGACGAGGGCTCCGGTTGGTCCTCGCCGCACGATGAGGTTCTCGAAGTCCTCGGCGGAGGTCAGTCGCCCCTTGGTCGCGACGGTCAACTGGTACGGCTGGCCCGAGACCGTCGGAGGCTGGCCGATCTGCCCGGAGGCGACCGGCCGGTTCTGCTCTCGGAGGGCCGCGACGACATCGCCGGCGGACATGTTGCGGTAAGCGAGCTTCTCCGGATCGAGCCAGATCCGCATGCTATACTCCTGCCCGCCGAGCGAGCGGACCTCGCTGACGCCGGGCAGGCGGGCCAGTTCCTCCAGCATGTGGAGGGAGGCGTAGTTGCTCAGGTAGAGCTGGTCGAACTTGCCGGATGGACTGTTCACGGCGATCGAGAGCAGGATGTCCGGCGACTGCTTCCGAGCCGTGACGCCCGCTTGTTTGATCACGTCAGGCAGTCTGGGCATCGCCAGGGCCACGCGGTTCTGCACGAGGACCTGGGCCATGTTCAGGTCCATGTCGTTCTGGAAGGTCACGTTCAGGCTGTACTGGCCGTCGTTGGTGCACTGCGAGGACATGTACATCATGCCCTCGACGCCGTTGACCTCCTGTTCGATCGGCGCCGCGACCGCTTGCGCGACGTCTTGGGCGCTGGCGCCGGGGAAGCGGCACATGACCGAGACGCTCGGCGGCGAAATCTGTGGGTACATCGCCAGCGGCAGGTTGAACAGCGACACGGCGCCCGCCAGCGTGATGACGATGGACAGGACCGACGCGAAGACCGGCCGATCGATGAAAAATCGCGAGATCACATCCGTCACCCTTGAGCCACGATCCGGCGGTCCAGCCCGCCAACCTGATCAACGTTCGCCTCGACGGATCCCCGAGACCCTCTCGCGTTCGGGGAGAGGGGCCGGGCGAGAGGGCCTTGAGGCCCTCCGACGAGTCGGGGAACCCTCACTCTGTACTTTACCCTCTCCCGGAGAGAGAGGGCTGGAGACGTCAACCCGCCGACGGCTTCCCCCGCTTTTCCGGGGAGGCGTCGGCGGCGGCCGCTTGGCCGGCCTTGGGCTCGTCGGGTGCCTCGCCGTACTGGTCGGCCGGCTTGGGCACCACCTTGATTCCCGGCCGGATGCGCTGGAGGCCGCTCACGACGACTCGCTCGCCCGGCTTGAGCCCCTCCTCGATGACGCGCATGACGCCGTTGAGCGGCCCGACCTTCACTCGCCGCGACACCACCTCGTCCTTGTCGTTCAGGACGAATAGGAACTTCTGTCCCTGGTCGGTCCCGATCGCCTTCTCGGCGACTTGCAGCGCCTGCCGCGGCTTGCCGATCGGCAGGCGGACCCGAAGAAACAGGCCGGGCGAGAGCAGGTGCGGCTTCGGGTTGTCGATGACCGCCCGTACCGAGAGGGTGCCGGTGTTCGGATCGACGCGGTTCTCGCTGAAGTCGATCAGGCCCTTGAGGTGAAACTCGTCGTCATCGGCCAGGGCGGCCAGAATCGGCACCTCGGCCCCATCCCGGCGCGATTCCATCCGGCCATCCTGGACGTAGCGGCGCAACTTCAGCAACGTCCGTTCATCGATGTCAAAGTAGACATACAAGCTGTCGATTTTGACGATCGTCGTCAGGACCGTCTCGTCGGCTTTCACGAGATTGCCGATGTCCACCAGACCGCGACTGAGCCGGCCGCCGATTCCCGCCTCGACGGTCGTGAAATCCAGGTTGAGCTTGGCCATGTCGCGATCCGCCTGGGCGATCTGAATGGCGGCTCGGGCTTCCGCGAACTCGTCCAGGGCGATATCGAACTCCTCTCGGCTGATCGTCTGGCGGTTGTACAGGGCCTCCTTGCGGCGGTAGTTGGCCTCGGCCCGTTGCTCTCGGGCGATCGCCTGGGCCAGGTTCCCCTCGGCCTTGTCGAGGGCCGCCTGGTAGGGGCGGGGGTCGATCTCGAAAAGCGGTGTCCCTTCCGGAACCTCATCGCCATCCTTGAAGAGGATCTTGTTCATGTAGCCGGTGACCCGGGCACGCACCTCGACGGACTCCGTGGCCTCGGCCCGACCGGTGAACTCCTCGTAGTCCGTGACCTCGCCAAGGACAGGGGTGCTGATGAGCACCTCGGGAGGACGCTTTGGGGTGGGGGGGGCCACCTCTCGCTGGCAGCCGGCCCCGGCCAGCAGAACCAGCGAGAAGGCGAGTCGCAGTCGCCAGTTCCCGACCTCTTGACGGCTCATGGCTCGGTATCCTTCGACGGCCCGTGGGGAGGGATCGGGCCTGTTGCGGGTGGGTGGGAATGCTTGGGCTAGGGGCCTTCGCGGTCGTTGGGGGCTCCGGCGGGCTTGGGATCGCCGGCCTTATCCTGGCGCGGGGCGGGTGGATTTTCGTGGCCAAGTCGGGCACGCTCTTCGTCCGAGAGGATCCCGAAGAACATCACGTCCAGGATATCCTCCGGAGAGGCCGCGAACGTTTCGCTGCCTCCCGCGAAGTGCTTCAGGAAGATCGTGCCGTAGAGGACCGCCGCGAAGACGTCGGAGATCCGCTCGACCGGAATGTCGCGAACACGGCCTTCCTTGATCAAGGAGCGATAAAGCTCCCGCCAACGGACCACGCTTCGACGGCGGTACTCGAAATACGTCGGCCTCGTCCGGTCGCGGAACTGGGCTCGTTCCTGGATGAGCAGCTCAACCGACTCGGGACTCTCGGCGAAGTGGTCGAGATACGCGGCCACGGCCCGAGCGATCCGCTCCAGCGGTTCGTCGACGCCTTCCATGCTCGCCTCGACCCGGTCGTGGAGCCGCCGCATGGCCCGATCGGCCGTGGCCAGGAAGAGCTCTCGCTTACTGGCGAAGTGGCGATAGAGCGTTCCCTTGCCAACGCCAAGCTCGTCGGCCAGGCGCTGGGTATCCGCCCGCTCATAGCCGAGCGCCGAGAACAGCTTCGCGGCCGCCTCGAGGATTTCCTCGCGGCGCTCGGTGTCGCGCTCCTTGGCCTTCGATGCGGGTAACGCCATCAATCCACCCGTATTCGTGACGGACTCACCGGAACGCCCGGCCTTGCTCGGACTGACTGGTCAGTCCACCTTATGGTATCCCATCTCCGAGGGCAGTCAATCCCCCCGGCGCGTCACCGCATCGAGAAACGTCTCCGTGGCTGGTGGGCACCGATGGCGATCCGCCCGGGTGATTGGTCCGAGCCGACGCGCTGGATACCATGGAGACTCGTGGCTTGGGGAATGTTTCAACCGCGTGGATTCTCAACCGCGAGGGATACGCCGGAGCGCCGTCGATCGTCGTGGCCGCGCTCCCCCCGCGAAGGACGATCTCGACCATGCCTCGCGACTTGCTCATTCGCTTGTGTGTCGTGGTCCTGCTCGCAGGTTCGGCGAGCGAGGGCCAGGAGGCGGCTCCCTCGCACGGCTCGGTTCGCCAAGCATCGCGCGTGGGCCCCGAGGCCTGGGCCGATCCCTCGCTGAAGGTGACCCGAGGGCTGGCGCTCTGGCTGGACGCGGGCCGTCTGAACGCGGCGAGGCAGGCTCAGGGTCGGCCCGAATTGCGAGAGGGGGCCAGGGTCGACGTCTGGTACGACGGTTCAGGCCATGGGCGGCATCTCTCGCAACCGGATTCGAAGGCTCAGCCGCTGTTCACGGGCCAGGCCCTTCGTTTCGACGGCGAAACGAGCGCCCTCGAACGTGCCGGCGAAGGCCCGCGTTTCCGAGACCTGACGCTGTTCGTCGTCGCCACGGCGTTTCGCAACCCGGGGACGTTCCGCGCGTTCCTGGCGATGAATCGGCAGGGGAGCAATGACTACGTCAGTGGCCTGACGCTCGACCTGGGCCCCTTCGGATCGCGGCGGCTCGAGACGATCAACGTGGAGGGGAGCGGCTTCGGCGGGGCGCTGAACTTGCTCGTTGAGCCTTCGGCCTTCGGTGTCGTCCGGCGGATGACGATCGCTTCCACGCCCGGTCGAGGCGGCACGACGCTCTCCGTGGATGGCCACCCGGCCCGGTCTCGCGATCGTGCCGACTCGATCCTCTTCGCGGATCAATGGGTCGTCGGGGCCCGCCGCTACAACAATGAGGGCGGAGCGCCGAACGTCCGGGGCTTCCTCGACGGGGATATCCTTGAGATCCTCCTCTACGACCGGCTGCTCGACGAAAAGGAGCGAGCCGAGGTCGAGGCTTACCTGGCGCGGCGTCACGGAGAGCGAAGGACGATCGAGCCGCCTCAACGACCGACCGTCGGAAAGCCCCTGGTGTCGGTTGCCGATCCGCCGCCGGTTCAGTTGTTCGTGCCGGGCTTCGTCGCGAGGCGGCTGCCTGTCCAAACGACCAATATCAACAATGTCAAATATCGCGCTGACGGCAAGCTCGTGGCCCTGGCCTACAATGGGAACATCCAGCTCCTCTCGGACCGCGATGGGGACGGCCTGGAGGAGACGGTCGAATCCTTCTGGGAGAATCACGGCGAGCTGGTGGCCCCAATCGGCATGGCCCTGACGCCGCCGGGTTATCCACTCGGCGACGGTGTCTTCGTGGCGGGGAAGGGCAAAGTCTCGTTGATCGTGGACGCCGATCGCGACGGCAAGGCGGATCGCGAGCGGATCGTCTCGCAGGGCTGGAAGCCGCTGCCGCACGGAGTCGATGCGCTCGGGGTGGCGATGGATAAGGATGGCAACATCTACTTTGGCCTCGGCGCGGCCGACTTCACGAACCCCTACCAGATCGACGGGTCGGGCCGTTCGCATTATGACCTGAAGAGCGAGCGAGGCACCATTTTGAAGGTCTCGCCCGACTTCAAGACGCGACAGGTTGTCGCCACCGGCATTCGGTTCCCGGTGGCCCTGGCCTTCAACCGTGAAGGCGACCTGTTCGCGACCGACCAGGAAGGGGCGACCTGGCTTCCCAACGGCAATCCGTTCGATGAACTTCTGCACATTCAACCGGGTCGACATTACGGGTTCCCGCCCCGGCATCCCGACCACCTTCCGGCCGTGATCGACGAGCCGAGCGTGTTCGACTACGGTCCGCAGCATCAGTCAACGTGCGGGCTCAACTTCAACGAGCCGGTCCACGGCGGACCCGTCTTCGGGCCCGCCTTCTGGGCTGGCGACGCCCTCGTGACGGGCTACTCCCGGGGCAAGCTGTTTCGCACGAAGCTCGCGAGGACCGAGGCGGGTTACGTCGGACAGACGCAATGGCTGGCCTGTCTGAACATGCTGGCCGCCGACGCCTGTGTTTCCCCGAACGGCGAGCTCGTCGTCGCGGTCCATAGCGGCCTGCCCGACTGGGGCAGCGGGCCGAGCGGAGACGGAGCGCTCTACAAGATCACGTACCAGAACCGCGAGGCACCACAGCCAGTGCTTGCCTGGGCCTCGTCGCCACAGGAAGTCCGCATCGCGTTCGACCGGCCGCTCGACCCGGCTCGGCTCAAGGGCCTGGTCCAGAACGTCACCATCGAGCACGGACAGGCCGTTCGACCGGGCGACCGCTTCGAGTCGCTCCGCCCTGGGTACGAGGTGGTTGCGCGGCAACTCGACCTGCCTCGCTTCGAGCTGCCAGTTCTGTCGGCCCAGGTCTCCCGCGACCGGCGAACGCTGGTGCTGTCCACCGCGCTTCAGATAGAGGCGGATTCTTATGCGATCACGATTCGGAACCCGTCATGGACCGATGGTCCAAAACCCCTGCCCGGCGCGTTGCGGCAGGAGGCCGCCATCGATCTCGGTTACGACCTGTCGGGCGTCGTCGCCGATTGGCGGCCGTTGACCCGCGACGAGGGGCAATCGACGTGGCTGCCGCACCTGGACCTGGCGGTGGCCAGGGACCTCACCGCGTCGAGTGCCGAGCATGACTCATTCTGGGAGGCCCTGAAACGGCCGGGCCGGCTGACACTCCGGACGAAGCTCGACCTCTGGCGGATGCTCCGGCCCGCTGTCCAGCCGGGCTCGACCGTTCGAAGCACCTTGCCCGACGAGGTCGTGACCGTAACGTTCAAGGCGAACGGGCCGATCCAGGTCCAGACGCCAGACGCGAGTCCTCGGAGAGAGCCGGGGCCGGACGGACGGCACGTCGCGAAGGTGCATGTTCATCCGAAGGCAAATGAACCTGTTCCGGTCGAGGTGGTTCTTGAAACGGGGGAATCGGCCGCGCTCGAAGTCACGTACGAGACCCTCGACGACGCGCGTCCAAGACCGCTGGCGCTCCGGCGGTTCCTGCTTCCCTGGGCGGTCGCCGCCGGCACGTCCGAGACGATCGAGCGTCGGGAAATCGCCGCGCTGAAGGGGGGCGACTGGCGACGAGGGCGAGACCTCTTCCATGGCGAGCTGGCCCGCTGTTCGAGCTGCCACAAGGTGCGGGGCCGGGGCGAGTCGATCGGCCCCGACCTCTCGAACCTGATCCATCGCGACTACGCATCGGTCTATCGGGATATTCATGCGCCGAGTGCCGCTATCAATCCGGATTATGTTGCTCATTCGATCGCGCTGCGAGACGGCCGCGTTTTGCAAGGGACCATTCGAAGCGAGGGGGATCGACTGGTTGTGAGCGACAGCACGGGACGGCAGTTGGTGATTGATCGCTCCGAGGTGGAAACGACGGCCGCGTCGACGGTCTCGATCATGCCGGAGGGGCTCGACACCGCGCTCGGGCCCGAGAAGCTGCGGGACCTGCTGACGTTCCTGCTCACCGAGCCGCTGACGCCCGCGCCCGACGACCGGGAAGGGGCCCCGCCGCCTCGTCGACGATCGGAGGTGGACGCGGTCCTGAAAGGCGTCGTCCCGGTCGAGCATCCTCGAACGCTCCGGATCGTCCTCGCCGATGGCCCCAAGGATCACGGGCCAGGTGAACATGATTACCCGCTCTGGAAGAAACGGTGGTCGGCCCTGCTGGCGATGGCCGAGACGGTGGTCGTCGAGACCGCCGACGGCTGGCCGACGGCCGAGCAACTCGACCGGGCGGATGTGGTCGTGCTGTACTCGAACAACCCGGCCTGGTCCGCCGAGCGGGCGAAGGAGCTCGACCGCTACCTGGCTCGGGGGGGCGGCCTGGTCCTCATTCACTACGCCGTGGATGGTCACGAGGCGGCGGAGGCCCTGGCCGATCGCATCGGCCTGGCGTGGAAGGGGGGCGCGTCTCGATTCCGCCATGGCCCCCTGGATCTGGACCTCTCGGGCTCGAGCCACCCGATCGCTCGCGGGTTTGGACGGCTCCACCTCGAGGACGAGAGCTACTGGAATCTCGTCGGCAATCCGGCATCCGTGGATTTGATCGCGTCGGGTGTCGAGGAGGGGCGGCAACAGCCGCTGCTCTGGACGCGACGGCAGGGAAAGGGGCGGGTCTTCGTGAGCATCCCCGGCCATTACACATGGACTTTCGACGACCCGCTGTTCCGCCTGCTCCTGCTGCGAGGCATGGCCTGGGCCGCCGGTGAGCCGGTCGATCGGTTCAACGAGCTGGCCACAATCGGGGCGAACATCCGCGACTGAAGAGGGACGGCAAGGATGGCTTCCATTCCGAGGGAAGACGATTCCTGTTAAGGAGTGTATTTATGGTCAGAAATCGAGTCGTCGGAGCGTTCGTGGGTCTGATACTGGTCTTCGGGCGTTCGGAGGGCTCGGGCGCCGGGACGGTCGAGGTGCGTGACGACGTGGGCTTGCGGCGGGCCCTGGCCGCGGCGGGGCCCGGCACGACGATCGCGATCGCGCCGGGCCGGTATCGGGGCGGGATCGCGGCTCGAGACCTGAGAGGGGAGCCGGGGCGGCCGATCGTGATCCGGGCCAGAGACAAGGACCAACCGCCGTTGATCGAGGGAGGGATGTCGGCCTTTCAACTGTCGGACGTCTCTTACGTGGAGTTGCACGACCTGGTTGTGGAGCGGGCGACCGGCAACGGGATCAACATCGACGACGGAGGCACGTTGGAAACGCCGTCGCATCATGTGTTGATTCGAGGGCTGGTGGTCCGTGACGTGGGGCCTTCGGGCAACCGGGACGGAATCAAGCTTTCCGGGCTGGATGACTTCCGAGTCGAGGGCTGCGTTGTGGAGCGTTGGGGGAGCGGGGGCTCGGGCATCGACATGGTGGGCTGCCACCGGGGCGAGATCGTCGGCTGCACGTTCCGGCATGGGGATA
>CAZRGV010000156.1:0-715 GCA_964599655.1 uncultured Isosphaeraceae bacterium | reverse complement strand
ATCCGGCGATGCCGGTTCGAGCATGCTGGCCAGCGCGCGTTGAACCTGGGCGGCAGCACCGGGCTGGAGTTTTTCCGGCCCAGGCCCGAAGGGTACGAGGCGAAGGATCTCACCGTCGAGGACTGCACGTTCGTCGGTTCGGAAGCGCCCGTGGCCTTCGTGGGCGTGGATGGGTCGGTCGTGCGTCATAACACGATCTACCGGCCTCGCCGTTACGCCTTTCGGATTCTCCAGGAGACCCGCGAACCGGGATTTGTTCCGTGCCGTCGCGGCCAGTTCGTCGACAACCTGATCGTGTTTGACTCCAACGAAATGGTCATGCCGATCAACGTGGGCGACGCCACGGCGCCCGAGACGTTCAAGCTGGCCCGCAACGCCTGGTACTGCCTCGATGCCCCGGATCGAAGCCAGCCGCGGTTGCCGATGGCCGAGGAGGCGGGCCGTTACGGTCAAGACCCACGCTTTCGAAACGCCGAAGCGGGGGACCTTCGCCTTCAAGAAGGGAGTCCCCTGGCGGCGTTCGGGGTCCGGCCAGACCAGGGCGAGCCGTCGCGTTGAGTCACGTCGGGCCTCTTCGGCTCACGGCCAGCTTCCGTGAAGCGGTTCGGGCGGATTGTCAAGGAGCGCGTCGGGGGAACCGAATCTCTCGCAAAGCCGCGAAGGCCGTCAAGTAGGGCGTCTCGGGGCGCACCGGGAGCGTCGAGGCCCGTTTCGT
>CAZRGV010000155.1:0-13104 GCA_964599655.1 uncultured Isosphaeraceae bacterium | reverse complement strand
GACATCGTCGCCCGTCAGTAGGATGACAACGATCAGAACCGGTACCCCGCCCCCTGGCCGATCACCTGGCCGACTTCCGGGCGGAGTTGCTGGCCAGGGAGAACGTCCCCCGGTACGTCCAGCAAGTCCATTCCCATGTGAATGTCATCATGGAATTGGGCCGCTTCGGGCGGGTCTCTGACCTGACCCCTTCGGGGGTTCAAGCTGCCTTGGCCGCCTTGCGGGCCGACGGGAAGTCGCTTCAGACGCTCAATCATCACCTGCGCCACGCCAAGAGCTTTAGCCGATGGCTCTGGCGGGATGGGAGGATGCCGAGCGATCCCCTGGCCCATCTCGGGGCCTTCAATGTCGCGACCGACCGCCGCCACGACCGCCGGGCACTGTCCGCCCCCGAGTTGGCCCGCCTCGTGGAAGCGGCACGGAACGGACCGCCCGTCGGGGAGATGTCGGGCCCGGATCGGGCGATGCTCTATCGAATGGCGACCGGGAGCGGGTTCCGGGCCGGGGAGCTTCGGTCCTTGACCCCCGAGAGCTTCGACCTGGCCGCAGACCCGCCCACGGTGACGGTCGAAGCCGGATACTCGAAACGCCGTCGCCGCGACGTGCAACCGATCCCCCGTAACCTGGCCGCCGACCTGCGCCCCTGGCTGGCGTCCAAGGCCCCTGGAGAGTCCGTCTTTGCCTTGCCCGAGAAGCCGGCCCGGATGCTCCGCATTGACCTGAAAGCCGCCGGGATCGCCTATCGGGACGCTTCAGGCCGGGTGGCCGACTTCCACGCCCTTCGGCACTCCTACATCACGGCCCTGGCCATGAGCAACGCCCCGGTCAAGGTGACTCAATCGCTGGCCCGGCATTCCGACCCCAAGTTGACCCTCGGGACCTACTCCCACGTCGGGCTGTACGATCAGGCCGGTGCCCTCGATGCCTTGCCCGACCTGTCGCGGCCCGCCCCCGAGCCCAAGGCCGCATCCCTGGCCCCGACCGGGACCGAGGGATCGCATCAGCAACCGCTTGCTCCTTATTTGATCCATCCGGGGGACGGCTCAGGCCGGTTCGTGACGGACGCTGACGGATTCACGGGGACAAGCTCCCATCGGGCGATGGGATGCAACCCCTTGGAAGAGATGGCTTTGGACGGTTCGGGGCGGGAAATGGCGGAGGTTGACGGAAGTACACCCGGCAGGACTCGAACCTGCAACCCTCAGTTCCGAAGACTGATGCTCTATCCAATTGAGCTACGGGTGCGCGGAATCCATCGTGCTTCGCTCGAGAACCACTGTTGCAACGTCGTCGAACGACCGCGACTCGGTCCAGATGACCTCCTGGCTGGACCTGGTGACCAATCGAGCTTAACGGCTCGCTCCGAGGATCCGAAGCTCGGTCCCTTGAGGCCGTCTCGCTCTCGAAGCTCCAAATTATAGTGTGAAATCGAGAAACCGCAAGGGCTTGCCTCGTGGGAAGACGATCGAAGTCTTCCTCTCGACCCGAAGTCCCGGGGACATTGGTAAGATGGGGACAGGGACGAAACGAAATCGAGTCGCAACCGCGGGGTGGTCCCTCGGGGCGAGAGCGGGCGGGAGACACCCCCAAGCGCGTGCCGACCATACCGCCAGTACGCACCCCCGACACCACGTGCGATGGAGGAAATCCCGCAGAACGAACACGAGCTTCGATCTTGACCGATCCCGGAGGCGAACGTACCTTGCCCCACCGGCCTTTCCGGAGGGCGATGGGGCATGTCCGTTATGCGATACGATAAAATTCACATATTGATATTAAACTACAATGGCCTTCGATGGCTCGAGGAATGTCTTCCGTCGATCGTTCTGGCCGCCCGACATTCGCCCCGGCCGTGTCGGATCACCGTGATTGATAATGATTCAGAAGATGAATCCGTGCCCTACTTGAAGTCGCAGTGGCCCGAGATCGCGGTGATTCAGGAAAAGAACCGAGGTCTGGCGACGTTTAACGTGATCCTCCAGAACACGAGTGAGCCGGCGGTTTTGCTGCTGAACAACGACATCAAGCTCGACAAATCGGCCATCGCCCCTCTGCTCGACGCCCTGGAGAAACACGAGGATGCCCTGTTCACCGCGCCACTCTGCTGGACATTCGACGACCTAGAGTACGAAGGAATGCGGACGAGGGTCCGGTTCCGTCGCGGGATGATTCAAGGCATGAGTCGCGTCCCCGGCCATGTCGGCCAGATCGCCAGAAGCGACCTGACCGCCGCCGCAGGGCCAGTGCTGGCCGTCGATCGTCGCAAATTCCTCGCGATCGGAGGGTATCCTCCGCTCTACTTTCCCGGCCGGATCGAGGACCTGGATCTCGGTTTCCTGGGATGGATGATGGGGTGGAAAGGATACTATGTCCCCGAGTCCGTCGCCTATCACAAGGGCTTCGGTTCCTTCGGGCCATCGTTCGGGGCTTCGGGTTGCGATCGCCTCGCGATTCGAAATACTTTGTTGTTTACATGGAAGAATATTGCTGGTTTCCGGCTCCTTCAACATGCGTGCTGGTTGCTGGTCCGATCGATCCACGCGATTCTGACCTTCCGACTCGGTTTTCTCTCGGCCCTGGCGAGTGCCGTGGCCCGATTCCGGGAGGCGCATCGAACGAGACGGCACTTGCGGGTGGGCCGGCATGGGTGGATTAAACGGCAAGAAGAATTCTTTCTTCAATATCACTGGTAATTTATTTCGGTGGATTGTTCCCGGACGGACATGACCATGACGCCCGATCGAGGCCCGCTGGCTCCTCGCGTGGGAAACCGAGGTCCGCGCCAGGATCGCGCGACGATCTCGGCCCTGATCATCGTGCGGGACATGGCCGACGACCTCAATCGCTGTCTCGACTCGCTCGACTGGGTGGATGAAACGGTCGTCGTCGTTGATGCCGCCAGTCGAGACCGATCCGAGGCGGTGGCCCGAGCCCGCGCCAGCAAGGTCATCGTCCGTGTCTTCGACGACTTCGCCAGTCAGCGAAACGCCGGGCTGGCCCTAGCCACCGGGGACTGGGTCCTCTCCCTCGACGCCGACGAACGTTGCACCGCCGAACTCGCGGACGAAATCCAGGCCATTCTCTCTCGGCCCGATCCATCCCATGTCGGTTTCAAGGTCCCCATCAAGAGTGTGATCTTCAACCGTCGCTTCCGGTTCTCGGGAACCCAGGGGGATCGTCCGCTCCGACTCTTTCAACGACAGGTTGGCCGCTGGATCGGCGCCGTGCACGAGACCGTGGAGTTGCGAGGCCCGGACCATCGAGGTTGCCTCACCCATCATCTTGAGCATCGAACACTGGACAACATGACGGTCTTTCTCAATAAAATGAATAAATACACAACGCTCGAGGCCGAGCAGTTGCGGCAAGACGGGCGCGAGCCGCGGCTCTCCAGCCTCCTTTGGACGCCCTTTTGGATTTTCACGAAACTGTATTTCCTCAAGCTCGGATTCCGTGATGGCCTCGAGGGGTTCATGTTTTGTATGATGTCCGGCGTCTCCGCTGCCGTTCGGCAGTGGAAGCTCCGTGAGCTCACTCAAGCCGAGCCGAGGCGAGCCGGTACACAACTCGTCGAGGAACCCGATCGCCCGAAGCCTCTGGCGAACCCATCATGAGAGCCGTCCTGCAGCGCGTCCAACGTGCCTCGGTTCGGGTCGACGGCCAGATCGTCGGCCAGATCGGTCTCGGCTGGCTCGTCCTGCTCGGCGTGGCTCGAACCGATACCGAGGACGACGCCGATCGCCTGGCCGAAAAGGTCGTCTCCCTTCGTGCGTTCGAGGACACTGAGGGAAAGATGAACCTCGACGTGCTCGAGGTCGGAGGCGGCGTGCTCGTGGTCAGCCAGTTCACGTTACTGGGTGATTGCCGCAAGGGGCGGCGCCCTAGTTTCGTCGAGGCCGCGCCGCCCATCGAGGCGGAGCGCCTCTATGAGCGATTCGCGCAACGGGTTTCCAGTGCCGGTTTGACCGTGGCCAGGGGCGTCTTCCGCGCCCACATGGAGGTGGAACTCGTCAACGATGGGCCCGTGACGCTCCTGCTCGACAGCCGTCGTGTGTTTTGATCCAATGACTTGGATCTCACCGAGCCGAGGGAGGCCCACCCGTCGTGCATGTCTTGCTCAACCCCTTTGGAAGCGCGGGAGACGTTCACCCGTTCGTCGGCCTCGGCCTGCGACTTCGGCAACGGGGACATCGCGTCGTCTTCCTCGTCAACGCCTACTTCCGCCCGCTGATCGAATCGCATGGATTCGAGGCGGTCGACCTCGGCACGGCCGAGCAGATGCAAGAGGCGATGAACCATCCGGACCTCTGGCATCCCACCCGCGCCTTGCGCGTGGTGACCGAGGGAATTCTCCTCGCGGTCCCCATGGTTTTCAACGCGATCGCCGAGCGTTTCCAGCCGGGCGCGACGGTCGTCGTCACGAGTTCGCTCGGCTTCGGCGCGCGAATCGCCGAGGAGAAACTGGGCGTTCCCACGGCCACCATCCATCTTCAGCCGAGTGTTCTTCGAAGCGTTCACGAGATGCCTGTCCTCCCGGGACTGGAGCGTCCGGAACACTTACCACGCTTCGTCAAACGCTTGATGTACTGGGCGATGGATCGTTTGATCATTGATCGTCTGCTCGCCCCCGGCCTCAACGCCTTCCGGGCGCGGCTGGGCCTGCCGCCGGTCCAGCGGCTCTTCGACGAGTGGGGCCGCTCGAACTCGCTCCAGATCGGCCTTTTCCCGGAATGGTTCGCGACGCCTCAGCCCGACTGGCCCCGATCGTTCCTGCAGACCGGATTTCCACTTTATGACGAGGCCGACGTCTCGCCGATGCCCGCCGAGGTTGCCGCGTTCCTCGAGAATGGGACGCCGCCGATTGTCTTCACTCCGGGCTCGGCCATGACGCAAGGCCGAGACTTCTTCGAGGTCTCGGTGGACGTCTGTCGTCGGCTCGGCCGTCGAGCCCTCTTCCTGACGCGATTCGCCGACCAGATCCCGCACCCCCTGCCGCCCGAGATCCTTCACGCCTCCTACGTGCCCTTTAGCCGGGTTTTTCCAAGAGCCGCGGCCGTGGTCCATCACGGAGGGATCGGCACCACCGCCCAGGCACTGGCCGCTGGCGTCCCCCAGCTCATCCGACCGCTCGCGCACGACCAGTTTGACAACGCGGCGAGGCTCCGACGGTTGGGCGTCGCTCGCTCTCTTCGTCCCAGGCACTATGACTCTCGCCGGGCCTCGAACGTGCTCTCGGAACTGGTTGAGTCCCCCAAAATCAACGCCAGCGCCCGCTCCCTCACACGCTACTTCTCCGGCGTCGACCCCCTCGCCGACACCTGCCTGGCCCTCGAGTCGCTCCAGAATCACCCCTGGGCCGACCAGCTCCCTTCCTGATTGGACCCCCGATGTTTCCGTCTCGGGCGGAAGAACCCCGGTTCGCACGTTCCTCCTCCGCCCGCTGCCTCCGTGCGAGCTCGCTATGATCCGACTGAATTCGAAGGGTGTGACGTCCCCACGAACCCGACCCCGTTCGTTCGGTGGGATTGGCGTGTCTCTGGTTCGACCTAACCATTTTTGGGATCAAGACTTGAATGACTTCATCGATCATGTCGACACGGAACGACGTGGTTTGTAAGTAGCAGGACCTGTTGGGATTCTTTTTGAGTGATCCGGATTATGTTTGACAACCAGTCATCACGAGTGTGGTATAGATGTCATTCGCGCAACGGCTTGTCTTGATTACCTCGCTGGAGATTGACGTTCCAAAACATCAATCCCGCTCTCCTCCTTTCAGAGGATCGTAAAATCTCGTTCTGTTTGGGTCGGTTCGCAAGGTTGTGGTTCCCGAAGGTATCTTAACGTCCATCCAGAATCGTTCCCTCGGAATGCCGGAGGAGCCTGGAGAATGCGGGACGCGAACCACGCACGTTTGAGGCGAGTTCTCTATGTGATTCGGCTCAATCCGTCGAAAAAGTTCGGCTCGCTTGAAGAGGAGATTCTCCTCATCGCCCGCGCCTTCCGGCGTGAAGGAAGCCTGTTTCTCCCGCTTTATAGCTCTCCACTGGAACTGGAGAATCTGACCGAGTACGAGGCCGAGGGCCTCGAAGCGAAGGGCATGAACCTGGAGCGCTTTCACCTCGCTTCTCTCCGCCGCCTTGTCCGCCTGATCCGCTCGAAAGGCATCGAAATCGTCCACTGGAACTTCACGGAACCGCTGACCAATCCGTATGTTTGGTGGCTTTCGCTCCTGACGCCAGCCGTCAAGCATGTCTTCACCGACCACGTTTCTCGTTACCTGCCAATCAACAACGTGGTTCCCCCACTCAAGAAGTTCGTCAAGGGGAGCCTGCTTCGCCGCTATCGCCAGATTATCGCGGTCAGCGAGTTTATCGGCGGTTGTCTCACCGAACAGGGCATCTGGCCCAACGTGACCTGCGTCCCTCACTTTATCAATACCGATCGATTTCGACCCGATCCCGAAACTCGAGCCACGCTTCGCGCCGAGCTCGACGCGAAGGACCGATTTGTCGTTCTTCTCGTTTCCCACCTGTTCAAGGCCAAAGGGGTGGACGTGGCCCTGAGGGCGATGACCGAGGTCCCCGAACCGGCCGTTCTCTGGATCGTCGGCGATGGCGCCGAGGAGGGCCTTCTCAAGCAGTTGTGCCACGACCTTGGCCTCGACCCACGCGTGCGCTTTCTCGGTCTCCAGCGCAACGTTGAGCCCTACATGCAAGCCGCCGATTGCTCGCTCTGTCCGGTCGTTCGAGGCGAGGCCGCGGGCCTCGGAAACCTCGAGGCCCAGGCGTGCGGCCTGCCTGTCATCGCCAGCCGCATCGGTGGCATCCCCGAATACGTCGCCGAGGGCGAGACCGCCTTGCTCTTCCCGGCCGGTGAGCCTCGCGAACTCGCAAGAGCCGTCTCCCAGCTCATGAACGATCCTTCTCTCCGGCAAGGAATGGGAATCGCGGCACGTCGCTTCGTGGTCGAGCATTTTTCGGCCGACGCCAGACGGGACGACCATCTGAACCTCTATCGCGACTCCCCATCCTCGGCCGCCTCGAGCGAAACGACCCGGGAACCTTCGAGGGCGGTTTCCTCCTCCTGGTAACGCGAAGACAGGCGAGGGTTCTCTCTGCGCGGCGCTCCCTGGTCTCGAAGGTCACGACGAGTCGAACCTGTTCTTTAATAATAGTTGTCAATGATATACATATTGTAATGATTGACAATGTTTACTCATTGTTGGTTCTCGCGTTGCCGCCTTCGCGAGCGACGGAAGAGGGAACTCCATCGGACCAGGCGAGACGCAGGTTGCAAGACGCATTTCCGGCTCTCCGTGGAATAAGGGCTTCGAGCATGGATTCTTCGACGAAGCTTGATTCGTGCGGGGCGATTCTCGATGGCCGCGGGATTGTTCGTGACGCCGAGCTTGCCTGGGCGGGCTCGCGCTGGCTGCGCTTTCAAGTTCACGACGCGACGACGTTGTCCGACCTGGACCCATTTCTCGTTCCGTCCTTGCCTGTCGATATTCATTGCCACGGAATTGGGCCCTACGACCTGAGCAGCCTTCGACCCTCGGACCTTCCCGAGATCAATCGGCTGGCCCGCGAGCAGGGCATCCTCTGCGTGCCGACGGTGTTCTGCCGGATGTCTTACTTCGAGACCTTCCTCGAGGTGATGGCCGAGTTCGATCGCCTCCGTCGTTCCGGAGAGATGACCAACCTCCTCGGCTTTGCGCTCGAAGGGCCACTGCTCGGAAACATTGGGGGGACCCCTCGAAGCGGAAGCTGGATTCCCGAAGCGCATCACTGGGAGAGACTGGCCGAATGCGGCCCGAAGGGGTTGCTCTACGCGGTCCTTTCGCCCGATCTCCACGCCCTGGGAGACCGAGGTCGCCAACTCGACACGGGACCCGACCTGGCCACGATCGTCCAGACCCTCGTCGAGAACGGGGTCCGGCTCTCGCTGGGGCACTTCCAGCGCGGCAATCCCGAGCGAAGCGCCGAGTGTATCCGGGAGGTGGTCGATCTCGTCGAGGAGATCACCGGCGAGCCAGGCGCGTACCACATTCTGACCGATCATCTCTTCAACGACATGCCCCGGAACTTCCTCCATGCCTGGAGATCGCCCGCCGAACGGAAGCGGCGGGATCAGGACGTCGCGGCCTTCCGGCGCGATCCCTGGAAATGGGAGCGGCTCGATGCTCAGGTCGGCCCGGTTCCCGCCGAGCTGCTTCGAGCGGCTCGGGACGGTCGTCTCACCATCTGTTTGAATTTCGACGGCGAGCATGTCGACCCGGTGGTTTGCCGGGCGACCGTCGAACTGCTGGGAGCCGATCGGATCATGGGAATGACCGACCGCACCGAAACCATCAACCTCGCTGGGCACACGCTCATGGCCCGAACCGACAGCACGCTTTACTACCAGTCCGAGGACATCGTCGCCGCCGGTTCCCAGAGCATCGATCGGCAGATTCGGACCATGCGAGGCATTGGTCTGAGCGAGTCGGAGATCTGGGAAATCTACAGCTTCCTGCCGCTGCGAACCCTGGGACTTCCGGTTTCCTTGGAGAACGCGAATCCCCCGAACGCGGCCATGCACGTCTCGTCGGCCCGTGACATGACACCGCTTTATTTCGAGAACGGAGCGTCTCCCAAACGCTCGTCGGAAAACGGGGCTCCCGCGTTCTGGGGAGAGCAGGGGAGGAACGTGTCTGGGTTCTCCAAGCCCACGTTTCAAGAGCCTGTTTCATGAAGGCCGTCGTCCTGGCCGCCGGTCGGGGTCTTCGCCTGACCCCGTTTAGCGACTGGTACGCGAAGCCGTTGATGCCCGTGGTCAATCGGCCCGTGATGGAACACACCCTTCATTGTCTCCGAAAAATCGGCATCCGTGAGGTCTATTCGAATCTTCATTACAAGGCCGACGAGCTCCAGGCGTACTTCGGCAACGGCTCCCGATTGGGCGTCTCGCTCACCTGGCGACTGGAGCCAACACTCACGGGTCCCGCCGGCGGGGCGGTCCTCTTCTCCGACTGCCTCGGAGACGACGATTCGATTGTCATTTCCGGCGACGCCCTCCACGATATCGATCTGCTCCAGCTTGCCGAGTTCCATCGCCACCACGGCGCGATCCTGACGGTCGCCATGAAGCGCGTTCCCGACCCCGGCCGTTACGGCGTCGGCCGACTTCACGAGGATGGACGAGTTGCGGCGTTCGCGGAGAAACCCGATCTTCCTCCCGGTTCGACGGGCCTGGTCAGTTGCGGCATCTACTGCGTCGGACCTCGAGCCCTGGCACGCATCCCTCGGGGCGTCGAGTACGACTTCGGCCGCCACCTCATCCCAGAACTGGCGGCGGAGGGGGCGCCGGTCTTCGGGTACGAGACGACGGCCTACTGGACCGACATCGGCAGTCCCGAGGCCCTCAGAGAGGCCAATCTTGACGCCCTCCGCGGCCTGGTCAACGTCGAGATCCCCGGAGTCGAGCGAGAACCAGGCATCTTCGTCCAGGAGGACGCCGTCATCGACAAGGGCGTCACGCTTCGACCCCCGTTGCTCATCGGAGCCCGTTCGCGAATCCGACACTCCGCCCGCGTGATCGGCCCCGCCGTGATCGGCAACGACTGCGAAATCGGCCCGAAGGCCTACGTCAGCCAGTCCGTTCTCTTCCCCAAAAGTCGACTCGACCCAAAAATGGTACTGGTTGGCGGTCTTCTCGGCGCGCCGCCTGAACACAAATTTATATCATTTACATGAATATTAATAAAATGAAAATTGAATTACATGAAATAATAATTCAATTAATGTGATTCGTGCAGTCGTTCGCCTTCATCTCACGCTCGTCTCCGCGTCTGCGGGCGCCCGCGGTTCGAGAGGCGAGGGGAATGGTCGGCTTCCCCAACCTCGTCGCGTCGCCGGTCTACCGCGACCCGGTCCCGTCTTGGTCCCATGCCCGACAGGTCCTCGACGACCGTGCCGACCCCCTCGTCGAAACCGTATGACGCTTCGAGTCTGGTCGGGTCCGCCGTGCGGACCGCTCTGGCCCGATCGAGGAGGATGGTCCGCACGGCGGACCCGACCCGACTGGCCCGATCGAAAAGGATGGTCCGCACGGCGGACCCGACCAGACTCCCTACAGGGCGCGCCGCAAGCATCCTCTCGAATCGCCAGATCTCTCATGTCTCGCCTATCTGCACCAAACCCACCGCCTCGACATTTTTTAAGAAAACACGATAGTTTCCCCCGCTTCCTTCGATGATGTCAGACGAGAGGATCGCGCGTGCGAGCCTCCTCGACTCAAACTCATCCTTGGAGCCATGCAGCCATGTCTGACTTCGAAGCCCTCCGACGCCAGGCCATCGAGCAGGGGGAACGCGACACCGAGATGATGCTCGAGATCCTCCAGAACAACCGGAAAAATCGTTCCACAGGGCCCAAAACCCCCGAAGGCAAGGCCCGTTCGCGAACCAATGCCCTCAAGCATGGGCTCCGGGCGAAGACCCTCATCCCCGACGCCGATCGGCCCAAACTCCAGGCTCGGGTCGCCGACTGGATCGACGACCTCAAGCCGAACGGGACCGTGCAAACCTTCCTCGTGGTTCGAGCCGCCGCCGCTTCGGTCCGGCTCGATCGTTGCCTCGACCATGACTATGTGGCTCTGCGCGAGTGCGTTCGCAACGCCGAGCGCGTCTGGCGAAAACGCCGCCGAGGCCGCGTCCGACGCGCCGGCATGAACCTCGTCAAGGACCCGGCCGGAACGACCCAACTCTTGATGGAATCGGCTTTTGGGATCGACTGGCTCCGCAACAAGTGGGCCGGCCTCATCGCCAAGCTCGACGTGCCGGACGGCACCTGGGACCTTGAGGACGTCCGGCTCGCGCTGCGGCTGCTCGGTCACGATCCGGCGATGAACGGCTCCCAGCCACCCATCGCGTACGCCATTCTTAAGAATTTCATCACCTTCGATTCCCGACATCCCCTCGATCTCATCGATGCGATCCTGTCGATCGACACGGCCGAGCTTCCCCTCCACCAGCGACGCGCCGAGCACCAGCGTCTGCTTCCCGACGTCGAGACCGCCCGCCGCGCGCTGCGGGACCTGGCCGCCGCGGAGTCGAAGCGCCTCAAGAAACTCCGCAAGCAACGTTGGAGGGACGTGGACGGTCCGCTCCTGGAGGAACAGATTGCGCACGCCAAGGTCGACCTGTCGCCCGAGGGCCAAAAACTGCGCCGCTACGAGACGATGGGCGAGCTCGACCTGCATCGCAATCTGAACGGGTTATACAAGGCACGCAAGGAAGCACGCCTCCTGGCTCAGGAAAGCGAATCCGCCGCGCCGGCCGCGTCGAGCGCCGGCCTGTCCCAGGCGTTGGCCGCCGCCGACCTCCTGGCCGGAATCTCGCCCGCGTTCGGGGGTCTGTCCGGCGAACTCGACCCAGACGGGGACGAACCCGGTTCGCCCCCCCATCAGGCCATCCCCACCCCAGAGGTTGACACCCCGGAGGCGAACGCGCCCGGCGCGCCGAACGAACTCCCCCCGGAATCCACAACCTCAATCGAGAATGGTACTTCCGACAATCGCGAGTCGAAGAAAAGCGCGCACCATGAGCGCACCGAGCCCGTTTCTGACGCGTCCGAGAACGCTCCGGAACCCCCCTTGGAGGTGGATGGCGGGTCGAAAGACGCGTGGGTCGAGGCGGAGGTTCGCCCGATCCCGCCCCCCTCGGCGATCGAGGGACCGACCGATGGCGGTTTGACCGCTAGACCCGACCCCGACACACGCGCGACCGTCCGTTTCTCGCCCCGCGACCTGGCATCGACCCACGAAAATTTCGCCCTGGACAATCCGAACATCCGTCAACGAGGGCTCGATGATCGCCCGTCGGCTCGAGCGCGCGGCCGGAAGGGAGGGCGATAAGGAATTCGCGGTCGGCGAGAAACCAAAACCGCGCTGTCCGGGGCTCGACGAGATCCCGCACGGGATGGTGGCGTTCCGCCCGATTCTCTAAACTGATGCGGGAGACCTGGATCCACCGCGCATGGTCTTGTGACGAATGGTTTGGAATTGTCCTCCCGGCAAGGGTGTCGGGACGACGCATCGGGAAGCCGTCGTGAACCCCATGACCGATCACACAACGACGATCGATCTGCCCGCGTACCTGGCCCGTGTCGGCTACTCGGGCGACCTCTCGCCGACACTCGAAACGCTCCGAGGGTTGCACCTGGCCCATGCCTCGCGGATCCCATTCGAGAACCTGAACGTCTTGATGGGTCTGGAGATCCGGCTCGATCCCGAGAGCCTCCAGGCCAAGCTGGTGCGGGATCGGCGGGGCGGTTACTGCTTCGAGCAGAACGGGCTTTTCGCCTATGTTCTGGAGCAGGTGGGGTTTACGGTCACGAGGCTGTCGGGGCGCGTCCGGTTCATGAACGACCGGGTCCTGCCCCGGACCCACATGGCGCTGAAGGTCGACGTCGAGGGCGCGTCGTGGCTGGCCGACGTGGGATTCGGCGGCTGGGGCATGCTCCTGCCGATCCCGCTGGAGGCCGGGCCCGTGGTGTCGCAGTTCGCGTGGAGCTACCGGCTGGCCCGCGAGGGGGACGCCTGGGTGCTCCAGTCGCCGCTCGAGGACGGCTGGCGCGACCTTTACGCCTTCACGCTGGAGCCCCACCTGCCGGTCGACTACGAGCCGGGGAATTACTTCGTATCGACACATCCCCAATCAATCTTCGTGCGGAGCTTGCTCGCCCAGCGGCCCTCCCCGACCACCCGCTACATCCTGAAGAACCGCGAGTTCGTCGTGGCGGGGGAACGCGAATGGACCCGCCGGACGCTGGCCAGCGACGACGAGTTGCGGCAGGTCCTCGACGAGCACTTCGGCCTGACCCTGCCGCCGGGTGTGTCGATGCTGGAACGGCTCGAAGAAGGGTAATGTGCACATGTAAACATAAAATGAAACTGATCCCTCGCCGAGTCGTGAACGAACCACGGCGAGGGGATCTGTTCCGGCGTTTGAGCGAGGCGTCAGCGACGGCGAAGGCGGGGCGGGGTCTTGAGGCCGAGGGGCGAGGCGTCCGCCGGCTTGAGCATCGGGACGACGACGTTGTTGTACGGCGTGGCGAACGCGGA
>CAZRGV010000154.1:6453-13151 GCA_964599655.1 uncultured Isosphaeraceae bacterium | reverse complement strand
ACCAGTGCTCCGAGGGATCGCGTCCAGACCGGGTGGCGCTGGGGGACAAGCCACCAGGGCCACCCAACGACCGACGAGCACTGGGGGACGAGCCACCAGTGGCACCCGACCGATGTTATCGAGTTGGCTTACGAAAGATTCTGGAAAAACTTGGAAGGCCGGGAAGGGACTCACGGGGGGTATTTCTGGGGCGAGACGGAAGGGATGAGGTTGAGGCGGTGGGGATGTGTCGGGAGTGTGGGGTTCGCCTTGACCTCGTCTCCGGGTTGACATAGCATCCCGCATCGGTCCGGCATGGCGTCCGGGCACGTTCCATTTCTTCAACACCCTCGCGGCGCGGGCTCAAGGAGGAGCGGCGGCGATGCGCGATCACAACAAGGCGTTTTGCCAGCAGGTCTCGGAAGCCTTCGACTGTCCGGCACCGGTTTACGAGTTCGGGGCTTACCAGGTCGAGGGTCAGGAGGAGTACGCCGACCTCCGCAGCCTGTTCGCGGGGAAGTCGTACGTCGGCTGCGACATGCGGCCCGGCCCGGGCGTCGACCGGGTTGAGGACGTCAGCGCGATGAGTCTGAGCGACTCGGTGGCCGGCACGATCCTTTGCATTGAAACCTTCGAGCACGTCTTCGAGGTTCGACGGGCGTTCGACGAGGTGTTCCGCGTGCTCCGGCCGGGGGGCGTGTTCATCCTCACGTCGCCGTTGAACTTCCGGATTCACGGCTACCCTGACGACTACTGGCGGATGACGCCGAGCTGTCTGCGACGGATGCTCACACCGTACGATGGGCGGGTGGTGGGCTACCAGGGGCACGACAAGTTCCCGCACACGGTGATGGCGCTGGCGGTGAAGGCTCCCGCGCCGGCCGACTTCGCCCGGCGCGCCGAACGGTTGATCGAGGGGTATCGGCAGTGGCTTCGGCAGGCCGAAGGGGGCCGGCCGTTTGGACAACGGTTGCGAGAGCGGCTTTCGCTCCTTTACCGCTCCCGGGGCGAGAAGCAAGTCATCCGCGACTATCACAAGGCTGGGTTTACGGTCGATGCGCCCGGGGCCAGCGTGCTGTCGATGGCCGTTTGACGATGGCTGACGCGCCTCGGCGGCACCGCGAAGGGAGGCCCTCTCCCGCAACGAGGCCAGCGACCGAGTCGATGGTTCCCAGCCTGGCAGCCGGTCCAACCGGGGATGCGAGCCATGATCGACGAGTCCTCGACGGCCAACGCCGCAGCGATCCGCCCGACGATCCGGTACGATCGCGAGTTCGAGCCGGGGCGCGAGGCGACGAGGCGGCGGTCGGGCGGTTCACACGCCGCGCTGACGATTGGCTCGATGGGCTTACTCGGGCTCTGGATCGTCTGGTGGGTCCTGAGTTACCGCCAGGCCCACCTTTGGAGTGGCGAGGCGACCTGGATCCCGATGCTTCCGTGGATGGCGGCGGACTTCCGATTTCACATCGATCACACCGCGCGGATCTGGGTCTCGGGGGGCGATCCCTACGGGCCGGGCGAGATGGTGACGGCGACGTTCCCGTATCCGCCGCTGGTGCCGCGGCTCTTCTCGTGGGTGAGCCTGATGAGCGCTCGCGAGGCGATCGGTGTCTGGCTCACGACCCTGGCGGTGGTCTGCGTCCTGGCCACGCGCGAGGTCTGGCGAACCCGGCGCGCTCTCGGCCTGACGCGCGTGCCGCCGGCCGTTCTGCTCGTCGGTATCCTTTACAGCACGCCGGTGGTCGTCGCGATGGAGCGGGGCCAGTGCGACGCGATCATCTTGCCGCTGCTGATGCTGTCGGTGGGGTTGCTGCGAACGGGGACGCGAGCGGCCGACGCCGGCGCGGGGAGCGTGCTGGCGCTGGCGGCCTGGGTGAAGTATTACCCGGGGCTGCTCCTGATCGGGTTGATCGCGACGCGGCGCTGGCGGGCCTTGCTCGTCTTTCTCGTGGTCGGCGCCGCGATCGGCCTGGCCGATCTCCGGGGCGTCCGGCGTTCGATCGAGAATGGGGCCTTGCTGGCGCGCCAGGCCGGCAAGGACATCGAAACATGCCACCCATTGCATCACTCGATCCCGCTTTGCTGGTCCCTGGTCTGGACGAGGATCGGATGGCCCTGGGTGTCTCGCATTCCGGGAGCCCTGGCGGCGGCGGCGATTCTGGGGCCGTTGCTGGCCGTCGTCAGCCTTCGCGTGGCCAAGAGCCCCAACGCGTCTCGGCTGCTTTATCCCTACTTTTTGTGGATCGTCTCGGCCGCGACCTTCGCCTTGCCTTATTCGAATGACTACAACCTCGTGAGTCTTCCCATGGCCGCGCTGGCGGTCTGGGACCGCCGTGATCGAATATTCATACATAGTCTTTTTGGATTTCTTGTTATTTGGTGGCAACCGTTTCGGATACCGATCGACGGAAGCGTGGTGTTTTTCGTCAAGCTTGGTGGATTGCTGGCCGTTGGTATGAGCATCGCGGCCCGTGCGCGGGAGCAGGAGGACGCCTGCCGCGCCGAGGCACGAGCGGCGGTTCCGCGGCCGCATTTCGGGCTCAGAGCGGCCCTTCCGGCCGGATTGCCGAGCGTGTTGGCCTGGAGCGGGTGCCCTTCGATCTCGAACGTGTTCCGGAATCGAGCCGACCGGCGGCTCAACGGACGAATCCCAAACCTGACGCGGACGGCCCCTGGCCGGCGAGGTTCCTCATGAACGCGACGACTGAACGCCTCGTAATCCTCGGGCTCGACGGGGCGACCTGGACGGTGCTCGATCCGATGCGGCGTCGGGGCTTGATGCCGAATCTGGACGCGCTGCTCGACCGCTCGGCGCATGGGACGTTGCGATCGACCATACCGCCCGTGACGACCGCGGCGTGGACGACGATGATGACGGGCTGCAACCCGGCACGGCATGGGATTTTCGACCACCGGTACTACCACGCCGAGAGCCGGCAGATGAAGGTCAACCACTCGGGGCGCTGCCGCGTGCCGACGTTCTGGCACCTGCTCTCCGACGCGGGTCGATCGGTCGTCAGCCTGAACCTGCCGGGAACGTATCCCCCTCTGAAGGTTCGAGGCGTGATCGTCTCGGGCATGGACGCGCCTCATATTCATGCCGCGATCTCGGGCTGCCCCGAGTTCGGGAAGAAACTCCGCGCCGAGGTTCCGGGATACACGCTTCGCTACTTCTGGAAGAGCGTGCCGCAGACCCTGGGGGAGCTGGAGCTCTACGCGAAACTGACCGCGGACACGTTCGTGAGCCGTGCGGAAGGGGGCCTACTGGCCGATCGCGAGGTTCCCGACTGGTCGGCCCTGATGGTGCAGTTCCAGAACCTCGACCCGTTTCAGCATCGGGTCTGGCGCTATCTGAACGTGGATGAGACGGGCATCGAGGACGCGCCTTGGAACCGCGCGGCCGAGCAGGTGTTGCGCGGTCTCGACAACGCGATCGGGATGCTCGTGGAGCTGGCCGAGCGGCGGAACGCGATGGTCCTGGCCGTCAGCGATCACGGCTTCGGGCCTTGCCTGGGGCGGATCTCGGTCAATCGGATTCTGCTGGACGCCGGGATCGCGCGACGGCCGGGCGCCGTGGGACGGCTCCGGATGGCGACGGCGCTGGGCCTGGAGCGGCTTCGCCTCCGCGCCTTGAAGCGGAACGACCCGGAGGCGCGGGCCGCCTCGTTCGCCACGTCGATCGTGGCCCAGTTCCCGTTCGACTGGAAGCGCACATTGGCCTTCGCGCCGCACCAGGACACGGCGGCGATGGTGTATCTGAACACGCGAAGCCGTCACGCCGGCGCGCCTCTGGTGACACCTCGACAGATCGACGAGGCCCGCAACGAAACCGCCGTGGCGCTGGCGACCGCCCGGCACCCGGAAACCGGCATGCCGCTCTTCCCGCAGGTGATTTCGACCGCCGATGCCTACCAGATCGACCCGGTCGCCGAGGGTTACCCCGACCTGATCGCCCTGCCCGACGAGCCGTACTGGGTTCGCACGAAGCTTGGTCAGGGCCATGCCTGGGTGGAAGCCGACCCGAACCTTCCAGGAACGCATCGGCCCGACGGAATCGTCGCGCTGAGCGGTCCCGGCGTGGCCCCCGGCCGAACCCTTCAGGCCAACCTGCACGACATCGCCCCAACCATCCTGAGCCTGTTCGGCCTGCCGATTCCTTCCCATGTCGAGGGCGTTCCGCTGGCCTGCCTACCCCATGCGCCTCGACAGCGGCAAGACGGACCCTCGCCGGCCCTCGCCGGCCCTCATCCCGCCCCCTCGCCATCCACCGTGCCTGCGGAGGATGCGTTCGAATTCTCCGCCGATGAACAGGCGATCCTCGAGCGACGGCTCGCGGACCTGGGCTACCTGGAGTGAGCCGGTCGAGGACGACTCTGGACCCAATCGGACGGGTGCGATTTTCGACCGGGCGGGGGGTGAATCTTCCCACTCGTTCCCATTTTTTTTCCGAATTCTTCACGAACCGATTCGCGAAACGGGCCAGGAATCCGGGTTGATCGAGGCCCGGAATCGCCTGGTCCGGGTCGCGTTCTTAAGCGACCAGTCCGCCGGAACTCATTGCCGGATCGAGCGATCGGATTGTTCCCCCGAATGGTTTCGGATCATCGTTTGGACATTTCGTTCGTATCCAGACACGCGAATTTCAATTAAACCGGCGCTCACGTCACTTTCTGGTTGCCTCTGAATTTCTTCCGTTGTATAACCCATAGTCAGTGTCATGTCTCGTTTGCTGAAAGGGTATGTTGATCGAGCCGGAGAGAGCCCGCCAGGGGCGTCTGGCGGGCGGACCGCGCGATCGACGGCCTGACGGCGAGACCGGGCATGAACTCCCCCCCAGGCGTTCGCGCACCGTCCACGGACGGTGAGGCGCCCTCGTTGCCCCTCTTTCCCCCCCGATCGTCCGGAAGAAGTCGTTCGGTCCTCCCCATGACCGGGAGCGTTCGCTCTTTGCGCGTCGCGACCGAAGTGGTGGCCGTTCGGCGTCCGGACACACCTGTCTCGATTTTTCGGACTTTATTGGTTGTATCGTTTTCAGGTTCCGTTTCGGAGGCTCACGAGGCCCACGATTCCGGGTGGGGTGGTGCGACTTCCGCGTTGGCGCGTGAGCGGCGGGCGGGTGGTTCTCTCCGAGCCCGCCAGGGGTTTTTGCGCGCCGAGGCAAGGCCCCGCATTCGGAAATCGCATGGCGCGAGCCTGGCTCACGGCCATCTCAGAGTCTCAACGAGGAGGAATTCGCTGATGCTGATCGCACAGAGACGAAGATCGGGAGGGTTCACCCTCATCGAGTTGTTGGTCGTCATCGCCATCATCGGTGTGTTGATCGCCCTGTTGTTGCCGGCGGTGCAATCGGCTCGCGAGGCGGCGAGACGATCGCAGTGCGTCAACAATCTCAAGCAGATCGGGCTGGCTCTGCACAATTACCACGACGCGAACGGCACTTTCCCGATGGGTTGCAGCAGCGGCATGTACAACGGCATCGGGGTTTACAACGTCAAGCAGAACCTCAGCGCTCACGCGTCGATGTTGCCCTACCTGGAAAACACGCCGATTTACAACTCGTTCAATTTCAACTGGGGTTGCGAGGACAGCACATCGGTCCTTTGCTACCGGATCAACAGCACCGCGCAGAACGCCCAGATCAAGGTGTTCGTCTGCCCGTCCGACCCCAACGCGGGCCAGCCCGACCACAACGGGACGTCCAACACCAACAACTACTACGGCTGCGTCGGGACGACGATGAACTGGCCGCAGATCGCCAACACGTCGCTCAACGTCGCCTCGATCAACTGGCCGAGCACCGGGCTGTTCACGATGCAGCAGTCGTACGGCATCAATAGTTGCACGGATGGAACGTCGAACACGATCGCCTTCGCGGAGGCCGTCGTGGGCAATCAGGCCCTTCAGCTGCGCCAGAGGTTCATCGGGTTCAACAGCGTCTCCGCGCTGACCTCCTCGCTGATGTTCGACGCGAGGGCCAATCCCCCGCTGGCGCTGGCCGGTTTGCAGGCGTGCAGCCAGGTGTGGACGACAGGCAGTGGTGGCAACATCGACAAGCAGCGCGGCGAGAACTGGGCGCACGGCTGCATGGCGATGACCCTGTTCAACACGATCGCCACGCCCAACGCCTTCTCGGAGGAGTGGACGCACTGCAGCAGCATCGGCTCGACCGCGCTGGGGGCCCTGAGCAATTCCGACAGCTATCACCCCGGCGGCGTCAACGTCCTGATGGCCGATGGCCACGTCCAGTTCGTCAAGGACTCGATCGCTTATGCCACCTGGTGGTCGCTGGGAACCCGCAACGGCAACGAGGTCATCAGCGCGAACTCGTACTGACGCGGTCTCTCTTATGGATTTCGGGTGCCTGGGGCTCGACGCGGAACCCCAGGCACCATCGAACGCACGATCCCGGCGGTCCGTTGGGTGTCGCCTTGCACGCTCGCCCGGAGAACCGCGAGATCGACGAGGCGGTTCCACCCGGCTCCGAGGAATCCCACGGTTCGAGAGCGCTCGGAGCCGCGAGGCGCGTCTCCGAGCGTTCTCGCATGGTGGCGATTGGTCCCGTTCGATCAGTACGAACTGGCGCTGACGACCTCTCCGCCCGCCTTACTGCCGAGCTGGCAGTAGGTTTGCAGGCTGATGCTCTGCTTGAGGAAGTGGACCGAGCCATCACAGAAGAGGAAGTTGGCCCCGCCGGGGTGCTTGCTCTTGGCCCCCTTGCT
>CAZRGV010000154.1:4523-6400 GCA_964599655.1 uncultured Isosphaeraceae bacterium | reverse complement strand
GGGTCTGCCAGTTGATGGGGACGGTGGTTCCGAAGGTGCAGCCGTTGTGGTGGTAGAAGTTGCTGTCGGCGGCCTGGGCGGGAAGGACTTCGCCCACCATCAGGGTGTTGCTTGTGCCGTCGGTGATGCTGGCCACGCTGACAGGGCCGATTCCCTGAATGCGGTAGGAGAAGATCCCTCGGAGCTGCCCGGGCCCCCGGCTCTGGTTCAATTCGTCGAAGTTGGTGCCCCAGAAACCGGCCCATCCGATCTTGACCATCGGTGGGACCACCACCGTGCCGATCGGCGTTTCCCAAGGCGCGCCGGGCGGAGTGAGCGGACCGACGCAGTAGTTGTCGCCGAAGCTGCCGGCGTAGTTGGAAATGGGGCAAACCTGGCTCGGGCTGCCCGCGCCCGGGAAGCCGTTGGGGACAATGGGCCCCGCGCCGTTGGGATACTGCCCGGTGACGATGTTGGCCGAGCGAAGGCCGAGCCCGCGTTCGGAGTTGTCGGGATCGGACGGGCAGAGCCACGTCGATTGGATGGTCACCCAGGCGGTGTAAAGGGCCGTCGGGTTGGGCGAGCTACTGCCGTGGAGGTTGAAGTTGATCGCGTTGTACGTGGTGTTTCCTTCCATCTGGGGCAGAACCATCGCGCGCCACGAGAGCACGTTCTGCGTGCCTCCCCAGATGCTGGCCGCCGACTCGTCGGCAATACCGCCGGGCGGGAACGCCCCGAACTGGTCATGGTAATTGTGGAGCCCGATCCCGATTTGCTTGAGGTTGTTCGTGCACTGGGCGCGTCGAGCCGCTTCACGAGCGGCCTGGACCGCCGGCAGCAGCAGGGCGATCAACACACCGATGATGGCGATGACGACCAGCAGCTCAATCAGAGTGAACCCGGACCGTTTCGAGAACGCGACTGTCTTGCTCATGCAAATCACTCCCCGCCGGAATCCCGCGAACCGTCGAGACGGGCCGACGACGACCGCTCGACGCACGATCGGAACGAGTCCGGCTCCCGTTCCGAGCGCCTGGATCCACTGTTGAACGCCATGGACGGGCAAGACGCCTCCTCGGTTCCCGTTCCAGAGAGAAACGAGTGCAACCCATGAACGACAGGAGGGGGGAGTCGATCGAGGGGGGGGAGGAAATCGATCGAACGTCGAGACCACGTTCGCGATCTGGTTCTTAAATACCAAGATCCGCCAACATGGCTGAGTTGAAGACTTAAATTGTTTCGAAATCAACAGGCTAGAATGGGATCAGTCAAGTCGATCAGGTTGTCTGAACTGTTTTTTGATACCAGCGGATTTCAGGGATCGTCAAGACAATTCCAACCCGATTCTTGAAAATGCTCGATACGACCGACCACATGCACGTTCGCATCGATTGATCGCGATACGACCGATCGCGCTGTCGCGTCCCCCGAAGGGGGCTATTTTAGGCTCGAAAGCCTCCAGGGCGGATCGATGGGTCTGGAGCCCTCGCCACGGTTCCGGAGAGGTGGACCACGGAGTCCGACGGAATCGCGCGGAGACGTTGTCGTTGGGCGGGAGGGCAACGACCGCCGATCGCTCCCTGCCGAAACGCGTTTGGTGGGAGTGCCCATCCGACGTAAGACGAGATTAGAGGACGACTTCGCATGATTGGTCGCGTCGCGAATGCCGCTCGTGGCCCACTCGTTGCCGGCAAAATCCGTGAAATCATTCAATTCCGCGCAGTCTCTCGCACGATGAAGAAGCCAGGGCGATGACCGATGGTGGCTCGCGCCCGCGCCGGCGCGTCGCGTGGTTCCGGCAGGACCCCAGGGACCGCTTTTCTAAGGAGCCAATCCATGACGATGCCGTCACTCGGACTCCGGGTTTTCCTTGGCCTTGGCCTCGCGCTCGGTTTGAC
>CAZRGV010000154.1:0-4494 GCA_964599655.1 uncultured Isosphaeraceae bacterium | reverse complement strand
GGTTTGACGGGTTGCCATCACCCAACGAGCACGGCGGTCTCGCTGGCGCCTCACGTCTGTGACCAGCGGTGCTCGCTCCTGCACGGCTGCCACAAGGATCCGGAAGGAATTCCGTTCTATCTGCCGAAGCCGCTGCTGATCGTTTCCAAGAATTTCCGCAACATCGAGGATGCCAAGGTTGGCCTGACCGACTCGGCGCCGATTCCGAACGCATTCGACGATCAGGCGAAGTATGCCGACCTGAACGCTCGCACGAACTTCAACTTCGACGGAACGAGCAGCGCCGCTCGACGAGTTCGTCCTGGCCGACGAGGCGCCGCTCCGGCGGGCGGAGGAGCCACGGACGCCACCGTCAAGAAGGCCATTCAGTCGACCGACCCAACCAGTCCCGTGGCGGCGGCGGCCAGTAACGTCCCGCCCGCGAGCACGGCGACCAAATCGGGCGCCTATACGTACAGTCAGAATGCCCCGAATGTCAGTCCGCACGAGGTTCCCAGCGACGGTCTGGCGCCCAACACGTTCTTCACCTATCACATCGTCTTCGTTCCCGACCTGACCCAGAAGTACGGCCTGAAGATCAAGGGCGGGGTCGGCGAAATCCGGGCGGCGATGAACCTTGTCAATGGCTGGCAGTTCACCGGGCTTGGGCCGTATTACATGAAGGACAGCTCGACGGCGCAGAACGTCCTGGCGGGTGGCATTTCCGCGAGGCTTGGCGGCCAGGCCGTGCAGGACGTTCTGAAGGGGGTCGCGGGTCTGACCGCCGGTGGCCGGCTTCAATCCGAGCTGCCGGCCGATCACCCGCAGATTCAGCAACTGGCGAAGACGATCGAGGGACTCCGGCAGGAGACCCACCCGATCATGACGATTCCCAACTACGCCGAGATCCATGTCTACGAGCCCAGAATCGGGCTCGACGGGCAGATGGAGTGGACGGAGATCGTCAACCTGTCGTTCGATCGAAGTTATGTTGGGGCGGTTCAGACCGAGGCCCGTTTCGCGCCTCCAGCGCGCGCGGGCGTTCCGACTCCGCAACTCCAGAGCCAGCTCCCCGGCGCGGGCGGCACGCTCCAGAGCGCGACGCCCTCCACTTCCACGGCCTCGGCGGGCGGCATCGACCCGGAACTGGCCAGGAAGGCGGTGGCCGGCGTGCTGGGCATTCCGGCCGACAGCCCCGCGCTGGCGGTTTCGTCCCCTGGAGGCCGGTTGCAGGCGGGCGCTCCCTCGACGGCTGACGCCGTAGCCGCCCCGAGCGCCGCCGTCGCGACGCCGGCTCCGCACCGAGGGCTCGGGCTGTTCCATCATAAGAAGACACGAGGGAACGTCGTCTCGCGGACCTTGTCGGTGGTGGACAACGTGGGAACCACGTTGACCGGCGCCGGCGGGATCACGAACCCGAACGCGCCGGCCACGTCCCGTCCGGTCCCGCCGAATCTCGGGGCCCCGTCCGCACCAACCAACTCCTCGACCGGATCGCCCGGTACGAGCGTTCCACCGCCGCCGTCGCTGCCGTCGACGGCGGACCACCCCACACCGACCGCCCCAACGCCCCCGAACCCGAGCCCATCGCTGCCTCCGGCCCTTCCCGAGGTCGAGGCCCCGCGGCTCACCGCGCCGGAATAAGAGACGGGGGGCTCGACCCGACGGCTCGACGGCCGTGGCACGTCGGTTCAGCCGAGAGGTCGGGCCGTGGTTTTGAGCCGTTCGATTGACAATCCCAGTTCTTGCGGAATATTTAGGCTAGGTTCGCTCGTTTGTCTCTCTTCGTTTCGATCTGGGGCACGGGCGTTTCGGTTCGTTGTGCGCGTCAGGGGGGGGTCCGCCAGAGGGCGAGGACGCCGACCTTCCGTAAGCTGATTGCCGCTGGGTCCTGCCACCATGTCCCAAGTGTTTCCGCTTTCGGCGGCGTCATGGCCCTGGGTTGGATTCCTCCGGGCGTTCTTTCCGCGGCTCAGTGGCCGGGCGTTGCCGTTCGCCGTTGGAACGGGCTCGCTGATCCACCCGCGCGTGGTTCTGACGGCCGGACACGTGGTCTTCGACCGAGACTATGGCGGCGACCCGCTTTCCGTCGACGTGACCTTGCCCGGTGTCGGCACGTTTCCGGGGGTGGCGGTGCCGACCGATCAGTGGCGCGACCAGGACTCGCAAACGAAAAGCCCGATCTCGGCGTTCGACTTCGCCGCGATCTTCCTGAACAGCCCGTTGACGACGGTTCCGATTGTGCCGGTGGGTCTGGGGCTCGATTTGCTGGGGACGCAGCTCACCGTGGTCGGCTACACCGGGCAGGATTATCCGAACGTTCCGTTCTATGGGGCCTCGGCGTTCCCGATGCCCTCGGCGCAGGATGCCTTTCGAATCGCCTACCCGATCGATACGCTCGGAGGGATGAGCGGCGGTCCCGTCTACTCGGTCGACGCATCGAATCGCCCGTTGCTCCGAGGTGTTCATACGTCGTTCTTCGACGGACACGGCGACGGCCTCCGGATCACCCAGAACGTGCTGAACCTGATCCACGAATGGTTGGGTCAGGCCTGAGCGCGCCCCGCATTGTTGGAGAGTCCTCGCGATGGACGAGACCCTACACACACAGATCGGCCGCACGAGACCGGCCCAGGCGCCGCTCGCCACGGCCTCACCGATGGCGTCGATTCCGATTCCGCCGACGCTGAACCCGGCCGTCCCGGCCCGCGCGATTGAGCTTCCGAACCCGACGGCGCCACCGGCCCCATCGCCGCCGTTGGCTCCCCAGCCCGAGACCGCCACCGACGAGGAACGCGCCCTGCTGTACGTCCTGCGGCTGGTCGATCGCACCCTTGGCCCGGGGATCCTCTCTCCGGTCGAGCGGGCGTTTGTCGAGGGGGCCAAGGTCATGTTCGAGCAGCTCGCCAGTGCCTGCGCCGCGATGCTCGACCGGAAGGTCGCCGACTACACACGAGGCGCCGCCAATCCGGCCGAGCCTCCGAGGGCGACCGTTCCCCCGGACGCCTCGAAAAAGGGGAACCGATCGACCCGGAGCGTCCCGAAGCCCCCGAAGGAGCCGGCGTCCTGAGAGGACGTTCCGGGCTTGGCCCGGCTCAGTCGAGGGGCTGGAACGTGACGTTCTTGTACCAGCAGTCGAAGCCGTGGTCCTGGAAGCCGAAGTAGCCTTTTTGGTTCAGGTCCTTGGCGGCGACGTTGTTGAACTTGTGCCTGGTTCCATCGGGGCGAAGGCCGGGCTTGTCGAACTGGCTCAGGTCGATCGAGCTGACCTCCTGGCCGTTCAGGACGACCGACATTTTGGGCCCCTTGGCGGTGATGGTCATGTGGTTCCACTGGCCCGCCGGCTTCTGCGCGTTGACGCGAGGGGCGGCCAGGTCGTAGAAGGCGCCTGGGTCGTGCATTCCGGTGCCGGTGGTGTCGTCGATGGCGATTTCGATGCCGGTCATGACCGGGTCCTTGAGATCGCCGACCCGGACGAAGACGCCCGAGTTGCAGCCCTTGGTCAGCTTGTAGTCGAAGTCGAGGATGAAATCCTGGGCGGGGGTCTCGTAGACAACGAGGTAGCCTCCCGCCTTGTGCGGGTTCAGGCCGTCGGCTTGCACATTGGCTTCAGGAAGGGGCTTGCCGGTATTGGTCTTCCAGCCCCTGGCGCTTTGGCCATCGAAGATCGTCTTGCGGTCGTCGGCCCGGCTAACGGCGGAGATCAACGTCAGCAGGGCCACGGCGGCGAGCATGGTGCGTGTCATCGATCGCCCTCTCGAAGGGTTGAGGAATCGGTTCTCGAACGGTCACAATACCAGGACGCGCGTGGTCCGCCAGAGCCCGGCCTCGAATTCGGCTTCGACGCGCCGTTCGCGAAGGGGTCCAGGCCGGCGCCGGCTTGCTCCCGCCTCGCGAGTCTGGTAGCAGAGAGGACTTTGGATTGCGGCTCGATCCCGGAAAGGGGGCTTGGCCGATGTCCGACCGCATGGCCCGTCGCCGAGACGCGCTCCGGGCAAGACTCAAGACCGAGGACGTCCCGGCCCTGCTGGTGGCCTCGGAAACGAACGTGGCGTACCTGACCGGCTTCACCGGCGATGCCTCGACGCTGCTGCTGACGCCCGATCGGGCCATCGTGATTTCCGACGGCCGTTACGGCGAGCAACTGCGGCAGGAATGTCCGGACGTGGAGATCCACATCCGCCCGATCGGCCAGCCAATGATGGCCGGGGTGGCGGAGGTGGCCACGACGCTGGGTTTGACCGGGCTCGCGTTCGAGTCCGCGTGGGTCTCCGTGGCCCATTTCGAGACGTTGCGGAGCGCGGCGCCGGGCGTTTCGACGAAAGGTGTCACCGGCTGGGTCGAGGCGCTTCGGATCGTGAAGGACGAGTCGGAGATCGCGGCGATTCGCGAGGCGATCGGCATCGCCGAACGGGCCTTCGAGGTTGTGCGGTCGAGCCTCGGCGAGGGCCAGAGTGAGAAGCAGATCGCCGACCCTCGGCGCCGCGTACGACCCGTTCACCGCCGACGGCGATC
>CAZRGV010000153.1:6070-13153 GCA_964599655.1 uncultured Isosphaeraceae bacterium | reverse complement strand
GTGCCACGGGTCGTCCCCGACCAGTGCTCTGGCCTGAGCCGCGGGCCACTGGTCGCGGACGACCAGTGGCACCCGGCGATTATTTGAATTGGCGGTGGGGCGACTCGGCTTTCTAAAGAAATGCCTCTCTGTTCAATTAGCTCGGCAAGAATCGTTCCTGATCAGAGTTCCCAGACGCGACGGCCGCTGAGGAACATGGTCAGAAGTCCGTCCTCGCTGACCTTGAGCACCGGGCCGTAGTGCGAGGCGCCTAGGGCGGCGGTGGTGCGGGCCCCTTCGACGGCGCGGGGGGCCATCGTGGTCTCGGGGGTGATGCGCAGGATCGCCCCGAAGGAGAGCAGGCGGCCCGAGCGGTCGGTCACGACGGCGCCGTCGATTCCGGCCAGGGCTTCGAGCACGGCGTCGTCGAGATCGGCCAGGCGCTGGCCGCGCGCCAGGTGGTGGAGGGACCGCTTGGCCAGCCTCGGCGAAAGGTTGTCGGGATCGTCCGGGTCGTCGGCGACGACCTCGGCGAGGATGCGGTCGCCGGGGGCGACCAGCACAGGCAGCGATTCGGCCGGGTCGCGAAGCAGGACGAACAGCGCCCCTCGGCGGTCCTCGCCGAGGTTCAAGGCGGCCTGGAAGATGCGGGCGGCCAGGTCGGGCGGGGTGGTCCGGCCGACGGCGCGGCACCAGGTGGCGAACTTCGTCGGCAGGTCGAGCAGCCGCCATCGGGCGTCGCTGTAGGCGAACATCTGTGACCCCTCGGCAAAGACCTTGATCTCTTGCGACGGGGTCAGGACCAGCACGACATGCTGGCCCGAGATGGTGGCCTTGGCGTGGCTGGCGTAGGCCCTGGGGCAGGGGGCCGGCAGTGTGACCGCTCCTTGCACCCGGTCGGCCCATCGGCCGATATCGACGGCCCAGGCGAGGTCGCCGGCCCGGTCGACCACGTAGACCGTTCGCAGGCCGTCGCAGATCCGGTGAAAGCTCTTGATCGCCGAGAGCCGCGCGCTGTACCGAGGCGCGCCCGGCAGGTTGACCCGGCCGGGGAACGACGGGTCCTCATCGGTTCCCAGCAATAAGGCCCCGGACGAGACCCGGCGGTTCTCGTACGACGACAGCGCGGCGACCCGAAGCGCCTCGATGGCCGTGGGGACTCGCGCCGGATCGGGCGTGTCGAGGAAGTCGGTCAAGATCAGGTCTTCGACGGCGAACTGGAGCACTTCCTCGCGATGGGCCGACTCGGGGTCGAACAGGGCGCGAAAGCGGCGGTCGAGCACCCGCGCCGTCGACTCAATCAACCGACGTTCCGAGGGCAGGAACGGGCTCGGGCTGCCGGGCAGGAACAGGTAGCGGGTGCGGAACCACTCGATCTCGACACCGATGCCCGCCGGGTCCTCGCCGATCTGGTAGTTGGCCCGGCTGGGCGAGCCCTCGACCCGGATGAAGCTGCGGTCGCCGGCCGGCTCGAGCATCGAGTCGGGAAAGAAGTGCTCCAGGCTCCGTCGCAACTGAACCTGGTAGTAGCCCACGACCTTGGACATCGGACCTGGGTCACGCTCGATGAGAATTGGTCCTCCCGAGTTGTCCATGCGCACGGCTCCTGCTCCGCGATGGCGGACGCGCCCAATCCCTGAGGGTCCTTCTCCGACCGACAGCCTCATTCTACCGCCGACGGCCCTTTTGTGGCGGTGGATTTGTCGTCTCGGCGATCCGTCGGATCTCGTCCGGAGGCACGTCGTCCTGGCCGTCGAACGGAAACGGCCGCGTCTGCCGCACGCAACGGTAAAGCCAGACCTGTCGCACGGCCGCCCCGGCGCGTTGGACGTCGAACCGGCCGAGCGGCTCGATCCGCTCAAACCAGCGTTCGTAAACCTGGGGCTCGACCGTGCTCGGGTTAACGACCACCAGGATGCCGTCGCGGCCGACCCACTGCTCGGGCCGGCTCCACTGGGCGAACCCGTGCGAGCCCTTCGGGCTGTAGCAGAGCACCGGCTCTCGTCCCTGAAGCGCGAAGGCGAGCTGTCCGCTGTGATACCAACGACTGGTGAACAGAAAGGTCCCTGGTTGATCGAGCAGACCTCGGCGTTGGAGTTCGGCCGCCACCTGGTCCCAGCCGTAGGTGTCGAGCGTCGGGTCGCGCGAGACCTCCAGCAGGCCGAGCGTCCCTTGGCCCCCTTTCTGGAGCACGCCAGTCCGGGTTTGCACGACCACCAGGGTGGCCAGGATCAACGGCAAGACGGTGAAGATCGCCAGCCGCCGACGAATTCGAGGCCCTTCGGCGACCCACCGCGAGGCCCAGTCGCCCGCCAGCATCGGGAAGACCGGCAGCATGCCGACCAGCGACCAGTGCGGCAAGAGCGGCCGGAAGCAGGCCACCAACAGGAACAGCGCCAGCGGCGGAATCGCCTGGCAGAGCAGGAAGCGGTCGGCCTCGCTCGTTCCGTGGAACAGTTCCCGGGTTTTCCGGACGAGCGTGACGACCAGGAAGACCCAGATCCAGGGCAGCAGGTAGGCCGCCTGGCCGAGCACGGCCCCCAGAAGGGCGTCGGGGCGGAATCGGAGGCCCTCTTCCACGGCGCGCCCACCCTGGAAACCGAAGGAGACCCAGTGGTGCGCCGCATTCCAGCCAAGGACCGGCGAAAACACCGCCAGCCCGATCGCCAGGGCCAGGTAAGGGCCCGCGCGTCGGAGCCAGGGCCGCGCCGAGGGCTCCAGAACGAGGAAGCCAAACGCCCCGAACGGCAGCAAGATCGCGTGGTACTTGCTGAGCAACGCCCCGCCCCAGGCCAGGCCCACCCCGATCCAGGGCCGGAGCCGATCGGGCGACGTCAGCGCCGCGGCGAGACGGTCGAGCGTGAGCAGCCAGAAGAACAAGAGCGGGCCGTCGGGCAGCGCGAACACCGAGGCCGCCGCGCCGAAATAAGCGGTCGTGTTCAGCAACAGCGCCGCGATGAAGCCCGCCCAGGGCCCGTAAAACCGCGACGTCAGCCGGGCCATCAGCCAGGTCGATCCGCCAAACAGACCGATGAACCCGAGCCGGAGCGTCAGCGGCGAAACCGTTCCACCGCCCAGCGCCAGGCCGATCGACTCGATCGCCGCCACCATCGGCGGGTGATCGAAGTAGCTCCAGTCCAGATGGACCGAGAACAGGTAATGATACGCCTCGTCGTAGCCGACACCCAGGCTCGAGGCCCAGATCAGTCGCAACGCCGTCGAGACGACGATCAGAACCCACAGGGCGCCTCGTGATGTCATCCTTGACCTCACCAAGCCAGGGCGGAAATTGCGTGAACGTTGGTGAATTCTAGCGATTCTCGGCGTTTTGACGATCCCAAACACGCCTCGAGGTCGTTCCCGGCCTGGAATCCGCCCGTCATTCGGCCGACAACAACATAAGTTAAGAGTCGAAGTCGGAGGCACACCCACGACCGATCTTGTCGAGACCTGGGCCCCCTGCTACGATCCGGCCCCCCTCCGACATCCGTGGCGTTCCACCTCCGACGGAGCGGCGGTGGGATCGGCTGGCCTTTTCCCGGAGTATCCATGAGCAGCCCGACCTTGAGTCCGAGCCGTCGTCGGATCTGGACCCGACGCTTGCTTGTGGTGGGCCTGTTGGTTCTCGCCGCCCAGCAGCTCTGGCGGCACGGTCACGACTACCTCTTCGCCGAACAGTTTGCCGAGGTCGTGCCCGGGCGGATCTACCGAGGGGCCTGGCAGAAACCCTGGCCCATGAAGCGGATTGTCCGCGACAACCACATCAAGGTCATCCTCGCCCTGGCGCATCCGCCCAATCACCCCCTGGTCGCCCAGGAAAAGGCGATTGCCAGGGAACTCGGCTGCCGCTGGGTCCACGTCCCCATCATCGACGACCGCACCATGGGCGACGGCGAAATGCTCTTCGACCGGCTCGAGGAAGCCGCCGCCGTCCTCGCCGACTCAAGCAACCAGCCCGTGTTCTTCCACTGCCACCACGGCATCAACCGCGCGTCCATGGTGCAGATGGCCTATCGCACCTTGTACTGCGGCTGGACGCTCCAGCAGGCCACCGACGAAATCGCGCGCACCTTCGGCCTGCGGGAAGTCGACCACGGGCCCGACTATCGCCACATGGCCCGCTTTTACGAGGAACGCGTCTTGCCTCGGCGGGCCAAGGCCCTCGCCCGGAGCCAGACCCAGACCCAGGATCACGCATCGAAGCGCTAACCGGGCCGTCCGTCGCGTCGGAGCTCCGCGCGAATCGTCGCCGGCCGTTGGGGCGTGTTCCAAATCCCGACCCCGCCTGGCCCGCGCTCCCTCGGGAAGCCGAGGCCGCCGAACGACTTCCGGTTTGTTCGCTTGATTCGCGAGGGGGGGCCTCTACAATAACGAAATCCGCCCGTTGCGGCCGCCCGGATGGTCCGGCGCGGCGGCGCGTCGGGCGTCGCGTTGATCGCCCGGCTCGAAACCGGGGTTGGGGGGTTCCTGGATTGAACATTCGCCCTGCCCGTGTTGGTGACGTGCCCGCCATCCATGACCTGATTCGCACGTTCGCCGATCGTAAGCTGATGATCCGCAGGTCGCTCGGCGAACTTTACGAGTCGATCCGCGAGTTCATCGTCGCCGTTGACGACCAGGGGACGGTCGTCGGCTGCGCCGCCTTGCACGTGTTCTGGCAAGACCTCGCCGAGCTGAAATGCCTGGCGGTCTCGGAATCGGCGCAAGGTCACGGGATTGGGCGAGAGCTGGTGGAGGCCTGCTGGAAGGCCGCCCGCGACCTGGAGATCGCCACGGTCTTTACCCTGACCTACGTGCCCGGGTTCTTCGAGAAGTGCGGCTACCACCAGATTGAGAAGTCGGAACTGCCGCACAAGATCTGGAACGAGTGCGTCCGCTGCCCGCTGTTCCCGAGCTGCACCGAGATCGCCCTCGTGCGCTCGATTTCCGAGGAGCCCACCTACGCCCAGCCGGCGGAACTGGCCCTCTCGACGGTGTAACTCGCAACGCTTTCCAGGGATGCGATGGGAGCTCCCTGGAACCAGTCCGGCGGGACGGGCGGATGTCTCCGTCCCGTCCGTTTTTTTCACGAAACGCCACCGCCCTCGTCTCGATCGGATTGTCGAGAGCGCGCGTGTTCCGCGCTCGATCGTCGAGGGGTCGTTTGGACATGGTGACGCGGGCCTTGGGTTCGTTTCGCGCCTGGCTGGGTGGACGAGGCGACGACCGCCCGTCACCGGTTCGAACGGCCAGGACGCGCCCGGCTTGATCGCGACGGATCGGGGCGGAATACTGAAACAGCCGATCTCGCTCGGAGTTCCGTCGTGCCGAGGTCTTCCGCAACGTGATGGAATGCTCGCAAGCCAGCAGTCGATGGCGGTCTCTGGGCCGGGGGCTGGTCGTGGCGATCTTGGCCCTGGCCGTCATGGTGGCGACCGAGCCGCGACTGGCGGTCGTCTGGGACGAGGGGTACACGCTCGGCCGGCTCAACCGCATTCGCGCGTGGCTCCAGGCCGTGCGCGATCCGGCCGCGTTCGCCAGTGACTGGCGGCCCACCCGGTTGCGATCCGTCGAGGATCGCCGGCCGGCTCCGCACCCCGGGGAAATCGATACCCTTGCCAAGCTGTTTTCGCCTCGGATTCTGGACTGGTTCTGGCCGTTCGCTCGCGAGGAGCCGCACGGACATCCGCCGTTCTACGCGATCGTGGCGCTGGCGGGCGACGTCCTCATGCCCGGCTGGCCGGAGCTGGCGAGGGCCCGGCTCGGGACGATGATCGCCTTCAGCCTCGCGGCCGGAGCGATCTTCGCCTTCCTGGCCCGACGCTGGGGCGTCTGGCCCGGGGCGGTCGGGGCCGGGGCCTGGCTGCTGCACCCGCACCTCTTCGCGCTGGGCCACTATGCGACGTACGACGCCCTGCTTTCGAGCCTCTGGGTCGGCGCGACGCTCGCCTTCGCGTCGGCCGTCGAACCGGACTCGCCGCCCGCTCCGTTTCGACGCAAACCGAAGTGGCGCTGGGTGTTCGTGTTCGGCGTGCTCGCCGGGCTGGCCTGCGCGACCAAGCTGACCGGCTGGCTCTTGCCGATCCCGCTGCTAGCCTGGACGGCGCTCTACCGGAGCCGTCGAGGGTTTTTGACCTTGCTGGTCGGAGGGTTGGTCGCGCTCGTCGCCCTTTACGCCGTCACGCCTCCGTTCTGGACTCAACCGGTTCACGGGCTCGTGCGGTTCTTCCAGTCAAACCTCAGCCGAGGGGAGACGATACGGATCAAAACGCTTTTCCTGGGAACGATTTACGAGACACCGAGCGGCTCGCTCCCCTGGTACAACACGCTGGTCTGGGCGGTGATCGCCTCGCCGGTCGGGTTCTTGATCCTGGCCCTCGTCGGGGTGGTCCGGGCCGTTCGCAAGGCCCGCGTCGAGCCGTTCGGGATGCTCGTGGTGGCGAACGGGGCGTTCCTTCTCGTGTTGCGGGCCTTGCCGCACACGCCGGGGCACGACGGCGTGCGCCAGATCTTACCGGCGTTCGGATGTCTCGCGCTGGCGGCGGGTTACGGCGCGTCGTCGGTGATCGAGCGGCTCGGCCGATGGTCGCGCCCGGCGCTGGGGATGGCCCTCGTCGAGGGACTGGCCAGCGTGGCCTTGATGATGCCCGTGCCCCTGTCGTACTTCAGCCCGATCGTCGGCGGTCTGCCGGGCGCGTTGGCGCTCGGCATGGAGCCGACCTACTACTGGGACGCCATGACCGACGACGCCCTGGCCCGTCTCGACGAGCGGACCCCGCCCCGCCGGACGATCTTTTTCTCACACAACCCGACCGCCTGGTTCTATCGCGCGAGCGGCCGGTTGAAGTCGGGGATTTACCCGTTCGAGGGGTCTGACTTCGCCTGGTACGTCGTCCAGAACCGCCCCGGAGCCCTCGCGCCTCTCGAACAGGAATTGATCGAGCGGAGCGGTCCCAAGTCGGTTCTGGTGTCGAAGTTCGGTGTTCCCCTGGTCTGGGCCTTTCCCGCCTCGGAACTCCAGGCCAACACGCCGGCCGGCGCGGCGAGGGAGGCGGGTCGGCGATGAGCGAGCCGCCGGGGGACCACATCCTGATCGGTCGTCGCTGGTGGATCGGCTGCGCGCTG
>CAZRGV010000153.1:4420-6060 GCA_964599655.1 uncultured Isosphaeraceae bacterium | reverse complement strand
TTCTGAGCGCGGCCTTGCTCGCCTGCGTGCCGACCACCGGCGACTTCGGCCTGACCTACGACGAGCCGGCCTACCGTTACAGCCAGTTGATGTCGGCCCAGTGGTGGGAGCAGGCGGCGAAGGTCCGCGACGCCTCCGACCTGCGCGCGCTGCTCGATCCCGACGCCTTGCTCTATTTCTGGCCCTACGCCCGGCACGGGATCAACTTCCACCCGCCCCTGGCCGGTCAGCTCAACCTGTTGACCTACGAGTTGTTCGGCTCCTTCCTGAAGGACATCCCCGCGCGCCGGATGGCCTCGGTGATCGAGTTTTGCCTGACGGTCACGATCCTTTTCGGCGTGCTGGCGAGGCGTTACGGGCCGTGGGCCGGGCTCATTGCTGCGGGCTCGCTGTTGTTGATGCCGAGGCTCTACGGTCAGGCCCATCTGATCGACACCGACACGCCGGGCCTCTTGCTCTGGGCGGCGACGGCCATCGCGTTCTGGAAGGGGCTCCACGAGCCGAACGCCCGGCGCTGGCGGATGCTGGTCGGCGTGCTGGTCGGGCTCGCGTTTGTCGAAAAGATGGGCGCGGTCATGGTGGTCCTGCCGATTCTGGGCTGGCTGGTGCTCGGCCGGCTTCCGTCAACCTTGGTCCGTCGAGGCGGCGGGGCCGCCTGGATCGACGGCCTGATCACCACGGCGGCCCAGGCGATTCCGCTGGCCCTGGCCTTTGCCGAGATCCTCCGGATCAAGGCCCTGTTGCCGCCGCCGCAATACACGAACCTGTTCGTCGAGCGGCCCGCGTCGTACCTGCCGGGGGCGATCTTGCTGGCCCCGCTGGCCGTCTGGCTGATCCGGCGACTGCTCGGCGCGCTCTTTCGCGGAAACGCGGTCTGGGGCCCCGAGCGGCCGGGGCTGGAAACCTGGTCGGCCCTGCTCGCCTTCGGCCCGGCCGTGGCCTGGCTCGGCAACCCCGCCTGGTGGCGCGAGACGTTGCCCCGGCTCGCCCATTACTACGCGATCAGCACCGCCCGCCGTGGAGTTTTGCCCGACATCCAGATTCTCTACTTCGGCCAGACGTACGAGTACAGCCTCCCCTGGCACAACGCCTGGGTGCTGATCGGCATCACGGTGCCGGTGGGCATTCTGGCGGCGTCGGTCGTCGGCGTGCTGTATGCCCTCGTTCGCGTACCGATTGATCGATTGCCGTTGTTCTTTCTTGTCAATCTGGTCACGCTGCCCGTGATGCGGATGCTGCCGACGCCGGCGCACGATGGTGTCCGGCTCTTCCTGCCGACGTTCTTCTTCGTCGCCGCCCTCGCCGGCTGGGGGGCGGTCTGGCTGGCCGATGGCCTGGCGAGGCTGGTTCGAGCGCGGCCAGCCTGGCTTCGAGGCGCGTTGGCCGCGCTGGTGCTCGGACCGGCGGCCTGGCAGCTCATCGCGATTCATCCGTTTGAACTTTCGTATTACAACGCGCTCATCGGCGGACCGAAGGGGGCCTGGGAGGCCGGCTTCGAGCTCTCGTACTGGTACGACGCGTTCAACGGCCGGGCGATCCAGGAGATCAACGAGCGGCTGCCGGAGGGCGCGTGCGTCCGGTTCCCGAACGACCTGTCGGCCCCGTCGACGTTCTTTGAGCTTCAGGCGCTCGGGGAGCTT
>CAZRGV010000153.1:0-4410 GCA_964599655.1 uncultured Isosphaeraceae bacterium | reverse complement strand
CGGAGCGACCTTCGGCTGGGGGATGCGCCCGAGGATGCCTTTCCGTATCTCTGGCTGCTGACGCACGACTCCAAGGCGATGGCCTACACGCGGCTGTTGTACGCGATGACGCCGTTTTCCGCGGTCGCGCCGTCGCAACTGGGCGGCCTTCGAGTGGCGACGGTCGCGAGCCCCGAGGCGGCCTCGCGCGCCCTGGCCCTGCAACTGCTGACCGATGCCCCCGACCGCAGCCCGCCCGATCCGCCCGCCTCGCCCGCCTGGGTTCGGCGCTCCGTCCCCTGGCTCGCCCGGTTCTGGGGCGACGGCGTGACGAAGGTCCGCAAGCTCACGCTCAACGAACCGATCTTCGACTGGGCTCGCGACGACCCCGAGGGGCTGCGCGACGCCGCTCGAATCCTCGTCGAATGGGCCAGGAGCCACCCCTCGCGGGTCGAGGCCCCGGCCTCGGACAACCTCGCCCGACCGCCGTTCCTCGAGCATCCCGGCGCGGCCCGGCTCTACCGGCCACTGACCCGTTACGACTCGCCGTCGCATTCCTACTCGGCCGACCTGCTCCGCAAACGCCCGAAGGCCCTGGCCGAGGCGATCGAGATCCTCATCCGCCGTCGCGACGCGGTCCGCACCGTGTTGACGCGCTACCCGTTCACCGACCCGGCCCGGATTGGCGGCCCGCTCGACCGCGACCTTTGAGCCGGCTCAGCCCTGATGACCGGCCACTTCGGCCTCGGTCTCGTCGCCGGCGACCCGGCCGCGGGGCCCGCCGCCGAACTCGATCCCGAGCACGCCGAAGAGGACCCACAGCGCCAGCAGCAGCGCGACGACGCCAATGCCGGCCGCCTCCCAGAACGGGGCCGAGGGCCCGGCCTGCCCGAGCAATCGGTTGGCGACCACGTAGTTGATCATGCGCGCAAGCGTCTGCGCCGAGGTCAGGGTGCCGAAGACGGCCCCTTGTTCGCTCTCCGGGGTGACGCGCGACAGCAATCCGAGCACGGTCGGGCTGGCCAGCCCCTGGCCGATGCCGACGAGCAAGGTGGCTCCGAGCAGCTCGGTCCCGCTGCGGACGAGGGCCATGGCCGAGAGGCCGGCGACCAGCGTGCCGATGCCGAAGAGGATCAGCCTCGGCTCACCGAAGCGGGGGACCAGCCGTCGGATCAGGCCGCCCTGGACGATCGCGCTGATGAGCCCAAGAAAGGCGAAGCCGAAGGCCGCCTGCCAGGGCTTCCAGCCGAGCTTCGCTTCGAGGTAGAGGCTGAAGGTCCCTTCCAGCGAGGCGAACGCGAGCACGATCAGCGAGCCGACGGCCACCAGCAGGCCAATCCGGGCGCTGGAGATCGTGTCGACGATGCCCCGCCAGCTCAGGACGCGGGCCGCCTGTCGGGCCTTGGCATCGGCCGGCAGCGACTCGGGCAGCCGGGTCAGGACCAGAATCCAGGCCAGGGTCGAGAACCCGGCGGCGACCAGGAACGGCAGGCGGAGTTGCCACTCGGGGGCGACCGGGGCCTTCACCAGCAGGCCACCCATCAACGGCCCAAGCACGAACCCGACGCCGAAGGCCGCGCCGATCAGGCCGAGCCCTCGCGAGCGGTTCTCGGGCTTGGTCACGTCGGCCACGTAGGCCTGGGCCACCAGGATGTTCCCGCCCGAGGCGCCGTCGAGCATCCGCGCCAGCAGCATGATGGTGTAGTTACGTGTCAGGCCGAGGATCAGGAACGAAAGGGCCGTGCCCGCCTGGCTGACGGCCAGCACGGGGCGACGCCCGAAGCGGTCGCTGAGCCGGCCAAGAATCGGTCCGGCCAGCAGCTGGCACATCGGAAACGCCGCCAGCAGGATGCCGATCTGGGTCTTGCTGAAGCCGTACTGCTCGGCGAACGGCGGCAACAACGGCATCACGATGGTGAACCCGAGCAGGTCCACCAGCACAATCAGGACGACGACAACCAGCGGCGACATCAGCGGCGAGAACTCCCCATCCCGGTTCCATCAAGCGAGGTCGGCGGTCAGGCCGGCGTCGGGCTTCGGCTCCGACACGGCCGCCTGGGCCAGGCGAATCCGGTCGGCCTGGTCCTTGACCTCGAGCAACAGGCGAGCCTGGGCCACGATCGAGAGATACTCGACGACGAAGGCCCCGAGCGTGAAGGCCAGCGTCAGCGAGGCGGCCATCAAGTGCCACTCGCCGCCGAACCCGCGTCGCGTGTCGGCCGCCGCCCCGAGCCAGGCGGTCGCGCCGATCAGCAGCATGCCCCAGAGCTCGAACGGAAACGCCCGACGCTTGTTCCGCACGGCCTGCGCCCAAACCCAGTCGGGCAACTGATAGACACGCACCACTTCCTTGACCCACTTGCCGGTTCCCAGGAAGTAGGTGAACACAACCGAGTGGACCAGCAGCGTGGTCATCACGGTGAACAGGCCGACCAGGAAGTGCAGGTCGTGCCAGAAGCCACCCTGTCCCGAGGGAACGAAGAACCCCAGCACGAAGGTGACGCACAGGAGCGTTCCGTTCGTGACCGCCAGTCCCAGGAAGATGCGATGCATGGCAGGCTCGGCGAAGCAATCGGCGCGCGGCGGGCGAAGATTCCAACGGGCAATAGCCTACGCGATGGCCACCCCTCGCCGCAACGCGACACCGCTCCCGCGCTGGTCAGCCGGCCTCGCCCGACGGTAAGATGGTCGTTCCCAAAGATCGCCCCGAACCGAACCCTTGGGCCCGTTGACCCGGAGCCTCGACCGTGAACGACGCCTGGATTGCCGACCGGATGACGCGCATCGAGGCCTCGGGTATCCGCAAGGCATTCGACCTCTCCAAGACGATGAAGGACCCGATCAACCTGTCGATCGGCCTGCCCGACTTCGACGTGCCCGAGCCGTTGAAAGCCGCGGCCATCGAGGCGATCACGTCGGGCTACAACGCCTACACCGTCACGATGGGTCTGCCCGAGCTGAGGAACAAGATCCAGGCGGCCGTTGATGCGGCCTACCACCACGCCGACCGCCAGGTGATCGTCACCGCGGGCACCTCCGGCGGGTTGCTCCTGGGGCTTTGCAGCGTCGTGAACCCGGGAGACGAGGTGATCCTCTTCGACCCGTACTTCGTGATGTACAACAACCTCGTCGCGCTGGCCGGCGGCATCTCGGTGCTGGTCGACACCTATCCCGACTTCCGCGTCTCGATCGACCGCGTGGCCGCCGCGATCACGCCCCGGACCAAGTGCGTGGTCGTCAACAGCCCGAACAACCCGACCGGCATCGTGGCCTCGGCCCAGGAGATGTCGAGACTGGCCGAACTCTGCCGAGAGCGGGGCGTTTTGCTCATGAGCGACGAGGTTTACCGGAGCTTTTGCTACGACGGCCCGTGTGCCTCGCCCGCCCAGTGGAACGACGACGTGCTGGTCGTCGACGGCTTCAGCAAGGCCTACGGCATGACCGGCTGGCGGCTCGGCTTCGCGCACGGGCCGTCTCGCCTGATCCAGGAAATGGCCAAGCTCCAGCAGTTCAGCTTCGTTTGCGCTCCGAGCCCCTTGCAAAAGGCGGTCGTCTCAGCGCTCGACCTCGACCTGACCGCCCAGACCGACGCCTACCGTCGCAAGCGAGACACCGTGGTCGAGGCCCTTTCCGGCCTCTACGATCTGGCGACCCCCTCGGGGGCCTTTTACGCGTTTCCAAGGGCGCCGGAGGGTTACGAATCGGCCTCCGCCTTCGTGGCCGAGGCGATCAAGCACAATCTCCTGATCATCCCCGGCAACGTCTTCAGCCGTCGGGACACCCACTTCCGAATCTCGTACGCCGTCGACGACCGCACCCTGGAGCGCGGCCTGACGGTGCTCCGCGAACTCGCCGGCCGCCGCGCCTCGTAGGACGGCGCGGCGTTCATCTCTTGAAACGGTGAAGGTTCGCCAGGCGTTTCGGGGTGAAATGGACACATCGGTCCTTGCGGCCGTGTCCGTTTCTCGCCTGCCACGATCCGGGATCTCGGCTAGAGCCGGGTTCGAGGGGCGGCTACACTTCCGTGGAGGGGGTCCGTTCCCCTCGTGTCGAGTCGAGGAGAGGAGGCCAGCGATGAACGACGCCTCGAACCCGCCGCGGCCGCCGTCCGAACCCGGATCGGAGCCGGCCTGGGAGATCGCTCGGTTGTTCCCGAACCAGGGGGCCTGGAGCGAGCGGGAGTACCTGGCGCTGGAGACCAACCATCTGGTCGAGTTCTCGCACGGCGTCGTCGAGGTCCTGCCGATGCCCACGCTGGCCCATCAACTGATCGTGCAATTCCTCTACGATGCGATTCGGGCATACCTCGCCGCCCGGGGACACGGGCTCGTGGTGCTCGCGCCCTATCGCCTGCGGCTCGAACCCGCCAAATACCGCGAGCCCGACCTGCTCGTCGTGCTCGACACCCAGGACCCCCGGCTTGGCGACGAG
>CAZRGV010000152.1:10522-13277 GCA_964599655.1 uncultured Isosphaeraceae bacterium | reverse complement strand
ATGCGGTCGGGGAAGCCGGGGACGACCTCGGGTTCGCGGCGGACCAGATCGGGCCTCAGGTGCATGATCATGGACGTTTCGATTTCACACGCGTGGCCGACCGCTTTTCGAGGGCCTTCGCAAAGCGCGGCCAGCTCGGCCTCGGCCAGTTCCCAGTAGGCCGCGCCGGTGAGCAACGCCCGAGGGTACAACACATCGAGTCGTCGAAGCGCCACGTGCAACGGGTCGATGTTGCCGCCGTGGCCGTTCAGTAGCAAGATCCGGCGGAAGTCGAGCCGGAGCAGGGGGGTCAGCAGCTCGACGAGCAGGGTCTCATAGGTCGGCAACGTGGCGGTGAGCGTGCCGCCGAACGGCAGGTGATGCTCGCTGGCTCCCATCCAGAGCACCGGCAGCAACAGGGTCCGGTCGGGCATCGATCGCTCGACCCCTTCGGCCACGGCGCCGCAGAGAATCGTGTCGGTGAAGACCGGCAGGTGCCGGCTGTGCTGTTCGCAAGCGGCAATCGGCGCGACGACGAGCGTCTGGTCCGGGTCGAGGGCCAGGATCTCGGGGGCGGTCATCTCGGCGAAACGCATGGGGGTTCGGGCCTCCGGCGGGGACGGCGGTTCCCTTCAACCGCCTCGAAGCTTCAGCAAGATCACGATCGCGATACTGTAGTAGATCAGCAAGCCGGTCGCATCGACCAGGGTGGTGATGAACGGCGCCGAGATCACCGCCGGGTCGAAGCCGAGCCGCTTCGCCATCAGCGGCACGAGGGCCCCGACCGCGTTGGCCCAGATGCAGATCGACAGCAGCGTCAGCGCGACCACCAGGGAGATCCCCCACGACTGTCCACGATAAAAATGGGCGTAAACCAGGCCGATCAGGCCGAGCATCAGGCCGAGCATCAGGCCGGTCAGACACTCGCGGGCCAGCACGCGCCAGGTGTGCCTCGGCTCGATTTCCTTGAGGGCCAGGCCCCGGATGATCGTGCTGACGGTCTGGCTGCCGGCATTGCCGCCCGTGCCGATCAGCAAGGCCACGAAGAACCCAAGCGCCGGAAAGAACGCGTCCCCCTCAAGCCACTTGAAGTGCTCGAAGACCGGATACGTGAGGTTCTCGGCCAGGAACAGCATCAGGAGCCAGCCAATCCGGCGGCGGACGGACCGGATCGGGCTCCCCTGCCAGTAAGGCACGCTGTCCGCCTCGGCCTCCGCCGCCACGCCGCCGAAGCGGAGGATGTCCTCGGTCTGCTCCTGGCGCAAAATGTCGGCCGCGTCGTCGTGGGTGATGATGCCCACGAGCTTGTCGTGGGCGTCGACGACCGGAATGGCGATCAGGTCGTACTCTTCGATCTTGTGAGCGACGCTTTCCTGGTCCTCGTCAAGCCGGGCGAGGATCAGGTCGCGCTTCATGATCTCGTCGAGCCGGGCGCGGGGTCGCGCCAGCAGCAGGTTCTTCAGCGACACCAGGCCGAGCAGCCGTCGGTCCTCGTCGACGATGTAGCTGTAGTAGATCGTCTCGCGATCGGGGGCCTCGCGACGGAGCCGGTCGATCGCCTCGCGGACGGTGATGTTCGGCGGCAAGGCGGCGTAGTCGGTCGTCATGACGGCGCCGGCGGTTCCGGGCTCGTAGCCGGCCAGGCGTCGAATGTCCTCGCGCTCGGCGTGCGCCAGGCGACGAAGGATCTCATCGGCTCGGTCGTCGTCGAGCCGGTTGACCAGGTCGGCCCGCTCGTCGTGCGGCATCACGTGCAGCAAGGCCGCGGCGTCGGCCGGGCTCATCGCCTCGACGATCCGAACCTGACTCTCGGGGGCAAGATAGCTCAGGACCTCGGCCCGGGTCCGGGGCTCGAGCAGGCGGAGGATCGTATCCCCCTCGCTCGGCTCGAGATCCTCGATCACCTCGGCCACGCGGCCAGGGTGATTGTCCATGAAGAAATCGCGCACAGCGGCCGTTTCGCCGGTCTGCATCAGCTCCCGGAGGTCGGGGACCAGCAGCGGGTTTCGCATGAGACACCGCCTTCCATCGCACCGACCCCCGTTTCCTGTTGGGAAACGCCGACCGCGACGGGCATTCCGGCCGCCCGTCTCGATTCCCGCCGACCGCCAACGCGACTCGCCCCGCGGCCTCGCGAGGACGAACCGACAGAATCCTCTAAGATATCGGATGCGGTGGGCCGGAGAAACCGGATTTCTTGGCGGAATCCTGGTTCTTCCATCTCGGACACCCCGACCCACCCCATCAAGAGCCTGGCCTGGCAGGCCCCGACCGTCTCACGCCCGACGGTTGACGAATTTGCCGAGGCCAACCGCGGCGATGCGGAGCGCGCCCCGCGATCCTCCGCTTCATTCACCGGATCACCCCTTCGGTGTCGCCCGCCCGCGAGGCCGGTTCGGCGTCCTCTTCCAGCTCAGCGACCGGGGTGGCTGGGGTCGTGTCGACCCCAGCCGCGCTGGCGCTGGCGCCGGAGGTGGCAGGGGTCGTGTCGCCGTGCGTGATGCAACGATCGGAAGGCGCGGATTTCCCAATTCGTGGGACCGGGGTGGCTGGGGTCGTGTCGACCCCAGCCGCGCTGGAGGTGGCGCCGGAGGGGCCTGGGGTCGAGACGACCCCAGCCACCCTTCGTCCGAGGCCGAAGCCCCAGCCACCCTTCGTCCGAGGCCGAAGCCTGGGGGGTCTCGTGCCGAGTGTGGTTATGGTGCCGGGGCATGGGTAACCCCCTGAGCGGGTCCGCTGGCCTCCAGAACGGCGCCGGCGCCGGAGGAGACCGGGG
>CAZRGV010000152.1:0-10422 GCA_964599655.1 uncultured Isosphaeraceae bacterium | reverse complement strand
CCCCGGGGGTCTCGTGCCGTGTGTGGTTGTGGTGCAGGGACATGGGTAACACCCTGAGCGGGTCCGCTGGCCTCCAGAACGGCGCCGGCGCCGGAGGAGACCGGGGTGGCTGGGGTCGTGTCGACCCCAGACGCGACCGCGACCGCGCCGGAGGAGACCGGGGTGGCTGGGGTCGTGTCGACCCCAGACGCGACCGCGCTGGCGACGGAGGAGGCTGGGGTCGCCACGACCCCAGCCACCCCTCGTCCGTGACCGAAACCCCGGGGGTCTCGTGCCGTGTGTGGTTGTGGTGCAGGGACATGGGTAACACCCTGAGCGGGTCGGAGGAGGCTGGGGTCGACACGACCCCAGCCTCCCCTCGTCCGTGGCCGAAGCCCCAGCCACCCCTCGTCCGTGGCCGAAGCCCCAGCCTCCCCAAGCCGCCGTTGTTGGGAGCGAGAGCATTCACCGCGGTCGGGCTATAGTCCCGGCGGTCGGTGGGTCCGTCGAGGTGGGGTTCTTCTCGATTTGCCGTCACGGGGCTCGCGCCGTATCCTGGAAGGGTCTGACCGGATCGCCCCCTTGTTGAGGATCGCCGCCCATGCCGGTGCTCGAACGTGAGGAGTACATCGAGCAGGCGTACTTCTTCCAGAGCTTTCGCGAGCGGTTGCTCGACGGCATGCCCGCGCAGGAGATCCTGGCCCGGATCGGCGAGGAGATTCTCTCGACGACGAAGCTGCCGATGGCGATCTCGTATTTGAACACCGAGATCAAGGTGGCCGGCCAGATGGGCCCGGCCATGACACGGCTCTCCCATTATTTCACGCCGTTCCAGACCTTCGTGGTGTCGCGCGCCGAGCAGGAGTCGGGCCGGTTTTCGATGGATCAGGCGTTGTTGATCCTCGAACGCGAGGCGAAGTATCGCGCCGACGGCCCGTCGCCGGCCGGTCTGTTCGTCTACCAGTTCGAGACCCTCTCTCGGAACCGGCTGGGCTACGGGCCGGGTCTGGACGCGATCGCCGCCGACCCGTTTTACTCGCCCGAGTGGAGCGACTACATCTCCACGCTCCGCTCCCGGCTCGGCGACGTCGATTTCGCGGACCTGATTTACGTCCGGTCGGCCTTCTTCGTCACCGAGCAGCGTCGGCGGCTCCGGGACCCCGACTACCAGCCGAAGTTCCCCACGCTCTTCGGGGAGAAGGAAGGCAAGATCGCCCGCGCCAACCGTGGGCGCGACCCGATGTACCTCTTCTCGGCCCTGCAACGGCAGTTGGGATACCCCGAGGTGCCCCGGCCGCGCCGGCCTGATGAGACCGAGGCGCGGATCGCGTTGCTGGAGTCGCGGGTCACCCAGCTCGAAAACCGGCTCAAGGCCGCCGAGTCGGAGCTTCACAACGAGGTCGATCTCTCGCAGGTGATGATCAAGCCCGAAGACACGGCCGGAACCCCCGCCGGCTGGGGCCTGAAGGACCCATGACGTGAGAGGACGGGGACGCGCCGTCCCCCGCCGCCAACGCTTCGCATCGAGTCGCCAACCCGGAGACACGCTCATGAGGAATGGTCTCGCCCGAACCCTGCTGGGCTGCGGCCTTCTGGCCGTCGGCGCCGCGAACCTTCTGGCCGACGAACCGCGGTTCGAGCGAACCGTCATCGACGACGACTTTCCCGGGGCCTACCAGGTCGAGGTGTCGGACGTCAACGGCGACGGGAAGCCCGACCTCATCGCGGTCGGCGGCGGAACCTGCGCCTGGTACGAGAACCCGTCGTGGACGAAGCGGATCATCAGCGGCCCGAAGCAAACCCCCGGCATCATCAGCAGCGCCACGCGCGACCTCGACGGCGACGGCAAGGCCGAGGTGGCCATCGCCTTCGAGTTCTCGATGAACGAGCCGAGGAAAGGGAAGCTCACGCTGGCCGTTCCGGGCAACACGTCCGACGAGCCCTGGACACTCCAGCCGATCGGCGAGATCCCGAGCATCCACCGGCTTCGCTGGGGCGACGTGGACGGCGACGGTCAGCCCGAGCTGGTCGTGGCCCCGATCTTCGGCGTCGACGCGACCGCGCCGAAGTTCGACCAGGATGCTCCGATGGTTTATGTGATCCAGATTCGATCCGAGAACGGTCGTTTCCGCGCCCAGGCCGACCGGCCGGAGGAGCCGTTTCTCCCGCCGTCGCCGGTGCTGCACGCCATCGACGTGCTCGATTTCGACGGCGACGGCCGGTCCGAGATTCTTCGAGCCGACAACGCGGGGGTCACGCGCTTGAGCCCGAGCCGGGGCTCGGCCGGCGGCTGGAGCGCCCAGGTGCTGGCCCAGGGAGCGCCGGGGGCCTCGCCGAATCGAGGGGCCAGCGAGGTGCATCTCGGCCGGCTCGCCGACGACCGCCGGCTGCTCGCGACCATCGAGCCCTGGCACGGGAACGTGGTCGCGGTTTACACGGGCAAAACGCCCGGTTCCTTCGAGTTCGGCCCCCGGACGGTGATCGACGACACCCTCGACGCCGGCCACGCGCTCTGGCTCGCCGACGTCGACGGCGACGGCGCCGACGAGGTGTTCGCCGGCCATCGGGGCAAGGATCATCGCGTCTCGATCTATGACTTCGATGGCAAGACCTGGAACCGGACCGTGCTCGACCGCGACATCGCCGCGCAGGACCTCCGAGGCGGCGACCTCGACGGCGACGGCGCGCCCGACGTCGTCGCGGTGGGCGGCTCGACCCGCAACGTCGTCTGGTACCGGCCGGTTCGTTCCTCGAAACCGTGACCGAGGTTCTCTGTCTTGGTCTTGAAGACGGGCCGCCAACCAAGGTCCGCCTCAAGAAAGCGGCGGTTTGGGCTTGCGTCTCTTGGGCGACTCGGCGATAGCAGTCCGTGCAGGCGAGACGCCCTGAACAGGTTCGGCGCGTGGGCCGCCTCAATGACGGCGCGACTCTCCAGAGGGAAAGGGATCGTCCAATGACACGACGGATGGCGAGGATCTCGACCGCGATCGTCCTCGTGGGTCTGATTCTGTCGGGCAGCGTTCGAGAAAGCCCGGCGCAAACCGTGGTGGTTTCGATCAAGTCGTTCGGCGAATTGCTCGGCGATCTGGAGTCTCTGGCCAAGGCGGCAGCGCCCGATCCGGACATGGCCGCGCCGATCTTGCAAGCCCTGTCGCAGCTCAACGGCCCCGACAGCCTGAAGGGGCTCGATCGCAGCCGGCCGCTCGGGGTGAGGGCGACGTTGCCCAACGGGCCAGACCAGCCGCTGTCGCTGGTGGTGGCGGTGCCCATCACCAACCTCGACTCGTTCCTCCAGTCGGTTGCCGCGTTCGGCCTGATGGTCGACGACAAGCCCGGCATTCCGGGATTCTCCCACAAGATCGACCTGCCGAACGGCACCACGTCGCTGTATGTCGTCGGCACCAAAGACTATGCGTATCTTTCGATGTTCCCGGTTGGGGCCGACAAGCTGCGCGACATGCCGCCGTCGGCCTGGCTGCCCAAGCGCGCCGGCCTCGGCGACCTGAGCCTGACCGTCCAGCTCGACCAGTTGCCCCCGGAGTTTCGCCAGAACCTGATCAACCAGATGGAGCAGAGCGCCGGTCAGGACCGCGCGCGTCGGCCGGAGGAGACCGAGAGCGAGTACCGGGCGCGGATGGCCGGCATGGACCTCGCGCTCAACGGCTTCAAGCGCCTGATTCTGGACGGCTCCGAGCTGGCGCTCGACCTGAACATCGACCGGAAGGCGAACGAGGTGTCGGTTGAGTTCGCCCTCGGCGCCCAGGACGGCACGCCGTTGGCCCAGACGATGCAACGCTTCGCGAACCGGAAGAGCCGGTTCCAGGGCCTGGCTCAGAACGCCCCCATGGCCGTCTGGATGAGCCTGCCCATCGTCGACGAATTGCGCAAGCCCATGTCTGAGGCGTTCGAGAACGCACGCCGCGACGCCGCCGAGAAGCTCGAAACGCCCGAGGATCGGGAGATCGTCCAGTCCCTCGGCGAGGCCATCCGGCCGACGCTCACGGCCGACTCGATCGACTTCGGCCTGGCGTTTCAGGGGCCGTTCCCCACCTCGGGCGGCAAGCCGTCGATCGTGGGGGTGCTCGGCCTGCAATTGGTGAATGGCAAGACGCTCGATCGCGTCCTGCGCGAGGCGGTCAAGAAGTCGCCCCCCAAGGACGGCGCCGAGTTCACGCTCGACTTCGCCAAGGCGGCCGACGGCACGCCGATCCATCGGCTCACCGGACCGATCAACAAGGACGACAACCTCGAGGCCTTCGGCGCCAAGCCGGCCGCGTTCTTCGCCCTTCGCGACGACGTGGCCCTGGTGACCTTCGGCGAGAACGGCCAGAACGTCCTCGAAACGAGCCTGGCGAGCGTGGGCCAGGCGTCCCGGCCGACCGATCCGCCGGTCGCCGCGATGATCCAGGCCTCCCGGCTGCCCGACCTGCCGAACACGAACCCCGACGCCGCCAAGGCCGCGGTCGATGCGGCCGCCAAGGTCTTCGCCGGACCCGACGCCAAGCATGATCGGTTCCGGCTCAGCCTCCGCGGCGACGGGAACGCGCTTCGTCTCCGCATGAGCATGGACGTACCCGTGTTGCGGTTCCTCGCCACGGTCGGCGGCACCACCGCCAACGCGAGGAACGCGGCCCCTTGATACCCAGGCCGCGCGAAGTTCTCGCGAAGATCGACCTTCCCGGTCGCTAGGGAGTTGGCCTTCGGGGCCTCGGGGCGTTACCCTGGGGCATCCGAAGACGACTCAAGGCACCGGGAGGGGATCGATTCATGGCAACGCGGAACGCATGGTTGATCGTGGGGACCTTGGTCCTTGGACTGGGTTGGACGAGTGGGGCCATTCCCGCGCAGGAACGGCCACGGTCCGAGATCACCTTGCCGGGCATGACCTCCTCGGGCGCGGTGCGATTGCCCAACGGTTGGAGCCTCAAGCCGGCCGGACGACCAGCACCGCTGGGCGATTTTCCGGTCGCCATGGCCGAGCACCCGACCGAGCCGGTGCTGGCGGTGCTCCATGCCGGTTACGGCGAGCACGAGGTCGTCACCCTCGACAGTCGGGACGGCAAGATCATCGGCCGCGCCTCGGTCCCCGAAACGTTCGCCGGGCTCGTCTGGTCGAGCGACGGCTCCCGCCTCTTCGTCGGTGGCGGCTTCGATCAGGTTATCTACCGATTCCACCATGAGAACGGATTGCTCTACGACCGAACCACGCTGGGCAACGGCCAGGATGCTTCGAACGCCAAGCAACGCCCCGACGAGCCCTTGCCCCGCGCCGAGCGCGGCGCCCGACCGGCCAAGGGGTGCATGACCGGCCTGGCCCTCTCGGCCGACGGCAAGACCCTCTGGGCGGCCAACGCCTGGGCCCACCTGCTCGAACGGTTCGACACCGAAACCGGGCGCGTGCTCGGCCAGGTCGACCTCGGCGCCGACAGCTACCCGTTCGGCGTGGTGGTCGACGAGCCCCGAAACCGCGTGTACGTCAGCCTCTGGGGACAGGCGAAGGTTTCCGTCGTTGACGCCAAGGGGCTCAAGGTCGTCGAGACCTGGGAGACCGGCCCGCATCCGAACGAGATGCTCCTGGCCCGCGAGGGAACGATCCTCTACGTCGCCAACGCCAACCTGAACACCGTGACGGTTCACGACACGACCGCCTCGGGCAAGGCGATCGAGACGATCGGCACGGCCATCGACCCGAAGGCCCCGGCCGGCTGCACGCCGAGCTCGCTGGCGCTTTCGGCCGATGGCAACGTCCTGTTCGTCGCCAACGCCGATACCAACGACATAGCCGTGGTCAACGTCAAGAAACCCGGAGAAAGCTCGCCGCTCGGCTTCATCCCGGCCGGCTGGTATCCAACCTGCGTGCGCATCGCCCGCGACGGCAAGACCCTCTGGGTGGCCAACGGCAAGGGGCTCACGTCGACCTCGAACCGGGACGGCCCGAGGCCCGGCTTGCCCGGCGGCGACAGCAAGCTCCGCCAGTACATCGGCGGCCTGTTCCAGGGCTCGCTCTCGATCATCCCGATGCCCGGCCCCCGCCAAATGGCCGCGTACTCGAAGACCGTTTACGAGTGCAGCCCCGTCCGGCGAGGCGACCCGACCGCCGTGGCCGGCCCCGCGCCCGACGCCGGCAACCCCATTCCCGCCCGGCTCGGCGATCCCTCACCCATCAAGTATTGCGTCTACATCATCAAGGAAAACCGCACCTACGACCAGATCTTCGGCGACATGCCCGAGGGCAACGGCGACCCCTACCTCTGCCTCTTTCCCGAACAGGTCACGCCCAACCATCACGCGCTGGCGCGGCAGTTCGTCCTGCTCGACAACTTCTACGTCGAGAGCGAGGTCAGCGCCGACGGCCACGAGTGGACCATGGGGGCCTACGCCACCGATTTCGTCGAGCGCACCTGGCCGTTGAGCTACCGGGGCGACCAGCGCGTGCCTTATCCCGCCGAGGGAACCTTGCCCACGATCGCCCCGCCCGCCGGAGGCTACCTCTGGGATCGCGCCAAGGCCAAGGGCATCAGCTACCGCAGCTACGGCGAGTTCATCGACAACGGCAAGGCACGGGTCAAAACCCTCGAAGGCCACTTCGACCCCGAGTTCCCCAGCTACAACCTGAACATCACCGACGCCACTCGAGCCGATCGATTCCTCAAGGAACTGGCGGAATTCGAGGCCAAGGGCGAGTTTCCCCGCCTGGTGGTCCTCCGCCTGCCCAACGACCACACCTCGGGCACCGCGCCCGGCAAGCCGACCGTGCTCGCCTACCTCGGCGACAACGACCTCGCCCTCGGCCGGGTCGTCGAGGGCCTGAGCCAGAGCGCGTTCTGGAAGGAGATGGCCATCTTCGTGGTCGAGGACGACGCGCAGAACGGCTCGGACCACGTCGACGCGCACCGCACCGTCGCGCTGGCGATCAGCCCCTACATCAAACGGGGCTCGGTGGATTCGACCATGTATTCGACCTCGTCGATGCTTCGGACCATGGAGCTGATCCTGGGCCTCGAGCCGATGAGCCAGTTCGACGCCTCCGCCCGGCCCATGTACGCCTCGTTCACGGCCGAACCCGACTTCACGCCCTTCGAGCACAGACCGCCCGGCGTCGACCTCAAGGCGATCAACGCCCCCAACGCCCCAGGGGCCGAGGCGTCGTTGAAGCTCGACCTCTCCGTCGAAGACCGCGCCGACGACCTCGTCTTCAACGAGATCATCTGGAAAGCCGTCAAGGGGGCCGACTCCGTCATGCCCCCGCCCGTCCGAGCCGCGTTCGTCCTGCCTCGGGCCGGCGAGCACGACGAGGACGACGACTGAGCTTATGGTCACACGAACCATTCGTGGTTTTGAACTTATGACGATGGTTTCCCATCGGGCCGTCCCGCACGGTTCCGGGACGGCCCGCTGATCCCGAAGCGCTGTCCGCCTCGGGCAAGCGCTCGATCGGCACCCGAAGCGCGACCGGGTCGGTCGGCCTCGGCCGTCCGGCCAGCCATCGGGCGAAGCAGGCCAATCGACCATGGATCGTTTCGTCCGCGACCTTGAAGCGCCAGTTCGTCACGGTCCCTTCGGGCGAGGTTGCCCCGAAAAGCTGGACCTCCTCCCGAAACGTCGCACTCTCGAGATCCCGCTCGTTCAGGAATCGCACCAAGGCATCATGATCTTTAAAGATCGGGTGATCGGGGTTCTCGATAGCGATGTCGTAGACGGCCCCCGGTAGGCCGACCTGGAGCAGGTTGTTGGAAAACCCCAGGATCTCCACTTCCGGATTGGACCAGTTGGTAAACCCGTTGCGCGTCTCGATCTGTCGCGCGAGCCAGCACAGCCAGACGACCCCGGCGACGCCGACCACGACCATTCCCAGGCGACGGAGGAACGCACGCCGAACGATCGAATCGTCCTGAGGAGAGTCCGGGTTCGTGGCCGCGTTATCGGATCGTTCGAATTCACAAATATTGTTCATTTTCACAATTCCTATCCCGTTCCATCGGTGCGCACGTCGAGCCGGGCCCTGGACGCGTCGGGGCGCAAGAGCCAAAGTCGAAGACGGCGCGCAACCGGACCCGGGACGAGCGTGGCATCCCCCCGTTGGCACCCACAGCTCACCCGGCGGTCCCGCGCGGACTCTCCCCTCAACCCGACGACCATGCCGGGTCGAGCAGATGAGCAGCAACCTCTCTATTCTCAGGTTCACACGAGCCGGCGTTTTCGCGCCCGACTTGTCCGATTTTTTTCAAGAACGGGGCATGAGCAGTTCCAGGCACATTTGCGCAACCTCGGCATCCGACGCGCCGGGGTTGTAAAAGGCGACTGTCTGCCGGAAGGCGAGGCGGAATTCGGCCCGTGCACGGGCGTCCTGGTGGTGCAGCCAGTCGCGATCAACGCGCCAACGCTCGGCGATCTCGCGAACCGGTATCCCCTGGAACCGGCTTCGGAGCAGCTCGACTCGGGCCATCGCCCTGGGACCTCGACTCCTGGCCTCGTTCACCATCCGCTCCCAGGCCTCGTGAAGCAACTGCTTGGCCCAGATCCGATCGAAGGCGCCTGAGAGGGTGTCTTCGGAACCCGCGAGTTGATCGAGGTCGAGCTCCTCGCCAGTCCGTCGCTGGCGCTCCCGCGCCCTCGCGGTCTCGAACCGGCGCGCGACATTGCGGACGACACCGAAGAGGAACGCACGGAACCCGCCCGGACTCCCCTGCTCCGCCCGCTCCAGAACCCCTCCAGCGCGAAAGCACTCGGCGAAGATGTCCTGCATGGCATCGTCCAGATCGGCTTCGAGCGGCGTCCCCTGCCACCTCGCCGTGAGGTACGCACGCATCACCGACTCATACCGCCGGACGAAGAGATCGCGGTCGCTCGCTCGGCCCGAGGCCGCGCCCTGGATCATCAGCCAGCAGGTTGTCTCAGTGCCCGACATCGTATTATTATCAAAAAATAATACAAAAAAAACTAAATACTAATTTACCAACATCCGACATCGTACGTACGACCACACCCCATCATCGTATGTTCTACCACAACCCCATTCCTTTCTGTCAAGTCTCACCCACCCCCCTCCGATTGCACCCCAGGTGCCACGGGTCGTCGTCGACCCGTGTTCCACGTCGAAGCAGGCCCGAGCGCGGGTCGGGGACGACTCTTGGCACCCGAGCTCCGTGAGAAAACGCGGTAGGACTCGGTTCAGGTGCTTAGGGACAGGACTCGGAATCCTTTGAAACCGATCACCGCCATGCCCTCAGCACCGTTGACCGGGTTCCCGGCCGGACTACAATCTTGGCATGCCTCACGACGTCACGACCGCCGTCCTGCTGATCGCCCACGGCAGCCGGCATGATCCGGCCAACGAGGACCTGCGCCGGATCGCGGCCAGGCTGGCCGACGAGGGGACGTATCCGATCGTTGAGCCTGCGTTCCTGGAACTGGCCGAGCCCGAGATTCCGACGGCCGGGGCGCGTTGCGTGGCTCGGGGCGCGTCGCGGGTCCTGATGATCCCCTACTTCCTGTCGATGGGCGTGCACCTGACCCGCGACCTGACCGCGGCGCGCGACGCGCTGGCCCGCCAGCATCCGGGCGTCGAGTTCCGACTCGGTCCGCCCCTGGGCCCGCATCCGCTGCTCGACCGCCTGGTGCGGGAGCGGATCGAAGCGACGAACGAATCGGCTCCCTCGTCGTGAGTCGTTGGTTCGTGAAGCCGCATTGACAGGGGCAGGCCGAGGGACTACCTTGCGGCGTCCGAACGTCCCCATGGAGGGGGACCGACCGTCCGCTCTCGAAGGCGTCAAAGGAGTGCACGCCGGTGAGCATCGCGACCGAACCGATGGCCGTGCCGGCCCTCGACCTGAGGGCCCAGTACCAGGCCATCCGCGACGAGATCGACGCCGTGATTCGCGGCGTCGTCGAGAGTCAATCGTTCGTACTGGGTCCGGAGGTGGCCGGCTTCGAGGCCGAAGCGGCCCGCTATTGCCGGGTGGCCCACGCCATCGGCTGCGCCTCGGGATCCGACGCCCTGTTGCTCCCGCTTCAGGCCTGGGGCCTCGGGCCGGGCGACGAGGTCGTCACCACGCCGTACACGTTCTTCGCGACCGCGGGGGCCATCTGGCGGCTCGGCGCGCGACCGGTCTTCGTCGATATCGACCCGGAGACCTACAACATCGACCCGTCCTTGATCGAGGCGGCCATCACCCCACGCACCCGAGCGATCCTCCCGGTGCATCTCTACGGCCAGTCGGCCGACATGGACCCGATCCTGGCGATCGCCCGGGCGCGCAACCTCAAGGTGCTGGAAGACGCCGCGCAGGCCATCGGCGCTGGCTACAAGGGGCGCGCGATCGGCGCGATCGGCGATGCGGCGGCCTTCAGCTTCTACCCGTCGAAGAACCTGGGCGGGTTCGGCGACGCCGGCATGGTGACGACCTCCGACGAGGCCCTCGCCCGCCAGGTGGCCAGGCTCCG
>CAZRGV010000151.1:1710-13411 GCA_964599655.1 uncultured Isosphaeraceae bacterium | reverse complement strand
GGTGGACAAGCCACCAGTGGCACCCAGCCTCGGGTGGTCCTGGTGGCTTGACCACTCCTCAACGGGTGGCCCTGGTGGCTTGACCACCAGTGATTGTTCGATCACAGCCATCGGCAACGACGGGTGGCCCTGGTGGCTTGACCACCCGTGATTGTTCGATCACAGCCATCGGCAACGACGGGTGGCACTGGTGGCTTGACCACCCGTGATTGTTCGATCACAGCCATCGACGGGGCACACGGGTGGACAAGCCACCAGGGCCACCCAGCCGATGGGGTCTCAACACCATGTGATTCAAATTCTGTTCGTAATTGCATGATGAGATTATTCTCCCCAAAAGACCCGCTTCGGCGGTCTCGAATCTTCTGTGGCGCGAGGGGCCTCCGAGGTTCGAGATGAGGACTTGTTCCCGGCATCGGGATCTGTTAGCTTCACCGGCACAGGCGGATTCAGAATATCCGTATCAATGGGCCTCACCGATGCCCAGCAAAGACATCAAGCCGGTTGTCACTTTAGTTAGACTCAGCAGGGGGGCGGGGCGGGATTTCCTTCCTCCCATTGCCGTCGAGGAGAGGAGCCGTTGCGTATGCGGACGCCATCGCGAGTGAAGCCCGATTTCCCAGCTTTTGTGGTTCCGCTCCTCCTGATGTTCGGTGTGGTTGGTTGTGGAGGCGACAACCTGCCCCGGGAGGCGATCTCGGGCACGGTGACCGTCGATGGAAAGCCGCTCAAGGCGGGGGTCATCACGTTCGTGCCCAACGCTCCCGACATCCCGACCCAGGCGGGGGCGGCCGTCGTTGAGGGGAAGTACACGATCGAGCGGGCCCAGGGGCTGGTTCCCGGCAAGTACAAGGTTGTCGTCTCTTCCGGCGGCGGCGACGAGGCCAACGCGGAAAAACAGGTGGATCACGTGACGGACATGCCCGGCATGCCCCCGGTGCCGGCCAAGGAGACGATCCCGTCGACATATGGCGCGAATTCCATCCTGGAGGCCAACGTCACGGCGGGGGGCTCGAACCAGTTCGACTTCAACCTGGTCGCGGGAGCGGGAGGAAAATGAACGCCCGAACCGGGCTGGCCACCCGGACTCCGTGATTCGTTGCGCCTCGGCCCGACTTCCTCGTCCTTCCTCCGGGCCGGACGCGCCCCTTTACCCCCGCATGGGACTTTATCAAGAGGTTCCATTCCGATTCCACCGGCTTCACTCCACTCCATTGCATGGCTTGACTCGACACGGATTCCTACAGAGGAGGATCGACCATGTCCCGCCCTCGACGAGGGTTCACCCTGATCGAGTTGCTGGTCGTCATCGCGATCATCGGTGTTCTGATCGCTCTGCTCCTGCCGGCCGTCCAGGCGGCGCGCGAGGCCGCCCGCCGCGCCCAGTGCACCAACAACCTCAAGCAGATCGCGCTGGGAATGCACAACTACCACGATTCCAATCAGGTCTTCGCTCCAGGCCAGAAGTCGTGCTGCTGGGGAACCTGGATCCTGTTCATGCTCCCCTACGTCGAGCAGACTTCGCTGTGGAACGCCTGGAACTTCAACGGCGACCTGTTGTATTACCAGGGGGTGTATGACGCTCCGCTGCGTTATGGCGGCGTGTGCAACGCCACGGTCTCCTCGACCCGGGTCATGTCGTACATCTGCCCGAGCGACGGCCAGGCCCTGAACCTGACGAATATCGGCCCGACCATCAAGGGCCTGAAGTAGGGGGTCACCTCGCAAAACTACGTGGCCAATTACGGCAATACGGTGACGGCCCAGCCCGTGGTTTACACCAACGCGGCCTACATCGGCAGCCCGATCCAGTTCGGCGGAGCCCCGTTCGCCGACATCGATGGCCCCGGCGCCGGCAACGGCGGCCGCGCCATCTTCGGGATCAACTCCATCACCGATGGCACGAGCAATACCCTGCTGATCTCCGAGTGCATCGTCGGGACCGGGAGCGGGCTCCCGCCCTACAACGCGCCCTACGACCTCCGCGGCTTCTCCTGGTGGGGCAGCGCCGCCGCCTTCACCGGCTTGATGCCGCCAAATACCTCGTCGCCGGACGTCACCGAGAGCAACTCCTATTGCATCTACCCGTTCCAGAAGAACCCACCCTGCACCGGCCCCACAACCACTCTGCTCCGCGTGAACTTCGCCCGCAGCATGCATCCGGGCGGCGTGAATGCCGCCATGGCCGACGGCAGCGTCCGGTTCGTCAAAAACTCGATCAATATCTGGACCTGGCGCGCCTTGTCCACCACGCATGGCGGCGAGGTCGTCAGCGCGGATGCCTATTGAGCCTGAATCAGATTGTCCTTGCAGGAAATGCGTTTCCTCGGGGCGTCCGGGGTTATCTTCCTTAACCCCGGACGCCCTTCTCTTTTCTGCATGAACTTGTGAAGGATTGAGATCGCCATCCAGGTCGGGTCCGCCGTGCGGACCAGCGGTTTCTCGAAGCGGCTCTTACCCGGATCGGTCTCGGAGGCCATTCCTCACGCGAACCCAAGCACCAAGGATACCGGGAACTCCGCCCGACCCACCTGAGCCTACGAAATCGAGGAGGTCCGCACGGCGGACCCGACCCGACTTATGACAACGCCATGATCCGGGTGACGGTTAGATTCCCTCGCGGGGGATGACGGTCAGGGTCTGTTCCTTGCCGTCGCGAAGGATGACGACCTGGGTGGGGTGGCCGGGGGGAACGTTCTGGGCGGCGGCGAAGGTGTCGGCGACGGAGGAGGTCCATCGGCCGTCGAGGGTGGTCAGGATGTCGCCGGGCTTCAGGCCGGCGATCTCGGCGGGGGAGCCGGGGACGACCGAGGTGATCGGCACGCCGGGGGCGGAGAGGCCGTCGGCGGGCTCGCCGACGGTCAGGCCCCAGAGGCCCCGGGGGGCGAGGATCAGGGTCTTGGCCACCTTCGGGCCCGACAGGCGGTTGGGCAGTTCCTTCATCAGGTCTCGGACCTCGAAGTCGACCGGCACGAAGGTCATCTCGCGCGCCTGGTAGTCGATGGTCATCCGGTAGTGGGCCCAGAAGGTGTAGCCGATAATTCCCTCCAACGGCCGGCTGAACAGGCCGCTGAGGGCCTTCAGGGCGGGGTGGTCCATGACGATGACCGGCACGTCCTGGGCCTTCAGCTCGCCGAGCTCGAGGTTCTTGACCGTCCCCTCGCCTCGGGTCGACATCAGGAACGACCGTGGGGCGTTTTTGGGGATGGCTCCGGTCGACTCGGCCACCTTGTTGCTGAGCAAGGTCACTGGGGCGCCGAGGTCGAAGATGAAGCGGAACGGCCCCTTGCCGTTGATCTTGGCCTCGACCACCATGTGGTTCGACGGCAGCATCCGGAAGGGCACCACCGAGGCCCCCGGCGGGGGCGACGAGCAGGCCGACTGGGTCAGGCCGAAGGCGGCCAAGGCCGAGACGGCGGTCAGGAGGCCAACGATCCAGAGTCGCTTGGATGTCATGGCTCAGAATCCCTCGGCGGCACGGAGGGTCCGTTCGATCGTCTCCCCGCCGCGGCGGACCTCCAGCGCGATCTGGTCGCCGATCCGGACCTTGGCGATGGCTTCGTGGACCGACTTCAGGCCGTCGACCGGCCGGTCGAGCAGGCGGGTCAGGACGTCGCCGGGCTTCAGTTCCGCTCGGGCGGCGGGTGTGTCGGGCAGCACGCTTTCGACCCGGACCTCGCCGTCCTTCTCGGCCAGTTCCAGGCCGAAGAGCCCTTGCGGGTGGAGGATGTCCTCGGGCTGCTTGCCGAGGAAGACCGAGGCGAGCCGCATGGCCGGGCCGAGCAGGTTCATGGCCTGCACCTCGGGCGTGCCCCGACGCGCCTCAGGGTCCTCCGGAACGAACGGGTCGGGCGGCTCGAAGTCGAGCCGGGTCCAGGTCATCCGGTCCCTGGTGGGGTCGAACTCCATGCGGAACCTTGCCAGGATGGTGAACCCGAGAATGCCGTCGATGGTCGCGCCCGGCAGGCCGAGGGCATTCATTCCGACGAGTTGGAAGGGGTCTTCGACCCGGCACTTGAGGTTCCGCAAGGTCGCGCCGCCCTCGAGGTCGAGCCGGTCGAGCTTGGTCCAGAAGTGATCCTTGGCCGGCTCCAGGCCGATCTTCCGGGCCACGTCGGTGCCGACGTAGAGGGCCGGGGCCCCGGTATCGACCAGGAAGTTGAACGGCCCCTTGCCGTTGACCCGGACGCGCACGAGGTAGTGGTTTGTCAGGGTCGTGCGGTAGGGAATCTGGAACGACTGGCCGATCTGAGGGTCCTTGTCGGCCGCTGGCCCCAGGGCGACCAGGACCAGCAGCAGGCCAAGGATCATCCGTTTGCGCGTCATGAGAAGGTTGTCTACCGGTTTTTCGGTTTTCTCGGCGTCCCGATGCTTTCAGTGTAGTGTACGCCGAAGGCGGTCGGTCGGAAACGGGTCATCGGCCAAAACGTGGGCAACGGGGTGTCAGCGGGGCCAGACCCAGACGGCCAGGCCGAGCGCCTGGACGACCAGAACGGCGGCGAACGCCAAGAGGAACGGTGGCTTGCGGGTCTTGTGCCGCAGCAAGGGCATGGCCAGGGCCGCCGCGGGCGAGCCGCCCGCCAGCGACAACGCCAGCAAGGCCCGCTCGGGAATCCGGCGGCCGCCGCGAAGGGCCCGTCGCTTGTCCCAGGCGAAGGCCCCGAAGGTCAAGGGGTTGATCGCCGCGACCCACGAACCGGCCCAGCCCCAGCCCGGCCCGACGTGCAAGACGAGCGTCGCCGAGGCCAGTCCCACGGCCAGAACCAGCAAGGCGGCGATCGACGGCGCCAGGCCGACCCGGCCCGGCTCGACCCGGACCGCCCTCGGGCCTCGCTCGGTCGCCTCGACCTCGAACCGAACCCGCTGGCCGATCCGGAGCGGACACCGCCCCTGGACCTCCCGGACATGGACGAAGACGTCGCCGTCCAGGTCCGGCGTCCGGATGAATCCGAAGCCTCGCTGCTCGTCGAACGATACCACGATCCCGGTCGCCAACTGCCTGGCCTCCCCATCCGGTTCTCGACACCGGCGACGCCTCCGCTCCGGCCGGTTCTCGGGACTCCGCCGAGGCGGCTCGGGCGGCCGGACCCTTGTGGCGCGTCGTCCGCTGTGCCATTCTGGCAACTCCACCCACCTTCGTGCAAAGTCGGAACGAGCCGGCGGTTCCCGAAAGAAACCCGCCGGCGGCTTGATTGGTTGCTGCGAGGCCCGTTGCTGATGCTGATTCACCCTCTGGCCATCCTGGCGATCGGGATCGTCACGGTCGTTGGTCTGATCCTCGTCCTTCGGCTCAACGCGCTTCTGGCCCTCATCACGGCGGCCTTGCTGGTCAGCGTCCCGGCTCCTGGCGAGACCTCGCCAAAGGTCGGCCGGGTCGCCCTCGAGTTCGGCAACCCGGCCGGCAAAATCGGTCTCGTGATCGCCCTGTCGGCGATCGTCGGCACCTGCATGATGGACAGCGGCGCGGCCGGCCGGATCGTCCGGGCCTTGCTGCGCCTGCTGGGTCCGAACCGCGCCTCGGTCGCCCTGATGGGCAGCGGCTACGTGCTGGCCGTGCCCGTCTTCTTCGACACGGTCTTCGACCTCTTGGTTCCCCTGGCCCGCTCGCCCTGTCGCCGGACCGGCCAGGATGACCTCAAGAACCTCCGGGCGGCCGGCAGCCTCGTCCCAGGCATCGAATCTGGTCTTCTCTCATCGTCATAATTTTTGTTATTACATAAAGGAATACCAAAACAATGACTGGTTCCATCCCCGAATCGCCGGCCTCGCCCAGCGGCCCCGGCCCTCTCGATCGCGCCCGTCGCAAGGCGTACTGGCGGCTCTTGCCGCTGTTGTTCGTTTGCTATGTGATCGCGTACGTCGACCGCGCCAACGTCGGGTTCGTCAAGCTGACGATGCAGAAGGACCTTTCCGGCTTCGACGAGAAGGTCTTCGGCTTCGGCATGGGAACGTGCTTCTTCGTCGGCTACTTCCTGCTGGAGATCCCGGGCACCTTGATTGTCGAGCGATGGAGCGCTCGGAAGTGGATCTGCCGGATCATGGTCAGTTGGGGAATCGTCGCGGCCCTGACGGCCTTCGTCCGGGTCCCCTGGCAGTTCTACACGGTCCGTTTTCTGCTCGGCCTGGCGGAGGCCGGGTTCTTCCCGGGGGTGATTGTCTACCTGACGCACTGGTTCCCCCGCCGCGACCGGTCGAGGGCGCTGGCCTATTTCTTTGTCGCCACGCCGATCGCGCAGTTCATCGGCCCGCCGATCTCGGGGCAGTTGCTGAAGATCGGCACCGAGGGTCGACCCGAGCTGCTGGGCCTGGAGGGCTGGCAGTGGGCGTTCATCTTCTGGGGGATTCCGGCGGTCGTGCTCGGAATTCTCGTGTTGATCCGGCTCACCGACCGGCCGGGCCAGGCGACCTGGCTCGAACCCGAGGAGCGCGACGCGTTGGAGCTGGAGCTGAAGCGAGAGAAGGCACAGCACCACGAGAGCTTCGGGCACATGACCGTGACCGAGGCCCTTCGGCATCCCAAGGTGCTCCTGCTGTCGGCCGCTTACTTCTTCGTGGTGACGGGCAACTACGGAGTCGAATTCTTCTTGCCCTCGATCATCGAAAACTGGTACGGCCTGACACCGCAGAAAATCTCGTTCCTGGTCATCATTCCGCCCATTGGATCGCTCGTGGGGCAGCTCTTGATCGGCTGGAGCGCGGATCATTACCAGGAACGGCGGCTTCATGCCGCGCTACCGATCTATCTGGGAGCCATGGCTCTGGGCCTTGCCCTGCTAAGCCGCGGCCAGCTCTGGCTGACCGTTTTGCTGTTTACCCTGGCCATGACCGGCCTGAAAGCCTACCTACCGGCCTTCTGGTCCCTGCCGAGCCTGTTCCTGACCGAGGCCGCCGCGGCCGGCAGCATCGGCCTGATCAACTCCGTCGGCAACCTTGGCGGCGCCCTCGGCCCGGCGGTCCTCGGCGTCGTCAAAGATATGACCCAGTCGTTCCAGGGAGGGATTCTCTTCCTCTGCGCCTCGATGGCCATCTCGGCGACGATCCTGATGAGCCTGGGGCTGGGTCATCGTGAGCGCGTCTCCAGGCCCGAACTGGGGGCCGAACCCGACTCCCTGGCCCAGGCCGTCACCGAGCCGACCTGATCCCGTTTCGGTTCGACACGATAGAGCCTGTAAATGCGGTCCCACCGCGCGGTGGGACCTTGCGCGAGGGTCTCGACCCGTCCCAGGCGTTGCAGGGCGGAGAGGTCTCGGTCTCGGCCAATGACGGCAAACGCAGCCGGGCCGGGGGGCTGAACGGCCAGGGCGTCGACCCCGAGCCGCCAGCAGGCCGGCCGTCCCAGGTAAAACAGGCGAACCGCCAGGTCGTGCGGCACCGGACCGAACGGCGTCGGGTACGGATCGCGGTCCCAGCGGTCGGCGCGGCCGGGCGCGTCGTAGAGCAACGCCAGGGGTTCGGCGGGCCGGAGCGATCGACCGGCCCGCTCGTAAAAGGCCCATTCCACGCCCCGGCGATCGATCCGAGGGCCAACCAGCGCGAAGCCCAGGCCCCAGGCCAACCCCAGCGCCGAGACGCCCAGGGCCGCCACCCGTCGGAGCCGATCGGCCGACCAGCCTCGACCTCGAAGCCGCTCCCCCAGGCGGACCAGCCCGAGCGCTCCCCAGACCGACCAGGGGGGCAAGGCGTGGATCAGGTAATGCGCGTTGCGCACCGAGGCCAGCGACACCAGCGAGGCCGGCACGACCGCCCAGGCCCAGAGCAGGCGGTCGGGGCCCCCCCGCTCCGCAACCGCGCGCCTCCACGACCGCCAGGCGCCTCCCATCGCCAGCGGAGTCCACGGCAAGACCATCCAGAACGGCGACGGCGCGTACTGCCACCAGGGCTCCCCCGCGAACTGCTCGGGCCTGACCGAAAGCCGGTCGGTCACGTGCGACATCCAGAGCCCCATCACGGACGGGTAGCGCCATGCGACCATCGCCGGCCAGGCCAAGGCCAGGACGCTCGCCAACAACCCGCCGAGCGGCCAGATCAAGGCCCGAGCCGTCTCCCGATCGCGATCCCAGGCCAGGACCACGACGGCCATCGCCAGCACCAGCACTCCGCCGAATCCGACCCCCTTGGCCAGGGCCGTCGCCCCGAGCAGGAAAAAGAATGCCCAACGGGCGGCGCGGGCTTCGGGCCCTCTCTCGCGAATCCGGTCGAACGCCACGACGGCCCAGGTGATCAGGCAAGCCAGCACGACGTCGGCCTCGGCCAGCCGGCCTCGGGTCACCAGCCAGAGCGTGGTCGCCTGAACCAGACCGGACAACCAGCCGACGCCCGCACCAAACCGCCTGGCCGCCAGGGTCGCGACTCCCAGACAGATCAGAAGCGCCGAGACGGCCGAGGGAATCCTCGCCACCGTCTCGTTGATTTCCCCGATCAGCGCGCCGGACGTCGCGACCAGCCAGTGCGACAGCGGCGGCTTCTCCAGCCAAGGGCGCCCGGCCAGGGTCGGCACCAGCCAGTCGCCTCCGGGCCCGAGCATCTCGCGCGCTCCCTGCGCCACGATGGCCTCGTGGTACGAGAGGCGGCTCGAACCCCCCAGGCCGATGCCGAGGGTCAGGGCCGACAAGAACCCGATCGCCGCGCTGCGCCTGGCTCCCAGGCGGTTCGATTCCATGCCGGGCCCTCCCTGACCCCCAACCGTTCGCTTCGCCTTCGAGTCGTCCTGTACGACGTGGCGCCGTCGGCCGTCATCTTACGCCCGGCCCCGGGAACGGGCGACACGGATTTGAGTCCGCAACGCCTTCCCGGTGTCGGCGAACGCCCTTCTCCACGTAAAACAACGTTGTTTCACCGTTCTTACGTTCTTTACGCGGAACGTCCACGTAAGACTCAGGTCACGGCCCCCACGCCCAGCAGCGCCAGGATGAGGAAGGCCACGGCCACCAGCAGGAAGAGCCCGAAGAGGACCTTGGCGATCGTCGCTGCGCCGGCGGCGACTCCGGAAAGGCCCAGGGCCCCGGCGACGAGCGAGATCAGGAAGAAGAACAGCGCCCATTTCAACATGTTGCAACTCCCTCTTGGAAAACGACGTGTTCGGATTGGTCACGGCTCGCCTCGCGAACGGCCAGCCGCGTTGGGAACGTTCCCGGTGCAAACCGTGTTCCGTCACCGCGTCACGCCCGATTGGCGGCGGATTCGAGGGGGGCGCGACGGTCCACAGGCGATGGGGGAAAACCTGTCGATAACCCGTCGCGCGCCGGTGCGGGGCGCGGGTCTCGCCGACATGACGTTGTGAAGCGTGCCGGCCGATCACCCGGGCTCGGCGGCGCATGCCGGCTTGCGCGACGGGTTTATGCACGGGTTTTCCCTCAAGGCGAAACGGCTGTTGTGTCCGATTAAGTCTTTTGGTATCATGACTTTGTTCGAGAGCGTCGGGCTTATCCACGGCGCCGACGCCCCTCTTCGACGACGACGGTGGTGATTTCTCCCTTTTTCGAAGACCGGATCCCATCCTGGGACCAGGGGCGACCGGAAGGGATGCCACCGACCAACCACCAAGGAAAGAGCCTGGAGATGGATCGAACCAGGGCATCCCTGACCGGGTCAGCCCGGCGATCCCAGGGCGGGGAAACGCACAAATGAAGGCTCTGTGCAACCGCGAGGGATTGCTCGCGGCGTTCGGGATGGTCAGTGGGGTCGTGCCGGCTCGCAGTCCGAAGCCCATCCTCCAGAACGTCAAGCTCGTGGTCGATGCCGACGAGGGGTCGACCCTGATGGCTACCGACCTCGAAGTCGGCATTCGCTACCGCGTTCTGGGCGTGAAGGTCGACCAGCCCGGGGCGGTCATTCTGCCGACGCAGAGGTTCGCCCAGATCCTCCGCACCATGGGAGACGAGGAGCTGGCCCTCGAGACCGACCAGGACCATCTGCTCGTTCGTGGCCTGCACGCGCAGTTCAAGCTACCGAGCGAGGATCCCGACCTTTTCCCCGAGGTGCCGGACTTCGCCGCGACGGCCTATCACGTCGTCGCCGCGGCCGACCTTCGACGGGGCATCCGCCGCACGATCTTCGCGACCGACGTCGAGAGCACCCGGTACGCCCTGGGGGGCGTCCTGTTCGAATTGTCGCCGGAGTCGCTGACGATGGTCGGCACCGACGGCCGCCGGCTTGCCCGGATCGTCCTGCCGGTCGAGGCTGAAGGCGGGGCCTCGGCCCCGTCCGGCCAGCCGGTCGTGCCGGTCAAGGCGCTGAAGTTGCTGGAACGCAACCTTCAGGATGAAGACCCGCCGGTTCACCTGGCGTTCCAGGGGGGGACCGCCGCGCTTGTCCGCACCGAACGGGCCGTCATCTACAGCAGGCTCGTGGAAGGCCGCTTCCCTCGCTATCAGGACGTCTTCCCGGCCAACGTCGAGGTCAAGATCGCGCTGGAGGCGGGCCCGCTTTTGCAGGTCGTCGAGCAGGCGTCGATCGTCACCAGCGAGGAAAGCCGGGGCGTCGACTTTTCGTTCGGCGAGGGGATGCTCAAGCTGACCAGCCGCGCTCCGGACCACGGCAGCTCGGACATTGAGCTGCCCATCCACTACGAGGGCAAGCCGGTGGAGATCACGTTCGACCCTCGCTACCTGATCGACGCCCTGAAGACCCTCGACGAGGCCACGCCGATCACCGCCGAACTGATCGACCACAAGAACGCGGCCGTCTTCAAGACCGAGGACCGGTATGCCTACGTGGTCATGCCGCTGACCCGGGATCGCTGATCGGCCCTTCCGGGCGGGGTTGGATGGTTTCGATCGATGTGGTTCGAGATCATGGAGTGCTACGGAATCGCCTGGGGAATTCGTCTCTCGTAGGGTGGGCACGGCCCACCGAACCCCTCACGCTCTCGGATGGTCGGTGGGTGATGCCCACCTGACAAAACGGCAACGAATCCGGACAATTCCGTAGGACGAACCGTCCGTTCGTCAAGGATCGGACGAGCCTTGAGGTTCCCGCCGGTTGCTTTGTGGAGTTCGATCGCGGGGAGTCGGCGGTGGGGTCCGGAATCCCGTTCGGGGAAGATCGGATCGGAATTGCTTGTTCAGGCCCGTTTGCGTATAATGAAAAGACGTTCACATTGCGAGTGGAGGCCGGATCCCGGGTTTGGAGGAGCGTGCGCGCCATGACGGGCCCGGGTCGTCGGGAGCCTCGGCCTCTGGGGGATGTTCTGGGCGAGCTGTTCGCCGCCCGTGGGTATGGGAGGCTCCGGGCCGCCGGAGAGCTGGAGGGGGCCTGGAACGCCGCGGTGGGCGAGCCGGCCTGTTACCAGACCCGGCTGGGGGGCGTGCGACATGGCGTCTTGACCGTGACGGTCGCGCACTCGGCCCTGCTGGAAGAGCTGGCGGCGTTTCGCAAGCCCGAGCTGCTGGCCGCCCTTCGTCGCGACGCCCCTGGCAGCAAGGTTCACGACATCCGTTTTCGCGTCGGAGCCATCGAGCCCGATCCAGCCGCTCTTGCGGAGCCTCCATCGGCGTCCTCTGCGCCTCCCACCTCCGCTTCGGCTTCCAGGCCCCGCCGGTCGCGTCCCCGGCCTGGCCTTGGCGATGACGAGGGAACGAAACGGAATCCCCATTAACCATTGAACGGACCCGACGCGGACGCTCGAACCGACCGAGGTGGTTCCACGATGGCTTCGACCAAGACTGATCGCACGACCGAGACTCCCGAGGCCATGGGTATG
>CAZRGV010000151.1:0-1631 GCA_964599655.1 uncultured Isosphaeraceae bacterium | reverse complement strand
AAGGCATCGAGGCGATTCGCAAGCGGCCCGGCATGTACATTGGCGACACCACGCTTCGAGGCTTGCATCACCTCGTTTACGAGGTGGTGGACAACTCGATCGACGAGGCGATGGCGGGATTCTGTCATAACATTCATGTTGTCGTCCACGCGGATGGTTCGGTGTCGATCCGGGACGACGGCCGGGGCATCCCGGTGGGGATTCACGCCGAGAGCGGCAAGAGCGCGCTGGAGATCGTTTTGACCAAGGCGCACGCCGGGGGCAAGTTCGACCATGAGACGTACAAGGTCTCGGGCGGTTTGCACGGCGTCGGCGTGACGGTGGTCAACGCGCTTTCGGAGTGGCTGGAGGCGGAGATTCACCGCGAGGGGCAGGTCTGGCGGCAAGAGTACGAGCGAGGTCTGCCCAAGGGGCCGGTCCGGCCGTCGGGAGCGACCAAGACGACCGGCACGATCATCCAGTTTCTGCCGGACAATGAGATTTTCCCTCGGATCGAGTTTGACTACGACATTCTCGAAAAGCGGCTCCGGGAGCTGGCCTTCCTGAACAAGGGGGTCCGCATCCGCCTGACCGACGAGCGAGGCGAGGAGAAGAAGGAGCAGGAGTTCTTTTCCGCGGAGGGGCTGACTGAGTTCGTGCAGTATCTGAACCGGGCGCAGACGGTCCTGCACGCGCCGGTGGTCTTCTCGGGCCGTGACGACGAGCGAAACGTCGAGGTCGAGGTGGCGCTGCAGTACAACGAGTCGTTCAGCGAGAACGTTGTCAGCTACTGCAACAACATTCACACGATCGAGGGGGGCACGCATCTGACGGGCTTCCGTGCCGCCTTGACCCGTACGCTGAACAATTACGCCAAGTCGCACGTACCACAAGGCAAGAAGGACCTTTCGATCACGGGCGAGGACTTCAAGGAAGGACTGACGGCGATCGTCAGCGTGAAGGTGCCCGACCCGCAGTTCGAGGGGCAGACCAAGACCAAGCTGGGCAACAGCGAGGTCGAGGGGATCGTCGCCAAGGTGGTCAACGACCGGCTCGGCGAGTTTCTCGAGCAAAACCCGGCATCGGCCAAGAAGGTGATTGCCAAGGCCCTGCTCGCGGCCGAGGCCCGCGAGGCGGTGCGAAAGGCCCGAGAGCTGGTTCGCAACCGCAAAGGGGTGCTCTCCGGCGGCGGCCTGCCGGGCAAGCTGATGGATTGCACCACGCACGACCAGGACGCCAGCGAGCTGTTCCTCGTCGAGGGGGATAGCGCTGGCGGCACGGCCGAGGGGGGACGCGACCGGATGTACCAGGCGATCCTTCCGCTTCGTGGGAAGATTCTCAACGTCGAGCGAGCCCGGCTCGATCGTGTGCTAGGAAATGAAGAGGTCCGCAACATCATCACGGCGGTCGGCAGCGGCATCGGCGAGGAAGAAGACCCGTCGAAGCGCCGCTACGGCAAGGTCGTGATGATGAGCGACGCCGACGTCGACGGGTCGCACATTCGCACCCTGCTGATGACCTTCTTCTACCGCCAGATGCCACGGCTGGTGGCCGAGGGACACCTGTACGTCGCCCAGCCGCCCTTGTACATGATCTCCACGAAGAAAGAGCGGCGCTACGTTCAGACCGACGCCGAGATGCACGCGATCCTG
>CAZRGV010000150.1:8379-13504 GCA_964599655.1 uncultured Isosphaeraceae bacterium | reverse complement strand
GGAGGCAAGGCGGGGATCGCCGCCGACCCGAAGACGGCGAGTAAGCCCCGACTTCTTCGCGCCTTCGCCCGGGCAATCCGCGAGCTGACCGACTACATTCCTGGCCCCGACATGGGAACCGATGAGTCGTGCATGGCCTGGATTCACGACGAGATTGGGCGGTCGGTCGGCCTGCCTCGGGTGCTCGGTGGTATCCCCCTGGATGAGATCGGAGCCACCGGCTTCGGGCTCGCTCGATGCGCCGAAGTCGCCGCTCGACACTGCGGACTCACGCTCGAAGGAGCCACACTGGCCATCGAGGGTTTCGGCCACGTGGGTCAGCACGCGGCCCGGTTCCTCGCCGAGAAGGGAGTGCGGCTCGTCGCCGCCAGCGACTCCGGAGGCGCGATCCACGACCCCGCGGGAATCGACGTGTCGGAGCTGATCGCCATCAAGCGGGAGACCGGACGTGTCACGCAGTATGGCAAGGGACAGACGATTTCGCGGGACGAGCTGTTCCGCCTGCCATGCGATCTTCTCGTCCCGGCCGCGAGGCCCGACTCGATCCACGCGGAAAACGCGCCGACGATCCAGGCCCGGCTGATCCTCGAGGGGGCGAACGTCCCCGCCACCCCCGAGGCCGAGGCGATTCTCCACCGCCGGGGAGTGCTCGTCGTGCCCGACTTCATCGCCAACGCCGGCGGCGTGATCTGCGCCGCGGTCGAGTATCGTGGGGGAACCGAGGCCGTCGCATTCCAACGAATCGCCGAGACGATCGCCCGGAATACCCAGGAAGCGCTGGACCGTAGCCAGGCCAAGGGGATCGAGCCCAGGGTCGCGGCGGTTGAACTCGCGGAGGAGCGAGTTCGAGCGGCCATGACCCTGCGTGCCGCGCGATGATAATATAATAATAATAATGTTAGATTCAATATATATGTGTTTGTATCGCTCACGGGACAGAGCAAGTATCATGACCGATTCCGAATGTGTCGCGTTCTTACAATGGGCTCTGCCGCGACTGCGCCTAAGCTGGCATGGCTTTCGAAGGGTGCGCGGCCTCGTCCGCAAACGCCTTCAACGACGGATGACGGAACTGGGCATCGCTGATCTGTCCGCCTATCGACACCACCTGGAACCCCACCCTTCAGAGTGGGACGTTCTCGACGGGCTATGCCGATTTCCCATCTCCCGGTTCGGCCGCGACCGGGATGTCTTCGAACACCTCCGCCGCGACACGTTGCCGGCTCTCGCGAAACTCGCCAGGGAACGACGGGATCACGAGGTGCGCTGCTGGAGTGCCGGCTGCGCCTCGGGGGAGGAACCCTACACACTCCGGATTCTCTGGGATCTCGGCCTCGAGCCCCCGATCTCACCGCCACCGCTTCGGATTCTCGCCACGGACGTCGATAACGTGCTCCTGAGCCGTGCCCGCCAGGCCTGCTACACAGCCAGCAGCTTGAGAGATTTGCCACCGGAATGGGTGAGTCGGGCGTTCCTTCGCTCGGACAGCCTGTTCCGCCTCGCGGATCGGTTCCGGCAAGGGGTAGAATTCCTTGAGCAGGACGTTCGGGAACAGACCCCCGAGGGACGGTTCCACCTCGTTCTCTGCCGCAACCTGGCGTTGACCTACTTCGACGATCCGACGCGGAGGGACGCCCTTATCCGAATCGTTGATCACATGATTATCGGCGGATTTCTTGTCATCGGCAAGCATGAAGTGCTCCCCCAGAGCGAAGCAACGCTCGCGGGCTGTCCCGCTCATCTGGGAATCTATCGTTTGAATCCGTCTTGAGTGGTCTTCAATGCGTTGCCACAAGTTTAATGTTGCGTATGCGAATGTTCTCGGTGAACTTTCGGGGTGGCCTGAGGCGCGGAAGGGACCTCCGCGTTCGTCGTGTCGAGGTCTTGTTGCCAGAGCGTCACGCTCCGGAGCGGACGCGACCGCGCGACCCGGATACAATGGGATGCGCGGCGGACCTTTCGCGAATCGCCAAGGCGCGCGTCGAGACGCTGGACGATTCCTCCAGGCAAGGCCCCCGAACTCGTGTTGTGGGAGGAGTGGCTCATGTCCAACCCCTGGATTTCCCCGTTCCTCGACCTCCGACAGCGGCTGGACGAGCTCTTCGAGGAGCGAATCTACCGCCGATGGGCCATTCCCGGACCAATGTCGTGGAACCCCCCACTCGACCTCTTTGAGACCCGCGAGGCTTATCTCGTCGTCATCGACGTGCCTGGCGTGCCGCCGGACCGGCTCGAGGTCCGCGTCACCGAGGAGACGCTGATCATCGCTGGCGAACGCCCTGAAACTCGCCCGGAAGGTGCCGTTCTCAGCCACCGCGAGCGCCGGTCCGGCCCCTTCCGCAGGTCGCTGACTCTGGCATGTACGATCGATCCGGAAGCGGCGTGGGCCGAGAGCCGGCTCGGCATCGTTCACATCGGGTTGCCGAAGCAGCGCCAGAGCGAGCGGCTCGCGCCAGAGACAATTTCGAAGGAATCAAGCAAGTTCCGATTAGTTCACATCACGATTCAATGAATCGATCCCACGAGCGGAAAGGGCCGCGACGAGCGTTCATGGACAAGCCAACCCCACCAGCCACGACCCATCCCTCCGATCGCTGGCGGCTGGCGCCGGCCGATCTGGCCCCCACGATTGACCCGGAGCAACTCGGCTTCGGCACCACCGAGGAACTCGAGCCCCTCGATGGGGTCGTCGGCCAGGATCGCGCCTTGAGGGCCCTGGAGCTCGGTCTGTCGATCCGCCACCGGGGCTACAACGTCTTCGCCTCTGGCCTCAGCGGGATCGACAAGAAGGAGCTGATCCGGCGACTGGTGGAGAACCGCGCCCGTCGCGAGCCTACCCCAGATGACTGGGTCTATGTCCATAATTTTGACGAGCCCGATCGCCCTCTGGCACTGCGCCTCCCCGCCGGACACGGTTCCCGGCTCCGCGCCACCCTTGAGCAGATTCTCGACCGCCTGCGCCTTGAACTACCCGAAGCGCTCAAGGCCAAGGACTTTTCCGCCGAGCGCGACCGTCTGGGCGCGGCCTTCGGCAAGCGCGGCGAGGCGCTTTTCGAAAAACTGCTCACGGAGGCCAAGCGATTGGGCCTTCACGTGCAGCGACTGCCCAACGGCGTGATCAACATCATCCCGCTCAAGGACGGCCGGCCGATGGAGGCCAGGGACTTCGAGAGCCTCAGCGACGCGGAGCGGACCGACCTCGAACGCCGACAGCAGGAGATGGGGGAGCTTGTCGCCGCGATCATGGCCCAGCAGCAAGAGATCATGCGCGAGCTCCAGGAGGCCGTCGAGGAAATCGTCCGCACCTTCGCCCGCCGCATCCTTGACCCCCTCATGGCGCGGGCCAGAGCCGACTTTCCCGCCCCGTCGGTGGCCGCCTGGCTCGACCGCATCCAGGAGCACTTGCTCGAAAACCTGGAGCGGCTCCAGGAGAAACCCCCGGCGGCTGAAGACCTCCACGCCCAGCTCGAGCGTGGCGACCCCTGGCTCGCCTGCCGCGTCAATGTCGTCGCCGACAACGCCCGGACCGAGGGGGCGCCCCTCGTCGTGGAACTCTCGCCCAGCTACAAGAACCTCTTCGGCACGGTCGAGCACGATGTCAACCTCTTCGGCCGCGTCAGCACCAACTTCACCCGGATCAAGCCAGGCAGCCTGCTGCGAGCCAGCGGAGGCTACCTTGTCCTCGACCTGGAGGACGCCCTCACCGAGCCGCTGGTGTGGAAGCCCCTCAAACGCGCCCTCCGCACCGGACAGCTTCTGACCGAGGCCTACGACCCCCTCTCGCTGTTCTCCGCGGCCGCTCTGCGACCAAGGCCGATCCCGATCGACACCAAGCTGGTGGCCCTCGGCTCGGAGGAACTCTATTACCTGCTCCGCGGAGCCGACCCCGAGTTCGGCGAGCTGTTCAAGATCCGAGCCGACTTCGGGGACGAGACTCCACGCGACGCGGAGAGCCAGCGCGATTACGCCCGATTTGTCGCCAAGACGGCTCGCGAGGACAGCCTGCCACCATTTGATGCGTCGGCCGTCGCCGAGGTGATCCGTTGCGGCGCCCGTGACGCCGGTCACCAGGACAGGCTCTCGGTAAAGTTCGGTGTCGTGGCCGACCTGGCGCGCGAGGCCGGTTACTGGGCCCGAGAGGCCGGCGCCGCGACCGTTGCCGCCGAACACGTCCGCCGTGCTCTCCGCGAGCGCGTCTACCGCGGCGATCGCATCGCCGCCAAGATCCGCGAGCTGATCCAGCAGGGAGCGCTGCGGGTCACGCTAGAGGGCCAGCGCGTCGGCCAGTTGAGCGGCCTGCCACTGCTCGACCTGGGCGAGATTCGCTTCGGCTGGCCGAGCCGGATCACCGCCGCGGCGGGCATCGGCCAGGAGGGGGTGATCAGCATCGAGCGTGAGACCGAGCTCAGCGGCGATATTCACGACAAAGGCGTCTTGATCCTCGAAGGCTACCTGCGCCACCGCTACGCCCGACGACACCCGCTCGCCCTCTCGGCCAGCCTGACCTTCGAGCAGTCCTACGGCTGGATCGAGGGGGACAGCGCCTCCTCCGCCGAGCTGTACTGCCTTCTCAGCGCGCTGGCCGACGTACCGCTACGACAAGACATCGCCGTCACCGGCTCGGTCAACCAGCACGGCGAGGTCCAGGTCGTCGGTGGCGTCAACGAAAAAATCGAGGGATTCTTCGACGTCTGCCGGCTCACCGGACTGACCGGCAGCCAGGGGGTTTGCATCCCACGAGCGAACGTCTCTCACCTGATCCTTCGGCACGACGTCATCGACGCGGTCGCCGCGGGCGAGTTCCACATCTGGGCCGTCGACACGATCGACGACGGAATCGAGTTGCTGACGGGCATTCCAGCAGGCGACCTCGACACCGAAGGGACATTCCATTACCGGCTCGACCAACGGCAGCAAGAGATTTTGAAACTCCTCGAGGAGCAATCGACCCCAGGTGTCACCCCCCGGCCTCGGCTCACCGCCCCGGGCGGAACCCCGACACCATCCCGGCCCCCTCTGCCCGGCGAAGGCGGCTGATCCATCGAGAGTGAACTCTGCGGTTCCAACTCGGATCGCGTTGGGGTTGAACTGAGCCTCGTGGAACAGGTATAAATGACACCCCAGC
>CAZRGV010000150.1:4295-8239 GCA_964599655.1 uncultured Isosphaeraceae bacterium | reverse complement strand
TAGGTTCGAATCCTAGATCCCCAGCTTTCTCGAAGCGCCGAACTGGGAACAACAGTCGAGATGTCTTCCGAGTGCCGGGCCTGGTTCGCGACCCGTACCAGGCAGGAGCATGTGGCTGGCCTCATCCTGCTCGCTGATCGCACCGCGTGAGGACGTCGCACACCTTCACGAAAGACCCGCAGTTCAGACCCCGGGCGATCGGTAAGCCGAGTTGGCCCGGAGAGGACAGCAAACCCAGGTTACGAGACCCCCGATTTCGGCTTGAATCACGTCTCGTCGACAGCAAGTTCACGGACTCCGCGAATCGACATTGACCGATCCTCAATTGACCAGTAAGGTTGCTTTGAGGAAAGGGGTATCGGCGATGCAGCGACTCACGGCCTGGCTCTGCCTCCTCATCGTCCTGGCGAACCCTATGGTGACCCAGGCGAGGGTCGCCTACGGCCTCGCCAAATCGCTCTCTGAAGCCGGCCGGGATGTGCTCGAATCGAGCCAAGAGGACGAAGACGAGGAATACGACGGATCGGACATCACCGCCGTGACGGCCGCGAATGTTCGGGGCGTGTTCGATTCCTCCTTGTCGTTGTCCGCTCATTTCGAATTGCTCGCAGCCATTCCTGCGCTCTGCTCCTCAGTCGATCTCGGTTTTGTCCTCCGCTCCGAGGGGAGAGTCTATCGGCCCCCGCCCACGGTGCGCGAGCGTCTCGCCTCGCTCCAATCCTTCCTGATCTGACCCACCCACGGTGAGGCGTCGGGCCGTTCGCGCGCCCGCTCCGTCTCTTGTCGCGCGCTGAAGCGAGGCTGACTGAGCGTCGCCTCGGCTTTTGGCACGGAATTCTACCATCATCTCCTTCTCGATCTTCGATCACCCAAGGATGGGTTCCGACCCAGGAAGGGCGGGGAACCGTGCGCCAGCTATCCCGGATCGTGATGTTGATCGTCGCGTTGAACCCAAACGTCATGGCCCAGGCCTGGCCTCCTGGGGACGCTCCCCCCCCTCCCTCGCAGCCGAGGAAGCGATTCGCTCAACGTCTGTACGAGCGTTTCCATCCGCCGGCGCCCGTCCCGCCGCGGTCCATCGGCGCCGACGGTCGGGCGGAGCCGCGTCGGGCATCGATCGAGGCGACCCGTCCGAGCGCTGTTGGAGCGAACTCGCAGGGAGACCGACCACCGGCCGACCCGTCCATCCGGCAGACGCAGGCCCCCGCCTCGCCGGGGGTAATGCCGCCGGGGGCGAACCCGCCGCTGCTGAGCACGACGGACTTGCCGCTCAACCCGACCGGCGTGGAGGCGGCCCAGCCGCTCGGCCTTGGGACATCGGGGGGAAGGCCGCTCGGGCTGGAGGCGGCCCTCTACGGGGCGCTCACGAGCAACCCCGACCTGGTCACCCTTCGCCAGGGCGCCGCCCCCTCGGCCGAGGCCGTTGAGGTCGCACGCCGCTTTCCGGTGGAGCTCAATCCCACCCTCGTCCTCGACATCCGGCCCTGGAACTGGCAGCCGATCACTGAGCGTGGTCGGACGAGCTACCAGCAGGCTCAGGGTTTCTGGTACGTCTCGACCCGCCACCCGATCGAACTGGGCCACCAGACCACCCACCGCTATCACATCGCCAAGGCCGCCTACGACCAGCAGCGCTGGAACGTCGTCCAGGCCGAGCTCCAGGCGCTGGTTCAGACTTACCGGCTGTTCCAGACCGCCGCTTACCGCCGCGAAAAGCTCCGGGTGGCTCGCGAGCTGGCGGATTTCGACGAGCGGACGCTCGACGAGCTGCGGGACCGGCTCAAGGCCGGCCAGTCGATGGCCTCCGACGTCACCCTGGCGGAGATCGAGGTTCGGGCGGCCCGCCAACAAGTCAAGGCGGCCCAGCAGGACTATGCCAGAGCCTTAACCGATCTGCGGAACCAGATCGGCATTCCGGCGACTGCCGGGACGGCCGAACCGTTCGGCGCCTTCACCCTGCCGCGCTACATCCCGCCGGCCGACGACGAGTCTCTCGTCCGATCGGCACTCCAGAGCCGGCCTGAGATTCACGCGGCGCGGGCCGGCGTCGTCGGTGCCAAGGCGGCCGTCGATCTCGCCAAGGCGAACCGCATCCCCACCCCCGTGGTCGGGCCCCAATTGGAAAAGGATGAAATCGGGGTCTACTACCTCGGCTTCACCATCATCACGCCGTTGCCGGTCCTGAACAACGGCACGCCCTTAGTCCGCCAGAGAGAGGCCGAGCTGCGGCGGACCCTCGTGGCCCTGCACCAGGCTGAGCAACGGACGATCTCTCAGGTCAAGGCGGCCCTGGCCAACTGGAACCAGGCCAACGAGCTGGTCCAGGAGACCGAGGGATTGACCGAGGATCTCAAGCCGAGGGTCGCGGATCTGGAGCGACTCTACCGGCTGGGTCAGGCGGATCTCGCCAAGCTCTACCAGGGCCGTGAGCGACTCATTCAGCTAGAAAACGCCGAGCTCGATGCCATCTGGCAGGCGACCCAGGCGCAATCGGACCTCCTGCTGGCCCTGGGCGCCTCCAACCTGCTCATGAACGCGGCTCAGGGCCGATCGGGGGGCGAAGGGGACGGCCCGGAAGGCGACTCGCCCACGCAGGCGCGACCCGTTCCTCCGCCGCCCCCGCCTCCGACGGCCGGACCGTTCCGGCCGCCCGGCTCCGGGGCGGCATCGGACACACCTGGCGGAGACAACCCATGACCGTCGGACCGCAGCCTCGTTTTCTCGCCCCGCCCACACCGGCCCTCCTGCGGGCCGTCGGCTTGTGCGTCGTCGCCTTGGCCTCGGTCTCCGGCTCCTCCGGCTGCCACGAGGCCCCAGCGGAAGGACAGGAAGGAGACCGTTCCCTTCGGCCCGTAGCTGTCCGCACAGCCAAGGCCGAGATCCGCACACTCCGGCCCACCTTCGAAGTCATCGGCAACGTGATCGTGGAGCCCGAGCGGGTGGCGACCCTCACCGCCCTGGCCCCTGGCATGGTCCAGGAACTGGTGGTGCCCGAAGGGGCGCGGGTCAACAAGGGGGACCTCGTCATCCAACTGGCCGAGAGGAAGGCCCGGAACGACCTGGATCGAATCCGCGCCAGCCATACGCTCCTGATCGCGAAGCCACGGCCCGAGCAGGTGGCCCAGGCCCGCGCCCTCGTGGAGAAGGCCGACGCCGCCCTCGGCGTGGCCCAGGCCCGGCTCAAAGAGATGGCGGCGCTCCAGGCTCAAAGCGCCAATCTCGTGCCCGAGTTGCAGTTGCTGGAGGCCCAGCAGGCGGTCGAGACCGCCCGCGCCGACAAGGTGGCGGCCGAGGCCCAACTGGAACTCCTCAATCAGGGGCCGCGCCAGGAGCAGCGGCGGGTCTCCGAGGTCGACGTCGAGGCGGCCGAGATGCACCTGCAATGGTGCCGCGTGACCACTCCGCTGGCCGGTGAGGTGGTCGAAATTCTGGCCCGCGTCGGACAGCGGGCCGACGTGGGGGTCCCGCTGGCAACCGTCATGGACATCAGCGAGGTGTATGTCCACGCCCGAGTCCCGTCCGCCTGGCTGGAGAGCCTGACGCACGCGATCGGGCAGGCAACGCGGACGGGTGGGGCCGGGGCGCCCGCCCGGGTGCGGAGCGCCGCGTTCCCGGATCGGATCTTCCCCGGCACCGTCTTCCGCCTCGGACAGCAGACCGAGGCGCAGACCGCCGACGTGCCCGTCTGGGTGCGAGTGCCCAACCCCGATGGCCTACTCCGCGTCGGCATGGCGGTGCGGCTGGAACTCTCCGGCGCCGCGGTCGAGGGCGTCGCCATCCCCGAGGCCGCCCTGACGATCAACGCCGAGGGCCATCAGGTGGTCACGGCCGTGCGCGACGGCAAGGCGTACCCGACCGAGGTCGAACTCGCGGCGCCCCAGGGCCAGGCCGTCCGCGCCGACGGTTGGGTCCGCATCCTGAAGGGCCTCAGAGCCGGAGACGAG
>CAZRGV010000150.1:0-4285 GCA_964599655.1 uncultured Isosphaeraceae bacterium | reverse complement strand
TCGCCGTCGAGAACGGCTACGCTCTGCCCGCCGACTTCCCCGTAACCGTCCTGCCGCCCACCGAGACGACCGCGAGGTGAAACCGCCGTGTCCGACCAATCCCGGAGTCGATCGACGATGACGCCCATCCTGAACGCCTTGGACTCCATCCGGAAATTCCTCCGGAGACTCGCGGCGGCCACCTTGATGATCGCCCTCTGTGCCGGCCTTGCCCTGGGGCGGGCGGCCGCTCCGGCGACCCCAAAAACGGGTGATGGCCCGCGGCTACTCTTCAACGGGCGGACCCTCGCCGGCTGGGTCCCCGAAGGTGGGGCGAACTGGCACGTCGGCGACGGGGTGATCGTCGCGGACGACGGCGAAGACGGTTGGCTGCGGAGCGAAGCAAACGATGCCGACTTCGTGCTCGACCTGGAATATCGCAACCCCTCCAAGGGGAATCGCGGCATCTTCCTGCGCGCGGCCAAGGGGGGCGACCCCTATCCCGCCCCGGCCAACGGCGACGAACTCCAACTCTGCAACGAAGGGCCGCAGTACGCCACCGGCAGCATCGAGGACGACATCCAGCGGCTCAAGCCGACAAACCCCGCACCGGGCCAGTGGCACCACGTCGTGATCGAGGCCCGCGGTCCGCATTTCGTCGTCCGGCTCGACGGAGAGAAGATCCTGGATGGTATGAGCGCGAAGTTCTCCTCGGGCTACGTCGGCCTTCAATACCACAAGGGCAGCAAGATCGAGTTCCGCAACATCACGATCGCACCGACCCAGGGAGACTGACCGGATGGCAAGGGACTCGACAAACCTCGGGACCGAGTCGAACGGGGCGAGCCGGCCCCGCAACGGCGGGGGCCTGGTCGTCCGCCAGGCGCGGGCGATCCTGTTCGTCACGGTCGGCCTCTGCGTGGCCGGCGTCTTCTCGGCGCTCACCATGTCCTCGTCGGTCTTCCCGCAGACCGACTTCCCGCGCGTCGTCGTGATGATCGACAACGGCGTCATGCCCGGCGACGAGATGATGGCGACCGTCACTCGGACCGTCGAGGAAGCGATGAAGGATATCCCCGGCGTCGTGAGCGTTACGTCGGCCACCGGGCGCGGAGCCGCCGAGGTCAACGTCTTCTTCAACTGGTCGGTGGACATGATCCAGTCGGAGCTGTACGTCAACAGCCGGCTGGCGCAGATCCGCTCGCGACTGCCAGCCACGGCGACGACCGCCGTCTACCGGATGACGTTCTCGACGTTCCCGATCCTCGGCATGAGCCTGACCAGCGACGCCGGCCGGAGCCAGACCGAGATGTGGGAACTGGCGCGATACTCGCTCAAGCCACGCCTCCTGCGGGTGCCCGAGGTGGCACGGGTGGACATCGTCGGCGGCCGTGTGCCGGAATACCACGTCGTCGTCGATCCCCTCAAGCTCGAAGGCTACAGGCTCTCGCTGGAACACGTCAGCGATGCGCTCCTGAGAGGAAACCTGATTGAATCCGCCGGCCTCCACGACGAAGAGCACCAGCTCTATCTGACCGTTGTCAACGCCCGGGTGCGGGGCCCGCAAGAGATCGCCGAACTCGTCGTGGCTCAGACCGAGAGCGGACCCGTTCGGATCAAGGACTTCGCCGAGGTCCGGCCCGGCCAGGAGCCACAGTATACGATCGTCACGGCCGACGGCGCCCCGGCCGTCCTGCTCAACGTCCGAAGCCAGCCCTACGGCAGCACCCTCGCCATCGCGGACCATCTCCAACGCGAACTCAAGCAGATCGAGGCGGATTTGCCGCCCGACATGCACTTAAAATTCTTCTATGACCAGTCGCTTTTGGTGCGATCCGCCGTGGGGAGCGTTTGGGAGAGCATCCTCTTCGGCCTGGTCCTGTCGGTCCTCATCATGTTCGTCTTCCTCAAGAGCGGCAGCACCTGGCTCACGACGGCCAGCATCACCCTCATCGCCGTCGTGGTCATCCCCGTCTCGGTGCTGGCGACCCTCGTCGCCATGCGGCTCTTGGGCATGAGCTTCAACCTGATGACCCTCGGCGGGATCGCGGCGGCGATCGGCCTCGTGATCGACGACGCCATCGTGGTGGTCGAGGCGATCTACTCGAAGGTGGCCGGCGGCGGCGAGCCGGTCCAGGCGATCCAGGAGGCGACGCGCGAGATCACGGGGCCCTTGATCGGCTCGACGTTGACCCCCGTGGTCGTCTTCATCCCGCTGGCGTTCATCGACGGCATCCAGGGCGTCTTCTTCCGGGCGCTGGCAATCACGATGGTGGTCTCCCTTCTGACCTCGCTGTTGCTGGCCCTCACGCTGACGCCGACGCTAGCGGCCCGGTGGGTGCGGGCTCCCAGAGGAGTGTCCCACGGACACGGCGAGGAGGAGGGAGGGCCGATCCTCCGCGTGGTCATCCGCCTCTACGAGCGCGCCGCCCGCCGCGCACTGCGGCATCGCTGGCTGACGATGGGGATGACCGTCCTGGTGCTCGTCGCCGCCGCCGCCCTGTTCCCTCGCCTCCAAACGGACTTCTTGCCCACGATGGACGAGGGCGCGTTCGTGGTCGATTACCGCATGCCGCCGGGAACGGCCCTCTCCGAGACCGACCGCGTCCTGAACGAGATCGAGCGGATGCTCCGCGAGACCCCGGAGGTCGAGAGCTACTCCCGCCGAACCGGGGCGAGGCTCGCGGTCGCCCTGGCACAGACGAACTTCGGCGACATCCTGATCAAGCTCAAGCCCAACCGAAGCCGGAGTATGGAGGAGATCAAGGACGAGCTGCGCCGCAAGATCGAGACGCAAGAGCCGCAAATCAAAATCACGATGGCCAACATCCTCGGCGACCTCATCACCGACCTGACCTGGTCGCCGGCCCCGATCGAGATCCGGGTCTTCTCCACCGACCCGGCGGTCCTGAAGAAGCGGGCAACGCAGATCGCCGAACTGATCGAGGACAAGGGCGGCAAGGGCATCCCCGGAGTCGTGGACGTAAACGACGGGCTGATCTACACCGGCTCGTCCCTCATCTACCGGGTCCGGCCGCAGGACCTGCTCCGCTACGGCCTCGAGGCCGGCGACGTCGCCCGGACGGTGAACATCGCCCTGCTGGGGGAGACCTCCTCGTACATGCTGCAAGGGGATCGCCAGATCAACGTCCGCCTGCTGGTCGATCCCGACCAGCGGGCCGATGCCCCGGCCATCGACGCCCTGCTCGTCCGCCCAGCGTCCGGCCCCGGCGCTCGGCTCAGCGCCGTGGCCGATCGGAGCGTGGAGGCCGGCCAACTGGAATTGCGTCGAATCGACCTGCGGCAAGCCGTCTCCGTCGGGGCGCGAACCTCGGGGCGCGATCTGGGCAGCGCCGTCCAGGCAATCCGAGCCAAGCTCGATAAGGAGTTGCCCGACCGGCGCGACTTCACGCTCGAATACGGTGGCCTGTACCAGCAGCAGCAGGAGTCGTTCCGCAACTTGCTCATGGTGCTTTGCACGGCGATCGTCCTGGTCTACCTCGTGCTGCTCGTCGAGTTCCGGTCCCTCCTGGCGCCGCTGGCGATCGTTTGGGGATCGGTCCTGTCGCTCTTCGGCGTGGTGCTGGCGCTCTGGCTGACGGGGACCTCGCTCAACATCATCTCGTTCCTCGGCGCCATCATCGGCGTGGGGATCGTGGCCAAGAACGGCATCCTAATGCTAGACTCGGTCGGCCACCTGCGGGCGGAGGGGCTGTCGCTGACCGAGGCCCTGGTCCGGTCCGGCCGACGCAGGCTGCGGCCGGTCCTGATGACCTCGCTCGCCGCGGCGCTCGGGATGCTGCCGCTGGCCTACGGCCTCGGCACCGGGGCACAGATGCTCCAGCCGCTGGCCATCGCGGTGATGGGGGCGCTGGCCATCTCGGTCCTGCTCTCGCTGGTGGCCACCCCCGTCGTTTACGACACCCTCATGCGGCTCCTCGGCGGGGAGGGGCCCGCGTCCGAGAGAGCAACCGACACGCCCGTCAGGCACACAAGGCAGCCGGTGGAGGTGGGCTGACGACGAGCCTCGCGCGAAGCCAGGATTCCGCGAGAAATCGTTCCTCGTTGAGCGTCGAGCTTCCCGACCCGCCGGAACGCCTCTTAAGGTGGCACGGACTCAACACGCTCGGGTGCCACGGGTGGCTTGTCCACCAGTGTCTTCCTCGATCATTCGGAGCACCGTCGGGTGCCACTGGTGGCTTGTCCACCAGTGTCTTCGATCGACCGTTCGGATCACCGTCGGGTGCCACGGGTGGCTTGTCCACCAGTGTCTTCCTCGACCACTCGGAGCACTGGTGGACAAGCC
>CAZRGV010000149.1:0-13569 GCA_964599655.1 uncultured Isosphaeraceae bacterium | reverse complement strand
GAGCACTGGTGGACTAGCCACCAGTGCCACCCACTACGACTAACCCGGTGCTCTGCTGCACAAGCCACCAGTGTCTTCCTCGATCAGTCGATCGGGTGCCACGGGTGGCTTAGTCCACCAGTCTCTTCCTCGACCACTCGGAGCACTGGTGGACTAGCCACCAGTGCCACCCACCGCCGAATCCTGTTACCCTTTGGGGGTTTCGGCGGGTGCCACTGGTGGCTTGTCCACCAGTGTCTTCCTCGACCACTCGGAGCCCTGGCGGACAAGCCATCCGTGCCACCCGCCGAATCCTGTTACCCTTTGGGGGTTTCGGCGGGTGCCACGGGTGGCTTGTCCACCAGTGTCTTCCTCGACCAGTCGGAGCACTGGTGGACTAGCCACCAGTGCCACCCACCGCCGAATCCTGTTACCCTTTGGGGGTTTCGGCGCGCTGGAGCAAGGCGATTTCCTTCTGTCGACGCAACCGTCGCTTGGTCGCTTCGTCCCAGTCGATCTCCTCATGTTCGAGCCAGTCGATCGCGAGGCGTCGCCACTCGTCCGGGATCGGGGTGCCGATCTCGGCGTGGCGAACCATGACGCCCGCGAAGGCCAGGCGAGCGATCTCGTCCCAGGTCTCGAACGTCTCGCCGAACTCCTCGCGAAGCGCATCGACGGCGGCGGCAAGGGTTTCGGGGCTGGCGAGCCGCTCCTGAACCTGCTCGAAGGTCAACGGGTTGCGATCGTCCATCAGCTCGTCGTAACGGGCGCCATGGACCCGGTCGAAGCCGGCGTCGAGGGCGTCGGCCGCCTCGTCGATCTCGTAGCTCTTGACGCCCCAGTATCCCATGAAACGGGTGGCTCCTCGAACCTGGAATGGATGTTGGCAGGACGACGTCGGTTTTGCCCGGGGTTTACCGAGACCGATCGTTCCTCGCCCGGTTCGTTTCGATCAGGGCTTCGGGACGCGTCGGCCGAGGCGGTCGCGGCTGGTGGTCATCGGGCCGATCGGCTCGCCTCGAACGCCGAAGCTCGACAGCCCGATCGGCGGGCAATCCAGATAGATCGATTCGATCCCCGAGCGAGGGACGAGGAACGTCTCGTGATAGACGCCGAAATCGCGCTTGCGTCGCATGCGATCAACGGCCTCGCGCCACCACTCGGAATGCGGCGGTCGGTGCGACCAGGCGTCGAGCGCGTCAAAGCTGTTCCAGTACTGAAGCACGCCAAAGTGCCGGGAACCCATGGCGAATCGCTCGGAGTGGAGCAAGCCCGCGCCGGCGGCGATGGCCTCGGCCGCCGAGCGGTCGATGGCACGCCCGAGCCGCATGGCGTAGGGCAGGGCGGTCCAGCGACGGACGAGGAACCCGAGCCGGATCAGGCAGAGTTCCTCGACCGAATCGGGCAAGGTGGCGACGGTGCGTTGCATGGCGTCGAGGAACCCAGGTCCTTCGAGTCGTTGGAGCGTTCGATTCCGGCGAATTGGCGTTCGCTCACGAGCCAAGCCGGCGGACGGAGCCCATCAAGGCGCCGAGGCGGCGGGGCGGGGCGATGATCGTCGGCACGCGCACCGGCGTCTCGGCGACGAACTCGGCGGGGCTGAGAATGCGGCCGTCGATGGTGCCGAACTGGCAACCGGCCTCGCTGGCGATCACGGTGCCGGCGGCCAGGTCGTGCGCCTGCTCGCCAAGGAAAATGCAGGCCCGGACCCGGGCGCAGGCGACGAACGCCAGCTCGCAGCAGGCACTGCCGAGGTCGCGAAGGCGGCCGGGCACGGATCGTGGATCGACCACGCGAAGGGCGTTGGTGGCGATGTCGACGTTATCGTGCGAGTGGAACCGATCGGCGTCGTGGGCCTTGATGGGATGGCCGTCTCGCCAGGCGCCGCCGCCCCGCGTGGCCCAGAACAGCTCGCCGAGTGGCGGAATGGCGATGACCCCCAGAACGGGCTCGCCGTCGTCGATCAGGCCGATGCTGATGGCCCAGAGCGGAAGCTGGTGAACCAGATTGCCGGTGCCGTCGATGGGGTCGATCGACCATTGCCGGGGCCCCTTGCCGCCCGAGGCGGCAAGCTCCTCGCCCGTCAGGCGATCGTCGGGAAACGCCGTCGCAAGCCGGTCGCGGATCAGGCGTTCCAGGTCGAGGTCCAGGTCGGTGACAAAGCTCTCGTTGGCCTTCTCACGCGAGGCGACGCGCGCCTGCCGCTCCTGGGCCAGCGAGGCGGCCTCGACGGCCAGGTCCTTGACAAACTTCAGGTCGTCGTCGAGCGTCCCCATGCGAGCGATTCCTTCGGTTCCGGATCGGGCCGCCCCTCCACGGCGAGAGACGGAACACCGGGCGGTTCCCCAGCGTATTCCGAGGAACCGCCGGCTCGCAAGGCGAGATCGAGAACCGTCGCCGAAGCCTCGAAGCCATCAACCGCGTCGGTTCGCAATGGCGCTCAAGGCCCCTTGAGCAGCGCGCGAGACGCCCTCGTTCTGGTCCAGAGCGGCCTTCTGGAGCGCCGCGCGACTCGCCTTGGTCCCGATCTGACTCAGGACCTCACAGGCCTTCTGCCGCACACCAGGATCTTGATGGTTGAGGTACGGAAGGACGGCCGGCTCGGCGGGTGATCCGAGCCCCATGAGAGCCTGAGCCGCACGGTCTCGATCCTTGGTCAGGCCGGCGGCGATGACCTCGGCGGCTCTTGGGTCCTTCAACGTCACGAGGAAGTCCATCACCTCGTTGCGGCCGAAGGCGTCTTCCACTTGAAGGAAGTGAACGAGCGCCGGCACGTTGTCGGGCCCCGCGATCGTGACGAGAGTCTTGGCGACATCGGCCCGGAAGAATCGATCGTCGGTGTCGAGAAGGCCTTCGAGGGTCTTGGCGACGTCAGCCCGGTACGGCTCCATGAGGGTCGGCTTCTGCTGGCAAAACTCCTGAAGCACCCGGAACCCGGCCGCTCGAAGGTCGGGAGTGGGGACCTGGACGGTGTGGAGCAAGACGGGAACCAACTCGGGCCATTCGAGGGTCCGGATCAGGTCGAAAACGCCGTTCCAGAGCTCGCGGTCCTCGGCCCGAACCCGCTCATCGAGCGCGGTGACGACCTCGTCGCGATGCGACTGGACCAGGTCGCGCTTCTGGCGGGTGAGATCGAGCAGGCCGCGGAGGGCATCTGCCCGCCGCCTGGGGTCCGACCCCTGCATCACGTGGAGCAGCGCCGGCACGGTTTCGGGCCAGCCTCGGTCGATCATGAACCGGGTCGATTCACCTCGGACGAACTCGTCGTCCTCGCGCATCAGGCGGGCAAAGGTCGCGGCCACCTCCTCGCGTTGGTCGTTCAGCAGGCGCGAGCGGTCGCGGCCGATTTCCAGCAGCGCGCGCAGACTGTCGCCGCGCATCGTGGAATCCTCGACATCGAGGCCGTGCAGCAGGATCGGAACCGCCTCGGGCCATTCCAGCCCCTTCAGAAGGTTGACCGCCGGGCCCCAGATGGAGCGATTCTGGGCCTTCGCCAGGTTGTCGATGGCCTTGAGGACGTCGTCCCGCCGCTCGTCCAGAAGCGAGCGTTTCTCTCTCGCGAGTGTCTCGAGGGCGTGGATCGCCTCGATTTGCGAGTCCGACCTCGAGGACTGAAGCGCGTTCAAGAACGCGGTCACGGTCTCGGGCCAGCCCAGCGCGATCAGAACCCGGGCCGCGTCGCCGCGCTGGTTGCGATTGTCGCCGCTCAGCAACGTTTGAAGGCCGGAAACCAGCACCGCCCGCTTCGTCTGGAGAATCGTGGGCGACTTTCGCTGGAGATCCTCGACGGTTCGAATCGCCTCGCCCCTCGCCTGTTCGTTCGACGACGGAAGCTGATCGAGGGCCTTGTCGAGCTGGCCCGCCGGGCTGTTTTCCCGTTGCAAGCCAGCCAGTTCGGCGGACGACGGCGGAAAGGCACTCACATAAACCTTTCGGCCCGAGGTCGAATCGACCTTGCCGAAATCAATGTGGGTGGCGAAGGCGTTCACGTCCGGAACCGGCGAGACGCGGCACGTCATCGTCTTGGCATTGCCGTCCAGATGAATGCCGGTGGACACGCCGTTGAAGGAACGATCCATCATCTTCCGGAACTTTTGCGTGAGGATCTGGCCGGCTTCCGGGCTATCGACCCCACGGACGATCACCTCGACGTATTGATCGTCGCGTAATCGTCGCTCGTATTCCTGCATCTCCGTATCCATGGTGAAGACGGCGCGATCGACGGCGCCGAGGATCGGGCTGAAGTCGCGGTTGGACAGCTCGGGAATCGACCGGATCCGCAAGACCTCCTGCTTGACGCGGCCCAGGGCCTCCTTGGTGCGAGCTCCGTACGTCCGCAGGAGTTGCCCGTTCTCCGCGGCGTTGAGCTTCGGAAGTTTGGCGCCTTTCTTCTGAAGCTCCACCATCCGCTTGCCCATCGCTCCGATCTTGGCCTCGGCCGCCTGGAGGGTGTCCGGATTGTTCACGGCGGCGTACGCGTCGGCCATGCCATTCCAGGTGTTCATCACCTCCTCGAGCAGGGGCTCATGCTGCGCAAGGACATCCTTCCGGACCGGCATGTCGGCAACGTTCGGACGTTCTTCCTGGTTCTCCTGCACCGTCATGGCCCGCCGGATCGCCCTGTACGCCGACCACACCGCGGGGCCGGTCAGCAAAAGCCCCATCAGGCAAGCAATAAGGGTACGTAATTTTTTGTGATAAAATGCGGCGGCCTTGCGAGGAGTCGGTTCCCTCTCCTTCGAACTGGCGTACCGGGACCGGACCGCTGGTCCGGGCCTCTCGGGCGAGGCTGGAGTCATGGAAACCCTGCCGGGCAACGGCAGGGACGATTCCGCCGGCGCGGGGTCGCTGACAACGTCGAAGAGATCGCCCGTCGGCGACGGCTCGATCACGAACTGGTAGGGCTCGGGCTCGGGCTCCAAGGTGGTTTGCCGGGCGACGAACGGGGGCGTTGCCGACGTAGGAGCCGGGGCGAGGGGAGGGGTCCGCGGTGGCTCGACCGCCTTGACGCCCGTTGGCGGCGACGACAGGTTTTCCGTGGAAGGGCCGGGGATGCGGAACTCCTGCTTGCAATACTTGCAACGAGCCCGTTTCCCCGCGAGAGCCTGATCCTTCTCGAACCGATGACCGCAACCGGGGCATTGGAACGCGATGACCATCGATGTCCTCCAACATCGAGAGCTCGATCACCGCGGGGGGAAACGGCAATCGACAGAATGCCGACGAGGGGAAAGACGTGATTTGCGACGGGTATGCTCGTTTACAGTAAACGCTGTAACGAAACTCTGGAGCCGACGCGATCGAATGTTCCGCTCCGTTTGAAAATGTATCGATCGCCGATACTATACATGCCTATGGTCGCTCCCTTCAAGGGAAAACGGGAGCGGAGTCCAGGGCATCAATTCGGACGGTGAACAATCGATGCCATGAGGGTTGCCCTGGCAAGCGGCCTCAGCGCGAGGCTTCGGCCCGGTCCTTTGGCTTGAGCCGGGCGCCATTGATCCAGTCGAGAATGACCTGATACTCGGGTGAACCTTTTTCGAATCGGACACCCCCGGCGTGCGCCTTCTTGGTCGGGTCCTTCTGCGCCTCGGCTTCCTCGGCGGCCTCCCAGGTGGGTTTGCCAAGAATCAGGCTCTCGGCCGGACTGGCGAGATTCACCACGCGCAAGGTGGCACGGTAGTTTGCCCGCACACGGTCGCTGGTCCAGCGATCTCCCTCGTCGGGCCCGACCATTTTGAGGATCGTGTGCGAGCGGTGGCAACCGACGCAGTTCTGGCCATCCTCGCCGAGCGCGTTGAAGACCGGCAAGACCTTCGCCTCGAAGAAGGCGAGATCGAGCACCTCGGTCGCCGAGTCCACGGCGCTGGAGCGCCCGCCCGACTTCAACAACGCCGAGGCGATCTCCTTCTGCCGCACGTTGTCCGACCGGGTCAGCTCGCGAAGCCCATCCTCGACAGCCGGGTTGGCCACCAGTTTCGGATAGGTCTGAATCACCTGGAGCGCCTTCTCACGCACGCCTCGGTCCTCGTCGAGCAGGGCGTTGCTGACGACGCCGATCAGTCGCAGGTCAGTCGCGTACGTCTTCGACGTCGCGATCAGGTCGAGCAAGGCGATCCGGTGAGCGGGTGTCGCGTCTTCCAGCGCCGTTCGCAAGGAGCGGTCGGAGACGATGCCGCGGTGGTCGAGCGCCAGGCGAATCGCGGCGAGCCTCGCGCCGGGATCGGGATCGGCCAGAGCGTCGGCGAGGGTCGATTTCCGATCCGGGTCGGCCAGCAAGGCCGGAAACGCGGCCATCGCCTCCAGCGCCGAGGCGCGAACCGCCCCCGACGGATCGGCCAACGCCGAGCGAACGGCCGACGAGCGATCGGCCTCGGGCACGGAGCCCCAGCGGCCCAGGACCGACAGGGCGGCCACGCGCGCCTCGGGCCTCGGATTCGCGATCAGGTCGTCGACCACCGCCAGGAGCGACGGGTCGGACTCGCCAGCCTTGATTCGGATCGGAAAGGCGCGAGCCATCGTCTCGGCCCACGCGCGAACCGAGGCGTCCGGGTCGCCTCGACGGCCCAGCACGGCACGGGCCAGGGCCGGATCGCGATCGCCCCGGAGAGAGATCAGGGCCTGCAAGGCCAGGCGGCGGATGGTCGGGTCGGGATCGCTCATTTGGCCGATCAGGGCCCGGCTGACGCGGGGCAGGGCATCGTCATAGAAGAGCATCGGCTCGGTGTCGTTGCCGACCCGACCCTCCACGACCGCCGGGCGCTCGTGGAACTCGGAGAGGGACCGCAACACCCCCTCGCGCTGAAGCCGATTGCCGCCGGAAAGAACCGTCACATACTTCTGCCCGATCCGGTTGACCGTCGCATGCTGGGCGGCGGTGGCGCGGTCGCGGTCCTCCTTGCGGGCGAGCGAGGGGACCCAGTTGTTGTAAAGGTAGCGAATATTCTCATCACCAAGGATGTAAAGAGCCTCGGTCAGGTTGCGGCGAACCCAGGGGTGGGTGGGAACCGCCAGCTTCGCGATCAGGCGGTCCTCGATGGTGTTCCGCAAGGCATCGTCATCACGCCAGTACCACCATCGCCAGAGCCCCTTGATGGCCTGCATCTGGACGACCGGATCAGGGTCGTCGAGGCGGTCGAGCAAGGGCTGGGCCAGACGGAGTTCCTGCGAGAGGTCGCGGAAGTGGGCGGCGAAGACGCGGCTGGCTCCCCGCCGGGTGCGGTCGTCGGGTGATTCGAGGGCCGCCGTCAACGCGGCGACCAGTTGAACCTGATCGAGCGTCTCGCCCGGAGCCAGACGGGCCTCGAGGCGGTTGCCGACCAGCCGAAGGGCCTCGGCCGACGCGCGACGGACCACCTTGCTCTCGTCGCCGAGCCGGGCGACCAGGCCGTTGATCGCCGTGCGGTCGCCGACGCGCGCCAGGACCTCGCACGCGGCCAGCCGGACCAGCGGCGCCTCGTGATCGAGCTGCGCCATGATCTGGGCGCTCAAGCTGGTGTCAGGCGCGTCCCAGATCCGCTCCAGGTCGCGAATCAGGTGCGACACGGAATCGGTCCGGAGCGCTCTGGGCTGCGGACCGAGCGGGCTGTTCCAACCTCGGGTGCCGGGCCCTGGGTAAATGGTCGACAGGGCCATGAGGGCCCATTGCGTCTCGCGAAACGGCGTGCGGAACTGTTCATACGGGTTCAGATCGAGCCAGCCGCCGAAGTCGTCCTGGGCCTTCAAGAGGGCAACCACACCCTTACGGATCGCCGGGTGATCGGCGGGCAGGCCGGCCAGCGAGAGGGCGTACAGCGACTCGCCCGTCTGCATCTCGGTGATGGCGAACTTCGGGTCGAACTTGACCGACCAGTGGCCGTCCGGGCGTTGCAGCTCCAGCAGGCGTTTGACGTTGGTCGCGATCTGGTCCTTGAATCCGTCCTTGTCAACCACGCAGAGGCCGATCGTCTGCGCGGCGAGGTCTCGCGTGTGGGCGGGCTCGCCGGTGGGCAACAACTTCGCGACAAGGTCTCGGGTCCGCTTGTAGCGATCGTCGCCGGTTCGGCGCGCGATCTCGTCCAGCTGCCGCCAGGCGTCGGCGGCGACCTTGTATCGGCTCACCGGGTTATTGCCGTTCGACTCGTCGGGCGGGATGGTGTCTCGCCCGTCGTAGTAGAGCTTGAGGAACTCGGCGATCGCCCGATGGACGTTGTCGCGAGGGTGGCCGGCGACCCACTCCTCGAAGTCCATCGTCATGGTCGAGAGCCGCCCCAGCACGTTCGCGGGCGCGGGGATCATGCGGGCCCACACGACCCCTTGGTGCCCATAAAACGGCACCGGGTTGTTGTAGAGCCGCTCGGTGAGGAACTTCAGGGCGAACGGCTCCTCGACCTGGTAACCGTGGCGAACCGCCGTCAGGGCCGACTGGGTGGTAAAGTGCGTCGGGTGGCAGGCGATGCAGGTCGAGGTCTCGTGGTGCGGGTTGGCAACCCGGTCCATCGGGTGGCCGCGCCTTGGCGTGTTGGCGTGCCAGCTATCACCGGCCAGGAGCTGGAAGTTCATCGCGGTCCGTACCGCCTGCCGCGCCGCGCTCGCGATGGCTTCGGGCGACTCGTCGTCCTTCAGGTAGGGCGGAACCGGATAAAGCCGGGTGCGAAGCTGGTAGTCGGGATGGCAGGCGTCGACGAGAATGTAGTACGTCCCTTTCGTGATCACGCGCGTCGTGAACTTGTTCGCGCCGGGGCGCGGGGGGCGCTCTCGTTGAAGACTCTGCGGGTCGATCCCCTTCGTGTATTCGACCGGCTTGCCGTCCTTGAGCTGATAGATCCGCACGTCGGGCGGCACGTCGCGATCAACAAATTCGAGCGCGACATCGAGCAAGCGCGGCGTGTCGGAATCGAACTCGAAGCGGAACCAGTCCTGGCCGGCGGTCTGCTCGGCCTCGGTCGGCACGTCGCCAATCGGCAGATAGGGCCGGTCATCGGCCAGGCCGTAGACCGTCTGTTGCAGAGTCAGCGCGTTGGCGGTCTGAGGCGTGTCGTTGGGCTCGGTCTCGAAGGCAACGCCGTCGGCGTCGGCCGCTCCCAGGTCGGCGAGCCGAACGACGAAGGTCAACGAGGCCGGTTGGTCGGGCCTGGCCTTCAACGTCACCGTCCCCTTCGCGTTGGCCGGCTGGCGGACCGTCCAGGTCACGTCCGGATCACCCAGGTGGAGCATCTTCCTGAGCCGGGCGCCGGCGAGTTCCAGCGTCGTCTCGATCGGCGAACCCGGCGCTAACCGCCCTGGTTTTTCCAGCGAAACCAGCACGGAGAGCGTGCGAGGCTGCGAAACGGCGGGAATCTCAACGACGGCCTCATGGCCCGGCTCCAGGGAATGTGTCTGGGGCGCCGTTCCAGGAGCCATCGCGACGAGGCCGATCAGGATGGGAAACATGAAAGGATGCACTCCTGGAAGGAGGAGAGGAGAGACCGATCCTCCAGGCGTCGTCGAGCGAGGAGCACGACCAGCAACGCCAGGACATCCACAGCGCTCCGAAGTCCGGGTCAGGGCATCTCGGGCGTCGTCGCCGTCTTGGTCTTGGCGTTGGCGTCCGACTCCTTGGCCTTGTCGGCTCCGGCCGGATTGTCGACGGGTTTCTCGAAAATGATGATATGTTGCCAGGGAAGGAAGTCGTGCAGCTCCTTGAAGGCGAACCCCTGGGGCTCGATTTCCTTGCGAACCTGGGCAACGGTCATTTTGTGCTCGGGCTTGATCGGGACGTTCGGATCCTCGGCGCGGAACTCGACCAGCACGAGGCGGCCGCCCGGCTTGAGCGCCTTGCGCCAGCCCTGAAGCGCGGCCTCGGGCTCGGAGCACTCATGATACACGTCGACCAGGAGAATGAGGTCGACCTTCCCCTCGGGGAGCTTGGGGTCCTGCTGGGTGCAGAGGATCGGCTTGATGTTCGTCGCGCCGGCCTGCTTGGCGTTGGCGGTGAGCATCCGGAGCATCTGCGGTTGGAGATCGGTGGCCAGCACCGTGCCGTTGGGCCCGACCCGCCGCGACAGCCGGAGACTCTGGTAGCCGGCCCCCGCGCCGACGTCGGCAACCGTCATGCCCGGTTCAATCTTCAAGGCATCGAGCATCCGATCGGGCTGCTCCTCGATCTCGCGCTCGGGACGGAACAGCCAGCCCGCGCCAAGGTAGCTCATCACATCGGCGATCGGCCGGCCCATGTAGGTCTGGCCCGAGTCGATGTGTGCGCGTCGTCGAGGTCCGGGTTTGGGCTTGGGCTTGGCCTGGGTCTTCGACGAGGTTGGCTCGTCTTTTGCCGGCGCTGGGGCCTCTTGGGCAAAAGCCGGCGTGGCGGCGAGTCCCAGGAAGATCGACAAAAGAGCCAGGACGCGGAGCGGTCGAGGCGGTTGCGGCATGACGTTTCCTCTTGGCAAGGTCGATCCTCGTTTGACAATCGCCGGGACGCTTCCCGGTCCACCCTGTATTCTCTGGATGTTACGTCAACGAAGGAGCCCTCGCCAGTTCCGGCTCAAGTTCCATGACGAGCGGGGCCGGACCTTCGCGCATCGTGTCCGAGGAAAGGAGTAGGCCATGCGGCTCTGGACGGTGGGATATGGCGCCTGGCCGGTATCGAGTCGAGCCGAACGGCTGGTGGACACCCTCAAGACGCACGCCATCACGCGACTGGTCGACGTGCGAATCAGCCCTTGCGCCTCGAATCTCGACCCGAATCACCACTACGGCCCAAAGCCCTGGAATCTCCAGGCTGGGCGGGCCGGAATCGCCGGCCTGATGGAAGACGCGGGCATCGCCTACGACTGGCTCGTCGAGCTGGGCAACCCGCAACGGCACGACCCCAAGATGACCATCCTTCGCAACCACCTGGCCGACCCCTCGGGCGGCTGGCCGGTCCATCGCGGACTGGAACGGCTGGCGAAGATCGTCCAGCGACGGGGGGAAGTCGTGGCGTTGCTCTGTGCCTGTCCCAAAGCGGCGGCCTGCCACCGCACAATGGTCGCGAAGGCCCTGAACGAGCGGCACTTCGGCGGCGCCTTGACGATCGCCGACGTCCTCGAAGCCCCTTGAGGACGTTCGTCGATCTTCGCGGACCCGTGGTTCCGGACCAGAAACGCTCCGAGGCGGTCCACCGCCAGAAGAGGGGCGCCGCCTCGGCCTCGGGAACTCACGTGCCGGTCAGGGCAAGGCCCCCGGTTACTCGGGTTTGTCCCCCTTGATCGCCTTGCCCGCGCCTTCCACCACCTCGCCGGTCTTTTCGGTGGCCTTCTCGGTGGCCGCGCCGACCGACTCGCTGGACTTCTTGATCGACTCGCCAGCCGATTCGAGGCCGACGCCCTGGGCGGCTTCACCCACTTTCTCGGTGGCCGTCTTCGCCCCCTCGCCAACCTTTTCCGCGCTCTCCTGAATCGACTGACCCGTTTTCTCGATCGCCTCCCCGGTCTTTTCCTTGGCCGTCTCGAGAGCCTCACCCGCCTTCTCACCGGCCGACTTGAGGGCCTCGCCGGCCTTTTCGGTCAGGCTCCCGGACCCCGCGCCTTCCGGGGCCGCGCCTTCCTCGCCACTCGAACAACCCACCAGCAAGGCCGCGCCCAGAAAGGCCGAGGCCAGCCGCCATGGAGACCGAACCTGCTTGCTCATTGTCGCTTCCTCCAATGCCGAGTTCTCGAAGACGTCTCTTGACGAACCTCCGGAAAAGAACGATGTCGCCCGAAGAGGCAAGCCAGAAGCATCGAATCCCCGATCGCCCTTCGAATTGCGAATCGAAGCGAAACGTATTGTAGTCTGGCGGCAATGGCTTTCGACAGGTGAGTTTTGTTCCCGCACGTTCAATTCTGGAATTCCAGCGGGTTCCGGACCGAATCCGGTTCCGCGACTCGGTCGAGGGTCGCGATCGTCGCCGCGGCTTGACAACGCGACCCACGACCGGTGCCTTGCATCACGGTTGCTTAATGATCCTTCAACGCGTCGTCCACCTTGCGGCCCGCCTCCTCGGCCGGACCGGCGGGGTCGACGGCCTCGCGCGCCTTGTCGGCGGCCTGGTCAATGGCCTCGCCGGCCTTTTCGGCGGGCCCTTCGCTGCTCTCGCAGCCCGCGAACAGAACGACGGCGCCCACGAGCATCGGGGCAATCTTGAGTGTTGAGATCATCCAGTTTCGCATGGCAACGGCTCCTCACCTTTGCTGCCGCCCGTCCATCGCGGCCACACGCCGTCGAGTTCCGGGGGGAATTCTCACAGCGCCTTCGTGGCAAACGGCATGCCAGCCACAAGGAGCCTCCGAGGGCGGTGAGGAGCGGCGATTCGCGATGCCCGTTCCATCGGTCAATCGGCGTACGCGTAGCGAAGGATGCACCAGAGGGCCTGCACCCCGTCTTTCCAGCCGATTTTCTTGCCTTCCTTGTAGTCGCGGCCGTTGTAGCTGACGGGCATCTCGTAGACGCGGCAGCGTCGCTCGGGGTTGCGGCCCTCGATGGCCGGCATGCGGAATCGGGCAATCTTGGCCGTGACCTCCGGCTCGAAGCCGAACCGGTTGCTCTTGAGCCTGATCCCCTGAATCACCTCGCGTCGGAAGACCTTGTAGCAGACTTCCATGTCTGTCAGGTTCAGGTTCGTGAACATGTTCGAGAGATGTGTCAAGAACTTGTTCGCGAGCGAGTGCCAGTAGTAGAGCACCCGATGGGTCTCGCCGATGAATCGCGAACCGTAAACGACGTCGGCCTTGCCTTCGACTATCGGCTGGATCAGTTGCGGGTACTGCGCGGGGTCGTATTCGAGGTCGGCGTCTTGAACGAGGACGATGTCGCCGGTCGCGTGCTGGAAGCCGGTCCGAAGCGCGGCCCCTTTGCCCTGGTTCTTCTCATGAAAGCGGATGGTCAGGTCGGCGCCAGCCTCCGACTCGGACCATTCGCGAAGCATCTCGCGCGTGCCGTCGGTCGAGCAATCATCGACCAGGATGATCTGTTTCCGGATGGGGACGTCACGGACCTGTCGCAGGATCTCCGAGAGCGTGTGGACCTCGTTATAGACGGGAATCACGACGGAGAGCACAAGATCGTCGGGAATCCGGTAAATTCCGAGGGTACGGCAGAACGATTCCCCCAGAACGCGGAGCAGCCACTCGCGGCGCTCCTGGTCGTTTTCGGGGAGGATGTTCAGGTCCATGGCCTCGTCGGTCGTGGTCGACGCGCTCGCGGGGCTCTGCGAATCCATCGCGAGAAACTCCTCCTGGAAATCTCTGGCCTTCGAAGCGGAATCGAAACGCAACCGCGGCGCCGAGGTCGTCAAACGGCAAGCCGCATCGGGGATTATAGAATATCCTCCCCCGATGCGAAAGCACGGCTCGATGGTGGGCACCCCACCAACAACGGGATCGAACCGCGTCGAAACCGCCCGTCGGCGCTCGCCGGGAAACAACAACCCCCCGGCCGGCGACGAAACGCTCGCGCCTGCCGAGGGGAAACCGACCCAACGGGATCGAACCTGAGACGATCGCGGTCAGGGGTTGGGAGCTGGGGCCGGGGCGGGTGGAACGCTCGGAGGCGTCGTCACGGGCGGGGCGGCCGGTTCCGGTTCGGGCGCCGGAGGCGTCGCCGGGGCCGGTT
>CAZRGV010000148.1:13212-13668 GCA_964599655.1 uncultured Isosphaeraceae bacterium | reverse complement strand
AGGGTGCCTCGGCACGTCCGGCGCCGGGTGCGCCGGGGCCGCGGGCTGCGGACAAGGCCATGGGGGCCCCCGGGTCAAACCAGGAGACACGTCCCGCCCGCCCTGGAAACTCCCGGGCCGGACGGACGGCGGGACGTTCTCAACCTGACCGACGTCAAACACGTTCCGCGTGGAACGATGGACATCGCGGGTCGTGGCCCCCCCGTTTCGAGCTGAGGAATGATGGGCGCAAGGATGGGACATACGATCATGTCGGCCTTCAGAAGAAAGAGGTTTCTTGATGGAAGAAGAGCCCCCGGCCGCATCCTCGCCTGACCTCCCCGACCGGGCCGTTCGCCCCGGCACGTCCTCCTCTCCCTTCTCCCCTCGAACCTCGACGCTGGCCGCCGGATTTCTTCTGGCGCTGGTCGTTCTCGGCGGCTGCTCCCGGTCCAGGACTTGCGACGAGGACACTCT
>CAZRGV010000148.1:11398-13183 GCA_964599655.1 uncultured Isosphaeraceae bacterium | reverse complement strand
TGCGACGCCGAGGGGGGCGGCCCTTACGCCTATCCCGACCCGAACGACCCGTCCCGAGTGACCGGGTTCGAGGTCGAGCTGATGCGGCTCTTGACGGGGGATTTTGGCCCCGAGCCGGTCCTCTACCAGGGCCAGTGGGACGTCTTGTTGCCCACGCTGGCGGCCGGCCACGTCGATGCCGTGGTCAACGGCTATGAGCTCACGCCGCCTCGAGCCGAGATGTACCAGGCCACCCGCCCGTACTACGTCTACCAGCTCCAGTTGTTGGCTCCGAAAGACGGATCGATCCGATCGTTCGACGACCTGAAGCGGCCCAAGCCCGGTGGCGGGCGATGGATCGTCGCCGTGCTGGGAGGCTCCGCGGCCGAAACGTTCGCCCGGGAGCAGGGACGGGATCATGTCGAGGTTCTCTACTTCAACGGCGCGACCGACGCCATGTTGGCCGTCAAGAACGGCCAGGCCGATGCCACTCTCCAGGACCTTCCCGCCGCGAGGTTCTACCGCAAGGAGTTCGACACGCTCGAACCAGCCGGCCCTCCGGTCGGTCGCGGCTATTACGTCATCTACCTGCGAAAAGAAGACAAAACCCTCTGCGACGCCTTGAACCGAGGCATCGAGCGCCTCGTTCGCACGGGCGAGTTGAAGGCCCTCTACGAGAAATACGGCATCTGGACCAACGCACAGTCCGAACTGTCCCGGCTGGGGAACGACCCAGATCCCGACCCCGGGGCCGCGCCTCAGGAAACCCTGCGCGGACTGCCTCTGCTCCAGAGGTACGGAGCAACCCTGCTGGCGGCCGCCGCGATGACCGTCTTTCTCTCGGTCCTCTCCATGCCAATCGCCATGGCCGTCGGCCTGTTGATCGCCCTCGGGCGGCTGTACGGACCGAAGCCCCTCCAGTGGCTCCTGACCGTCTACGTCGAGATCATCCGCGGCACGCCCTTGATGCTCCAACTCTTCGTGTTGTTCTTCCTCCTTCCGACTGTGGGGATCGAGCTACCCGCGATCATGGCCGGTGTCGCCGGCCTGGCGATCAACTACTCGGCCTACGAGGCCGAGATCTACCGCGCGGGGCTCCAGGCCATTCCCGTTGGCCAGATGGAGGCCGCCCTGGCGCTCGGGATGAGCCGTCGCCTGGCGTTGCGTCGCGTGATCGTGCCGCAGGCCGTGCGCATCGTCATTCCTCCCGTCACAAACGACTTCATCGCCCTGTTCAAGGATACGTCGGTCTGCTCGGTGATCTCGCTGGTCGAGCTGACCAAGCAATACTCGATCCTCGCCAACAGCACCGGCGGCGTGGTCGAGTTCGCCGTGGCGTCGGCCGTCCTCTACATGGCGATGAGCCTGCCCTTGTCGTGGTTCGCGCGTCGATTCGAGGCACATCTCGGCTCCGAGGGAGCCAGGGGGGCACTGGCGTGATCGAAACCTGCAATCTGGTCAAGAACCACGGTTGCTTGCGCGTGCTGGAAGGGATCTGCCTGCGGGTCCATCGCGGCGAGGTGGCCGCAATCATCGGCCCCTCCGGCGGCGGCAAGAGTACCTTTCTGCGCTGCCTCAACGGCCTCGAACGATTCCAGCAGGGGAGCGTCACGATCGACGGCCTCAAGCTCGACCCGTTCTCGCCGGAACCCGAGCGCGAGAACGTCCTCCGCCAGGTGCGCCGCCTGGTCGGCATGGTCTTCCAGCAATTCAACCTCTTTCCACACCTGAGTGTCCTCGAAAACGTGATCGAGGCCCCCGTGCACGTTCTGAAGATCGATCGCGAACAGGCCGAAGCCCGCGCCC
>CAZRGV010000148.1:1039-11359 GCA_964599655.1 uncultured Isosphaeraceae bacterium | reverse complement strand
TGCACGTCAAGCCGCGTCAGCTCTCCGGAGGCCAGCAACAGCGCGTGGCCATCGCCCGCGCCCTGGCCATGGAACCGCGAGCCATCCTCTTCGACGAGCCCACCAGCGCTCTCGATCCCCGGATGACCGCCGAGGTTCTCGCCGTCATGACCGACCTCGCCCGCGACGGCCAGACCATGATCGTCGTGACCCACGCCATGAGCTTCGCCCGCCAGGTGGCCCATTCCGTCCATGTCTTCGGCGGCGGCCGCATCGTCGAGTCGGGCCCACCCGAGCAAGTCTTCGAAAACCCGGCCGAGGAACTGACCCGCCAGTTCCTCTCCCAAACGAAAGCCGCGTAGACAGGATCGACGTCGGCCGAACTCGCTCTTTTTTGTTGGCTTTTGACCGCAATGCGCGTAATGTGAAGCTCGCCCTCACGTCGAGCCGGCGATGGGGGGTCGTTCGCTCACGCCGGACTTCACATTCGTTTCACGACACCGATCGGAGATCCCTCCATGAGCACGCCGTCCATCGAGAGTGTCACGTACAAGACACCCAATCCCAACAGATTTGTTTATGGGAAAGTGAATTCCTTTCAATTTAACGGCAACAATTTGCAAGGCGTAAGCCTCGACAACCTGGTCGGCTCGATCATGCAGGGTCCCAACAAGAAAACGGTTCAGTGGGAGAGCGTCAGCACCACGGGGAGCACTCAGACAACCCTCAGTGTCCAGGGAAAGCCAATCAACCCGAACATTCCGACCAAGAATTCTTTCACGGACGACGGGGGCGACGTGACCCCGACGATATCGAACGGCGGAACCGTCTCGCCGACGGTGCCCGCGGACTACGGTCCCTGATTCGAAGTCGTCGTGGTGAGACCACGGACACCCGAAGCGCGTCATTCCGGCTGAGAAACCCGGCTCAGGCGAAGGGGCGTCCTCGACGGAGGGCCGAGATCAGAACCCCTCACGCGGTCAATCCGGGCGAGCGTTTCCGTTCGTCGCCTGTCGGCGATCCACCTGGAGCCGGCGCAACAGTTCTTGGTTTTCGGGCGATCGAGGGTTGGCCTCGAGGGCGCGCCGGGTCTGATCGATCGCCTGATCGAGTGGTTTCCGGGCCTCCTCGGGATCGCCCCGTTCGATCGCCAAGCGACCCAGCAAGCCCAGGCAACGCCCCATCAACGCCTCATAGGTCGGGTGGTTCGGGTCGTTCGCGAGCAGTTTCGTGAGCACGTCTCGCGCCGCCTCGGCGTCGTTTCGAGCCAGATCCGTCTGGCCGAGATCGGCACGCAACGTACCGCGTTCGATCCGGGCTTCCGCCAGCGCTCGGCGATAATTCGGTAATCGTTCGAACTCATGTGTTAGCGGCTCAATGAGCCGAATCGCCTGATCGAAATGGGTTGCGGCGGCCGCGCGATCGGCAGGGTCCCCGAGAAGGCAGCGGGCCAGCTCCAGGTGCGCGTCGGCGAGCAGAAAGCGGCGGTTGTTGTTCGACGGCTCGCCCGAGTGGTAGTCCTCGGCGAGTTTCAAAAGCCGTTGAGCCGCCGCTCTCGCCTCGGCCCACCGACGGTTCGCCCGGTAGGCCGGGCCAAGATGTGAGACCGCGAAGATCTGTTCCATCGCCTCGGTATCTCGCCACTGGGGCAGGTGGGGCAACGAATCGACAATCTTGACCGACTCTTCGGCTGTGCGGACGGCTTCATCGCCTCGACCCGTCTCCCTCGCCAGTCGCGAAAGCATGTAGAGGGCCCTCGCCTCGGTACGGCGGGCGTCCGCGAAGTCCGGAAAGCGGGTCCTCACGGTCTTGACGACGTCCAGCGCCCGTCGCAGGTGAGGTTCTCCATCGGCGAGATGCCCTTCGAGTCGCAACGTCACGACCTGCTCGATCAGGGCCTCCGCCAGCCGGTCCCGGTAGGAAGGATTCTCGGGATCTTGATGGACCAGGCCGTCGAGCAGATCCATCGCCCGATCGAGCGACTGCCTGGCTTCCTCGAACCGATTCGTCTGTCGCAGGACGGTTCCGGCCGTCATGAACGCCCCGGCGGCGTCGGACTGAATGTACGGATCGTCCGGGGCACTCTTGAGGAATTCCCCGTAAATGTAGCGGACCCTCTGGGTCACCGTGCGGCGAAGCTCCTCGGTGCCCGGCAGGTCGGGCAGGTTGCCCCGGGCGATGGCGACGAGCGTCTCCTGAACGGCGGAGCGCGCCAGGTTGAAGTTGGTCACCGCCGTGATTCGCGCCTGCTCGGTCTGACGTTGTTCCTGGCGAATCCGCCAGTTACTCAGGCCGAGGGAAACCACGCCGGTGACAAGTAAGACCGCTCCGCTGACGACCAGGGTTTGGTGGCGCCTCGACCAGCGACGGACACGGTCGGTCCAGGGCTCGGGGTGGGCCTTGACAGGCTCGTCGGCCAGCCAGTGCCGGATTTCGTCCGCGAGCTCGGTGGCCGTTCCATAGCGTTCCGAGGGCTCACGAGCCATGGCCTTCAGACAAACCGCTTCCAGCGCCGGATCGACCGTGGAAAGGACCTCCCGGGGTCGAAGCGGCGGTTCCTCGCGAAGCCGCCGCAGAAGTTCCTGGCTCTTGCTGCCGGTGTACGGCGCCAGACCGGTCAGGATCTTGTAAAGAATCGCGCCAAGGCCATAGATGTCGCTCCGCCGATCGACCTTCCCCGCGAGCGCCTGCTCAGGCGCCATGTAGGACGGGGTTCCCAGGACCTGCCCCGCCTGAGTTTCTTCGTGAGCCTGATCCGGGTCGAGCTGGACCGGCTCGACCGACTCGGCCTCGTCGCCGCCAACAACCTTCGCGAGGCCCCAGTCGAGCAGGAGCACCTCGCCAAAGTCGCCCAGCAGAACGTTTTGACCCTTGAGATCGCGATGCAGGACGTCCCTCGAATGCGCAAAGGCCACCGCGTTGCAAACTGCCACGAACGCGTTGAGGAGCTCTCGCAAGGCGAGGACCTTCCCCTTGGCCGTTTTGGGCTGGCGATGAAACTCATCCACGGCCTCGCTCAGGGTCCGCCCGCTGATGAACCGCATCGTGTAACCGGGGAAATCCCCGGAAGTTCCTTCGATCAGATCGTACACCGGAACGATGTTTGGATGCTGGAGCTGACCGTTGATCCGGGCTTCCTCGAGGAACCGCGCCACGATCCTCGAATTCTCGAGCCGATCCGGCCGTAGCTCCTTGAGGGCGACCTCCCGGCCAAGTCGTCGATCGCGCGCTTGCCAGACCTGACCGATTCCACCCGTCGCGTGCAACCGGATTCGTTCGTACCGGCCGTCTCCGGGAGCCTTCCACGCCAACGAGCATCCGTCCTGTCGTGTCGATCCGGCCGATCGATCCGACGGAGCGGCGAGCGTCGTTGCTTCGCGACCCGACGCGCACAACTCGGTCGTCGCGTTGGGGTCGAACGGGTCCGGCTTTGATGAAATCTCGGTTTCGGCGTACTTCGAGGAAGAGGCCTCGGCATCCTCTCGCTGTGTCGTGAGATTCGACACCCGCGATTCCAGCTCGACGCGATCGGAGTCCGAAATCCAACCCTTGCCCGTCAGAAGCCCGACAAGGGTCGAACCCGGATGTTCGAGCCACGACGCACTCAGCTCGACGAACTGTCGCGAGTCGATCAGTCCCCTCCGGAACGCCAGGAGTGCGATTCGCAACTCGTCCTCGGTATTCATGGGGACCTCGACTCCCGATGAAAAGCCAACCCGACTCCAGGCGACCGAGGCTCGACCCGGCCCTTTGCCCCGAACCGGCTCGGTCGATCGTTCGGTCCCTCGACAGGGCCGTACAAGAACTCGACGATACGCGACAACAGGTGCAAAAGCCTCTGGAATCCCCCGGTTTTCCTCCAGGAACCTCGGTGCGGGTTCCAACTTGCCCGAAAGGCTTCGGGGGGAGTCGCATCCGGCCTCGTCCGTTCGGCGGCGTCGGTTATAATTACGGATGAGTCAGCGAGCGTACCCTCTCCAGGGCGGGAAGGGTTCGCCAAGGGTTTGTCGTTCGTGGTGTCGGAGTGTTCGACATGGAAGTCCCATCGACGGATTGCTCCTGGACCGAAGCCCATCGGGCTCTGGTCCCTCTCATGAGAGCCGACAACCACACGAACGTGGGCTATATCGCCAGGGAATACCTTGGGCTCGGCCTGGTTCTGACCGCGGCCTCCATCCTCTGGCGCGTCTGGAGCGCAGGCTCGCTACCGACCGTCGCGTTTCTTCCACTCGCGATGGTCGGGGTGGTTCTGGTGGCCACCTTTCAGCACCGGCTTTCCGGCCTGGCCCACGACGCCAGCCATGGCACCCTCTTCCGGAACAAGCTGGCCAACGAGCTCGCCTCCGACCTCCTGCTGATGTTCCCCCTCGTGGCGATGACTCAGAAGTACCGGGCCGCCCACCTCGGACATCACCAGTTCGTCAATGATCCCGAGCGTGATCCCGACCTGCTCCGGCTCAATCACCCGGAACCGCACCATTTCCCGATCTCGAAGGCCGGTTTCTGGAGGCGCTACGTCGTCGAGGCGCTCTGGCCGCCGTCGATCTTGAAGTACCTTTTCGGACGGGCGAAGGCGGCCAACCTGGAAAGCGGTAGCGGCGACCCTTTGGTCTTGAGACCCGTCTATCGGAGCCGCGTGGCCCGGAGTCTTCGAGGCGCCTACTGGCTCTCGGTCCTCACGGCGGTCCACTCGACTCATGCCTGGCCGATCTTCTTCCTGTTCTGGGTCGTGCCGCTCCTGACCGTTTACCCGTTCCTCATGCAGCTTCGGGAGATCGCCCATCACAGCAACGCCCCGGACGACGGCGACCTGACCAACTCCCGGGTCTTTCAGGTCAATCCGATCCTGAACGCGGCGGTCTTTCCGTACGGACAGGCCTTCCACCTGACGCACCACTTGTTCGCGATGGTGCCTCACTACCGGGTCGCGCTGGCCCACGAGATCCTTCGGCGATATCGGCCCTACCGCGAGCAGGTTGTTGTTTGCCGGGGCTACTTCTTCCGGCGCTGGGGCACGAGCGGCCCATCGGTTCTCGACCTTCTGTCCCGAACCAGTCCCCGACCGTCGCCATGGGTCAGCCATGCCGGCGATCGCGACCATGCGCCCCGGTTCGCCGCCAGAGGCTCGAACGAGCTACGGCCGGTCGGAAGAAAATCCTCCTGACCGGCCGTGGCTCGGCATCATCCGATCACGAATCGTGGTGCTTCTTGTTCGGGAAAAGCACCGTTCGCAGGTCGAGCGTGTTCGTCAGATCGTTGACCGTGCCAAGCACCGCGCCGTAGTCGTTGGTCTTCACCGCCAGACCGAACGCGGCTCCTGGGCTCGTATCAAGCGAAAGCTGATCGACGAACGTGCCGGTTGTCGTGTACTCGATCACGGTGCTCGGCGTTGGGGTCGAGTTGCTGTTCGAGGACGAGGACGAGGAACTCGTGGTGCTCGTGTCGCCGTTGGTCACCAGCAAGTCGCCGTTGGGAGCCATCGCCAGTCCGACCGGACCATCCAGGTGGGAATCGTTCTGGACGATCAAGGTTCCCTTATCGACCGGCGTGGTCCGGCTCTCCGCGTGCGGAATCGCATAGATCGCGTTGTCGGCCGTCGAGGCCACGTAAAGATTCCCGTTGTGGGGATCGTACGTCAAACCGGCGGGACCAAGCGGCTGACCGTTCGCTTCGGTCTGGGTGGCGTAGCCGGTCGCGATTTGCGTGGCGCTGACGATCCTCGGCGTGCCATGCTCGATCTTCACGTCGAGGCGAGTGACGGTGCCGTTGAGCACGTTCGAGACGAAGATCTGGGCGTGGTTCCCCTCATCGTGAACGGCCATGCCCCACGGACCATCAATCAGGCTCGCGTTCTTGAAGTCGGCGATCTGATGGCCAAAGCGATCGAAGACCAGAATCGACCCCGGCCCTTGCACGGTGGTCTGGCCCGACGAGTCGGTCGTCATGGGAAGGCTGCCGGCGAAGACGAATCCCTTCCGCATCACGCCGAGAGCCCCGGTCAGGCTAAGGTTTTGCGAGCTTTGCAGGAACGGCGTGAGGTCCCCCTTCCCGTCGATCCGAACGATCGACGAGCCCGTCCCTGGCTGTCCACTACTGTTCGCGACGTTCGAGACCAGAAAGCCCCGTGGAATGACCGCGACGCCTCGGGGCACGGTGTCGCCATTGCTGGGAACCGTGGAGGCCGAGGGGTTCGCCGTCGTGGGCAGTTGCGACAGGAACGACGATTGCGTCGCGGTCGACTGGCTCAGGCTCTGAACGACGGCGCTGGGCGATCCTTTGAGCAACGAGCTCATCAAGTCCGCGTCCAGCAGGGCGCGGGCTTCCAGCGACTCGCAGACCGGACGGGCGACCCGGCGGCGCCGGGTCCGCAGAGAAGAGCGCATGGTGCGTTTTTCCCAGAGGTGTCAGCAATGTCGAGGGAAAAGAGCCACCACGTGGAGGGGAGAACGCGGAAGGCACAACTCCGAACAGGATCTTTCGCGATGTCAATCACGGACGGGAGCAAGGAACCATCCGACCGGATTCTCGGCCCCCCTCGCGTTCCGCTCGGGAAATCGATCCGGTGCCAACATTGGCGGAACCTCGCTCCTTATTCTCTTCGAGCTTTGGGTCAATCCCCCGACAGGATTCTCTAAATTCACCCATCCGAACAAACGGAAGAGGAACCCCGCCTCAGTTTCTCAGGCTCGAGAGGGGCGCCGGGATTCGGCCGCCGTGGTGGACAAACGGCGCGCTGCCGCCTGCGGCGTGGATCGGAAGAATCGTCATCTCGCCGAAGAGACCGCCGAACACCGCCTTCTCTCCGGCCGCCTTGCCCGGCACGGGAATGACTCGAACGGCCGTGGTCTTGTGGTTGATGACGCCGATGGCGACCTCATCGGCGATCAGGGCGGCCAGGGTCTCGGCGTCAGTGTCGCCGGGAACCGCGATCATGTCGAGGCCGACCGAACAGACCGCCGTCATCGCCTCGAGCTTGGCCAGCGTCAGGTCGCCGGCCTCGACGGCTTTCGCCAGCGCGGCGTCTTCGCTGACCGCCACGAACGCCCCCGAAAGCCCGCCAACCGACGACGAGGCGAAGCTGCCTCCTTTCTTGACCGCGTCATTGAGCAACGCCAGGGCGGCCGTCGAACCGGGCGCTCCGAGCCGAAGCACCCCGATCGCCTGGAGAATCTCGCCCACCGAGTCACCCACCTGGGGCGTCGGAGCCAGTGAGAGGTCGACGATCCCGAACGCCACGCCGAGCCGGGCGGCCACCTCTCGGCCGATCAGTTCGCCGACCCGAGTGACCCGGAACGCCGTGCTCTTGATCTCCTCGGCGATCTCCCCCAGGGTCGGCCTCGTCGCCGAGTTCTGCACCAGGTCCTCGACCGCCGCCTTCACCACGCCCGGGCCACTCACACCGATGTTGATCACGCAGTCGGGTTCCCCCGCGCCATGAAAGGCGCCGGCCATGAACGGGTTATCGGTCGGCGCGTTGGCGAAGATGACCAGCTTGGCGCAGCCGAAACCGTCGTGGGCCTTGGTGCGTTCGGCCGCATCCTTCAACACCTTGCCGAGCGCGAGGATCGCATCCATGTTGATGCCCGCGGCGGTCGTGCCGACGTTCACCGACGCGCAGACCCGCTCGGTCGTCGAGAGCACCTCGGGCAAGACGGCGATCAGGCGGCGATCCCCTTCGGTCCAGCCTTTCTGGACCAGAGCCGTGAACCCACCCACGAGATCGACTCCGACCTCTGCGGCCACCTTGTCGAGCGTCCGGGCCACATCGATGTACCCCTCGGCCGAGTGGCCCGCCGCCACGATCGCGATCGGGCTGACCGCGATCCGACGGTTGACGATCGGAATGCCGTAACGCCCCTCGACCTCGCGGCAAACGCTCCGGAGCCGGCCGGCATACTTGAGCAATCGGTCTCGAATCCGGTCGCAGAGCACGATCGGGTTGGGCGAGGCGCACGGCGACAGGTCGACCCCCATCGTCACGGTGCGAACGTCGAGCTTGTGCTGACGGACCATTCCCAGCGTGGCAAGCACATCCTCGGTGCGATACAACGTAGGCTCCTTGACCGAAAAGAGAGGGAGTCATTCCTCAATGGGGGCGTTTGGATCGGACGCCGCGCGTTTGGGTCCAAACTTGTTTGACCACGCGACTTCGTGGGGACCGGTCCGGCTCAGTGGGGCACGATGGCCGCGCTTCCTTCCGGATTCCGCGCCGGACCCACGCGCACCGGCCTGGGCTCGCTGGTCGCCAGGAAGATATTCTCGTGTTGAACGTAGGCCTCCAGACCCAGTTCCCGGCCGAACCGTTCGAGCTCGTCCCGGATGGTGCTCGGCGGCAGGTCGGCGGGCAGATACGCTTCCATCACCAGCGAGAAGATCGCCCCATCGGCCCTCGCGTGCAGGTCGACGATGTTGACGCCGTGGTCGGCCAGGCAACCCGAGATCTTGTGGATGTTCCCCGGATGGTCAGCGCCGAGCACGGTAAGAATAAACCGCTCGCCATCAGGAACCGGAGGGGTCAGGCCCTCCTCGTCGGCCGGAATCACCACCACGGTCAGGTCGAACCGCCGACCTTGCTGGGAGATCGCCTCTCGAAGTGTCTCCGGATCGATCGGCTCGCGAAACTTGACGGCCAGGATGATCGTGAAATAGCCCCGAAGAACCGTTTGACTCAGCTCGAGGATATTCCCGTCCCTTTCGTGGATCGTCCCGGTCACCGAGTGCACGATGCCCACCCGGTCGGCCGCTGTCACCGTCACGATGTACGTGCTCATGCCGCCCTTTCTCTCCGACAACGGCGGCCCGCCCCCGGTCCGCCCTGATCCTCCCAGCATACGATGGGACATCGCCTGGTGCGAGATGGCTGGAGCGCGCGGGAACGCAACCTCCCCACGGGGGTTGCCCTCGTTCGAGTTCGGCTCGAACGTCAATCGCTCAGCTCTGCCACCAGGGCCTCGCGGAGTTTCTGAAGGGCCCGGGTCTTTTCGTTGCTCACCGTTTTTGGCGCAACTCCCCACTGAGACGCGATTTCGGCCGGACTGTAACCCTTCAAGGTCGCCTGGATCAGGTCGGCTTCACGCGGGTTCAGTGATCGGGCGATCGCCTCCTGCAAGGCGCCTCGCCACGATTCCGCCGCGCCGTCGCTTCCCAACGGAGCCGCCAGATCGTTCTGGTCGTCCAGCGCCAGGTGGCTCCTCTGCCGCATGGCCCGCTTCTTCACCATGTCGACGGCTCGGAAAAAGTCAGGACCGAGCGACGTCTCGCGGCTCAGGACCTCCCGGACGCCGTTCTGGCCGACGTCGGCGAGTAACTGGTCGAACCCCGTCCGGCCCAGGTTCTGAAGCATTGTCGCGTAAACGGCCTGCGTGCAGTCATCATGCTGCTGAACCGGAATGCCCGCTCGAGACCAGGCGCGGCTCAGGTAGCGGTTCAACTGGTTCAGGCCCGAGTTCACCGAAGACGCGTCGGGCGGAGCCGTCGAGGCGCCCCGAGGCGCGATCAAATCGGCCAGCGCCGTCTGTCCAAGCGCTGCGTCCCAGGCGTCGTGACCCGCCGACGGGGACGGAGGAGGGGGCGCGATCGGAACCGGAGTCGCGGGCAGGGGCGCGTGGTCGACCGTCAGCGGCGCCAGGGCCGGCGCGGCCGCGTCCAGAAGCCGAAGCGCTTCCAACGCCTCGACCTTGGGCGAGTACGACCGTCGTCTCGTTTTCCGCCCTTCCCCTTTCACCCGCGACAACCTCCCACGAAATCGACGGAAAAACCCCGGCCCAGGGCCAACCGCGCTCCTCGAGTTCTTGATTCAAGAGGCTGGTTCGAAGGGAGGCCATACGGCCCTCAGCCGTGGCCCCCTCAACATAATCGAACCCTCACAACCCGACGACCCCAAATTGAGCCCACGACCTTGACTACGATACCATGCATGCAATCGTTCGGTCCAGTCGATTCTCGTCTCGCAGGCCTTGATTCTTTGGGGGACGCCGGGGCGTCCGATTTCATTGGAGCATGCCCCGGCCGAGGAGCGGCCAGACGGCTTCGATCCGGCCATCGCGGTGTCCCAGGACCCGGTCGTGCAACACGAAGGTGAAATCGCTGTATCCGGGAATCACTTCGACCTTGTCGCCGATCCGAGGCGCCTCGCCCGGCCCGATTTCCACCGTCGTATGCTCGGCCGAAAGCCCGATCACGCGGCAGTTTGGGTATCTGGGCAAAACAGGTGCGATGCGATAATCACTGATCGACTTCCGGCCGATGTCCAGGATCGCTCGATCGGCTTTCGGGCGACCGACCACGGTCGCAAGCACGCTGATCGCCGACAAATGACCGCGAACCTGACATCCTTCAAGG
>CAZRGV010000148.1:0-1023 GCA_964599655.1 uncultured Isosphaeraceae bacterium | reverse complement strand
GGTAGTACATGCAGGCGAAGATGCCACCGCCCGCCTGAATCTCTGTTAAGCCAGGCAAGTCGGCGGTGATCTGGTAAGATCCCGTGCCGCCCGCCGAGACAATCCGGCAGGGCAGGCCGGCGGCCTCGACGGCCTGTTTCGCCTCGATCAGCCGGCCGATTGCCTCGACGATCGCCTGTCGCTTCTCGTTCAGGTCGTTGAGGAACAGCGTGTGGCCCTCGTAGCCCATCACGCCGTCGAAGCGCAGGCCGGGCGCCTCGGCCACCTGGCGAGCCATCGCGACGGCCGCCTCGGGCGAGCTAACTCCGCAACGCCCCATCCCCAGGTCGACGTCGACCAGCACACCGATCTCCACCCCAAACGATCGGGCCGCCTCCGAGAGCGGCTCGACGTGTTCCGGATGATCGACCGTGACCTTGACGTCGGCCTGTCGCTGCAACGCGGCCAGGCGAGACGTCTTCAACGGCCCGACGACCAGATGCGCGATCAGAATGTCGTCGATGCCGTTCGCCGCCATGACCTCGGCTTCCGAAACCTTGGCCACGGTCACGCCGATGGCGCCCGCGCGCTTCAACCGATGAGCGATCGCCGGGCTCTTGAACGCCTTGGCGTGCGGCCGCCATTGCACGTTCCGAGACTGGAAGTGCCCGGCCATCGTCTTGATGTTGTGGTCGAGCTTGTCGAGTTCGAGCAGCAAGGCCGGCGTGTCGATCTGGTCGAGGGTCCAGCCCACGGGGCTCAATTGCATGGCGCGTTCCTGTTCGGTCGTTCGGAGGGTGCGTGAGGACGTTTGGGCCCGCCATCAGGGCGAACCTGGGGATCAGGGCGTTTGAGGATTCTGTCTCTTTTTCCAGATTTCCAGATACTTTGAAGCCTTGGGATTGTCCTCGTTCCATCGTGGTGGGTCGGCCGAGTCGGCGATCATCAACAGGGCCAGGGCCACCATGCGATCCACCTTCGCCATGTTGGCGTAGTCGAGCTTGTCCCAGTGGTCGCCGGGCCGGTGGTAGTCCGGGAACTGAT
>CAZRGV010000147.1:12665-13793 GCA_964599655.1 uncultured Isosphaeraceae bacterium | reverse complement strand
GATCCTCGCGCTGTCGTTCCTGACGGCCTGGGCGTTTCACGCGGTCTCCTTGCTCGGGGCCTTGACCTCGAAGAAGACGAAGGGGGGCTCGTGGGGCATGGTGGTCATCGCGGTGATGGTTTTCATGAACCTTTCGGCGTCGCTGTTGCGAACGACGGCGATCCTGGACGAGTCGCCGACGATGTGGTTCTTCGGCGTCGAGCTTCCCTGGCTGGTCTGCATGACGCTCTACCTCGGTTCGGTGGTGCTGTTCGCGCTGCTGGCCTCGACCCGCAAGATGCGGTCGGAGCGGGCCCATGCCCTGTCGAAGCCGCAGGCGGTGGCCTTCCTGGCGACCGTCACCATCCTGATTCTGGGCGGGCTCTGGTCGGTCCGCGGGTTCGACAACCTGGTCCTCGGCGTGCTCTACACGCTGACGCTGACGGGCATTTTGACATCGATCACCATCACGCCGACCGCCGGGGAATACGCCAAGGGACTCCGGCGGGCCGAGCGGTCGGGCCGGTCGCACGTCTCGTTCTGGAACGACCTGGCCTTGAACCGGATCAGCCTGGCGGCGCTTTGCCTGATCGTGCTCGCCGGCTCGACGATCGCCTGGAACGCCATCGAGGGCCGGCCCGCGCTGGGCGGTCCCGGCAGCGGCACCTATTTGCTGTCGATCGCGGTCGGGGTGCTCGTGCTGGGCTATTTCGGCCTGGCGCACCAGTACTTCCAGCTTGCCTTTCCGAGACGGGCGTCGTCGTACCTGGGCCTGTTCCTGTTCCTGGTCTGGATCGTGCCGATGCTGGCCGGGGTGATCGGCCTGGCGGCCAGTCTCCGCCCGGAGGTGACGAACTTCCTGTTCTCGTTGAGCCCGATCACGGGGCTCGCGATGGCGTCCGGCGCGGTCTCGCCGCCGGACTTCTTGCAGGTGGCGCAGCTCGCGGTCCTCACACCGGCGATCGGCTTCGCCTTCCTGTTCAACAACCTGGTGACGGTCGCCCGCCGGAGGATCGAGCGGGAGATTCACGCCGGGCCGGCGAGGGAACCCGCCGAACCCGCCGACGCGCTGGCTGTGGCCTGACGGAGACCGAAGCGGCTCGCCTCCTGGACCAATCGGGCCACGCGCGCCGGGTCGATGGCGGCCCG
>CAZRGV010000147.1:0-12650 GCA_964599655.1 uncultured Isosphaeraceae bacterium | reverse complement strand
AGGCGGCTCCGCGAACGGCGAACAGGTCGGGTTCGAGCGGTGCCAGCCGGGCCATGTCTTTGAGGTTCAGTCCACCGGCCAGCACGACAAACAGGCCCGATTCGCGAGCCCGAGCGACCCGGTCGCTCCACTCGGCGCTCGGGTTCAAGGGGCTCGGCTCGGTCTTGTCCCAAGTGTCGATTAGCAGGCCCGAGGCGCCGGCGTCGACGGCTTCGCGGAGGATCGCGTCGGGATGTGGGGCTTCCGCGCGGGTCCAATCGGCGTAGATCACGGCCACCCAGGCGGGGCCATCGCCCCAATCGGCTCGCAACCGGGCCCACGCGGCGGGCCAGTCGGGCCGTTGGCCGAGACCGGCCAGGCCGAGCTTGCGGTAGGCGATGCCTTCGAAGGCATCCGGATCGGGAGGATCGCCATGGTCCCATTCGGCCAGCTCACCGAGGGCAACGCTGACCGGTTGTGAGGATGGAACCGCCTTGCGAACGGCCCGCCAGGCGGCGATGTCGGCCCGGCCGAGCGGTCCCCGGTCGGGCTCCTTGACGTCGATGACCGTCGCGCCTCCGGCGACGGCGGCCAGGGCCTCAACGGCCGACCGGACACTCACCAGCAGGCCCGCCATGGCCGTTCTCCGGTTCGCCGGGCTGTTCGATCGGCCGAGGAAGGTCCGATCACTCGACTCCGGCTGGAAGGCTCGCCTTCCGCCGAGACGCCAGCCGCAGGGCCAGGGCATCCAGACTGAAGAGTGCGCCCGTTCCGAGCAGGTCGGCCATCAGCGAGTTGCCGTAGAACGGCAAGGCGGCGATGTAGCAGGCCAGCAGGCCCGCTGGGGTGGCGGGGTACATCGCCTCGAACGAGCCGATCGCGTAAGGCGCGACCCAGACCGCGAAGTTGGTCGTGAGGTAGAAAAGGGTCGAGGCCCCGACCGACATCGCGAACCGGGCGGAGAGACTAGTTCGGGAACGCAGCAGGCTGCTCAGGCCGACGATCAAGGCGAACGTGCCGTAGCTGGTCATCCTTGTGATCGAGAAGAACGGGAAGCCGGTCCCGCGGTCGATCAGGGCGTCGGAGAGGGCCATGGCGGCCAGAGGGACGAGGAACGCCCAGCGTCTCGGCAACCGCGCGCCGGCGTAGAGGGCGATCGCCCCCAGGGCGACGAAGTTCGGCGGGTGCGGGATGAGCCGGGAGACGGTTCCCAGCACGATTAGGATCACGGCGACGGCAGACGTCATTGCGAACCTCGATACGTCAGGCGGCTTGTTCCCGACCGAAAGCTCGGCCTGAGACCATCGTTCCTTGGGTCCTTACCTTAACCACGCCCAAAGGATTGTTCAAGTCGCAAGGAGCGGTCGATTGTCACGACGAATCGCTCGGCGCGGCGCCGAGGATTTCGTAATGCCGGACGCGGTCAAGGCGGAAGGCTTTCTCGAAGGCGTCGGCATGGCAGAACGCGACGACGTAGGCCACGCCTCCCTTGTGGAGGAAGCGTCGGGGCGTGATGTCTCGGGGGGTGTCACCCCGTGTGCCGCCGGTGTACGCGATGCGAACGCGCCGCTTCTGGGCGATCGCCTCGGCGAGGGACTCCCAGCCGCTCGGCGCGGGTTCGGCCGCGGCGGGGTCGAAGAACCGGTAGCAGGCCAGCGGAGGCAGCACCGTCGTGTGGCGGTTCAAGGCCAGCCACAGTTCCTTGACGCGAAGGCTATCGGCGAGGGCGCGATGGGCCCCCGCGGTGTCGAGGCCGAGGCGACGGGAGAGGGTGTCGAGCCGGTGGTCGGGCGAATCGGGCCAAAGCGTTCGGGCGAGTGAGAGGGTATCGACGATCTCGTGGCCGGGCAGGGGCAGGCCCGCCCGGCTCAGCTCTCGGCCGAGGAAACCGGCGTCGAAGTAGGCGTGATGGGCCAACAGGGTTGAGGCCCCCGGCTCGCCGAGCCATTCGAGGAACTCGGGCAAAACCGTGGCGGCGGGCGGAGCGTCGGCGAGATCGGCGTCGGAGATCCCGTGCACGGCCTGGGCCGCCGGGGACATCGGCCGGCCGGGATGGATCAGGCGCTGGAACCGGCCAAGCTCGCGGCCCGAGGCGTCGAACCGCACGGCGCCGACCTCGACGATCCGATCGGTCTGCGCGAACAGCCCGGTCGTCTCCAGGTCGAACGCCACGAACGGGCCGGCGTGCTCGCCGGTTCCGGTCCTCATCAGCCAGTCCCCCCTCGGCGACGCAGGAGACGACGCTCGTCCCATCGTCCATCGCCATCACTCATTATGCCGATCGGTTCGGCCCTCGGCCAGCGGGACCGCGGGTTGCCGCGCGACCAGGCTCAGGCGGCGGCCGTTTTCGAGGCTTCGGCCAGGTCTTTGAGCAGGTCGTCGGCCGCCGAGCGGGCGGAGCGGATGCAGTCGGGGATGCCGACGCCTTCGTAGGCGTTGCCGGCCAGGAGAAGGCCGGGGTGCAGAGCCAGTCGCGACCGGATCGCGGCCACGCGGTCGAGGTGGCCGAGAGTGTACTGCGGCATGCCTCGGGGGTGCCGGCCGATTTCGAGCAGGAGCGGATCTCCCTGGGCCCCGAGCAGCTCGCCGAGCTCGCGACGGACGATCGCCTCGATGGCCGCGTCGTCGAGTTCGAACAGGTCGGGCTGGGTCGCGCCTCCGACAAACACGCGGAGGAGGACCGTCCCGGCCGGAGCCCGGTGGGGGAACTTCACGCTGGTGAACGAGATGGCCAGGATCGAACGGTTCTCGATGATCGGCACGACCGCGCCGAAGCCGTCGAGCGGGTGGGCGACCGCGTCTCTCCGATAGGCGACGTTGGCCACGACCGAGGAGGCGTAAGGGATCGACCGCAGGTGCAGCGCGAGGTCGGGGTCGAGGGTGTCGAGCAATCGGGCCGCGGCGTGCGCCTCGGACGTGACCAGGACGGCGGCCGCCTCGATGACCGAGCCATCGAGCAATTCGACCTTCCAGAGTCCCTTCGGATCGGGCCGGAGGACCCGTCGGACTGGCGTTTCGGCCTGGATGGTCCCCTCGGGCAGGGCGGCGGCCAGCGTGCGGGGCAGGGTTTCCATGCCGTCGTCGAGGGTGACGAACAGGCCGTAACGGGCCCCGGAGACGTTTCGCTCCGCCACGCGATTTTGCCGGCTTTGCCGCAAGGCCCCCCAGAGGAGGCTACCGTAATCGCGCTCGAGGGCCGGGAACTGCGGCAGGGTCGCCTTCAGGCTCAGCTCGTTGGGGTCGGCCGTGTAGATGCCGCCGACGAGGGGTTGGACCAGGCGGTCGAGCGCTTCGCGTCCGAGGCGGCGGCGGACGAACGACGCGAGACTCTCGTCGGAGTCGTCGACCCGTCGGGGCACGGCCAGTTCCATCAGCAGCCGCAGCTTGCCTCGCCAGGAGAGAATCGGGCTCATCAGGACCGGCAGGACCCGCGACGGGGCCATCATCACAAACCCCTCGGGCACGGGCAAAAGGCGCCCTCCGTGGACGACGAACGAGCGGCGGTGTTGCGGGTCGGTGCCGATCAGCCGATCGGCCAGTCCCAGCTCACGACAGAGCTCGACGCCCCAGGGCTTGTTGGTGATGAACGAGTCGGCCCCGCCTTCGAGGGTGAAGCCGTCGCGGTGGTCGGTCCAGATGGCTCCGCCGAGCCGGCTCTTGGCCTCGAAGAGAACGACCTCGAGCGGGCGCCGCCCCGGGAGCGACGGGGCGCGAGTGACCAACCGGTGCGCAGCGGTCAGGCCGGTCAGCCCGCCGCCGATCACCACGACCCGATCCTTGCCTGGCGGTCGGTCCATCAATGAGGTCGCCTTCCGGAGATGCGCCGACGGTGCCGAGCGGACAGGGCCGTTCGTCCCGAATCCGAACGGCCTGGCCCCAAAACGTACATGATAACGCAACCACGCGCCGGAGGAAACCAGGCAACGGGCGTCCCCTGGCCCGTCGCCGGCCCGTCGGAACACGTGCCGAGCAAGGGAACGAAACACCGCGGGGTCCCGTCCTCCGACGGGACCTCGCGGTCCGGAGTGGCTTCGGTGCCGATCGAACGAATCACCGGCCCGCGAGGCCGGGCCGCTGGAACGCGTCGGTCAGTCGGCGGTGGCCGGCGTGAGGGACGACTTGGCCTTGCTCTTGCCCAGCCCCCCGCGGGGAGCCGAAATGCCACTCGCGCCCCCTTCACCGGCCACGGCGTTCACGTCCCCTTCCGGTTTCGTCGGTCCTTCGGGCACGGAGGGACCGCCGGGGTTGGCGTCGCAGCCGGCCAGGAAGAAAAGACCCAGGAACGCGTAACGCAGGGCTCGAACTCGCATGCAAACTCTCCTCGACAAGAAGTCCTCGAACGATCGGCGCCGCGATGACCGGCGCGTTCGGGTCGGGCTCAGTACGAGCTGGCGCTGATCGCCTCGCCAAGGTTCCGGGTGCTCAGCGCCTGGTAGGTGATCGGGCTGATCGTTTCCTTGAGGAAGTGGACCGAGCCGTCACCGAACAGGAAGTTGGCGCCGCCGGGGTGCTGGCTGCGGAAGCCGAACTGGCCGTTGTTGCGATAGATCGGGTTCTGGTAGTCGGTGAACGGGTTGTTCGAGGGGATGTCCGGGATGGCCAGGTTGGCGTTGATCTTCGGCAGGCTGAGCGCGAAGCCCTGAACCCGGCTGGTCCCCGCGACGGCCGAGCCGAACCAGAGGGCCCGCGTCCAGGTGTTGAAGACGTTGTCCTTGTCCCCCTTGAAACGCGAGGTCTCGCCGACGTAAATCGTGTTGCTCGTGCCGTCGGTGTTGTCCGAGATCTTGTAGGAGAAGTTCTTGCCGAACATGCCGGTCGGCTCGATCTCGTTCGGGCAGCCGTACCACCAACGGATGATGTCGTAGGTACCCGCCATGCCGGCGTAGGAGCTCCAGCTATAAGGGTTGTTGCTCTGCGCCGGGATCTGGTACGGGATCTGCTCCGACGCCTCCGACGGGCAGATGTAAGAGTTCACCCGCGTCAGCAGGGCCGTCGAATTGACCCGGCCGGGGGTCACGCCATACTGGGCTCCGCCGCCCGCGGCGAAGTTGAAGTTGATGGCGTTATAAACCGTGTTCCCTTCCATCTGATTAAGGATCAACGTGAACAGGCTATGACCGCTCGCCTGAAACGCGCAGCTCGTATCCCATGATCCATAGTACTGCACGCCGATCGGGAACGAGCCCTGCTGGTCGTGGTAGCTCTGCAACGCGATACCGACCTGCTTCAGGTTATTCGTGCACTGGGCGCGTCGGGCCGCCTCTCGGGCCGATTGCACGGCCGGCAATAACAGCGCGATAAGCACACCGATGATGGCGATGACGACCAGCAACTCGATGAGCGTGAAGCCACGCCGCAACCTAACTGGAGATCTCATGACTGGATTGACTCCGAAAGGAAAACGAGATGTGTGGGTGAATCGGAGACGACTGGACTTCGAGCCTGGCCGGATCAGAACAAAGGATTCATCAGGGCCATGCCGCTTCCAACCGAATGACTCAACACCCGAGGTTCCCTGCGTGCGCAGAGGTGGACACGGGGGTGGGAGAGGCGTCGTTGCCTGGGCCGCCGTGGATTGATAATTTCATCAAATCGTGCGGCTTTGAGGGGGGGGAAACCCCTTGTTGGTTCGCGAAGTTCACCGCGAGTTCCACATGAGTCAACGAAGATACTAGGTCGGCTTCTCGTTTTTCAACCCCCTTGCCAAAAATTCAACAGAATTTGTGACGTTTGACTGTCACTAAGAAATTAGGAGCCTGAGACCGGCCGCCAGGCGTGAACGGCGTCGACCAGGGCGAGCACGTTGTCGACGGGCGTCTGGGGCAGGATGCCGTGACCGAGGTTGAACACGTGACCCGGACGGCCTCCGGCGCGCTGCAGAACGCGATGGGCGCGGCGGAGCATTTCGGATCGTGGACCCAGCAGTGTGACCGGGTCGAGGTTCCCCTGAACGGCCACGCCGGGACCGAGACGATCCCACGCTTCGTCGAGCTGGACCCGCCAGTCGAGGCCGATGACGTGGCCGCCCGCGTCACGCTGTCGTTCGAGCAGCGAGCCGGTGTCGGTGCCGAAGTGGATGGCCGGGACGTCGTGGGGCAGGGCCGCGAAGAGGCGGGCCATGTGCGGCTTGACGTAGTCGTCGTAATCATCGGGCGAGAGGTTTCCGACCCAGCTATCGAACAGTTGCACGGCCTGTGCTCCGGCGGCGATCTGGGCGTTGAGATACAGGGCCGTCGCGTCGACCAGCCGGGTCATCAGGGCGTCCCAGGCTCCTCGATCGCGGTAAAGGAACGTCTTGGCCTTCTCGTAATGCCGGGACGAGCCGCCTTCAATGGCGTAGCAGGCCAGGGTGAACGGCGCCCCGGCGAATCCGATCAGCGGCAGGTCGGGCCGCAAGGCGTCTCGAATCTGCCGGACGGCCTGGTAGACATAGTCGAGCGGTTCGGGGTTCGCCAGGGGCCGCACGCGGTCGATATCGGCCGCCTCACGGACCGGGTTGTGAATGACCGGGCCTTCTCCCTTCGAGAACTCGAGCGAGAAGCCCAGCGGTTCGAGGATCAGGAGGATGTCGGCGAACAGGATGGCGGCGTCGACGCCGAGCCGTTCGGCCGCTGTGACCGTGACCTCGGTGGCCAGGTCGGGCGATTTGCAGAGCTCCAGAAAGCCGACCTTGGCGCGGACCTCGCGATACTCGGCCATGTACCGGCCGGCCTGGCGCATCAGCCAGATCGGCGTAACGTCGGTCGGCTCGCGACGGCAGGCGCGGAGGAAGATCGAGTCGCGGAGCAGGTCGGCGGGGGCCGCGGACGTCGGCGAGGCGCCCGACTCGATCCGGACCTCGGCCGGGGGCGCGGACTCGGGGGCCTTCGCCTTGCCGACCGACCGCCAGCCGCTGGCGACGGCCGCGACGAGGTGGCCCATCTTCGGGTGTTCCGGCGTGATGTCGACTGGCAGGCCGTGGGCCCGAAGGGCCTCGCTGGTGGTCGGGCCGATTGAGCCGACCACAACGTGGCGCTGGAGCGCCTCGCGAAGCTCGGCCTCGCGACCCTCCTCGGCGGCGATCCGCAACAGGTGGACGACCTGCTGGGCCGACGTGAACAGGGCCGCGCCGACGCGCCCCTCGACGATCTCGGCGATCGTCCGACGGAGCGGTCCGGTGTCTTCGGGCAAGGCCCAGCGATAGACCGGCACCCGGGTCACGATGGCCCCTCGTTGGCGGAGGCCCTCGACGAGCTCGGGCGTCGGCTGGCCGTATTCTTGCACCGCGACCCGCAAACCGGCGACCGGCAACTGCTCGTCGAGTGTTTTGAGGATCTCGCGCCAGGTGTTCGGCTCGGGAACCTGAAGATCGACGCGAACCTTCCACTCGCGCAACACGGCCAGCGGCTTGGGCCCTCGAACGACGACCTTGACCCGGCTCAGGGCCTTGAGAAACCGCTCCTTGGGGATCTCGTGCTGGATCGTCTCCAGCAAGTAGCGGGTGCCGACGCCGGTGAGCAGGATCACCACGTCGAAGACACCGGCCTCGAGCTTGTGGGCGAAGTTGAGCGCCTCGGGGTTTTCCCCGAGCGGAACCTCGCGGAGGGCAGGGGCCTCGACGGCCTCGCCGCCATGCCGGGCGATCAGCTCGGCCAACGGTCCGGCCATGCGGCTCTCGAAGGCGGCGACCCGAAGGCCGGCGAACGGTCGAACAACGGCGGGCGACGAACTGGGTGTGGAGCTCATGGTTCGGCTCAAACGGAATGCGGACAACAGGGCCACGCGAGAGGGGCCTGTGCCCGATCGACGCGACCATCCGAACGGAACGGAGCCACCCTGGATCACAGGGCCGGTCCGAGACGCCCACATGATACGCCATCGCGAGCAATTCCGCGCGAGGAGCGACTGTCTCCCTCATATCACACGATCGCGTGCCGGATGATCCGATTCCGAAGATTCTTCCGGGCGAGTCTCCCGGACGTGATGGTCGTGCGGATCAGTCAAGGATCGGATTGCCGTCAGACGAGGAAGGTCCGGAGCCAGCCGACGAGGAACAGTCCCAGCCAGCTTCCGCCAAGGAACCGGCCGAGCCGGTCGATCCACGATGGCTCGGGGCGCCAGAGCCCCCCGAGCGCCAGCACGAGCCAGGCCCCGGCCACCCCGGACGCGGCCATGTGCGACGACACGCCGAGGGTTCGCGCCATCGTCGTCACGAACGGCAAACGCTGCGCCGGGTGCGCGAGCATCGAGACCACGACCAGCACGAGTTCGGTAAGCAGGCAGAGGATCACCGCCGCGTTCGCGGCGAAACCGGGCTGTCGGGTCAGCCTTCGGAGCGAGGGCCTGGGCGATCGAAGCCGCAAGGCCAGGGCGGCGAGGGTCCACGACGCCAGCAACGGGCCCACCGCCTCGATGCTCATCGTGAGAAACGCCAGGGCCCTCGCGTTGGGAATCCTCGCCAGCGGCTGGGCGCCTCGGAACGCGATCTCGCCTCGCATCGGGGCCAGTCCGAGCGCCGTCGCGGCGATCAGCGCCAGGGCATCCAGCAGGGTGAACCGCCGTCGGCCCCTCGGTCGGTCGGTCGTGGTCGACGGCTGGGACATCGCTCAATCTCCCGGGATCGTTCGGGAGCCGTCAAAACCGGCCAGCGGAGCCGGCGCGGGATCGCCCTCGCGAAGCCGGTAGCCCGTGTCGGCCGCAAGGTCGCGATACCGATCGACGCGCCCCGACGGCCATTTCACCTCTAGCGACTCCACCCGTTCGAGCGCGCCGAGCCCGAAATGCAGCCTCGGATCGCCCGAGGACTGATAGCCGCCGCCTCCCAACCGTCGCGAGATCCAGCGCCGCCCGCCCGATTCCACCGTCACCGTCGCTCCGATCGCGTCGCGGTTCGAGCTTGTGCCTTCCAGCCGTAACGTCAAGAAATGGCCGCGAGGCTCGGTCTGATTGCGCAGGTAGGCCAGCGGCAGGTCGTGCGAAACGACCAGCACGTCGCGACGTCCGTCGTTATCAAGGTCTCCCTCGACCAGGGCGCGCCCCACGCGAGGCAACCGCCAGACCTCGCCGGCCCGGTCGTTGACCTCCTCGAACCGCCCTCCAGGCCGCCCCTGGAACAGTTGCGACGGCATCGCGTACGGCAGGCCCGAGCCCGGATCGTCGAGGTGGCCGTTGGTCAACGCCAGGTCGAGCCGGCCGTCGTTGTCCGCGTCCAGAAAGGCGATCCCCCAGCCAACCTTGTACCGCGTCGAGACGAGCAGGCCGGCCGACGCCGTGTGATCGGCAAAGACTCCACTCCCAAGCCCCTGGTAAAACGCCATGCCGTCGCCATAAAAGTTCGTGACCGCCAGGTCGAGCCGGCCATCCTGGTCCGCATCGCCCGCGGCCAGGCCCATGCTCCCCTGGTAGCTTCCCTCGGCGCTGCCGGCCACGCCCGAGATCGCGGCGACGTCCTCGAACCGCAGGTCCCCCCGGTTCCGGAGCAGGAAATTGGCCGTCAGGTCGTTGGCGACATAGAGATCGAGCCGGCCGTCGTCGTCGAAATCGGCCGCCAGCACGCCCAGGCCACGGCCGTCCCGGTCGATGGCCGACAGCCCCGACGCCTCCGAAACGTCGACGAATCGACCGCCATCGTTGCGGAACAGATGATCCATCAACGCCACGTAGTTGAGCGGATTGTTGTAACGAGTCGTGTCGGGCGCGCGGTCGGGACGGTTCCCTTGCGGGTGCTCGAAACTCCATTCGAGATAATGACACACATAAAGATCCAGGTCGCCGTCGTTGTCCAGGTCGGCCAGCGCCGCCGAGCTGGGCCAGTCCCGGTCGCCACTCAATCCCCACGACTCGGTCGCGTCGTCGAATCGGCCGGTTCCATCATTGAGATACAACGCATACGACCGCCAGCGAGTCACGAACAGGTCCGGGTCGCCGTCGTTGTCGACGTCTCCGGCCGTCACGCCGAAGCCGTAGCCGCCCGGAAGGCCGGACAGGCCGGCCCCGACGGTCACGTCCTCGAACTGGCCGTTTCCCCGGTTCCGAAACAGCCGGTCGCCGTTCGGGGCCATCGGGCCTGGCGGAAACGCGCCCCCTTGAACCACGAAGACGTCGAGCCAGCCATCGCTGTCGGCGTCGAGCAGGGCGAGCCCGCCGCCCATGGTTTCGGGAAGTCGGCGACCCTTGAGCCGGCCGGGTTCGAAGCGGAACCGAAGGCCGGCGGCCTCGGCGTCGTCACGAAACGAAGGGGGCGGAACGGTCCTGGAATCCTTCGAGGCGAGGGCCGCCCCCTTCGACGGAGGCCGGACCTGGGTGAGCAGCGTTGCGGGCGTCGGCACGACGGGCGTGGCCAGCGCCGGCGGAATGGCGTCGAGCCGGGCATACGCGGCGCGGGCTCGGTCGTTGCCGGGGTCGCGACGGATCGCCAACGCGAGCCAGGTTTTCGCCTCGAACCGGAGTCCGATCGCCTCGGCCAGCCGGGAGAGTTCCTCGGCGCGGGCGATCGGGTCGGGGTCGAAGAACAGCAGGTCGCGATAGCGTTCACGGTCGCGTTCGAGACGGGTCTTGCGCTCGCGGAGCTCCGCCGCGCGCTGGGGCTCTCCCGCCTCGAACAGCAGCTCGGCGAGCCGCTCCGACGCCAGGAGGTCGTGGGGGTCGAGCGCGATCAGCGATTCGAGCGTGGCGCGCTCGGTGGACGTGTCGCCCCGTCGCGAGGCGAACCAGATGCCCAGCCGAAGCACCCATTCGGGCGGCATCGTGTGGTCCTTGAGGTGCACGAGAGCGCGATACGCCTCGGCGTCGTCACCGGAGGCGCGAGCCCAGTCGATCCGAGCGAGCCAGACGGCCGGGTCGTCGGGCCGTTTTTTCTCGCAAGCGGTCAGCCAGCGGTCGGCCTCGGCGAAATCGCCGGTTCGGGTCGCGAGGTGAGCCAGGCCGAGCCAGACCCGGTCGTCCTCGGGCGCGGCGTCATGGGCTTGCGCAAGGGCGTGTCGCGACGGTTCGACGGGGTACGGGGCCTGTTCCAGGTCCCAGAGTTCGCGGAGGGTCGCGACCGGGTTCGGCATGCGGTCGAAACCGTCTCGAAAGAGCCGAGCGACCTCATCGACACGTCCCTGGAGCTTGTCGATCAGGGCGAGGCTCTGCCGGGCCTCGATCGCCTCCGGACCTGGCACGTCGAGGGCGCGCGGCAAGATGGCCTCGGCCTCGGCGAACCGGTGGCGTTCGAGCGCCAGCCGGGCCTGGAGCACGGCCGCTCGGCTCGAGTAGTTCGAGTCGATCGCGATGTGGGACCACGCGGCCATCGCCTCGTCGGGGCGGCCAAGTTCCCGCTCGCAAATGCCGAGCAGGTAGGAAACCTCGGCCTCTCGGGGCCATTGAGAGGCCAGGCGAACCAGCGCCGGCCTGGCCTCCGCGAACCGCCCGTCCTCGACGTCGCGGCGCGCCTGATTGAGCAAGACCCGATGGCTCCAGGCGGTCCATCCGTAATAGGCCGACGGACCAAGCGTGCCCAAGCCCAGCACGATCCAGAGCCATCGCCGCAGCATCACAATCTCTCCGACCCGAGGCCGATCCTCGACTGCCGCGACCCGCTCCGGTTCGCGCGGGTGTCCCGGGCCATCATACCGAGGAAGGGCCGATTCGTGCCGCGCGCTCTCAACGGCCGCCGAAACCGGGCAGCGTCAACGGCTCGGACTGCCCTTCCCGAAGATGGTAGCCGGTATCGGCCCTGAGGTCGCGATACCGGTCGACACGACCCGAGGGCCATTTCACCTCGACCAGCTCCACGCGATCGACCTCGCCGAGCCCGAAATGCAGCCTCGGGTCGCTCGACGACTGGTAGCTGCCGCCTCCGAACCGCTGCGCGACCCAGCGACGGCCGACCGCCTCCACGGTCACCGTCGTGCCGATCGCGTCGCGATTCGACGCCGTGCCTTCAAGCTGGAGCATCAGAAAATGGCCTGATCCGTTCGTCTGGTTGTGAAAGTAGGCCAGGGGATCGTCGTGCGAGATCACCACGGCGTCGACTCGGCCGTCGTTGTCCAGGTCGCCGACGGCCAGCCCCCGAGCGACCCGAGCGACCCCGATCGCGCGTCCGGCGCGGTGGGACACGTCGATCAAACGGCCGTCGGCCGTCCCCTGAAAAAGCTGCGACGGCATCGACCACGGAACGAGCGGACGGAGGTCGTCCACATGGCCGTTGACGGTCAGGAGGTCGAGCCAGCCGTCGTTGTTGGCGTCGAGAAATGCCGCGCCAAAGCCGAGGCGATAACGGCTCGGCGCCTGAATGCCGACGGCCGCGCTGTGGTCGGCGAACTGCCCGCCGCCGAGGTTGTGATAAAACGTCGTCGACTCGCCGTGGAAGTTGGTCACGGCCAGGTCGAGCCGGCCGTCGCCGTCGAGATCGCCGCAGGCAATCCCCATGCCGGCCAGGTAGCCTCCTTGCGCGTTCGAGGACAGGCCCGAAATCGCCCCGCGCTCCTCGAAACAAAGTTCACCCCGGTTGTGGAAAAACCGATTGGCCGACATGTCGTTGGCGACGAACAGGTCAAGCCGGCCGTCGTCGTCGAGGTCGGCCGCGAGCACGCCGAGCCCTCGCCCCTCGCGATCGACAATGCCGGCCTTCCGGCTCACATCAACGAACCGGTGACCGTCGTTGCGAAACAGGTGATCGGGCCGCGACTCCAGCGACACCGGCGGGCAGT
>CAZRGV010000146.1:11717-13804 GCA_964599655.1 uncultured Isosphaeraceae bacterium | reverse complement strand
CACCGCCCCCTCGCTCCTCCCACGAGCGCGGGGGCGGTGGCGTTTTTGCGCGCGTGACGCGCACGCCACACGTCTCGCACTTTTGCAAGGATTCGTGGATTATCCTTGCCTGTCACGGATTGCTGATGTATGAACGGTAATCGCGAGTCGATGGTGTCGAAAGCTGGTCGTCGTGGCGCGGTCCAGCCTTGGACGGGCGACCATATCCTGACCGGACTCGCGAGGAGTGTTGGGCGATGTTGCGACACGCGCGCTTCGTCATGCTTTCGGTGTCGGCGTTGAGTGTGCTGATGCTCGCCTCGGCGTGCCTCTGGGCCCAAGAGGATGATCCGGCCGGTGGACCGAAGCCGGCGACCCCCGCGAAGGCCGCACGGACCTACAACCCGGCGCGACGAGTCCCTCCCTACTTCGGACAAATTGGCCTGACCCCCGACCAGAAAGAGGCGGTTTACGCGGTCCGGGAGAAGTATCAGGGGCAGATCGCCGAGCTAAAACGTCAGATCGAAGAACTCACGGCGAAAGAGATGGCCGAATGCGAGGCTGTGCTCACCGATGCGCAGCGGAAATTGCTCGAACAACGCCGAGCCTCACGTCGCGGTGGTACGTCGAAGGCTTCGACTCCCAGCAAGGAGGCGGCATCGTCAAAATAGGGCGATTCGTGTTGTGCATTCCATTTCGTAAGTGTTCTTGAGTCGCACTGCGCGATCCGTCTGATAGGGCCCATGGGTCGCGCAGGGGCTTCTCTGGTTTTGGGGGACGAGACCCGCCTCTCGATCGGAACTGTCACCGGATCTTCGCGATATCCAAGGGGGCCTCTGCCGAAGCGTGGCGACAGCGGCTAAAGGGGCTCGTGTGGAGACCCTCCATTATTTGAAGTCTTCCTCACGGCTCAACCACTGCGGACGGCACTTCACCCGATCCCACAGCCCTGTTTGACCGCTACAAGGAGCGGCTGCGGAGGATCGTGCGCCTCCGCCTCGACCGTCGCCTTTTCGGAATCATGGATTCCTCCGGTGTGCTGAGGCTAGTCCGTTCGGAACTCGCCCGCCACGGGGGCGAGCACACGGGTCCGCGCTTCAAAATCCCTTCCTCTGGTTCCGCCGGATCAGTGGCCAGGTTCTGTCCTGTCTCCACTCGGAGCGGCTTGGAACCAGCGTGCGGGGCGACATCTGGTTGTACCGCCAAGAAAATTTTTAGCGTATTTTTCGATCTCCCTGATGGTGGAAGACCTCGGTGGTGATGTGGTGCAACCATAAAAGGGGCCATGAGGGTCCTCCGCCTGTCCGCGCGATGGTGCTGGATGGCGCAATGATCTGCCGATCGAATCGCTCGGCGTCGATCGATCTGCTGGCCTGGGCGGCTTGGGCGTGGTAAGGTCGGAGCGCTCTCCTGGTCGGGCGCTGAAGGCGGCCGAGGATGGCATTCCATTCCGCTCACTCTTGAACCTGAGCCCTTGAGGAGTCCTTGCGATGTCGCGTCGCATCCATCGTCGTCACTTTCTGATGACCACGACCGCCACGGCGGCCGGTCTCCTGGCGGTCTCGAGACGTGGGCGAGCCGCCGATGATTCACCCAACGAGCGAGTCCGTATCGCCTGTATCGGTGTCGGTGGCAAGGGTTCCAGCGACACGGACCACGCCGCCCAGTGCGGTGAGGTCGTGGCGATCTGCGACATCGATGATCGCCGCCTCGGGAAGAAGGCTGAGCAGTTGCCCCGCGCGAAGACGTATCACGACTTCCGCAAGCTGCTCGACGAGATGGAGAAGCAGATTGACGCGGTGGTTGTGAGCACGCCCGACCACACCCACGCGGTTGCCGCGATCGCGGCGATGAAGCGGGGCAAGCATGTGTACTGCCAGAAGCCGCTGGCCCACTCGGTCGGCGAGGCGAGGCGGATGATGGAGGAGGCCCGGAAGAACAAGGTCGCCACGCAGATGGGGAACCAGGGGACCGCCGACAGCGGGTTCCGCCGCGGCGTGGAGATCATCCGCTCGGGCGTGATCGGCCCGGTGCGCGAGGTCCACGTCTGGACGAACCGGCCGTTCAAGTATTGGAAGCAGGCACCCGACATTGTGGCCAGACCCACG
>CAZRGV010000146.1:8755-11707 GCA_964599655.1 uncultured Isosphaeraceae bacterium | reverse complement strand
TCTTTCCCGACATCGTCGCCCGGCCGACCGAAACGCCGCCGGTTCCTGACCACGTCCACTGGAACCTTTGGCTGGGCCCGGCACCCGAACGACCGTACAATCCCGTCTATCACCCGCACGATTGGCGAGGCTGGTGGGACTTCGGGACCGGCTCGCTAGGCGACATGGCCTGCCACACGGCCAACTTGCCGTTCATGGCGCTCCAGCTCGGCTATCCCCACCGCGTCTCGGCCAGGAGCGGAGAGATCAATAACGAGACCTATCCGGCCTGGGCGACCATCACCTACGAGTTCCCGGCGCGGGGTGACCGTCCGCCGGTGAAACTCACCTGGTACGAGGGGGCCCGCGACGGTGAGCGAAACCTGCCCGACCCGGAACTCTTCCACGGCCGGACGCCCGTTGATAGCGGCTCGTTGCTCGTCGGAGAGCATGGCTCGATCTACTCGCCGAGCGACTACGGGATGGAGCAGGTTCTCCTGCCGACCGGCCAGTTCGCGGATTACAAGCCCCCGGAACCCACGATCGAGCGTTTGGAAGGGGACAATCGTGACCTGAACCAGAAGCGAGAGTGGGTTCGCGCGATCCGTGGCGGCCCCGCGCCGATGTCCAACTTCGACTACGCCGCGGTGCTGACGGAGAGCATGTTGCTCGGGAACGTCGCCGTCCGACTGGGACAGGCAATCGACTACGACGCGGAGACGATGCAGGTCACCAACTGTCCGGAGGCCGCTCGGTACCTCATGCCCCATTTCCGGAACGGTTGGTCCCTCTGAGCCATTGTCGAAAGCGTGGTCGCTGCGCGAGGAGGACATCCCGTTGACAATGCTGGATCGATCCGATTCCGCGCACCGAAGCCCATCCATGGGATTTCGGCGAGGCGTGACTTGTCTGGCTCTCTGGATCGGATTGTCCTCCTGGCTGGTCATCCAGGCTGGCGAACCCCGAGCGTTGGACGGGTTTCGCCAGCCGAACATCGTCCTGATTCTCGCCGACGACCTCGGCTGGGCCGACCTGGGTTGCTACGGCGCCGACCTTCACGAGACACCCAACCTCGACCGGCTCGCACGGCAAGGGGTCCGATTCACCGATGCCTATGCGGCTCCGGTCTGCTCGCCGACTCGAGCGGCGTTGATGACCGGCAAGCACCCGGCCCGACTTCATTTAACCACCTGGTACGAGTCATCACATAATCCTCCGCGCAACCGGGCGCTGGTCCCGCCGATCACGGTGGCGGATCTTCCGCATCGGGAAATCACGATTGCCGAGGTTCTCCGATCGGCAGGCTATCGGACCGCGATCGTCGGCAAGTGGCACCTTGGCCAAGCCACGCACTACCCCGAGACGCAGGGATTCGACATCAACATCGGCGGCACCTTCTGGGGCGCCCCCGCCACACACTTTTTTCCCTATCGCGGTCGGGGTTCGACCGAGGACGAGATCCGGTACGTTCCCCACCTGGAATGGGGCGAGCCCGGCGAGTACCTGACCGACCGGCTAACCGACGAGGCTTTGAAGGTCATCGATCGCGCGGGGGATCAACCCTTCTTTTTGTACCTGGCCCACCACGCCGTCCACACGCCGATCGAGGCCAAGGCCCCGCTCGTGGAACGCTACCGCCGCAGGCTCAAGCCAGGGCTGCATCACCGGAACGCGACCTACGCCGCGATGATCCAGAGCCTCGATGAGAGCGTCGGCCGTGTTCTCAAGCGGCTCGAGGAACGAGGGATCGCCGAGGAGACGATCGTGATCTTCGCCTCGGACAACGGCGGATATATCAACGCGTTTCGAGGTGAGCCGGTGACGTCGAATCATCCGCTACGATCCGGCAAGGGTTCGCTGTACGAAGGGGGGATCCGGGTCCCCTTGATCGTCCGATGGCCCGGTCACACCCCGGCCGGCGCCATTGCCCACGAACCCGTCATCACGATGGATCTCTTCCCGACGATCCTCGAGATGTCGGGACTCGAACACGACCAGAAGACCGACGGCGTGAGCCTCGCGGCGCTGCTAGAAAACCCTCGCGCCCGGCTGGGGCGCGAGGGTCTGTTCTGGCACTTTCCACACTACTACCCCACGACGACTCCCGTTGGCGCGATGCGCTCCGGCCACTGGAAGCTGCTGGAATACTTCGAGGACGACCACGTCGAGCTTTACGACCTGGCCAAGGATCTCGCCGAGCAAACGGACCTGGCGGCGCAACATCCTGAGGTGGCCCGTCGGCTTCGCGATCGCCTGCGCTCGTGGCGGAAGGAGGTGGATGCTCAGATGCCCGGACCCAACGCCGAGCGGATGGGTCGTCGTAGCGCGGAAGAGTGAGAGTCACGAAAATCAGGGTTCGACTGTGTTATTGTTCGAAGAATTTCTCGGTTGATCGCTCTATCGATCGTCATTCTGAAACGTCCGATTGGGACGCCATGGGGTTATCTTCCCGCGTTCGGCGCGTGATAATCGATCGCGCAACATGTCTGTGGCACCTGCACCAGGGAGGACCGATCATGATTCCGCGCTTCGATCGTCGCCGCTTGCTCAAGTCGGCTGCGGTGGGCGGCACGCTGATGGGCCTTGGCGACCTGGCGTTTCTCTCGAGATTGCGGCCGGTGTCGGCCGAGGAGGCACGGCTTGACCCGAACGTTGTCCGCCTCCAGCCCGAGATCGAGCCGCTGGTGAGACTCTTGGAGGAGACCCCCCGCGATCGCTTGCTGGAGGAGGTCGCGTCCCGAATTCGACGGGGGACCGGCTACCGCGAGATCCTCGCAGCCCTGCTGCTCGCCGGTGTTCGCAACGTTGAACCGAGGCCGAACGTCGGCTTCAAGTTCCATGCGGTTCTCGTCGTGAACTCGGCCCACCTGGCCAGCCTCAACTCGCCGGACTCCGACCGATGGCTGCCGATCTTCTGGGCTCTGGATTACTTCAAGTCGTCGCAGGCCGAGGACGAGCGCGAACGCGGCTGGA
>CAZRGV010000146.1:7740-8745 GCA_964599655.1 uncultured Isosphaeraceae bacterium | reverse complement strand
GCACCGGCGGCGAGGAGTTCGTCATCCTGTTGCCGCGCACGCGGCTGGACGATGGCCCCGGTGAAGGAGTCGGCCGTGCCACCGGCTCGCAAGGCCCGGCAGGCGTTCATCGACGCGATGGAGACATGGGACGAAGGGGCCGCGGATGCCGCCGTCGCCGCCCTGGCTCGTACGGACGGGATGAACGACATCTACGAGCTGTTCTTCCGCTTCGGCGCCAGGGATTTCCGTTCAATTGGGCACAAGGCGATTTATGTGTCCAATAGTTATCGGACGCTCCAGTGCATTGGCTACCAGCATGCCGAGCCGATCCTGCGGTCGCTGGCGTATGCCCTGTTGATGCACGAGGACGGTAATCCGGCCGACCGTGACGATCCGGCCGATCGCCCCTGGCGACAGAACCAGGAGCGAGCCGCTCGGATCAATGAGGGCTGGAAGGGCGGTGACGTGAACTCCGACGCCACGGCCGAGTTGCTGGAAGTCTTGCACGGCGGCAGCGAGCAGGAGGCGCCCGAGAAGGTTGTCGAGCTGCTCAACCGAGGCGTGGCTCCCCAGTCGATCTGGGACGCGTTGCTCGATGGGGCCGGAGAGTTGATCCTGAGGCAGCCGGGGATCGTGTCGCTGCACGCCGGCACTTCGACAAACGCGCTTCACTTCGCCTACCAGGCCAGCAGCGACGACCTGACGCGGCGGCTGCTGATGCTCCAGAATGCCGCATTCCTGCCGATGTTCCGGCAAGCGATGGTCGGGCGGGGTAAAGTCCAGGACATGAGCCTCGGGAGCCTGGAACCGGAGAGCCCCTCGGAGAAGGGTGCCGGGGCCATTGAGGAGATCTTCGCCGAGGTCAACAGCGACCGCATGAAGGCCGCCCGCAAGACGCTGGCCTACCTCCGCTCCGGAGGCGACCCAAAAAACCTGATCGACGCCGCGCGTCGGCTGGTCTTCCTCAAGGGCAATGACGCGCACGACTACAAGTACAGCTCGGCGGCGCTGGAGGATTACTAC
>CAZRGV010000146.1:0-7730 GCA_964599655.1 uncultured Isosphaeraceae bacterium | reverse complement strand
TGGCGCGACCGTTATCTGGCGAGCAGTCTCTTTCTCCTGCCCGGCTCCGGAGACCGGGACAACGCGCTCGTCCAGCGTACGAGGGCGGCGCTCGGGGCTTGAGCCCCCGATCGCTCATCCATTTGGCGGGGGGATGATCGAGGCGTTCCGGGCGTGTATCCTCAGGCCCAGGAGACGAGGACCGGGGCGGTCCCAGTGAGACCGTCCCTGGCCCGCGTCGCACAACCACAACCGGGAGGATCGCCCATGCGTCATTCGTGCGTGGCCGTATTGCTGCTCGCGTTGTCGCTGTCGCCACTCGTATCGACGGCAACAGCCCAGGTCCGGGTCAAGCCCGCATCGGCCAAGGGCGGTGATACGTCTGGCAAGCCTTGGGAAGTCGTGCCCGAGTCGTTCCGCGAGATCAAGTTGCCCGACTGGACGGTCCCGACCGACCTGCAACGTTGGCAAGAGGCCGATCGGCCGAAGACCCGCGCGATCCTTCTCCGACTGCTCGGCGAGATGCCCCCTCGCCCAGACCCGACCCGGGTCGAGGTGGTCTCTCGCGAGGAGCACGACGGCTACATCCTGGAGCGGTTCCGCTTCCATAACGGCGTGGACATGGTTGTGCCGGGCATCTTGCTGATCCCGAAGGGGCTCAAGCGGCCAGCGCCGGCGATCATCGCGCTTCATGGGCACGGCAGCTCGAAGGAAAGTGTCTGCACCGAGCAGAGCAATAGTCAGTACGTCGGGCCGATGCTGGCTCGCAAGGGGTACGTTGTGGCGGCCATCGACGCCTACTTCAACGGCGATCGGATCGGGAAGGGGCCCGGCGGGTCGAACGACCGCGACAAGAGGGGACAGGAGGAGAGCCTCTTCAAGCTCAACCTCTGGCTCGGCCGGACACTCTGGGGCATGATGCTTCGCGACGAGCAATGCCTTCTCGACTACCTCCAGAGCCGTCCAGAGGTCGATCACGAGCGGATTGGGGCCACCGGTATGAGCATGGGCTGCACCCGCGCCTGGTGGCTGGCGGCGATCGACGACCGGGTCAAGGCCATCGTGGGCGTCGCCTGCTTCACCCGCTATTCCGAACTGATTGCGCACGGCGACCTGCGACGCCACGGAATCTACTACTTCGTGCCTGCGGTGCTGACCCACTTCGACACGGAGGCGATCTACGCCCTGGTCGCCCCGAGGCCGATGCTCATGCTCTCGGGAGACGAGGACGGTGGAGCGCCGCTCGACGGTATCGAGGTCCTGGAGCGGAAACTCGGGGCGCTCTACTCGCTTTACGGCCAACCCGAGCGTTTCCGAAGCGTGGTGTACGAGGGAACCGGCCACGAATACCTGCCGGAGATGAAGGCCGAGATGGTGGCCTGGTTCGAACGGTACCTGCCCGTGGGCGGCTCGACGGATGGGGAGGAAAAACGACCATGAATTCCCTTCGAACGCTCTTCCCGCATCGACGGGCCTTCTTCCTTTCCTTGCTCGGCGCGGCCGGAGGATCGGCCGTGACCTACGCGCTCTCGCAACGCGTGGGGCAAGGGGACGACTACAGTCCGCCCGATCCCGGCGAAGGGAGATCCGGTCGAGAGCAGGCCGCGAAGCTCGTCGGCGCGGGGGAACGATTGCGAATCACGAAGGTCGAGACGATTCCGGTCAAGCCGCGTTGGCTTTTCTTGAAGATCCACACCGACGCCGGGATCGTTGGTCTGGGCGAACCGATCGTCGAGGGCCGGTCGAAGACAGTGGCCACGGCGGTCGAGGAGCTGGCTGACTATCTCATCGGCAAGGACCCGAGGGCGGTCGTCCATCACTGGCAGGCGATGTACCGCCATGCCTTCTACCGAGGCGGCCCCGTGCTCACGAGCGCCTTGAGCGGGATCGACCAGGCCCTGTGGGACATCAAGGGGAAGGCGCTCGGCGTGCCGGTTTATGAGCTCTTGGGCGGGCCGACCCGATCTCGGGTGCGGGTCTACGCCCATGTGCGGTCGCCCGAGGACGTGAAACGGCGGATCGGCGAGGGGTTTCGGTCGTTCAAGACAGGGGTCTCGAAGGAGCGGCCGGCCAGGATCATCGAGACGCCCGCGTTCGTGGGGAGGGCCGCCGAGCGGTTCGCGGCCTTGCGAGAGGCGGCCGGCCAGGATGTGGACATCGGCATCGACTTCCACGGCGCGATCAGTCCGCAGACCGCCAAGGTCTTGATCAAGGCGCTGGAGCCGCACCAACCGATGTTCATTGAAGAACCCGTGCAGTGCCAAAACGTGGACGTGATGGCCGAGATCGCCCGTGGCACCCACCTGCCGATCGCCACGGGCGAGCGGATCTTCACCAAGTGGGGCTTCCGCGAGATCCTGGAGAAAAAAGCCGCCTCGATCCTCCAGCCAGATCTCTGCCACGCCGGCGGGATCACCGAGGTTCGCCTGATCGCCGGAATGGCCGAATCGTATTACGCCGCAGTCGCGCCTCATAACCCGCTCGGGCCGATCTCGCTTGCCGCAGGACTTCAGCTTGCGGCCTCGATCCCGAATTTCCTCTGCCAGGAGCAGGTCAGCCTCGGCGACGGCTACATCAAGTCGCCCTTCCGCGTCGTGGACGGTTACATCGACCTGCCGCGCGGGCCGGGCCTGGGCGTCGAGCTGGATGAGGACGCACTGGCCGACAAGATCGGCCACGACTGGAAGAACCGAGAGACGTACGACCTCGACGACGGCTCCGTGGTGGACTGGTAGTCCGCGGCGTCGCGACCTCGATCGAAGGAGTTCCATCGAAAAATGGACAGGCGCACCTGGCTCAAGACGGGCGCCCTCGGCGCCGGATTGTTAGGACTCTCGCGGCTCTCCGACCACAAGGCCGGCGCGGACGACGATCCACCCGCCGCGGCTGCGTCGGGGAAGTCGCTGCCGAAGCGGAAGATCACCGACGTCCGCACGATCCTCACCGCGCCGGCCGGAATCCGCCTCGTCGTGGTCAAGGTCCTCACCGACGAGCCAGGCCTTTACGGCCTGGGCTGCGCCACCTTCACGCAGCGCCCCCGCGTCGTGCAAACAGCCATCGACCAGTACCTGCGCCCCTTCCTGATCGGCAAAGACCCGCTCCGGATCGGCGACCTCTGGGCCTCGTCCTACGTCAGTTCCTACTGGCGCAACGGGCCCGTCCTGAACAACGCCCTGAGCGGTGTGGATATCGCACTCTGGGACATCCTTGGCAAGGTCGCCGACTTGCCCGTCTATCAACTCCTCGGGGGCAAGTGCCGTGAGGTGGTGGATACGTACCGGCATGCCCGAGGGAACACCTTCGAGGAGGTTGAGGAACAGGTCCGCGGCTTTCTGGAACAGGGCTATCGGCACGTTCGCGTGCAGATCGGCGTGCCGGGCTACGAAGCGTATAGCATGGGGGGCCGTGAGCGTCGCAACGCCGGTTCGACGTGGGAGCCAGGCCCTTATGTGAGGCGGATTCCCCGGTTGTTCGAGCACCTGCGCAAACAGATCGGCGACGAGGTGGAGCTGCTGCACGACGTTCACGAGCGAGTGCCGCCGATCCTGGCCGTCCAGTTGGCGAAGGACCTGGAGCCCTACCGCCCGTTCTTCCTCGAAGATCCGTTCAGCCCAGAAGACCTCGGCTATTTTGAGCAGCTCCGACGACAGACCTCGACGCCAATCGCGATGGGTGAGCTGTTCAACAATCCGAACGAGTGGCTTCCCTTGATCAAAAATCAACTGATCGATTTTATTCGCGTGCATATCTCACAGGCGGGCGGCCTGACCGCGGCCCACAAGCTGGCCACGCTCTGCGAGTTCTTTGGCGTCCGCACCGCCTGGCACGGCCCGGGTGATGTTTCGCCCGTCGGCCACGCGGCGAACGTCCACCTGGACCTTGTCGTGCCGAACTTCGGGATCCAGGAGGCTCGCGCCTTCAACCAGGCCGAGCGCGACGTCTTCCCCGGCTGTCCCGAACTCAAGGACGGCTACTACCTCGCGAACGACCGTCCCGGCCTTGGGATCGACCTCGACGAGGCGTTAGCGGCGAAGTTCCCGATCGACGACGACCCGCCGTTCGACCTGAACTGGGGCAACGTCCGACGTCGTGATGGGACGATCGTCAAACCTTGATCGGTTCAGCTTTTCGCCGCGGTGGAGGGAACCTCGGGGGTCGCCTCATGGGGCAAGCCCGGGCGCATTCGGAGAGCGGCCAGGACGAAGATCGTGAGCCAGAGGCCGATGCAGAGAATTCCCAGCAGCGCGGAAAGGGGCCGATCAAAGAACGCCAGAGGCGAGCCGCCAGCGCCGGTGAGGGTCTGGATGAACCGCTCTTCCAGCGGCCCGCCCAGGATGATTCCCAGCACGACCGGCCCGAGCGGAACGCGCCGACGCTCCAGCAAGAACCCAAGCAGACCCATGCCTAGCATGACCCAAACATCGAAGGCGCTGCCGTTGATGGCATAGGCTCCGAGCACGCAAGTGAGCAGAATCACCGGTATGAGCACGCGCCTCGGCACCCGCACGACGTATCCACCTGCCTTGATCGCCAGCAGTCCGACGGGCAACAGGACAAGGTTGGCGAGGATGAACAGGAGATAAAGAGCGTAAACCAGGGTTGTCTGCTTCGTGAAGATCTCGGGTCCGGGCTTGATATTCTTCATCAGGAGGACCCCGAGCACGATCGCTGTCACCGAGTCGCCCGGGATGCCGAAGACAAGCGCTGGAATCCATGCCCCGGCCAGGGCGGCGTTGTTGGCGTTGCCAGCGTCACAGAGCCGCTCGACGGCCGCCGATTCCTCGGCCGCGCGACCCTTCTGGGTGCGACGAGTGACGGCGAGCGTGACCCAGCTTGCGATGTCGGCCCCGGCGCCCGGCAGGATACCGATGGCCGTGCCGATCAGGCCCGAGCGGATCGAGGCCCAGGGGCGAGACCACATCAGCCGCGCCGGTTCCGAGACGGTTGAGGCCATCCATCGCCGCCAAGGGGCATGCGACGAGGGCAGGGGCGGTGTTACGCTCTCGGGTTCCCCGTCCAGCGAGATCAGGTTCTTGAGCACTTCCGAGAGCCCGAACAGACCGATCATGGCCGGGATGAAATCAATCCCCTGATACAATTCGGGTAGTCCAAACGTGAACCGAGCCTTCGCGTGGACGGCGCTCAGGCCAACCGTTGAGAGCAAGAGCCCCAGGAGCAGGCCGAAGAGCCCCTTCGCGAGCGACTCCTGGGCGATAACGACTGCGCAGCTCAGACCCAGCAGATAAAGCCAGAAGTATTCGACTGTGCTGAACCAGGCTGCGGCGCGGGCGAGCTGATAGCCGAGCGTGATCAGGATCAGAGCACCGAAGAGCCCGCCCACGATGCTCGAGACCAGGGCCACGCCCATCGCTCGCTCGGGCTGCCCGCGACGAGTCAGGCCATACGCGTCTTCGGTGTAGGCGGCCGAGGCGGGAGTGCCGGGCATGCGAAGCAACGCCGAGGGGATGTCGCCCGCGAAGATGGCGCAGGCTTCCATCGTGACGATCGCCGCCAGGGCCGGCACCGGGTCGAGCCAGTAGGTCAACGGGACCATCAAGGCCATGGCCATGGTGGCCGTCAGGCCCGGCACGGCGCCGATGAAAATCCCGTAGGCCGCCGACGCGAGAACGATCAGCCATAGCCAGGGATCGAGGAAGACCTGTCCAGCCGCAGTGACAATCGCGGGGTCCATGAACAATCCGCCTCACCAGCCGAGCCAGCCCCAGGGTAACGGCACCCGCAGGCCAACCGCGAAGACCTGATACGACAGCGGCACGATCAAGAGTGACAGGGCGAGGGCCAGCGGCCATCGCACCCGGAGAAACAGGAGCATCGCCAGCAGGAGAAGCGTCCCCGTGATCACGTAGCCCACGACATCTAGAAGAAGCAGGAACAGGATGATCCAACCGATGACCATCGCGATGCGACGGAAGGCGACCGCGTTCGTCCTTGGCTCGCCCTCAGACCGTTTCCAGCCGCCCCGAATGAGAATTACCAGGAAGACAAGTCCAAGGGCGAGACCCAGCAGTGTCGGGAAGACATAGGGGCCATAGCGGGCCGTGCGGACGGACTGGAAGGCGTCGCTGGTCAGGATCTCGCGGAACTTCGCGTCGTCGTCGGCCAGCGACGCGGCGAACTCCGCTGGTTCGAGGATCGAGGAGTTGAACCCGTTGGTGTCCATGAACTGACGATAGGCTTCGCCACGCACCACACGCTCCAGAGCCGCGAGGAGCGCCTGGAATCGATCGGCCGGCACGCCGGGCGGCAAGGCAAGCCCTCGCCATCCACCAATCGACCAGTTGTATTGCTGTTCACGGAACGTCGGCACGTTGGGGAAGGCCGGCACGCGACGGTCGGCCATCACGCCAAGGCAGCGGACCTCGCCGGCTTCGAGCAACGTCTGCGCCTCGGGCAACGAGCAACAGACCATGGCGATACCGCCGGAGAGCAATTCCTGGAGCGACGGTCCAGCCCCGTTGATCGAGATCCAGGTGACATCGTCCGCGCGAAGTCCGATGGCATCGAGCCAGCCAGCGACGCTCACATGCCAGATCCCGCCCTGCGCGGTGCCCGACGCTTTCAGGGTTCTGGGCTGTTCGCGGATGGCACGTTCCAGGTCGGCCAGCGACGACCAGGGCGCATCGGCACGGACGAAAAGGGCCGCGTCGTCGCGATTGAGCTGCAACAATGGCTGGAATTGGTGGTAGCTGATATTCGTCAAGCCGCGCCAGTGGAGCATGTTCAGCTCGACGGTGATCATCGTCATCGTGTAGCCGTCGGGACGGGCCAGGGCGCCTCGGGTGTGGCCCGTTACGCCCGAGCCACCGGTGGCGTTGATGACGTTGACCGGCACGCCGATTTCCTGCTCCAGCAGGACGGCAACCTGTCTCGAGACGCGGTCCGTCCCGCCCCCGGCCGCCCACGGGCAGATCAGTACGATCGGCCGACTGGGATAAGAATCACGCCGCGAGCAACCCGCGAGCAAGACGAGCAAGGTCAGCAGCCCGACGATTCTCGGGCGGTTACGGGAAGGCCACATCTCCAGAACCACGCTCCAGTGGACATCGGGTCGGCGAACGCCAAGGAAGGTCTACGGCGACCGGTCGCGCTCCGACCCGTCGAGGCAACGGACCCCGACTCACGATACCACGGACGACGCGATCGATGTGAGGGACCGGTCTCCCAGAAGTGAGAAAGGCCGGCTCTCGACGGGCGTCATTCCGGGCCGCTGACGAGAGACAGAAGAGATCCTCTCCGCGACCAAGGCTGACCTGGACGCAACGATTCACGACGATCCGGGACGCCTTCGCCCGGCTCCGGCCGCTCTCTGACAACGGCCTTGACGCCGAGCAAGGCATCGCGGAGTCGCGTCCTTCTATCAACCAAGCTCAGCGGACCCGGCCACGGATCACAGAGCGACGACAGGATAGCACGCGCGGCCCGTGGCCGGGGTCCGCTGCAGCGCCCGGTTCGGCGGCGTTCCTTCGGAATGGGTGCCACTGGCGGCTCGCCCGCCAGTGTCTGCGACGGGCCCGTCGCACTGGTGGACCAGCCACCAGTGCCACCCGCCGTGGCCGGGGTCCGCTGCAGCGCCCGGTTCGGCGGCGTTCCTTCGGAATGGGTGCCACTGGCGGCTCGCCCGCCAGTGTCTGCGACGGGCCCGTCGCACTGGTGGACCAGCCACCAGTGCCACCCGCCGTGGCCGGGGTCCGCTGCAGCGCCCGGTTCGGCGGCGTTCCTTCGGAATGGGT
>CAZRGV010000145.1:12576-13823 GCA_964599655.1 uncultured Isosphaeraceae bacterium | reverse complement strand
ATCCCAAGAGGAAACAGTCGTTCTTCGACCAGGCCAAGCTCCCACTCCGGGAACGGACATTGTCCGGATGAGGGTCAATAAACACCCCTGGAGCGTCTTCCGCCACGACGACGCCAAGGCTCCCGAGGGTAGACCCTGTTGCTCGTTGCGCGGTGCGGGGCACCCGCCAAGGGTCGGCGGAAGGGGCAGGGGACTCGGGTCGAAGAAAAACGGTTTCGGCTGGTAAACCAGGTTTCCGATGGGATAATCCTATCGCGGAACTTGACATTCGCGAACTTATCGAAGGCAATCATCGCTTCGCGTTGGGGCGTTCGGATAGGGAGTCACACGGGCGTTGCCGTCGGGATGTCACTCCCGCCGATCCCGTGAGTGAGAGTCGCCGACGAGGAGGATCGTCATGTGCGGGTCTGATCGTCGAGTCGGCGTCCGATGGTTCGCTTCCTTGCGATTCCTATTTGTTTTTGCGGTCAATGCCGCCGACCGGCCCTCGATGGCCCGAGGTGGGAACGTGCTGTCGGCCTCGGCGCGGCCGCGCGGGTCTTCGCTGTCCGACCTGGCCCTGGGCACGTCCGCCTTCAATGTTGGGGATCGCAACCCGGCGGACCTGCCCCCGATTCGGTTCCAAGTGTTATGGACACCACCGGGTGGTGATTCCAACACGTTCGCCGTGGCGCCGGGGACAAGATTTTACGATCCGCTGCTCGACAACTGGAACCATGCCGCCGGCGCGGCCATCGGCGGGCCGCCTGGATTCGGCTTCGACTTCGAGGAAACCTACACGCTCTTCGTGCGTTGATGAAGTTGGCGCGGCGGGTGGCATCCAGAAAAGAGTCCAACCGCCCCACCCTCGGCTGCCATCGAGTCCAACCGCGGCGGTCGTTTTCCGGGAACGTCCTGTCCTGGCGCATGATCAACGATCGTGGCCGCGTTTCTCCGGAATCGCCGGGATCTGTTGTCGTTCGCGAGGTCGGCCCCGATCACCGACTTTCAGTGCCGCAAGGAGTTCGGTGGGCCGTGCCCATCCTGCAAGAAAAGGGCCTTCCAGGCGATTCCGGATGACCCTGTCTCATCAGCAAGGACTGTTTATGAGCTTCGAGGCCGCGGACAAGAACCTGCTGTTGGTCGTGCTGGCGCTTCAGAGCGAGTTGATCGATTCGGCCCAGTTCGTGGAGGCTTGCACGGGCTGGGCGTCTCGGAAAGAGCGAACCATGGGGGAATTGCTGGTCGATCGAGGCTGGATCTCCGTC
>CAZRGV010000145.1:7769-12536 GCA_964599655.1 uncultured Isosphaeraceae bacterium | reverse complement strand
GAGCGCAGGCTCCGGAAGCATGGCGGCGACGCGGGCGAGGGGCTTCGAGCCGCGGCGGCGGGATCGGCGGAGGTTCTGAAGACGGTCGCGAGCGTTCGATCGGCGGTCGAGGATGAGGACGTGCAGCGGAGCCTGGCCGGGTTGACCGAGGCGATACCCACGCCCGGGGGGTATGAGTATCTCTCGACGATCGGCCACGTGCCAGCCGGGAGCGTCGACCGTTACACCCTGACGACCCTGCATGCCAAAGGCGGGATTGGTCAGGTCTGGCTGGCCCGCGACGCCGAACTCGATCGGGAAGTGGCGCTGAAGGAGCTGCGGCCGGAACTCCTGGGCGATGACGTCTCACGCCGCCGGTTTTTGCTGGAGGCGAAGATCACGGGCCAGCTCGACCACCCGGGCGTTGTGCCGGTTTACGAGCTGGCGCAGGTCGATGCGGGCCATGCGAACGCCCGGCCGTACTATACGATGCGGTTCATCCGGGGCCGGACGCTGTCGGAAGCGGTGGCCAGCTACCACCGCGATCGTGCTTCGAAACGGGCCGGCCGGGGCGAGTGGCTGGAGCTGTTGCAGGCGTTCCTCGGCGTGTGCCACACGGTGGCCTTCGCGCATTCCAAAGGGGTGATCCACCGCGATCTCAAGGGCCAGAACATCGTGCTGGGTGCGTTCGGCGAAGTGATCCTGCTGGACTGGGGGCTCGCGAAGCTGGTCGATCGTTCCGCCGGCGCCGGGGGAAAGGACAGCGATGTCGACTTGCACGACCCGACGGCCACGACGCCCTGGGGCGAGGAGGCCAGGTCCGACGTCGAGGGCTTGACGGCGGCGGGGCAGGTTCTTGGCACGCCCGCGTACATGGCTCCCGAGCAGGCCGAGGGCCGGCTCGACCGGATTGGACGGGCGACGGACATCTACGGCCTGGGGGCGATCCTCTACGCGATCCTCACGGGCAAGGCCCCGTTCGAAGGCTCGACCAGCCGCGAGGTGCTGCGGAAGGTGCGCGAGGAATCGCCGACGCCGCCTCGCCGGATCAACCTGGATGCGCCGAGGGCCCTGGAGGCTGTCTGCCTGAAGGCGATGGCGAAGGTTCCGGAGGCCCGTTATGAATCGGCCGCCGCGCTGGCCGACGACGTGAAGCGCTGGCTGGTTGACGAACCGGTCTCGGCCTGGTCGGAGCCCTGGACAACCCGGGCGCGCCGCTGGGTGGGGCGTCACCGGACGGGGGTGATCGCGGGCGTGACGGCCCTCGTGGTCGCGGTCGCCGGCCTGGCGGCGCTCGCGTTTCAGCAGGAACGAGCGAACCGCGCGCTCCAACACGCGCTCGAACGCGAATCCATCGCCCTGGGCGATGCCAGCGATTACTCGGCCCAGGCGAGCCGGGCCATTGGGGCCTTCTACGCCGGGATCACCGAGGATGTGATCCTCCGCCGACCGGAGCTGAAGGAGCTCCGCGACCGCTTGCTCCGCACGGCCCGCGATTTCTACGAAACGCAGGTGGCCTTCCTCACCGACCCGCGCCGCGCCCAGGACTACAACGCCGCCAACGGCATCGTCACGGGCCTCGATCGAATCGCCAGCCTGCTCGCGCTGCTTGGCGACCGGGACGAGGCCATCCGGACACGCCAACGGATCATCGAGACGATCCAGACGCACCCGGCCTTCGCTCCAATCCGCGACTCGCAGCTCGCCAGGGCGTTGAATGCGCTGGGAAACCTCCAGCGCTTGGCGGGCCATCCTTCGGATGCGATGCGCTCGCTCCGCGAGTCGCTGGCTCTCTACGAAGAGCTGCGGCCCGAGGTCGTGTACCGCCAGGAAGTCGCCCTCGTGAAGGCCGACCTGGGGCGCCTCCTGTTCGATATGGGGAAGAGCGAGGAAGGGCGTCGCCTCCTGGAGGAGGCTCGCGCGCTTCAACTCCAGATCTTCGACCCCAGGTCGATCGCGAAGATCCCAAGAGATCGCGCCTGGATCACGGGGCAACTCGCCGCGACCGTCATGACGCTAGGCAACTTGCACGAGGCGGAGGGCCGGCTCGACGAGGCGATCCGCGATTATGAGGAGGACGTGTCGCTGTACGATCGGCTGCAAACGATCCTGCCGAGTGATCTCTTCTACCGCGCCGAGGTCGCCCGCAGCCTGAATAACCTGGGTCTGGCCAGGGCCCGGTCGGGCCAGATCGAAGCGGGATTGGCGGTGGTCGAACGCGGGCGGGCGATTCGCGAGGCGCTGCTTGCCGACCAGCCGCTGAACATCGAGTACCGCGGCGATCTCGCACGCAGCCATTACCACCTGGCCCGCGTGAAGAACCTGGCGGCCGAGCCCGCCGAGGCGCTGCGGGCGATCAATGAGGCCGAATCGCTCTACGAGGGCATCCCGCCGAAAGGCCCGGAGGACATCTACTTCAAGGCTTGCTTGAAGTCGATGAAGTCCGGGCTGATCGGAGCCGGGAAGTCTGCCGAGGCGCTCTCCGACGCCGAGCGCGCCGCCAGTCGCGAGTCGGCCGATGAGGCCATTCGCCTGCTGAAGGACGCGGCGGCGGCCGGATATGGGAGCCGATCCCGGTTCGAGCACGACCCGCCGCTGGACCCGATCCGATCTCGGCCCGACTTCCAGGAACTGGTCCAATCGCTGGATACACCCAACGCTTAAGCCCGGCCATGGGGCGCCCGCTCCTCCCGATTCCGGGCAGGTGAGGCCAGGACCACGACCAGCCTTGAACATCGCTGGGGTCGACACGACCCCAGGCACCCTCACGGCCTGCTCACTCACTTCGATCGGGTGGTCTTGAACATCGCTGGGGTCGACACGACCCCAGGCACCCTCACGGCCTGCTCACTCACTTCGATCGGGTGGTCTTGAACATCGCTGGGGTCGACACGACCTCAGGCACCCCCTCACGCGGTGACTGACGTCGATGGGGTCGACACGACCCCAGGCACCCCGGCGGTTTGACGACCCTATGCCTGTGGTCTCGAAGCGAGACCAGAGACACCCAGCGGCGCCGTCCCAGCCACAGAGGATCGAACGCGCGGCGAGTCGTCCGCCAACGGTTGGGATCGGTCCGAACGGCGAATCCAACGAGACAACGCGCCGATGAAATTCAGTTTCTGATCCTACCGCATATTGCAATGGCATCAAGCTATCGATAGGCTCGCGACGCCTTGCTTTCGATGCGGGGCCGGTCGTGCTCTGGCATCCGGAATGCGGCCCAACCCTTTCTTCAAAGGAACGACTTATGAGTCAGCGAGCCGAGTGGAAGGAACTCGATCGGGAATATCCGCCTCCCGGAGAGGCGGAGGACATCGCCGAGACGATCCGCCTGAGCGACGAGATTCTCCGCCTGAGCGATGGCCCGGTCCTCCGAGGTCAGCATGCCAAAGGGACGGGCGGCGTCCGGGCTCGCCTCGTCGTCGACCCGGACCGGCCGGCCGAGACCCGGTTCGGAATCTTTGAGTCGACGAGAACCTACGAGGCAATCGTTCGGTTCTCCAACGGCGTCGGCCGGCGGCAGTCCGACGCCAAGAAGGATGCCAGAGGCATGGCGATCAAGGTCCTTGGCGTCGAGGGCCCCCGGCTGCTCGACGAGGAAGACGACCACGATAGCCAGGACTTTATCATGATTAACTTTCCTGTTTTTGCGTTCCGAGACGTCCGGCAGTATCGGAAGTTCACGGCGCTGAAGCGGTTTTTCATGAGCAAGTTCGGCCCAAAAGGGAACACCATGGCACAACTAGCGTTCTTCATACCCTGGCGCTTCTCGCAGTTCTGGAATATCGGCCGGAAGATCAAGCGGACGAGCCGAAGCCCATTGATCGAGCCATACTGGAGTATGTCGGCGTACCGGCTGGGACCTCGGGCGATCAAGTTCATGGCAGTCCCTCAACCAATCAATTTCGAGGGGCTCCCGCCGACCGAGCGGGGCGGTGAGTCGTCCGCCGACCTCCTCTGGAAGGCCCTGGCGGAACATCTCCGGACGCGCGAGGCTCGGTTCGACTTCAAGGTGCAGTTCCAGAAGGCTCCCCAGGCGATGCCGGTCGAGGATCCGACCGTCGAGTGGAAGGAGTCAGATTCCCAGCCGGTCACTGTCGCCACCCTGATCATCGAGCCGGTCGATCTGACGACGAAGGAGGCGATCGCGTTCCAGCAATCGGTCGAGGCCATGTCGTTTAACCCCTGGCATTCGTTGGAAGCGCACCGGCCCATTGGCGGCCTGAATCGCCTCCGCAAGGCGATCTACCAGTCGAACGCCCGAATGCGTCGGGAGACCGCCTCTCGCGGCTAAGGCGATGCGCCAGAATCCCCTGATCCCTTTCCGGTGGAAAGACGCCTGTTGGCGGGCTGGGGTCTGGCACGAGACCCCGGTGTTTTCGGCCTCGGACGGCGGATGGCTTGGATCGAGCCGACCCCTGTCCCCTCCGTCGCCGTCTCGGTCGGGGCTGGGGTCGAACACGACCCCAGCCACCCCGGTTCGATGAATCGGTCAACGCATTCCCACGCGACTCCTAAGCGGTCGGGGCTGGGGGCGAACACGATCCCAGCCACCCCAGGTCGACGAATCGGTCAACGCATTCCTGCGCGACTCCTAAGCCGCCGGAAGCCGCCCTGGCGGTGTTGCCGATGACCCAGGAATCGGTGAGCGTCAAGGTGGCCGGGAGTCCCGGCACGATGGAACCGTTATCGATCCCGCCGCCGAGCGCGTTGGCTCCGGGTCCGACGGTCGTGGCGCCGCCCCGGGCGCGGTTGCCGGCGATCGTGCTGTCGGTGATGGTCAGG
>CAZRGV010000145.1:0-7736 GCA_964599655.1 uncultured Isosphaeraceae bacterium | reverse complement strand
TTCCGCCGCCGACACCAAGCCCCGCGCCCGCCAAACTGGGGCTCGGCGTGGTTCCGGAGCCGCCTTGCGCCTGGTTGGCGACGACGTTGCAGTGATCGAGGGACAAAACGCCTGCGAAGAGGTTCATGATTCCGCCGCCGATTGCCTGTCCGAAGAAACCATTCGAGCCGCCCAGAGCGCGGTTGCCGGCGATGGTGCAGTCGGTCAGCGTCATGGTCGTGCCGGCTCCCTGGTTGTCGATGGCGCCGGCCGCGTTTGTGGCGGTGTTGCCGGAGAGGGTGTCGTGGTCGAGAGTCAGGGTTCCAAACTGGTTTACGATCGCTCCGCCTCGGAGCCCAGAATTCTCATGGAAGAGGCTCGTGCTGACGTTGGCCGATCCGGCGAACATCGAGAGCCCGTCGCCCCCGACTCCGAACAGGCCGCTGGCCGTGTTGTCGCTCAGCGCGTCCTGCGTCATGATCAAGGTCTCGAAGGCGCTGGAGATTCCACCTCCTTCGTGAGCGGAGTTACCGGAAAAGCTCGTCTGACCGACGGTCGCCGTACCGCTGGAGATGTTCAGTCCGCCGCCCTGGCCGGCGGTGGGCTCGACGGTGTCGTTGGGGCCCATGTGGGACCCGAGCTCGCGGCACTGGCCGCCGAGGAGCTGGAGCGCCTGCTCGACCTGCTGGGGGACGACACCCTTCGCGAAGTGGCGCTCTGGCGGATGGACGGATACACCTGCGACGAGATCGCGGCGCGTCACGGTTGCGCCCGGCGGACCGTGGCGCGCCGGCTCGACCTGATCCGCAAGCTCTGGTCCATCGAGGACGTGTCGGAACCCGATTCAGACCACCCGGCTGGCACACCGCCGGCTTCTCCGGCCATGAACAGGGTGGAACCACCTTCGGGAGGACCGATTGATGGACAAGGCCGGAGTGGGAGCGTTTGATGAGTTGAGCGTCGCCGAGGCTCGACGCCTGGAGGCGGTTTGTCGCGCGTTCGAAGCCGCCTGGTCGTCGGGGGTCCGACCGAAAATCGAGGACGAGCTTCCCTCCAACCCCGGGCCGTTCCGGGACGCACTGGCCTGGGAACTCTTGGCCCTGGAATGGGAGCTTCGCAAGGACCGAGGCGAGCAACCGAAGGCGACCGAATACCTCTCGCGGTTCCCCGATCAGGCCTCCGTGATTGCCCGGCTCTTCGGCGCCACATCGCCCGCCCTGGCTCCAACGACCGAATTCGACGACCGGGCCACGCTGCCGATGACCCTGAAGCTCTCAACGGGCCACACGGCACGAATCTCCGACGACCCTCAGGGTTCCATGACGACGCTGGGCCTCGGCGAGCCGCCCTGGAGCACGCGCACGCTCGAAGGTCCCCAGGCGTTCGGCGGTTACAAACTGCTATCCGAGATCGCCCGAGGCGGCATGGGTGTCGTTTACCGCGCCTTGCAGGTGGACCTGAACCGCCATGTCGCGCTCAAGCTGATCCTCTCGGGCTCCTTGGCCTCCGACGCGAACGTCCAGCGGTTTCACGCCGAGGCCGAGGCCGCGGCGCAGCTCGACCACCCGCACATCGTGCCGATTTACGATGTCGGCGAACAGGACGGCCATCCCTACTTCACCATGAAACTCATTGATGGAGGGAATCTGGCCGGAGTCGTGCCCCGCCTGGTTGAGAAGCCTCGGGAGGCCGCGCGAATCGTGTCGAAGGTCGCCCGAGCCGTTCACTACGCCCACCAGCGCGGAATCCTCCACCGTGACCTCAAGCCCCAGAACATTCTGATCGATCCGCAGGGCGAGCCCCACGTGACCGATTTCGGACTGGCCAAGAGAATCGGCGGCGAGAGCAGCCTGACCCTGTCGGGCGCCGTCATGGGCACCCCCAGCTACATGCCCCCCGAGCAGGCCTCGGGCCGACGAAACGAGGTCGCGACCACCTCCGATGTCTACAGCCTGGGCGCGATCCTTTACGAGCTCTTGACGGGCAAGGCCCCGTTTCAGACCGAATCGGTGATGGAAACCCTGCGGCAAGTCCTGGAACGCGACCCGGAGCGACCGCGAAACGTCAATCCCCAGGTGCCCCCGGACCTCGAAACGATCTGCCTGAAATGCCTCGAAAAAGACGCCAGGAAGCGGTATCCGACCGCCGAGGCCCTCGCCGAGGACCTGGAGCGTTGGCTCCTTGGAGAGACGATTCTGGCAAGGCCGGCGACCTCCTGGGAGCGAACGATCAAGTGGGTGAGGCGGCGACCGGCCATCGCAGCGCTGACGGCGACCTACGCGGTCGTTCTGCTGATTGCCTGTGTCGGCGGGGCCTGGTTCACGATCCGCCTGAGCGCGGAAAAGGAACAGGCCGTGGCGGCCCGGAAACAGGCGGAGTTAACGTTAGTCGATATGTATAAAAATGCTGGCATTTTCGCTGGTGACCGGAACGAAAACGGCCAGGCCGTGCTCTGGTTCGCCAACGCCCTGAGGCTGGCGCGCGATGATCCCGCGCGAGCCCTGGACAACCGCATTCGCGCGCGGAGCTGGGCTCGTCGAACCGTGCAACCGACCCACGTCCTGACGCGGAATCAGGAGGAAATTCGGTTGCTTGGCTATCATCCCAGCGGCCGCTATCTGCTGTCGCTCTCGAACCAGGATCGTTGCGTTCTCTGGGACTTGAGCCGGGAGCGACCGGCGCGGTGGACGCCGGAGGCCAGCGCGGTCAGCGCCGCTTGCTTGAGTCCGGACGGCCAGCGGATCGCCCTCGGAAGACCAACAGGCGTGACCGAGATTCGGAGCGTTCCTGAAGGCGAACTCCTGCAGCGGTTCGACTGTGAGACGCCGGTGCGGCTTCTCGTCTTCAGCCCGAACGGACGTTACGTTGCAATCGCCGGTGGTCGGTCGGCCCGGGTCTGGGATTGTGAGACCGATGAGTTCGCCACCGCCGAGCTACGGCACCCGCAACCATTGATCTCCTTGGCGTTCAGCCCTCGCGGCGACCGGCTCGGGACCGGCTGTCACGACGGCTTCGCACGCGTATTCCAGGTTCCCGGAACGAGCTCCAATCCACGCTCGATCCTCTTCTTCGGCTTCGTCGCGCTGGTGCTGCTGGCGTACCTTTGGCTCTCCGTGAAGTACCGGCTCGAACGAGGACCAGGTAAGGAAGCCGGCACCCTGGTGCGCAAGCTGATCGTCGTCCTCGGTCTGGTGATTCTCTTCACGATGGCGGTCGTCAAACTGTTTGAATTCTGATCCGACACGCGCTCGTGACTGAACCGGGGGCGGACCCTCGTTCGGTCCACGAATCGGCACCCTTGCCTCGTGAGACGCAACGGCTCGGACGCGTCGTCGGGAAGCGTCTGGACGTCGGCGGATTCCGGTCTACATTACCCCTGATGGCTTGCGCGTCGCGTGTCGCGCGAACGTCGGGATCGATCCGACAACGGCACGGTCAAGACCGTCCGTTCCGCGGCGGGCCGGGATCAAGGGTTGAAGGGCGAACACGGGCCTCATGAGCCGTTCTCGTTGCTCCGTCTGGATCTTGGCCGACCAGTTAATCGTCGATCATCCCGCGCTCCGGGCCGCGGAGGACCGCTTTGATCGTGACGACATCCGCGTCGTGCTCGTCGAGTCCCGAGCCTGGCACCAGCGCCTGCCGTATCACAAGAAGCGACAGGTTCTCATCCTGAGCGCGGGTCGTCATTTCGCGGGCGAACTGCGATCCCTCGGCTACCACGTCGATCGGATCGCGGCCGAGGACAGCCGGGAAGGGCTGGCCCGGCACCTGAAGCGCCACCGTTCACGATCACTTCTCACGATGGAGGCCGCCGAGCACGCGCCTCGACGCTGGCAAGTCGATCGGATGTCGGATGATCTCGGCCGGCCGGTCGAGATCCTGCCCAACACCATGTTCCTGGTCGGCCGATTCAACCCGGTCGCGGCGCCGGAGCCCGAACGCCGCTACATCCTCGAACACTTTTACCGGGCGATGCGTCGCCATTTTGGCCTGCTGATCGAACCGGATGGCTCACCGACCGGAGGCGTCTGGAACCTCGACGCGGAAAACCGCAAACCACTTCCAAGAAACGTGTCGCCGCCTCCCGTGCCGCGATTCGAACCCGACCACTTGACGCGACAGGTCATGGATGAGGTGGAGCAGGCCGGTCTCGGCGTCGGCTCGGTCGAGGGGTTCGACCTGCCCGTCACCCGCGAGGACGCGGAGGCCGCCTTTTCGGACTTCGTCGAGCAACGCCTGGCCCGCTTTGGGCCGTTCGAGGACGCGATGAGCCGCTGGCACGGTGTGCTCTATCACTCGATGCTGTCGCCTCAAATGAATCTCGGACTGCTCGAACCGCTCGCGATGGCCAGGGCCGTCGAGGCCCAGTTTCGCGAGGGACGCGTTCCGCTGAATTCCGCGGAAGGCTTCATCCGTCAGATCATCGGCTGGCGTGAATTCATCTACTGGCAATATCATCGACAGATGCCCACGTTGCGGTCCGCCAACGGCTGGAAGGCCACCCGCCCCATGCCTCGCCTGTTCTGGGATGGAAAGACCGACCTGGCCTGTCTCCGTCACGTGGTCGATCGACTGCTGGCAACCGGTTTCACGCACCATATCGAGCGGCTGATGCTCGTCTGCAACTTCTGTCTGCTCGCGGGCGTCGATCCCTCGCGGGTCGCGGACTGGTTCCTGACATTTTATGTGGATTCTCATGACTGGGTTGTGCTGCCCAACGTGATCGGCATGGGTCTGAACGCCGATGGCGGTCTCACCGCGACGAAGCCCTACATCGCCTCGGCCTCCTATATCCGCAAGATGAGCGACTATTGCGACGATTGCCGATACCGGCCGGACGTCCGAACCGGCGAGGAGGCTTGCCCGTTCAACCTGCTGTACTGGAACTTCCTTCTCGAACACGAGGCCGCGCTGCGGGCCAATCCGAGGCTCGGTCCGAACGTGCTCGGCCTGCGGCATCTCGACCCGTCGGAGCGATCGACGATCCGCGCCGAGGCCAGGCGGTTCCTCGACACGATGGAACCCGACCGCGGCTGAGCCGGCCGACGGAATTCGTGCATTGTCGTCGGATCGGCCACCTCGACCGCGAACCGGGACGCGGCCGACTGGATAACGGCGCCCGGGCCGTTACACTGGCGACCAGTCGTTGTGCTTCGGCTCCCGCGGAGTCGGCCTGCGTGCCGCCCGCCGAGGTTCCTCGTACGATCGCGAGTCGCCGATTCCCTCCCAGGAGCCGAGTCCGCCGTGAGTCGAACCGCCCTCCCGAACGTTCGGACTCCTCGGCCCGATCCGAGCATCGCGGAAATCGGTGAAAAACCTTGAACGGAAGAACCATGAGGATTGCCATGCGAATGACCCTAACGTCCCCTTCGACCCTCCGATTGGCGTTGGCGCGTGTCGCGGCTCTGGCCGTCGGGTTGGTCCTAACCACCTCGGCGGTCACGCTCGCCGACGACGCCCCGAAGAAAGGCGAGTGGATCTCCCTGTTCAACGGCAAGAACCTCGATGGGTGGACGGTCAAGATCGTCGGCGAGAAGGCGGGGGAAGACTCGCGAAACACGTTCCGGGTCGAGGACGGGCTCTTGAAGGTTTCCTACGACAAGTACAAGCAATTTGATGGCAAGTTCGGCCACATCTTCTACAAGGACAAGCTGTCGAACTACCGCTTGCGGGTCGAGTACCGGTTCGTCGGCGATCAGTGCCCCGGCGGGCCGAGCTGGGCGATTCGCAACAGCGGTATCATGTTTCACTCGCAGTCGCCCGAGAGCATGCGCATCGACCAGGATTTCCCTGTCTCCATCGAGGCCCAGATGCTCGGCGGCACGGGCAGGGGGGAGCGACCGACCGGCAACGTCTGCACGCCGGGCACGAACATCGTGATGAACGGCAAGCTGATTACGCAGCACTGCACCAATTCTCGCTCAAAAACCTACAACGGCGACCAGTGGGTCACCCTGGAGCTGGAAGTGCACGGCGACGGCCTCGTCAAGCACATCGTTAACGGCGAAACCGTGCTCGAATACGAGAAGCCCCAGCTCGACGAGCGGGACGCCGACGCCCGGAAGCTGATCCAGGACGGTGACCTGATGCTCCGCGACGGCTACTTCTCCCTCCAGGCCGAGAGCCATCCGGTTGAGTTCCGCAAGGTGGAGCTGATGCGTCTTGACGACTGAGACGCTCCCCGGACAGCGTCTGGTGTGTCGTCGTAAATTCTTGTAGGGCAAGCTATTGCATGCCGAAGACCGGCAAACCCGGGGCCGACACGCAATCGCATGATTTACGAGAGATTATGACAATTCCCCCTGGCGTTTCCGAATCGCTTCTGAGACGCCAGGGGAATCGTGGATTCCGTCGACGGCGGTTATGCCTCGCGGACGAGACCATGGGCCCCCCGGCCAAGGCATCTGATCTTGAGGGGCGAACTCGCGACTCGCTCAATCGATCCGCAGCTCGCTTCGCACGCCTCGAAGGTCCATCTCGAACTCGATCCCCTCGATCGGCGGTCGGGTGTAGAACCAGCGAATGCCGTGGGCGGACGCGGGTCCGACCCGTCGGAGAATCGTGTCGGCCAGGAGGTGCTGGATCGGGTGGATCGTGTAGACGTCGATGGCCGTCACCTGGGGCCAGTCCGCGCCGAGCCCTCGAAGACGGGCTTCCATCAGGTCCATGACGAACTCCGCCTTCTCGGCGATCGCCTCGGGCGAGGTCTCGCCGGCGCGGACGATCGCCTCGGTCGACAGCACCCCTTCCGGCAATTCCCCGGCGCCCGCGACAACGAAGGTCGGACCCTTGGCCGCGTCACAGGGCCTCGAATACGAGAAGCCATAAAGCGATGATTCCGCGGGTGGATCGATCTCGGGAGCCACATTGGTCCGGGCGACCGGATTGACGCCATCGACCAACAAACCCCAGTCCTCCAGGATTCGAGCGTACTCCCGGTTGAACGCGGCGAACCCCTCGAAGCTGTAAGGCCTGGGGGATCGAAGCTCGATCCCGCAAAGGGCAACTCGCGGCCTTCCCTCGGCCCTGAGGTGCCGCTCGATCCGCTCAAACCCCGGGCGGTAGGGCAGGGGCCGGTGCAGTGTGACATGCACGATCTCAAGGCCCGGCAAGGACACAACGCCTCCCGAGTACGGGGCAATGCCGGGAAGGAAGCCATAGCGACCCTCTGGATGGTTGATCTCTTGCATGTTACGACTCCCTCTTGTGGAAACGTGAAGAACGTTCCATGGCATCGAACGGCTGAGGCTCGTCGCATTCCCGGATTCGGCATCCTTCGACCCTGCGATGCGCCCCCCCATTTCCAGGATGAAGGCCGCGCGCCGGGGACAATCCGACAACCTGAGACAGGAAAAAAGGGCGATCGGCCAGGATTCTATCGGCCCCTGTGGCCGCTCCAAGAATCCGATCTGGGTCGATCGGCGACAACGGCGCACTGGTCCCTGGACGGCAACAGTTGCGAAATTCAGGATTCTTGGCAGTTGCCCTATTCAGCGCGACCATCTCACCCTATACTCTAGTCGGTTGGAAAACGAACGAGTCTGCGACGTCGATCCCTTCGGAATCCGTTTTCGCTCGCCTCTCTCGCCTTCCCACCGGTCGGGCCGCGAGTTTGGCCCCTTTCCCCTCGGACCCGGAAAGCGATCAGTGGGTCCAGATGCCCTCGTCCTCAGGAGCTTGATCGTGGGCAAGAAGTTATACGTCGGGAATCTGGCGTATCAGGTCAGTGGATCCGATCTGGAGCAGTTGTTCTCCCA
>CAZRGV010000144.1:0-13974 GCA_964599655.1 uncultured Isosphaeraceae bacterium | reverse complement strand
GGAGCGTCTTTGGCGGCTTCGAGTTTTTTTTGTCGATCCTTTCCTTCGACCAGCGTTCGCAGATGCTCGGCCTGCATCTCCGAGAGGTAGGCCGCGGCCCGCACGCGACGCGATGAGCCGATGCGCCAACGGGGACCGCACCATCGACGGATCGTCGCGTCGGAGAGGACCAGGAAGGCCGATTCGTGATCCTCGCCTCTGGCGTAGCGGTCGCGGAAGAAGCGGTATTCGGGCAGCGAGACAAGGTTCTCGATCTCGCCTTTCGAGGCGGCGACGATCCGTTCGAGCTGCACGAGCGAATTGGTCAGGACGACGACCTTGCCGATCGTGGCCACGTAGGAGCTGGTGCGGCGATCGGGCGAGACCGCGCCGCGGTAGGAGACACCTCGCACCTCGCCCGAGACCGGCTCGGCGGTCGGGTCGGCCTTCCTCGCAGCAGTCAATCGCATTCCGAGGAAGGTCGTCAGGACTTCGGGAGTGGTTGTCTCGAAGAGCATCGCCAGATCCGTGCCGCTGGGCAGGTAGGGGTCCGAGCCCGTGGCGGCCAGGCTCTGGATCGTGCTCAGGTCGGCCAGCCGGGTCAGGTCGGCGAAGGCGAGACCGAGCTGCCGCTCGTAGAAACTCTGCGTCCGGTCATCCTCAGCGCGGGGTGACGCGGCGAGTTGGAGCACGGGGAGCATGCCCTGTCGGCTGTAGAGTGTCAGCAGGTCGCCCATCGCCTTGAGGTTGGGAACGAACAGCGCGTGCTGGTCACTCGGAATGTTCGAGGCAAGCGGGTCGAGCGCGGGATTCTTGCCCTCGATGCGGGCCTTCCAGTCGACCTCGGCGACGGTGATCCCCTTGAGAGTGTCGAGCTTGACCGGCGGCTGGGCCGCCTGGCCTGGTTGCGCCCGCTCCTGGATCGGCCGGTCGAGCTGAAGGTTCTCGCTCAGGGCACGACCACCGCTGAAGAGTGAGTAGGTCTGCTCCAGCGAGGTGCCACGATTGACAAACGCGAGGTTTCGATCCGGTTCGAGATGCCCGCCCGAGGCGATCACCTGGTGTCGGAACCAGGCCGCGCCGGGAATGTTGAGGGCGAGCAATTGCTGGTAATGCCGGGATTTGCTCCGATCGAACCGAGCCTTCGCGTCGTCGCGAGGTGCCGGTGCGGCCAGCTTGAAGCGAGCACGGACCATCCCTTGGAAGTCGTCCTTTGGAACGAACAGCGTGCCGGTAATCTCGGGCCTGGCTTCCGGCAGACAGATCGCCACGATGTCGTTCCGATAAAGACCCGTACTAGACGAGGCCGGCTCGACGACGTTCGGCTGTCCGTCGAGCCGATCGAGATAGATCTCGCCCGGGCCGTCAAGAACGGCGTAGGACCGCAAGACCGGCAGCATCCGCCAGGCCCGGGGCGGGAGGGTGGAGAACGCCTCTTCGCGAACCTGATCCCCGTGCGGTAGCTTCCCCTCCGTGATCGTCAGGTCCGAGACGCCGACCGAGAGGTAAATCTCGTCAGCCCGCATCGATTCCGACCCAGGAACCGCCAAAACCAGAACGGCGATCAGAACCTTCATGTCACTGAGGATCGATCGGAACATCGCGGCCTCCCGGGGGGAAGAACTCGGAGGAGCTCGAGCGCGGCCCTTTCTGTCGCGACACTCGACAACGTCAGGATACCCGATCCGATCGTATCCGGTGCCAGATTCCCGGAGGTTTTCCGGGACATTGGACCATTCTCCTGGGGCGCAAGGGCAAGGGCTCCCGTTCCATCACTCGCGATCCGACATCGCTCGCGATGCGGCTCGTTGACGCGCCGGGATCGACCACGGGTTCCGGACGGGTGACGGGCGCGTCTAGGTCAGAGGCCCGCCATGTCCCACTTGCGCCGCATCTCGACGATCAAGCCGGCCACCTTGGCGTTCACCTTCTGGAAATACTCGTCCGCCTTCTTCTGGTCGAACCTGGGAAATCCTTGCCCCGGCTTGTACAGGCCGATCGATGACGGGGCCGGGTAGGCCGAGTAGGTGCCGGGCGGGGCATTGGGAGTCGCGAGATCGTTGTTGTACTTCTCGGGATGCACAAGCGACTTGTCGATGGCCTGGATGAAGGCTGTCTCGTTCCAGCCGGCGTGGCCGCCGTCCTCGCCGAAGACCTCGAGCGTCACGTCGGAGGCGTAGCCCCACCAGTTGATCACCAGGGTGCGGACCTTTTTTTCCTGGCCGACCTCACGTGCCACCTCGTTGAGGATAGTCGTCTGAGGACCGCCGTGGCCGTTGATGATAATGAGGTTCTTGAATCCGCATTTGACGAGTCCTCGAAGCACATCGCCGACATAGGCGCGATAGGCGGGCTCTGAGATCGAGAACGAACCGGGGAAGGCGTCCATGCTTCCCGTGACGCCATACGGAATGACCGGCGCGATCATGGCGTTGACCTCGCGGGCGATTGACTTCGCGATCGCCACCGGCGCGGTGATATCGGCCCCGTTGTTGATCACGCCGTGCGGTTCGAGCGTACCGGTGGGCAGCAGCACCGTGTCACACTTCGAAGGGACAACCTGCTTGACGTCCATCCAGTTGATGTCGGACAGGTCGCGGGTCAGCACGTTGTCGGGATCGTCGCGATGGGCCGCGAGGGTCGCGGCCGCCGCGCTCAGAACCAGCGCGAGCAATCCCAGGAGGCTGGCGTGTCGCATGATCGGTCCGCCCTCCGTCGGTCATTCGGGTGTCAGACGCGTTGGTGGATCGAGGGAGTCTCGACGTCGGGCCTCAAGGTAGCCGGTCCCGGTGGCGCGAGCAAGCGCCCGCGCGAACCGGGACCCATCGCGTTGGTGGCCCCAATGAGGAGCTTACTTCTTCTTCGGGCCGAACAGGTCGTTCAGGGCCCTGTCCTTGAGTTTTTCGGCCGAGTTCCTGAGGTCTTGCTTGATCGAGGTCGCCTGCTGCTCGACGTTCTTCTTGACGCCGCCAACCGCCTGCCGGGCCTGACCCTTGACCTCCTCGACCGTCCCGAGAACGCCACCCTTGACCTCGCCGACGGTCTGCTGGGCCCCTTGCTTGACCTCGTCGATCGACTGGAGCAGGCCGGTCTCGACCTCGCCGACAGTCTGCTGGGCCTGGTCCTGAAGATCGCCCGCGGCCCCCTTCACCTGATCCTGAATCCGCGAGGTTGCCTGCTGAACCTCACCCTGGAGCGCGGCGATACCCGAGGTCCGCTGAAGGCTGTTGTCGACCTCGTGAATGGCCTGTTCGGCACTGGCCTTGAGATTCGACGGCGGCGTCAGCGGAGGCGGCGTCGGCGTTGAGAGGGCCTCGGCCGTGGCCGCCGGAGCCGCGTTGGAAACCGGGGCCGGGACCGGAGTGGTCGGGACCTGTGCCGCGGTCGGCTCCGCCGCCGGGGCTCTCGCCGGGGTGGATGTCTCACCGGACTGGCAGCCGGCGAGCGACACCGTCAAGGCCACCATCGAAAGGCGAACCGTCCAGGATCGGAAGGGCGTGTGCATGGGTTCTACGACTCCGTTCGAGTAGAACGTCCTGGGAGGCTTGACCCCGCCAAAGACCGACGGGAACGCGCGTATCTTACGGGTCCGCCGTTTTCTGGCAACCGCAGCTTTGTCCCGCCCAAACGCGCGGGTCCGTCCCCTCGTGGGGTGGACGAAGCACGGCATAACACAAAAGCTTCAGCGGACCCGGTTAGGCGACGTTCCTTCGGAATGGGTGCCACTGGCGGCTCGCCCGCCAGTGTCTGCGGACCGGAGCACTGGTGGACCAGCCACCAGTGCCACCCACCAGTGGCTGCGACCGGAGCACTGGTGGACAAGCCACCTGTGCCACCCGACCGTCCCCTCGTTGGGTGGACGAAGCACGGCATAACCCGCAATATGGCAAGGAATCGCGCTCAGAGCAGTCGCTTGAGCCCCTCGCCGATGATGTAGCCGACCGCCGCCACGCCCAGGCCAACGAGGAACATGTCGCGACCGCTGACCCAAAGACCCCGGCCCGTGAAAACGCTTCGCGCCGCGCCGACGCCGAAGTGGGCCAGCATGCTGATCGTCAGCGAAATCCAGAGGGCCGGCCAAGAGGACAGGATCAGAAACGGCAGGATCGGGATGAAGGCACCGATGGCCGTGGCGGTGCCGGTGATCAGACCGTCCTTCAAGGGGGTAACACTCGCCCCGCTGATCTGCAACTCCTCGGCCACCTTGGTTTCGAGAGCCTGCTTCGGGTTCTCCATCAAGGCATGGGCCGTCTCACGGGCCTGTTCGGGGCTCATCCCCTTGGCCTCGTAGATCAGGGCGAGTTCATCCTCTTCGACCTCGGGCATGAGCTGAAGCTCGACCCGCTCCATCTCGATTTCGTGGGCATGGACCTCGGCCTCGCTCTTGGCGGCGAGGTAGCCGCTGGAGCCCATCGAGAGAGCGTCGGCGACCGTGCCGGCGATGCCCGTGATGATGACGAAATGCGCCGGCGCGCTCGCGCCGATGACGCCCGCCACCAGGCCGAAGTTGGCCGTCAGGCCGTCGTTGAAGCCGTAAACGATGCTCCGCAGGTAGCCGCCGCTGGAGGCCGAGTGCCAGGGCTCGGCACTTCGACCGATCACACCGGCAAGTTCCCGGGCATGATCGGCCGATTCGGCGGCAATGGCCGAGGCCGCCTGGCGCGTTCCGGGCTCGGCCGCTTTGCGCGCCAGGCGAAGATACGCCTGCACCTCGCGCCCCTCCTCGGCCAGGATCCAGGGCAAGATCGAACCCGGCCCGAACCGCTTCGCCAGCCAGGCCAGCAGTTTGGCCCGCCTCGTCGGCCGATGATCGGGCACGGGCCGGCCGTGTTCGGCGAAGAGCTCCGTCCATCGCTCGACGTGGCGCGACTCGACCTCCGCCAGCCGCTCGAACAACGTGCGACGCTTTGGGTCGCGCTCAACGGCGGCCAACTCCCGGTACAGGTAGGCGGCATCGACCTCGTCGGCGAGGTGGTGGTCCCAGTGGCTCTGGTCGGCCATACTGGCGGCGTGCGTCGCGTCCGGCTCGGTCATCGGTGCTGGCCTTGCATGAAGTCGTGCAGTCGGAGCTGGGCGGATTCCCAATGTCCGCCCTTCGCCTCCTCGGCAATCGAGTTCAGCTCATTGTAGGCGGGCTCCGGCAGCTTGCCAGCCGACTTCAGCGCCCGGAACGTCGCCTCGCACCGCCCGAGCTGCACGGGCTCTCGTAGCGAGACCGCCGTGTACATCGCGTCCACGGTCTTGAACGCCTCCCGGTCTGGCCCGATCTGCGACGGCCCGCAGCCGGCCACGAGCAGCAACATCACGCCCGTCGTTGTTCTGAATCGCGTGTTCATTTCTCTGGAATCCGATCCGAAGGTGAAAGGGATCTCAGTCCACGTTGCGGATCGCCTCGCCGTTGTTGCGGGTCGAGAGGCCAACCCAGGTCCAGGGATAAATCGTCTCCTTGATGAACCGCACCGAGCCGTCGCCGAACAGGACGTTGCAGCCGCGGCCATGGTCGGAATACATCTCGTCGGTGTGGCCGAACGGGTGATTCGGCGCGTGGATGATCACCTGCGGATGGTCGTGCACGTCGGGGCCGCTGTGGCAGCCGACCAGGTCGCCACCGCTGTTCGGGTCCGACGGCCAGCCCGGCTTGGGCGGAACGCTCGCGAAGGGTACCACGCCCACCCAGGTCGCATCCGCCAGCCTCGACGTCCGCTCGCCCAGAAAGACCGTGTTCGAGAGCCCGTCCGTCACGTCGGCCACCTTCGTGTGCGAGTTCCGGTAGAACGGGCCGTTGATCACACAGGTCGGCGCGTTGGGAATGGGCTCAGGCACGTCGAAGTCGTACGAGTACGCCATCGGCCGACCCCAGGGTTGGTTGATACCCGCGTTGGTGACGTAATGGCTGTGGGCGAACTTGATCTCCGGCGAGAACGGCCCCGCGTCGTTCGGATTGGTCGCATCGCCGTTGGAATACCGGTGCAGCGCAAACCCATCGCCCGGCCCGACCGATGACGGGCAAAGGAACGTCGTGAGCTTCACCTGGGCCGACGTGGTGTTATCCGGCGCCCAGCAAGGCAGGTTCACGTTGAAGCTTGCGTAAAGCGGCGATTGCTCCATGTAAGGGAGGATCAAGGTCCCCCAGGCAAAACCCGGCAGCGTGTTCACGTTTCCGTCCGGGTAGGGGATCCCGTATGCCGATCCGACCGCCTTCGGGTCGCCAACATACGCCGGCGGGAAGACGCCGATCGACGACTCGTAGTTGGCCATCGCCAGCCCAAGCTGCTTCAGGTGGTTCACGCACTGGGCCCGCCTCGCCGCCTCCCGGGCCGCCTGCACCGCCGGCATCAACAGCCCGATCAACACTCCGATGATCGCGATGACCACCAGCAGCTCGATCAGGGTGAACCCTCGCCACCCTCTCCGTCGTTTTTCCGCGTCCATGATTTCACCTCCTCGGGAACCAGGATTCCGTCTTCGTTTTTTAGAACAGGATTCGACGAGAAGTCTACAAACAGCTTATCGGTAATGCAAACCATTTTTTTGGATATCCAAAAATTCGACGGAGCGCTTGCGGCCTGACGAACCGGGTTTGTCAGGAGGTCGATTTCGGAGCGACGGATGCGGGGGATTCGGTCGAAGGGGGCGGCTCGGCCGGGTCCGTCTCCACGACGATCGGCTCGGTTGGCTCCGGCTGTGCAATCACCGTAACATTCGGTGAAGGCTCCTGTTCTGGCTCAGGACGACCCTCGGTCGCGGAGTCGATCGCCGGGGTCGTCGAGGCCGGAGGCCCTGGGAAGCCGGCGGGGTGGAGGTCATCCGGCGGGAGCGGAACCTCGTCGGTGACAGGCACGGGGGGACCGACCGGCAAGCCGGCTCGGAGACGTGCCTTGATGTACCGGTGGAGCAGGAAGCCGATGACGAGGACTGCCAGCAGAGCGATGGCGTACTTCTTGAACTGCTCCAGGCTGGTCTCGATCCACTTGGTGAAGAAGAACCCGAGACTGAACATCGCGCCGGTGCTCAACGTGGCGGCGATCGAGTCGGCCAGCAGGAGCCGCAAGGCCGGCAAACGGAGAATGCCGGCCGTCAGGTAGGCCGCCGTGCGAAAGCCCGGGGCGAAGCGGCTCAGGATCAGGATATTCACCCCGTGCCGATGGAAATACCCCTTGATTTGCGCCTCGCGCGGCTTGGTTAGGAACTTCCGGGTCAACGGAAGGCTCAGCACCCGTTCGCCGTAAAAGTAGCCCAGGAAGTAGACAACAAAGTCGCCGAGGATCACCCCGAAAAAGCTGGCCGCCAGCGCTAGCGGAACCATCATCTGGCCGCGACGCGAGAGGACGCCCGCCAGAATGATCGGCGCTTCTTCCGGGACGGGGAGCCCCAGGCCCCCGAGCACCAGGACCAGGACGATTCCGAGGTAGCCGAGATGTCCGATGAAGTCTTCCGCCAAACCCGGCTCCCGCGACGAGCCTCGTCGTCAAACCGTTCGCGACACGACCCTCACCGCCTCGCGAGCGAGCGCCCGCGACCGTCGCCCTTTGCTCCCACTTTGCCGACCCCGGGCGGTTCGGACAAGCGTTTCCCGAAACTCCCGCTCCTCAAGTTGATCCGGAACCTCGAATCCGAATTCCTAAGGAGCTTTTTGATTGCATCGCGCGACCGGCTCGGGCATGATGACCGTGATCGAACGGACGCGTCGCGCACATCGAGGCCGGATTCGGCCATAACTCGTTTCCCTCGAGAATGTTTCGTTCGAAACAGCGGCATCGGCCGCCTCGAAGGGTGGTTCGGATCGGGGGTCGAGTCACGACTCTCTTGGGCCGGATCGCACGTCGGAACACCTCATATCGAGACTGCAACTGCGGAGGGGCTGGTCATGCGCAACCAGAACGTCGCAACCGCGTCGAGCCGGGCCGAGCGGTGGTTCAAGGGGCTATCGGCGGTCATCGCGATCGGATCGCTGGCCGTGTCGGCCAGGGCCGGAGAGCCATCGAAGGAACAATGGACCAGGGGGCGGGAACTGTTCCTTCGCGAGTGGGTGGTCAACGACCCGAGAAGCCACGGCGGCGATGGCCTTGGCCCGGTCTTCAACGACTCGTCGTGCGTCGCCTGCCACAACGCCGGGGCGCCGGGTGGCGGCGGGCCGAACAGCAAGAATGTCGACATCATCACGGCCGTGCCGAACGTGATCCAGCAACCGGCCTTCAGCATGGCCACGCCACCTCGTGAGCCCCGGTTCCTCGACCTGGCGCTGGAGTCGCTGCTGGGAATCGAGCCACCCAGGCCGACGAATCCGCCGCAAGCGCCGCAGCCCCCGCCGGCGCCTCGACGCCCCGACACGACGGAACTGATCAAGGCGCATGCCGGCTTCCGCACGGCGAGAAGCGTCGTGCTGCACCGCTTCGCCAGCGAGCCCGGCTACGAAGCATGGCGCAACGAGATGCTCGGCACCAGCCGCTTCGGCTTCGGCGGGATGGTCAACGGCTTCACGGCCGCCCAGCGAGCCGACGCCGAGCTGAACCAGATCAGGATGATGGCCCAGTTCGAGCGCAACATGGGCCAGACCCAGAGCCAGATCGGTCCGTTCACGATATTACACTCCCAGCGCAATCCGACGGCCCTCTTCGGCGCGGGCCTGATCGACTCGATTCCCGACTCCGTCCTCGAACAGGCCGCTCAGGCCAGGTATCCCGACTTCCCCGAGATCTCCGGTCGGGTCAGCCGCCAGAAAGACGGCCGGATTGGCCGGTTCGGCTGGAAGGCCCAGACCCCGACGCTCGAAGACTTCGTCCTGACCGCCTGCGCCGTCGAGCTCGGCCTGGAGGTCCCCGGCCATTCCCAGGGCGGCCTGCCCAGGAAGCCCGAGGTCAAGGCCAGGGGGCTCGACCTGAACGCCGAGGAATGCAACGCGCTGACCGCCTACGTCAAGGCCCTGCCCGCCCCCTCGCGGGTCAACGCCGACAATCCGGACGTCGTCGCCGGCAAGGAGCTATTCGGCCGGATCGGCTGCGCGACCTGCCACTCCACCAAGCTTGGAGACGTCGAGGGCCTTTACAGCGACCTGCTCGTGCACGACATGGGCCCCGAACTCGGCGACACCGGCCAGTACGGCGTCTTCGTGCCCGACTCCGACGACTCCGAGATCCTCGACGAACCCCAGGAACCGATCGCCGCTGGAGAAGGCCGGCCCGCTCCCGTCGCGGTCATCATCGACGGCGCCACCCCGCCGATCGTGGTCGCGGCCACCGAGCCACCCGCGCCCGTGCAAACCGCCGTGACCGTGAGTGATGTCCGGGTCTTCTCGACGACTGATCCGTTCGGTATCGCCGTCGTCGGCCAGCCGAGCGTTTCCACCCGGCCGAAAACGGGCCCCGCCTCGCGACAGGAGTGGCGAACCCCGCCCCTCTGGGGCCTCCGCGATAGCGGCCCCTATCTCCACGACGGCCGCGCTGCAACCCTGGAACGGGCCATCGCCCTGCACGGCGGCGAGGGAAGCCGCCCCGCTCGCAACTATTTCACGCTCTCGCCCCAGGAGCGAATGCAGCTCCAGGCCTTCCTGAAGTCGCTCACCGCCCCTCCGCAAGGCGACGGCGCGCTCACCATGCGTGAGGATTGATCGCCGAATTCGACAGTGTCGCAAAGGGATCTGGGATGGCACGAACATATTCTCGTGTTCGTGCCATTTCCCGGACCTTCCCTGAAGAGACGTGGACTTTCGTTCAATCCGTACCCGATCCCGACGCCTTCGACTTGCCTTCCGAAGGCGCTCGCGCGGCGAACCGGAGAAACTGGAACAGGATGAAGATGACCAGCCGGGGCGGAATGGCGTAGGCCACGAACCGCATCCAGGTCAAGCCGAACGCCATGCCGACCAGGGTCAGGGGCACGACCAGCAGGATCACGAAGATCAGGCCGCAGCCGATCGAGGTCATCACCGACTTGAAGTTGCCGACCTCGCTCATCTCCTCGTAATGCAGGTCGATCGTCCGCCCGCGTCGGAGGCTCCGGCCGACGGCCTCGGTCAACTCCATGGCGCGGGTGCCGTCGAGCAGGTCGGGCGACCGCGAGCGGCCTGCGACCGCCTCGGTCAACACGCGAAGAATCGCGTCCTTTGGGTCCCATAAGCCCAGTTCGGTGATCCACTCCCCGTCGCGAGGCGTCCGGCTCACGAGCCGGGCATGGCCGAAAAAGCCCGGTTCGTGTTCCAGGGTGAGCGTGCCGTCGGTGCCCATCGCGATCAGCTTCGACGGCTCGTGCGGTCCCGTCGTCAGCCGCACTTCCCCCGCGCGGCCCTGGGGACCGCGCATATGGACGACCAGGCTCTCCTTCGGCGAGTCGCCGGGTGGGCTGCCCGTCGCGGTGATGGCCTCGACCTCGCCGATCAAGGCCCGAACCACGTCGACGACACGGGGAAAACCCTGCCCGACGAGATCCTCGTCGGGCGGCGACACCGTCATCTCGTAACGGATCGCGCGCACCACGCCGATGCGGCCGTCGTGGAGCGCCTTCTCCAGGGTCGCGACCCCGGGATGGAGCCGGAGCGGCAGGTCCGGCACGACGATCGCGCCGGTTTCCTGAAAACTCAGCGCGATCTGGTAATACGGATCGGCGTTGGGGCCCGGCGGGTGGAGGCAAAGGATCGGAAAGCCCTCGGCCGCCGCGCGCCGGAGCCCCTCGGCGCGAAGTTCCGGCCAGCCGCCGACGATCACCGCCTCGATGCCCGGCGTCGCCAGCGCCCCATCCAGGTCATTGCCTCCCGGCAGGTCGGGCAGCGACTTGAACCCCGGACAGGCCGCCACGAGGGAGTGTTCGGAATGGCCCATCAAGGCGTGGGCCCAGGCCAGTTCCTCGGGCCCGTCCCCCAGGATCAGGAACTTCATCGCCTCGAATCGCCTCCCGACGAACAGAACACGAACGGGCCCGCGACGGCCGGCACTCGCCACCCGCACCGAGTGTCACAAGACTATCATAGCCGGCCCGTCCCCGATCGGCATCCGCCCCCGTCGGATCAACGCCTGGCCCGTTGAGCATAAAGCGTTACGAGGCATCCGGCCCGCTGCGAGCGACCGGATGCCTCTTGTGTCACGCAACGCCCTTCGCAACACCGGTTACTTCGCGCTTTCCGCCGCCTTGGCCGGCGTCTTCTCCTTCGACTTCGAGAGGTCCCCCGCGACGACGACCGAGAGGGTCTTCGGCTTGAAGTACGACTTCAGCGCGTCGGAGACCTGCTCGGGCGTGAGCCGCTGGATCGCCTCTTCGAGCTTGGCCTCGTACTCCATCGTGCGGCCGAGGTACAAATTCTCGGCCAGCGTGCCGGCCAGGGCGCCGTCGTTGGTGCGACGGATCTGCGCTTGCTGGAGGTAGCCCTTCCTCGCCTGCTCGCACTCGAATGACCGCACACCGTCCTGCACGATCCGCTCCAGCTCCTCCCGCACGCCGGTCTCAACCTTACCCGCGTTGTCGGGATTGAAGATCGCGAAGATCATCAGACGAGCGTTCTCGTCCCGCGAATCGGCCACGAACATCGAGCCCGCTCCATAGGACAGGCCTCCCTTCTGCCGCAGCCGGTCGCCCAGCCTCGACGACAGCGAACCGCCCCCGAGCACGAAGTTGCCGATCACCAGCGCCGGATAATCCGGATTGTCGTCCTTCATCGGCAGGCTCAGGCCCGCGAAGTAGGTCGCGTTCGCCTTGTCGGGCGTCTCGATCGTCACCCGCTCTCCGCGGGTCGGCTGGTACGGCTCCTCGATCCTCGCGTACGACGCCTTCGCGCTCCAACCTTCGAGCGCCTTCTCCAGCAAGGGCCGCACGTCCGAGGGCTCGAAGTCCCCCACGATCGCCAGCTCGCCATGATCGGCGCTTACATAATCTTTATAAAGTGTTTTCAATTGTTCGAGAGTCGTCCCCTTGAGCCGTTCGATCGACTCGTCGATCGTCGGCACATAGCGGACGTCGTCCTCGGGATAACGCGACATCATCCGTCGCAGCCGGTTGACCGCAAGGACCTGCGGCTCCGACCGCCCCTGTTCGATCTGCGCGAGCTGCTGCGTCTTGAGCAGCTCGAACTCGTCGGCCGGCAGGGTCGCCTCGCGGAGCACTTGGCGGAGGATCTCCAGCACGGCGGGCAGATACTCCCGCTTCGTTTCGAGCCGCACGCTCAACGCGCCGGTGTCACCTCGAAGGGTCAACCGCGCCCGGTTCTTGTCGAGGGCGTCCTGGATCTGCTGGCGAGACATCGACGTCGTGCCGCGCAACATCAACGGTGGCAGCAGCGAGGCCGCCGTGGTCAACCCTTTGAGGTTCTCCGCATCGCCGTAGCGGAGCGTCAGCGACAGGTTGACCGTCTCGCCTCGCGTCTTCTTGGGCAGCAGCGCGACCTTGACGCCGCCGATCGGGGCGGCCGTCTGCACGCGCTTCTGGATCGCCAGCGGCGACACGTCGAACGCTTCGCCCGACGACGACGCCTCTCGCCCCTTGTACCCATCCACAAGCGACGCGATCTCGGGGGTTTCCGGAATCGGCGTGCGTTGGGGCTGGTTCGTCGGAATGTACAGGCCGACGGTCCGGTTGCTCTGTTGTAGATACTTGGCGGCGACCCGCTTGACATCCTCGGGCGTTACCGTTTCCAGCCGGTCGCGATGGAGGAAGTAGAGCCGCCAGTCTCCTTGCGCGGCCCACTCGCTCAGCTCGATGGCGATCCGGTTCGGCTCGGCTGCGGCCAGTTCGCGATTCTTGAGCAAGCGGGTCCGAGCGCGGTCGACCTCCTCCTTCGTCACCTCCTTGTCCTTCAAGCCCTCGACGACCGAGATCATCGTGTCTCGCGCGTCGTCGAGCGACTTGCCCTCGGCCACCTCGGCGAAGACCTCGAGGATGCCCGGATCATGATAGCCCCCCGCGCTTGACCTCACGCTCGCGGCCTTCTTCGTCTCGACGAGCGCCTTGTACAACCGCCCCGAAGGCGCGGCGTCGAGCACGTCGGCCAGGACCTCGACCGCCGCGAAGTCCGGATGCGGACCGGCCGGAATGTGGTACATCAAGCCGACGAGGCCGACATCCCCCACGCGCCGCAACGTCACCGACCGCTCGCCGTCCTGCGCGGGCTCCTCGGTGTACGTGTTGTCGAGCTTCCGCTCGGGCCTGGGAATCGCGCCGAAGTATTCTTCGATGTACTTAAGCGCTTTCTCTTCATCGAACTGACCGGCGACCACGAGCACCGCGTTATCCGGCTGGTAAAACCTCTTGTAAAAGGCCCGTAGGTTGTCGACCGGCACACGCTCGATGTCCGAGCGGTTGCCGATGGTGGACTTGCCGTAGTTGTGCCACTCGTAGGCGACCGCCATCATCCGCTGGTTTAGGACGTTCTCCGGCGAGTTCTCCCCCGCCTCGAACTCGTTGCGGACGACCGAGAACTCGGTGGCCAGGTCCTCCGCCTTGATGCCCGAGTTCATCATCCGGTCGGCCTCGAGCTTGATGGCGAATTCGAGGTTGTCGTCCGAGGCGGGCAAGGTCTCGAAATAGTTGGTCCGATCAACCCACGTCGATCCATTGAACTGGGCGCCTCGCTCCTTCATCAGGGCCGGGATGTCGGGATGGGTGGGCGTCCCCTTGAAAACCATGTGCTCGAGCAGGTGGGCCATGCCCGTTTCGCCGTAGCCCTCGTGCCGTGACCCGACGAGGATCGTCAGGTTGACCGTGACCTTCGGCCGTGAGGCCTCGGGGAACAGCAAAACCCGAAGGCCGTTGTCGAGCCGATACTCGGTGATCCCCTCCACCGACGTCACCTTCACCGGCGCCGCCGCCTCGACCCTCATGGCCGAAAACGCGGCAACCGCGACCAGAGCGGCCGCGAACCTGGAAAAACCGACCCACCGTGGCATGACAGCCTCCTCGTCGATTCGTGCGTTTCCGGGGCGGATACTTCCGAAGAGACTACGTTACCGCCGCGCCCGACCATCTGGGAAGGTATTCGTTGTCGCGAGGAAGGTCGTGTAGGGAAAGAGTGTA
>CAZRGV010000143.1:0-14663 GCA_964599655.1 uncultured Isosphaeraceae bacterium | reverse complement strand
GGACCGCTCTGGCCCGATCGAGGAGGATGGTCCGCACGGCGGACCCGACCAGACTTCGCCGTGCCTCGGCGGCCGTCGGGGCGGGGCGGGAGTCGTTCGCTTCTCTCCGGATGCGGCCTCCTTTGATGGGCCCTTGCCCTCGAACCCGATGCGATTCGTCGCGGGGGCGCCGACGTTCGCCGTCGAGGTCCGCGGTGAGAACGACCACGGACCGGCCGCCGACGCCGAGCCCGCTGTGCCTGGCTGGCGCGTCGATGTCGATCGGCGCTTTGCCCAAAGACGCGCCACAAGACGTCCAACGCAAAGAACCGCCATGACATGACCTTGGCTCCGCTCGGCTCCTCGAGGTTGACCCTGGTCCTGGTGGAAAGCACCGTGGCGGCGGAGGGTTTCACCTCGATGGGAATCCGACACCATTCCGATCGGGCTATCTTGCCGTACGGGTGGCGGTTACTCTGGAGTCACACACGGAGCCCCGATCTCCGGTTCCGGCCTTCGGGCGATCCGAGCGACGAGGCTCGGCGTCCTCCTCACCAAGGAGCGTCCGCGGGATTCCACGCCGATGAACGACGTTACGCGGATTCTCACGGCCATCGAGCAGGGCGACCCGTCGGCCGCCAAGCAGCTTCTGCCCCTGGTCTACGACGAGCTTCGCCGGCTGGCCGCCCAGCGGCTCGCGCATGAGAAGCCGGGTCAGACGCTCCAGGCCACAGCGCTGGTTCACGAGGCCTATCTCCGGCTGGTCGGCGATCAGGACGCCCGGCAGTGGGATAGCCGTGGGCACTTCTTCGCGGCGGCCGCCGAGGCGATGCGGCGCATCCTGGTCGAGAATGCTCGCCGCAAGGCCGGTCCCAAGGCCGGCGGGAACCGGGAACGAGTCGATCTTGCCGCCGTCGAGCCCACGGTCGCCGACGACAAGGGTCTCGATCTGATCGCCCTGGACGAGGCCCTGACGGCCCTGGAGGCCAAGGACCAGCGCAAGGCGGATGTCGTCCGGCTGCGCTTCTTCGCCGGGCTCTCCATCGATCAAACGGCCAGGATGCTCGGCATATCTGCCGCAACGGCAAATAACGACTGGTCTTACGCGAAGAGCTGGCTCCGCGTGGCCATGCTCGGCAACACGTCGAACGGTCCGCACGACTGATCCTTCGAAAAAAGCATTTCGGCACTGTTAGAGAAAATCCGCACGTTTCTCGCATTCAGATGTAGAGAGGACGTCGGACGTGCCAGAAGGGGACGGGACCCATGAACCTCATCAACCTCGACGAAGAGGCGATTTACCAGGTGGCTCGCCGGATCAGCGACCCGGACGCGCGAGAGGCCTATCTGCGGCAAGTCTGCGGCGAGGAGGCCGGGCTTCGCGACCGGCTCGACGCGCTGTTGCGTGTCTGCGATCAGGAGTCGAGCTTCCTGGAAGTCTCGCCGTATAACGAAACCTTCGACCTGCCGAGCGTGGTCGAAACGCCGGAGGTGATCATCGGCCCCTACAAGCTGCTCGAACCGATCGGCGAGGGGGGCATGGGGACCGTCTACGTGGCCGAACAGACCCGGCCGGTGCGCCGCAAGGTGGCGCTGAAGGTGATCAAGGCGGGGATGGACTCCAAGCAGGTCATCGCGCGGTTCGAGGCCGAACGCCAGGCGCTGGCGATGATGGACCACCCCAACATCGCCAGGGTTTACGACGGCGGCACGACCGATTCAAGCCGCCCCTACTTCGTCATGGAGCTGGTCCAGGGCGTTCCCATCACCGCGTACTGCGATCGCCAGCGATTGAGCGTCCGGGAGCGGCTCGGGCTGTTCCAGGCGGTTTGCCAGGCCGTGCAGCACGCCCACCAGAAAGGGATCATTCACCGCGACCTGAAGCCGTCGAACATCCTGGTGACCCTCCAGGACGACAACGCGGTGCCCAAGGTGATCGACTTCGGCGTGGCCAAGGCGATGGGGCAGAGCCTGACGGACAAGACCCTCTACACGGGGTTCGCGCAACTGGTGGGAACACCTCTGTACATGAGTCCCGAACAGGCCGATCTGGCCGGGCTGGATGTCGACACCCGAAGCGATATTTACTCGCTCGGCGTGTTGCTTTATGAACTGCTGACCGGCACGACGCCCTTCAGCGCCGAGACGCTCAAGAAGGCCGCCTTCGACGAGATGAGGCGGATCATTCGCGATCAGGAGCCGCCCCGCCCCAGCCTGCGGTTGAGCTCGCTGGGCGAGACGCTCACGACGGTCTCGGCCCAGCGCCGGACCGATCCGCGCCAGCTGAACCGCTCGTTGCGAGGCGAGCTCGACTGGATCGTGATGAAGTGCCTGGAGAAGGACCGCAACCGCCGCTACGAAACGGCCAACGGCCTCTCGGCCGATCTTCGCCGCTACCTGGACAACGAGCCGGTCACGGCCTGTCCGCCCTCGGCGTTCTACCGGGCTCGCAAGTTCGCCAGCCGCAACCGGGCGGCGGTGATCTCGGCGGTCCTGGTCGTCACGCTTCTGACCGCGCTGGCCGTCGGCTCGTCGATCGCCGCCTCGTACTACCTTCGTCTCGCGGAATCGGAAGGGAAGGCGAAACGTCGCGCGGTCACCGCTCAGACGCGTGCCGATCGGGAGGCCGACATTGCCAACAAGGCCCGCGCCGATGCCGACCGTCGCGCCACGGAAGCCCAGGAGGTCGTCGACTTCCTCATCAAGGGCCTCATCGGCTCGGCCTCCCCGGAACAGAAACAGGGCAAGACAGTGACCGTGGACGAGGTCCTCGCCCGGGCCGATGCGAAGATCGCGGAGAAGTTCGGGGATCAGCCGCTGGTCGAGGCCGGCATCCGCCACGCGCTGGGAGAGACCTACGAGGCGCTGGGCCGTTACGAGAAATCGAAGGAACACCTCGCCCGGGCCGTTGACCTCGATGAGAAACACCTCGGAGGCGAGCACCGCGACACGCTCAAGGCGAAGAACGCTTATGCCTGGACACTCTACCGGCTCGGCGAGAGCAAGGACGCCGCGGCGATCTACGAGCCAACGTTGGAGATCGCCCGCCGGACGCTCGGCCCCGAGGACCCGGTCACCCTCCAGGCCATGCACTGCCTGGCCAGCACGATCGACGACGTCGAGAAGTCCATCGCGATGCTCGAGGAGGTTCTGACGATTCGTCGCCGGGTGAACGGCCCCGCCGACGAAAAAACCTGTACCTCGATGAATAACCTCGCCGTCGCCTACGGCAAGCAGGGGCGCTATCGTGACGCTCAGCGGCTATACGAGGAAATCCTCCGCCTTCGTAAGGAGACCGACCCGTCAAACCCATTCATGATCATCGTGATGTCGAATCTTCTCAGCATCTATGACCATTTCGGCGAGAAACCCCGCGCGGAGTACATGGCGCGCTGCAAGGAGATGACCGAGGTCGCGGAGCGGGTTCTCGGCTTCGAGCATCCGAACACGCAAGGATTGATGAACACTTATTTCTGGTCGCTGCTTAAAGGGAGCACCCGAGGGCACAAGATCGAGGCGGCCCAGGCCCTGGTCGACAGGGCCATCGCTCGGGCGGAGCATGAGCTGGGATTCGCCCACAAGGCCACCCAGTGGTGGTATGGAAAGCGTGAATATCTGTTGCGATGGGAACGACGACCGATCGACGAGATCCTGGCGTTCGTCGAACCCCACCTGGAGCGCGTGCGAGCCGCCTTCGGTCCGGAGGCCCCCGAGACACTCTACGGGATGCTAACGCGGGAGCGGTACCTCCTTTCCGCCCATCGCTGGGACGAAGCCCGCGCGGCCTTTGAGCAACTCGCGGCGCTCTACGAGCACGATCCTGAGAAGAATCTTGGCCCCCTCATGGACGCCAAGCTCTGCCTGGCAATGCTCCTCCGCAACCAGGGCCGGCCCGACGAGGCCGAGGTGTTGCTCGAGGAGGTCCGCAATCGCACGACCGACGTGGATCAGACCGAACTGGCGCGAATGGTGTCGAGGAACCGGTACGGACCGGGCCGTCCGGAGTCGACCGAAGCGGAGCCGACAACCCCTCTCGTCATCAACGCGCCGCATCGGAAACGATCTCCGGTGCTCGACGGCCGGATCGAGCCAGGTGAGTACGGGCCAACGCTCGACGTTGAATTCACCAACACCCAGAACCCCGGCCGACTGTACTCGTGGGTGAATGGGGACCTCAAGTCGGGACACTACGCGACCAAGGCTCCGGAGGACCTGAGCTATCAGATCGCCGCGGCGCACACCGACACCGCCCTCTTCCTCGCCGTCCGTGTCCGCGACCAGTTCATCGACGACCAGGAATGGGATCGAGCGAGTCCAAATCAGAATGATCACGTCGATCTTTACATCAACGGCGACCTTGCCGCCGATGATTTCATGCCTCTCATGATCCATACGGCGCCGGGTAACCGCGAAGGCTTTCAACTCCTCTGTGACGCGGCCGGCACTCGAATGACTGTTGCAATCGACATCTCGAACGACGACTGGTCGGTCTCGACCGCCAGGACTCCGGACGGCTACCTGGTCGAGTTCGAGATTCCCCTGGCCCTGATCGACACGAAGAACGGCCCGGAGGTGGTTCCGGCGCACACCGGTTCGTTCCTGCTCATGAACCTTGCGGTCAGCGACAACGACGAGCTCGTCGCCGATCAGTCAACCTATGCCGCGCCCTGGAACGATGGCGAGCCTCGCGGCATCTCGTTCTTCGTCAACGGCGAGGACTTCTGGACCGTTGGCCTGCGATTGACGCCCGGAGACTAGCGGCGACGGAGTCGAAGTAACGGGAGGTCATGTGAAGTCATGTGCCAGGACAAGCCTGGCGATGGGGATGGTGCGCCCAGCGAGACGGGTGCTGGCCATCACGGATCCAAAGGAAACAGGCCGGTGAGCCCTCGCCGCCAAGCAGACGGCTCACCAGCCGGGCATCCCCCGAGCGGTTGTTCCGCGCGCTTCGGGTGATGGCATTGGAATTCTAACGCGGAACAGAGGACGGGGCGAGCGTACAAGCGAAGCCATTGTGCGCTTTCGTCCTCGCTCCGGAGTGCACATCCATGATGACGCCCGGTTGGTTCGCGTTGTTATTCAAGTCCGCGATTGTCGTCCGCATGGTTCGGATCGCCTGGAACGGCCTGTTAGGTTTGATGATTCTGAGCTGGGTTGTCGACCATGCTGGGCCCCCGACCAGCGAGGCCGTGGTCCACGTGGTGGAACCGGACGTCGAAGTATCCATCGGTGGTAATACCTATCGGATCGAGGCTCGGCGCTTCGACCCCATCGTCTGCAAGCTCCCCCCGGGGCAACACGAGTTGATCATGTCCCGAGGGGGCCGGATTCTGTACCGGGAATCCTTCGAGACGAGGCGCGGCGAGAGCGTCGTTCTCACGGCCTGGAATTCGGAGCGGCTTCGCAAGTCGTCCGCCCCGGATTGACCGGCAGGGGGAGCGGAAACGGCCAGGAGGTTCGTGAGTCCGGCCGTGGATTCAGTAGGGCTTCTGCTTCTCGAACTGGGCCTTCTTCTCGGGATACTCCACGACGACGAGGGCCTGGTTCTGCTCGTCCCAGGCGTATTCCTGGTAGTAGGGGAGCATGGGGAGCATCATGCCGTCGGGCTGGCCCTTCTTGATGATCTCGGCCATGAACTCTTCGTAGGAGAGCGGCTTGGGGTCGCTCAGGATATCCGAGGCCTGTCGCATCTGGATCGCTTGTTGAACCTGCATGGCGGCGATCTTGCCGACGGAGGTTCGGTAGGCCTCGGCGCTCTGGGTCAGCGGGTCGCTGACGCTGATGCTGGTCGAGGCGAGCACGCCGCCCTTCTGGAGTTCCTCGGAGAGCTTGCGGACCTCCTGGGTTGTCTTGCCGATCGTCTCGCGGCTCTGGATCTTGTTCGCGGCGCTCTTGGGCTTGGGGCTGTCGCAACCGATGGCCAGGGTCAGCACGGCCAGGCCGGTCAGGAGCAGCGGCAGGATGCGGGGCGTGCGCATGGTGGCTTGGTTCTCGGGGATTGTCGTGGAGGTCTGGTCGTTGATCGCTGGGCGCGCATCGTCCACGACCCCGGCGTGATCGTCCACCAGGAATCCGAAACCGCACGTGGCAGGCGGGCGATCAGCGATCGCCCCAGTTCCATTGCTCGAGCCTGGGAAGCTGGTCGTGTCGGGTCAGGTCGAAGTGCAGGGGGGTGACGGTGATGTATCCCTCGGCGAGGCTGGAGACGTCGGTCTCGGGGCCTTCGAGCTCGAAGGGAGGGGCGTAGGTGAGCCAGTAGTACGTGCGGCCTCGGGGGTCGGTCCGCCGCTCGAAGCTCTCGCCGTGCCGGCCGATGCCCATCGGCACGACGCGGATGCCCTTGGGCTCGCCTCGCGAATGGGCCGGCAGGTTGACGTTGAACAGCGAGCCGGGCGCGGGTTTGTGGTCGAGAATGCGCTCGATGACCCGCACGGCGTTGCGGGCCGCGTGGGGGTAGTCGAAGTGCTCGGCCAGTTCGAGCGACACGGCGATGCTGGTGATCCGGAAGAAGGCCCCTTCGATCGCGGCGGCCACGGTGCCCGAGTAGAGCACGTTGATGCCGGCGTTGGCCCCCGAGTTGATGCCCGAGACGATCAGGTCGGGCGGGCGGTCCATGAGTTCCAGGATCGCGAGCTTCACGCTATCGGCGGGGCTGCCCTCGACCATGTAGCCGAGCACCGTGCCGTCGTCGTCGTCGACCTGCTTGACCACCAGGGGGGTCAGGAGCGTAATCGAGTGGCCGACGCCGCTTTGCTCTTGCGCCGGAGCAACGACGGTGACATCGCCCAGCCGGGCCAGCTCCTTGCGAAGGGCCCGCAGGCCGGGGGCGAACACGCCGTCGTCGTTGGTGAGCAGAATCCGCACGGGAAGAACACCAGCCTTGGGAGTGAATCGAATCCGTGGAAGACGCCAAGGGCGAAGCCCGGCCCCTCGACCGTGCTCCGCCGTGTCCTTCGCCGATCGTAACGGCCCGGCGCGCGAGTCGTCAACGGTGGCCGGACTCCGCTCGCCCTGGACGGCCTGGAAACGGCCGTTGACCCGATCGCCCTGGCCTGGCACCAATAGGGTCAACGTCGGACCGAGTCGCGCCGATCCTCCGCCCCTCTGACCCTCGCGGGCCCGCTCGATGATCGACTACGACCCTCATGACTGGTACACGCACCTCTTCGACATCAAGGGCTCGATGGTCCGTGAGATCATCGGCCGGGTCGGGGCCTGTGTCCTCTGGTCGGTGGCCGTGGTGGCGTTTCACCTGTTCGTGTTCCCGGTGGGCATGCCGTCGACGGTGCACGGGCTTGTCGGATTCGCGCTCGGCCTGCTGCTGGTCTTCCGCACCAATTCCTCTTACGACCGCTTCTGGGAAGGCCGCAAGTTCTGGGGGGGCATCGTCAACGAGACACGAAACCTGGCACGAGGAGCCAAGGTTCATCTCAAGGACGACCCGGCGCTTCGCAACGGGGTGATCCGCTGGACGATCGCCTTCGCCTACGCGGCGATGAACGGGCTGCGCGGCCGCGACGGCGTCGGGGCGGTTGGCCTCCGGCTCGAGAGCGAGGCGGTCGAGACGGCGGTGGCCGCGCCTCACACGGCCCTCGAAGTCGCCACGAGAATCACCGCCAGGCTGGTCGAGGCCCGAGACCGAGGCCTGATCTCCGACTACGTGCTCGTCGCGCTCGACCAGAACGTCCAGCTTCTGGTCGATTACCTCGGCGGCTGCGAACGGATTCGCCGCACGCCGTTGCCGTTCGCCTACATGGTCCACCTGCGGCGGGCCTTGATCCTCTACTGCTTCACGCTGCCGTTTGCCCTCGTGGGCGACTTCGGCTGGATGACCGTGCTCGACACGCTGGGAGTTGCCTATATCTTCTTCGGGATTGAGGAGATCGGCGTCGAGATCGAAGACCCGTTCGGCGAGGACGACAACGACCTGCCGCTCGACCGGATCTGCGCGATGATCGACGAGAACCTGACGAGCCTCGTGGGCGACGACGGCGCGCTCGTTTCGCAGGCGACAGGTTCCCAATTGTCGTCTTGAATCAGTCTTCTCTCGGGCAATACGTCAAACCGCCGCTGGGGAAGACGCGCACGCGGAGCGATGAGGCAGGCGTTCCGGCGGCCCGGGCGGCGGCCCGCCAGAGGGGGGCCTGATCGTCGAACAGGCGGATCGGGCCCAGCCTCGGTCCGATGCGCTCGAACAAGGGAGGCGCGTAGACCAGCACGGTCCGATCGACGACCAGCTCGCGCGCCCAACGAATCATGAAGCGGCTCGGGTGCTCGATGGCCGAGACAACTCGCTCGGCCAGCCGAAGCCCACGCCTCGTGATCCAGCCGCCGACCGCCCCCGACGCCGCGATCGCCTTCATCGCGGGCATCGGGAACGAGCGATCGATCTCGGCCGGATCGGTCCAGAAGAACCCGATCAGCACGCCTCCCGGCCGACCGGCCTCGCGATGGTTCAGCAAGACCTTGAAGCTCTGCATCGGGTCGCCCGGCCAGGGGTGGTTGCCCGCCACGACCACGTCGGCGGGCGGCCCGGCCATCGCCCGATAGCGCCGCCTCGCCTCGAGCGCAAGCACCTCCTGAACTCGGTCGACGTCGCCGGCCACGACCCGGAAGACCTGCCCCCGATCGCCCAGGAGGTGGCTCACCGAGATGCAAGGGCCCGGCAGCATCGACGCCGCCGATCGGATCGCGCGCCGCATCGGGTTCTGGTTTACGTCGCCACCAAGCAAGAGGGCCGGATCGCTCTGGCCGACGAGCCCCTGCCGATGCAGCGCTCCGAGCGTCGAGCGGTGGCTCGTGCCGGGAAAGATCAGCTTGTAGCCCCCGCCGAAACCGGCCTGAAGATGTGGCAACACCGAGCCGACCAGCACCCGAAGGCCCGCCTCGGCCACCGGGCGAAAGACGCGCACGGGCACCCCTTCGGGAGTCGTTCCCAGGTCGACATAGTGCGACAGGTCATCGACGGGCGGACTATAGCAGCGATACGCCTCGACGATCGCGTCGCCGACGCGGGCCCGCATCGCCGCGTCATCGACCGCGTGATGGCGCCCCACGCCCACACTGATCGACACATCCTCGCGCTTCACGCCGGCTCGGTGCAGGCGATCGAGCAAGACCGGCAGCGCCTCGCGCACCGGCGTCCATCGCGACGGGTCGTCGACGACGATCGCCACGGTCGTCCCCGGCCCGATTCCGTCTTCCAGCCGGCGCCCTCCCTCGGGCGCATCGAGCGCCTTCGTCAGTGCGGCCGGGTAATCGTCGAGCGCGCCGTCGAGGTCGGGCCAGGTCACGTCGGGCGTCGGCCAGTCGGGAGGAAGCGCCAGAGGCAATCGGCCCCGATCGCCCCAGGGCAGCGCGATCGGGGCCTCCGTCTCCTTCCGGGTCGGTGTGTCAGGGGTGGGCATGGGGGGCGAATCACTCAGGTCTCGGGATCGGTGCTCCGGCTTCCGCGAGCGCCCAACGCTAACCCAATCGTCTCGACACGCCAAGGCGAGCCGGACAGAGTCGCCGATCGCCGGATAACGATGTCGCACCCGCGCGGCACCAGGCTTGTCTTGCGGGCGGCAACGGTCCTCGTTTCAATGGAGACGATGTGTCCAATCCTCGCTGGCTCTTCGATGACCCTCTCCGGAGCCCTCACCATGAAGCGCCTTGCAACCGCCCTGCTTGTGCTGCTGACCCCGGCCCTGACCTTCGCGGCCGATGCCGATGACGAAGCCTTGACCCTGGCCAAGAAGCTCACCACCGAAGGCGCGGCCACCTTCGACCGCAAGGACGCCGCCGCCATGGCCGCCTACTACCTCGAAGACGCCCAGGTCCGCCTCATCAGCAAGGACCAGAACACCGGCGAGGTGAAGATCGACGTCCGTCGAGGCCGATCGGACATCCAGGATTTGTACGCCGACCTGTTCAAAGGGGACAAAACGGTCCAGTCCAAGAACATCGTCGAGCACGCCCGCCTGATCTCCCTCGACTTCCTGGTCATCTCCGGTACGTTCGAGATCACCCAGGACTCGCAGACCAGCCGGTTCCCGTTCCTCCAGGTCCGCGTTCGACAAGGCGACAAGTGGCTCATGTCCAGCGTCGACATCTTCCTCACGCCGAACAACTAAGCGGCGATTCCGGACGATCGAGCATCAGGAAAGGGGACAGGCTTCGGACGGCCTCGGCCTCCGCCGTGGCCGGTGCCCTTTCCACGTCTCGTTCGTTGACCTCGAGGAGCCCGGTTTCACGAGACCGCCTCTCGGATCGTCGGGAAGCCATTGCCGCGCGGGGGGCGGGGCATTCTGGATCCGATCGACGACAACACACGTCCTCCTCCAATCCTGGCCGGACTTCGACGACTTCGTCCCCCGGAACGTCCCACGCCGTTGAAGCGCGCAAGAGGAAGCCGTACACGTCTTCCGGATGGATCATCACCGACGGGTCGTCGATCGCGATCCGCGGCTCAAGGACAACCAACGGCAAGAGCGCCCGCAGTCCGTACCCACCAGCCACGGCAAAGACAATCCTGGCAACCCTCAACGGGCGACCTCGAAGAACGGGGAAGGCGGATTCCGCCCCAGAAACCGGTCCGCCGCAGCTCGGCGGCTTCTTCACTCGAATTAGCATGCTATTATAAAATTATTATTATAGATATTCTGAAATAGAGGCAAGCGTTGCTGATGCCAGAAACCATCGCACAGGGTGGCTTGGGCCTGCCCACAACCCTGAGAGAGTCCACGCCCAAGATTGGCCAATCCCTCGTAAACGGGGCCCCGTTTCCGCTGAGCCGTCGTGCGTGTCATCTCGATCGTTGAAGATTTCATCGAAGATTTCTACGGAGGATCGGTGCAATCCACCGAACCGGGCTTGAGTCGCGACCGTGGGTTGGGCTACAACCTTGCCAGCGGTTTTCGGGCCTCTGGAGTCCGGCTCGATGGGCGAATTGCATTCGAGCGATCTGACGGTGCTCTTTCTGGGCCTGGCCGCGCTTCTGGCGGCGGCCAACGCCCTGGGTGAGGTCGCGCGCCGCATCGGCCAACCGGCGGTCATTGGCGAGATGTTCGGCGGCCTGCTGCTGGGACCGACGGCGCTTGGGGCGATTGCCCCGAAGTTTCAGGCGTGGCTGTTTCCGCAGCACACGCCGGCGGCGGCCGGGCGCGACGCCATCGTGGCCCTGGCGGTGGCCCTGTTGCTGATGATCGCCGGCATGGAGGTCGATCTGTCGTCGGTCTGGCGGCAGGGACGGACCGCGCTGTTGATCGCGCTGGCGGGTTTGCTCGTGCCGCTCTCGTTGGGAGGGATCCTCGCCGCGATCGCTCCCGACTGGTGGGGCATGCCGGTCAGTGGAACGCCCTTGATCTTCGCCATCTTCTTCGGCACCGCGCTGGCCGTCAGCGCCTTGCCGGTCATCGCCAAGATCCTGCTCGACCTGGACCTGGCCCAGACCGACGTCGGGGTGCTGTCGCTCGTCGCGGCGACGCTCAATAATCTGCTCGCCTGGCTCATCTTCTCGGTCGTGCTTGGAGGCCGGGAAGGGGGGCACACCATCGGCTACACGGTCGCCCTGACCGTCGGCTTCGCGGTCCTGGTTCTGACCCTTGGCCGATGGGCCGCCGATCGCATTCTGCCCTGGGTGCAGGCGCATCTGTCCTGGCCCGGCGGCATCCTCGGCTTTCTTCTTGTCACGGGCCTGGTCGGGGCCGCGCTGACCGAGGCGATCGGCATCCACGCCATCTTCGGCGCGTTCCTCGTCGGCATCGCCCTGGGCGACTCGGACCATCTGCGAGAGCACACCCGGCACATCGTGCAGCGATTCGTCGATGGGGCCCTGGCGCCGATCTTCATTGCCGCGATCGGGCTTGAAATCAACTTCATCGCGAATTTTCATCTCGGTCTGGTGCTCCGGGTGCTCGTGCTGGGCATGGCCGTGAAGGTCGTCGGCTGCGCCCTGGCGGCCCGGCTGGGCGGTCTCCGATGGCCCGAGGCCAGAGCCATCGGCTGGGCGATGAATGCGAGGGGAGAACTCGGGATCGTGCTCGGCCTGCTCGCCTGGAACGCCGGCATCATCCGCGAGCGGCTGTTCGTCGCCCTGGTCACGCTGGCGGTCGTCACCTCGGCCCTAGCCGGTCCGGCGCTGAAGCGATTGCTTCGTCGCGAGCGGAAATGGTCGCTGGCGAACACAATGGACAGCCGTCTCTGTGTCGTGGACCTGGAGGCCACCGCCGCTTCCGACGCGATCCGCACGCTCTCGGCCCTGGCCGCCGAACGGGCGGGCCTCAATGCCGACTGGGTGGCGCAAAGGGTCATGCTGCGCGAGGCCATCATGAGCACGGGCATCGGACACGGCGTGGCCGTCCCCCATGCCCGACTGCTCAACCTCGCCGCCCCGATGGTCGTCGCGGGCCTTTCCTCGCAGGGAATCGACTTCGACGCCCCCGACGACGAGCCCGTCCGCCTGATCCTCCTCGTGCTGACCCCTCAAGACGACCAGGGCGCCCAGGTCCAGATCCTCGGCTCGATCGCCCGACTCGTCCGCGACGCCCACGTCCGCGAAGAGGTCTTCGCCGCAAGAACGCCAACCGCCCTGCTCGCCGCCCTCCGCGTCGCCGACGCCCTCCACAAGAAAGAGACGCAGAAGCTTCAAACCGAAACCCGCTGATTCGACGCTTCGCGAGAGCCGCCTCACCCCGCCGAACCATCCGGGCTTGCCAGCACGACCGTGTAGCCATCCGGGTCGCGCAACCAGCATTCCCAGTGGTTGGGGCCGCCGTCGCCGTCCGGCGGGTTGCGATGGCGGGGCAGGACGACCTCGACCTTCAACTCCTCGGCGCGGGCGAGGGCGGCGTCGAAGTCGTCGATCTCGAACCAGAGCAGGACGCCGTTGCCGTACGGCTTCGCGTCGGGATCGCCGATCGGACCGTGGTGGTGCTCGACCTCCCAGCGGTGCAACTGGAGGATCAACGCATCGCGCGAGACCAGGCGTTCATATTCCGAGCCGCCGTGCGCACTCTTACAGCCGAGCAGTCGCTGATACCACCGGCTGCTCGCCTCGACATCGCGCACGGCGATGAGTGGTTGAGGACGCATCAGGGCCTCCGTCGCAATCCAGGACCAGGCATGCCCCGCCGCCTCACAGAAAGCCGACGAAGGAATCGTCGTGAAGCGACACGACGAGGCCATCACCTTCATCCATCGACCGGCCAGATTCTCCGAAATCCTTATCACCAGGCAAGTGGAATCCGCAATGGGAAGCGAACCGATTATCGTCGACGGGTGACTGTAGCCTCTCCCGCTCCCAAGATGTCCCCTACTCCGCTCGGGTCGGAGCGGTTACTTCCCACATCACAGGACAAAGCGAAAAAACGCTTGACCTGCGAAGGCGGGCCGCTTACAACCGTTGTGCAGGTGGCAACAATATACCTTGAATAACGGATAAGTGAAGATAAAGCGTTGCTTTACCCAGCTTGCTACGGCCCTTCTCATCACGTGCCTGTTCGTCACCAGCATCCTGGCCAATACCCTTTTGAGCTGTGGACCGTCGTTAAACTCTCACACGCTGTCCTATACGACAAATATGTCCACTCTGACGATCTCACACTCTCTCAACATGAGTTGCGTCAAAGGTTCGACCGAAAGTTGTAAATTCTGCTGCATGAGAATGCGAGAATGGCAAGAAACGGACGGAAGCTGGACAGTGATATGGTCGCCTGCCTACTGTTTCACATACAGCCTCGCATGTAGCACGTCATCGACACAGGCCCATTCCACGGATGTTGATTCGAAATCGAAGAATTACAGGTACACTCACAGGGTGATGTGGCTGGCTGATCAAGACAATTGTTCCTGGAACTCATAGAATTACTCTCCACAAAACCAATCGATTTTGAGCTTCACCTGGTAGTCTTTGTGACAGAAGACTCGCGGATGGATTGATCGGAAGGGAGATTTTCCATGCGCTCATCGAAGGTTGTGTTGATCGGGGCCTTGTCGATCGCATTCTCGGGCGCGGGCTTCCTAGCATGGGCGGCGCGGCAACAGCGAGAAGACGTTCTTCCTCCGCCCGAACGCCCGGCCGTGGAAACGAAGCGGCCCCTGCCGGATCCCGATCCGGCCGCCGAGGCTGCTGTTCAGATGACAGCGAGTATCAAGCTTGTCAACGCCGTGGATAGTCGCATCGAAGGGGTCGGTTCCCTTCCGTTGGACATCCAGGGCGAGGTCTACCCCCGGAAGAATTTCTATGCGCCGACGATCCGTTGCAACGTCCGGATCGATGTCTTCGCCGACCCGTCCCGGGCCCTGGTCTACCGATACGACTTCGATCCGTTCGTCGTCGAGCGCGGCGTACAGTTCACCGACCGCTTCCAGCGGCAGGTGAAACTGCTGCCCGGGAGTTACATCGTCCAGGTCTCGCTCCGCGACCTCGACTACCGGGGGCGAGACCAGCTCGGCAACGACATCAGCGAAGAGAACCGCACGATGAGCAGCGCCGGATATCATGCGACGGTGAATTGACCAATCCGACCGGACCCATCCTCACGCGCCCAAGGCCCACGCGTTTTCTTTGCCTTGTCGGGACTGCCGTGCGAGCCGTCTTCCTCTATGGGGCCGAACCGGGCCGCACGACGGACCCGACCAGGCTGAACCCGGCCAGGCAACTCACCAGCGGGTCGGGTCGTACGGGGTCGGGTCGGTAGACT
>CAZRGV010000142.1:0-14744 GCA_964599655.1 uncultured Isosphaeraceae bacterium | reverse complement strand
TGGCCCGGCCCATGCCGCCGCAGCCAATCAAGGCCATCACCGGCTCGTCACCGGCCGATTGCGGCGGGTCGTCGGCCCGGGCCGAGCGGGCGCCGAGAATCCCGAACACCCCTAGTCCGGCCACCGTGCGGCCCGCTTCGTCGAAGAAGGCCCGTCGCGTTGTCTTGTCGGTCATCGTGGCACATCCTCGGAAGTCGCCTCGGGTGCGAGACTCCTCGCAAGGGAGGAGCCACGCGCCCTCGACTAAACCATTCTTCGAAAAATCAATCGCCTTCGCGTCAGACGGATCACGCGGAAAACGTTGTTTCTGACTCAATGATCTTGCGCGATCCACCTAGGCCATAGAATCCACACATTCCTCCCATCGCGATCCGCGAAACCGGCGCGATCAGACCTGCGATGGCATCTCGAACCGGCTGCTGTACTCTCGAGACAGGAGCTTGTTCGCCTCGGGCTCGCCAGGGAACGTTTCGGTCTGGCCGTCGAACGTCAGCTTCTTGCCGACCCGGTGCGCGATGTTCCCGAGGTGGCAAAGCCGTGTGGTGAAGTGGCCAATCTCGATCTCGGCGTTCGGGGCGTTGCGGGTCCGCACGCAGTCGAGGAAGTTGTCGATGTGCTCCCCTTGCGAATCGGTCGCCGGGCCGCCGGCCTTCTCGCCGTCCTCGACGTGCCAGCCCTTGCCGTCGATGATCACCGTCCCCTTGTCGCCATAGAACGCGATGCCGAATCCCGAGCCTTCCAGCCCGTGCGTCGACCACATCCGGTGCTCCCAGACGATCGCGCTCTCGGGGAACTCCCAGGTTACAATCTGCGTGTCGGGCACTTCCTGATCGTCGTCGAAGACGTACTTGCCGCCGCCCGAGGTCACCCGGATCGGCGAATCGACCCCCAGGCCCCAGCGCGCCACGTCGACGCCGTGCACGCCGTTGTTGCCCAGCTCGCCGGTGCCCCAGTTCCAGAACCAGTGCCAGTTGTAATGGAACCGGTTGGGATAGAACGGCCGGTCGGGCGCGGGGCCTTGCCACATGGCGTAATCGACCCCTTCGGGAACCTGACCCGGTTGACCATGCCCGATCGGCTGGCGCTGCTGGTGGATCCAGGCTCGAGAAAGCCCAACCTTGCCGATCGCCCCCGACTTCACGTGCGACACCGCGTCCTTGACGTAACGCGCGCTGCGACGCTGCGTGCCGAGCTGAACGACCCGCTTGTACTTTCGGGCCGCCTCGACCATCCGCCGACCTTCGACGATGTTGTGGCTGGCGGGCTTCTCGACATAAACATCCTTGCCCGCCTGGCAGCCGAACACGCAGAGCAAGGCGTGCCAGTGGTCGGGCGTGGCGATCGCCACCGCGTCGATGTCCTTGTCGTCGAGCAGGCGTCGGAAATCGGCCTCGGTCCGGGGGGCCTTGCCCGTGATCGACTCCACCGCCTTGACCGGCTTGGCGAACACCGATGGGTCGATGTCGCAGACCGCGACCACCTCCGCATTCTTTGCCTTGGCAAAACCCCGTGCCAGGTCGGTGCCCCGGCCCCGGACGCCGATGACCGCGATCCGCACCCGCTCATTGGCCGATGCCGCGGGCGCAACTTGACTCGCGGCGGCCATCGCCCCCATCGTCCCCAGGAACGTTCGACGTGTTGGCCGGTACATGGCGATCCACCGTTCTTTCGCAGGGCGAGACGGCTGGAGCAGGCCGTCGCTCGCCTCGGTGTCGAGTTCGCGGGCCAGGTTGCGAGGCGCTCCGGCTGTCCCACGACTCGCGGTTCGATGCCCTTTGCCTTGACCTCAAGGCGGCTCGACGCCTAAAGTACCAGGGGAGACTTCTCTCCACAACGCGCGGCACGTCTTCCACGATCAAACCCGCGTGGACCTCACCGCGCGATCCTTGCCCCGCGCCGCATCGATGGGCATCCACAAATCGGCGCACCTCGTTTCATGCCCGATGAACGTCTCCGGCGGCAAATCGCCTTTCTCGCCGCCCAGATGATGTATCAGCGCACCGAGACCGAGTATTTCACCGCCAAGCGCAAGGCCGCGCGCCAGCTCGGCGTGGAGTACCGCTACCGCCCGTCCGACCTCCCCTCGAACCGCGAAATCCGCGATCAGATCCAGGCCATGGCCCGGATGCACGAAGGATCAAAACGCCTGGAAAAGCTCCAGGACATGCGCGTCGAGGCCCTCCGCCTCATGCGACGCCTCGCCCGGTTCCGCCCCCGCCTCATCGGCAGCGTCTGCACCGGACACGTCCGCAAAGGGTCCGACATCGACATCCACCTCTTCTCCGACAGCCTCGCCCTCGTCACCGACACCCTCGACGAGCTCGGTCTGGAGTACGAGGTCGAGCACAAGCGAATCATCAAGCACGGCGAGGAACGGGTCTTTACTCATATTCACGTCTTTGACCGCTTCAACTACGAGCTGACCCTCTACCCCGAGGACAAGGTCCATTATGTGTTCAAAAGCTCGATCACCGGCAAGGCGATCGAGCGGCTCTCGATCCGGGAGCTCGAAGACCTCCTCCGCGCCGAGAATCCCGAATTCGACCCGGACGAGGCCGTCGAGAGCCTGGAAGACCACATCGACCGCTTCGAGCTCTACCGGATGCTGCTCCAGCCGCTCGAAGGCGTGAAGCAAGGCCGTCGGCACCATCCCGAAGGGGACGCCCTCTACCATAGCCTCCAGGTCTTCGAGCTCGCCCGCGAGGCCCGTCCGTTCGACGAGGAGTTCCTCCTGGCCGCCCTCCTGCACGACGTCGGCAAGGCGATCGACCCCTCCGACCACGTCGTTGCGGCCCTTCAGGCCCTCGAAGGGGCCATCACCGACCGGACCGCCTGGCTCATCGAGCACCACATGGATGCCCAGGCTTATCGCGACGGCACCCTCGGCGCCCGCGCTCGCGCCCGCCTCCAGCAGCACGAGGAGTTCGACGACCTCATGCTCCTTCGCGACCTGGACAACCGCGGTCGTGTCCCCGGGGCCGTTGTCTGCGAGCTCTCCGAAGCCCTCGACTACATCCGGGACCTCGAAACCGAGCACGAAACTGGACCCGAGTTCGAAGGCAACCCGTCCTAGCCGCAACCGCCCTCAACGATCGCCGGTCCTCGCATCGGCGATCGCGCGAGGGCCGATCGGTCGATCCGTGCGCCGGACCAGGAACAGGTCGGGCTCGAGAAGCCGAACCTCCACCCGGTCCGAATCGTCCAGCAACTCGGCCAACAGCCCGTCCTCGACCCGCCCATACACCAGAAACGACGCATGCTCGTCGAGAAATGGGCCGTATTGCGCCAGCCGCACGTAACGCCACCAGGACAGGCACCGCAGTTGCCGGCTCGCCGTTCGTTCCGGTCCGTCTTCTCGTTCCGTGGGAATATGAACCATCTTTTTGGAGAGCGAACGGGGCGCCTCGTGCGACAGTTGCAGGTAAAGCAGCGGATCGGCCACGACGACTTGCAGGTCGAGATTCGTCGCCTCGCGGTCGAGCCTGCGAAGCAGATCCGCCTGTCCGGCCGCGTACGCCTTCGACGCCATCACCTGACCCGACTCCCGCTGGCAGAACGAGGCGAACAGCGCCATCGCCAGCACCGCCGCCAACGCGTCCCGTCCACCCGACAGCCGACGCGCCACCAGCGCGCCCAGCCACGCGATTCCGATCAACGCCGGTAACGCGTAACGATCAAAAAACGCCCCGGTCAACAGCATCGCCAGCAGCATCGCGAACACCGGAATCGCCACCAGACCCGCCATCACGACCAGATCGGGCGAGGGAATCCCGTCGCGCCAGCTCGACGCTCGATCCGCCTCGGTCTCCTCCAACTCGGAATCCGTCCGAGACCCCCTAGCCGCGGGCAGAAGCGCGATCAGCACGAGAAAAACGACCAGCGACGGAATCTCACCGCCGAGCAGATCCCGATAAAAGCGAGGAACCTGCTCCCATCGCGGCCGTGCCGGAAAGTCGGCGATCGTCGAGGCGGCATGCGCCAACAAGGGCCGGAAGGCCGCCAGAGGCAGCAGTCCAAACCCCATCGCCGCCCAGACCATCGGATCGATCCGCCCCCGCTTCAGACTCCTCGCGACTTCCCCCAAACCCAACGGCAACAGCACCAGCACGGCGTAATAATGGCTCGAAATCCCTCCCGCGATCGCGATCACCAGCCCCCAGGCCACCGGTATCCGCCAAGGGGAACTCGTGCCCAGCTCTTGCCAGCACAGCACCGACAGGGCACAGAAGCCCAGCATCAGGCCATAGGGCCTGGCCTCGTAGGCGTAGTGAAAGGCCCCCGTCGCGAACGGCACGAGCAAGGCGATCCAGCCGTAGACCGACCCGAACCGTCGCGAGACAATCGCATAAAGACAGAACACCATGACGCCGTATCCAACCATCGCCGGCAGCCGCAACGGCAACGGCCCATCGCCGAGGAGCGTCCGGCATCCTCGAGCCGCCAGGTGATACAGCGGCGGGTTCAGGTCGGGCCCGTTCTCCATCGCCGCCCAGAACGACGAGAAGCTCGTCTGCCGCGCGATCGAGTCGGTCAGGAGCTCGTCATACCAGAGCGGCCTCGACGCTGCGGACAGGCAGGCCAGCACGACGTAAAGCCCGCCGATTCCCGCCAGCAGCCACGCACTCGTTGACGGACTCCACCCTTCGATCCAACCTGATCCGCGCTTGACATTCGAGAACGATAGGCTCGCCATCCCCCGGAATCCCCCGACCAGCGAAATCGCGGCTCGTGGACCCGGTCCACCCTCCGCGCAAGGTGACACCCAACGGAAGCATAGGACATTCCTTCGACACCGCCTTCCCCGACGTGCATTCCGCACTTCGAAGCGAAGTCGTCTTGTGCGAGCAGACAATACGAGGGAGGGTTACGCAGGATTGAGATTCGTAAATCTTTACGATTCTTGCTCAATCCACGCCGACCGGGCTCGTGGGGCTCGACGCGGGCGGGATCAACCCTTCCGTCCGCAGCCAGCGATGGCAATCCTCGAACATCGTTCGCAGCCCGACCGTCCGGTAACCCAGTTCCTTGACGGCCTTGTCACTCCGGATGATTTGATGACCGCAGATCATCTCGGCGATTTCGGGCGTGATGTCGGGTGGCCGTCCGGTCAACCGAGCCACTCCCGATGACACCCGCCCGACCAGTTGAATCACCGCTCCCGGCAAGGCCACCGGCCGTCGTGGACGCCCCAGTAACTCGGCCACCAGCCGCGCCGCGTCCAGATACGACGCTTCGGCCCCACCCAGCAGGTAGTTTTCTCCCGTCCGGCCCCGCTCGAACGCGGCCAGGTGCGCCCGGGCCACTTCGGTCGCCGAGCAGAACGAGGCACGGCCTTTGGGCATGCCGGGCAACCGGCCCTGGGCCGACATCCGGAACATCCGGCCCCAGTTGTTCGTGTCGTACGGCCCGACGATGTTCGACGGATTCAAGAGCACGGCGTCGAGCCCTCGCCCCACGGCCTCCAGCACGATCTCCTCGGCCTCCGCCTTGGTGCGGAAGTACGAGATCCAGGAGGTTCGTCCCCGCTTCTCCGACGCCTCGTCGAACGGGTCGTCCCGCACGCCGAAAACCCCCATCGTCGATGTATGCACGAACCGCCCCGCCCCGCGCGACAGGGCCGCCTCGACCACGTTCCGCGTCCCGTCCACGTTGGTCCGGCGCTGCCTTGCCTTGTGACCCGCCCAGAAGCTGACGTCGGCCGCGACATGAAACACGGCATCCACGCCCTCGGGCATCGCGCGCGAAAGCGACTCCGCGTCTTCCAGGTGGCCCACCACCCGCCGGACCGGAAACCGCGACAGGTACAACAAATTCGACCCGGGCCGGTGCATCGCGGTCACGTCCCATCCCGCGTCGATCAGCCGCTCGACCAGGTTCAGGCCCAGCGCGCCCGTCCCGCCCGCCATGAACGCCGTGCGCTTCATCTCATCGATGACTCCGTGACCACGTCGACACGAGGGAATCCGCACGACATTCTAACCGAAAAAATCTCACGATCCGATCCACCGCCAGAACCGGACCCAGGAACTGGGCTTTCCCGACCCACGCTCGGAGAAAAATACGGAATCCCGACGCATTTTGTCCCGCCTCGCGCCGTTTTTTCGCGCATGATCTTGTGAGCGCGTCCTCAACGTCCCCAGGACGGCCGCGATCCGATCCGCCCCTTCAGGGTGGGTTGCCGACTCGATGTCGAGTCCTCCACAGCGAGGTGTTCCCATGACGGTCACGCAAGCGACGACAACGACGACGGTTTCCGGTGTCGGCCGGCCCAAGAGCGGCGGTCCCTCAACAACGGCCGGTAAGCACCGGAGCCGCCGCAACGCCCTCAAACACGGCATGACCGGCAAGGGCCGCGTCCTCCCGCCCGACCTTCAGCTCGAGGTTCTCAAGGAACGGGAGATCTTCCACAATCAGTTTCAACCGCGCGACGACTACGAGACCGACCTGGTCGATCAGGCGGCCCTGGCGTCCGTGCGGATGCGGCGGCTCGCCGAAGCCGAGGTCGCCCGGACCGCGATTCGCGTCCTCGGCGCGACCGACGCCTGGGACGAGCAGCGTCTGGGCGGCGTCGACGCCTGGTATCAGCGCCTCGACGACGAACCGGCCGAGGCGGTCCGACAACTCCGTCGAACCTCCGAGGGACACGACGCCCTGCTGGACGCCTGGGACGAGCTGCTCCTGCGGCTCGAACAACACGGCTTCTGGAATGACTCCCAGGCCACCCGCGCCTTGCACTTGCTCGGACTCGCGAGCCCTCCGGAGTGCCAGCCCGACGCCGACGATTCCAGCGTCGGGATGTTCTGGAAGGCCATCCTGGCACTTCAGTTCCACTCCCAACCCGAACGCTTCGACGGCCGGGAACCCTCCCGGTTCGACGCCCTGCGACGGGACCTCCCCACCCTCGAGCGCGCCCGAACCATCCTCCACGAATTCGTCGCCCGGCAGCAGGCCGAGCTCGCCGAGCGGGGCGATTTCCTCTGGGAACACTACGACCGACCCGATCGGGACGGAGCGCCGACCCGCGCCCTGTTTGACCCCAGTCCCGAAGGGGCCCGCCTGCACCGCTACCTCAACGAAGCCGAGCGGGTTCTCCGCCGAAGCCTCGACCGGCTCGAAAAGAATCGCAACGCGCGGGCGCAATCGGGAATGCCTCTCAACCCGGTCCGCTCAACGCCAACGGAATCGGTCCAGGCGCCACCTCCCGAGCCCCCACCAAGCCCGGAACCGACGCCCACGCCCACGCCCACGACGCCCGACGCGACGGCTCCCGCTCCCTCGCCAACCCTCGCTCCGTCGTCGAGGAACGACCGGCCGGCTCCCGCTCCCTCGCCTGGAAAACCCGCGGCGCGAAACGAACGGCCCCGAAACCTCCCGAGTCGCGCTCCCGAAGTCGTGCCGATCTACATGACCGTCCCGACGCACCCCGAACCGCCCCATTGAGCGCGGTCCGGGCCAGGGCTCGGCCGGTTTTCCGCCCGTTCTGGACCTCCTCCGAGACCAGGCCGCGATCGTCGTCCAGCCCTTCGGACCAGCCGCCGACCGCGGATCGCCTCGTGCCGCCTCAGGCCAATCCGAAGGAATCGCCTGGAACGGTTGTCTTTGTCGGTTGGGCACCGCCCACCGATCGCCGGTTGCCAATAAGAGTTCCGCGGGCGGTGCCACCCGACCGTAAGGAGGGTCGTTCCGCCTCTTCCGTATCACTTCGGTGGGGCGCCCGCGTCCCGGACGATGTTGTGACAGTTGACGCAACTCAGGGTCAGGCCAAGATACGCCACGGTGGCCCGCTCCAGGTTCTTCTCGCGAGCCGCACGCACCAGCGTCTCGTTGGCGAACCGGAAGTCGCTGACCAGCAGCCGGTAATCCGGCGTGTCGGCCCGGAACCACTGCTCCATGTAGTCGACGGCCAGCATGGCCTGCGCGTTTTTGCGGATCAGATCAAAGTCGGCTTCCGTCAACCCTTTGAGAATCTCTTGCGAGGATGTCAGCTTTTGCTTCATCCAGACGGACGCCTCCTTCGACGGGGGGGAGGTCTTCTTCTGCGACTTCGAATCGTCGGCCGCCGTGCTCCGGCCGTGGAACCCGAGCGCGGAGAGGCCCACCAGAAACACCACGATCGAGGCCAAGGCCAGCATGGACTTCCTCATCGAATCGGCTCCCTTCCTCATTCCCGGTCGGTCAGGCAACACAGTTACGGATGAACACACGCAAGAAACGAATTGATCGGGATATCCATATCCAAAAAAAGAAGCCCCACGGACGCGATCGGTCGCATCCGCAGGGCTTTCCTAGCCTGAGACAACCGGCCCGCCGAGAGCCGATCGTCACGTCGAGATCCAGAGATAACGAACCCGCGGCGAACGGTCAAGAACGAATTCGGAACACGAGCGTCGAATGGGTTTTGCCAGGGATCAAAACTCAAGTTGATATTTCTTGGTCATCTGTTTGCGGATCTCGGTGGTCGCGTTGTCGATCTCGGTGAGCAGTTGCTCCTGGATCGCGCGGGCCGGCACGTTCGTTTGCCGCTTGCTCTGCGAGACGGCAAGCTGGCTCTGGTCCGACAAAGTGCTATAATCATGTGTAATTATACTCATGTTTTTTTCACATTCCCGATGATTCGGAACCGGGTTGCCTCCCCTGGCCGTAGGTCAGCAGCTCGTCGTCCACGCCGAGCATCGGCAACGGGTCGATCTTCTGAGTGTAGCGGTCGAAACCGACGGCCTGCGACTCGTGCGGCCGCGCCTCGATCATCGTCGGGTTCTTCCGCAGATCCTCGCGAATCGACTGGACCGCGTCCAAGGAGCGCTTGGACGCCCATAGGGGAACCATCAGCAGTGAGCCTTGGCCGTGGCTCGATGGAGCCAACGCGCCCGCATCCCGGCACGTCTTGAGCGAAACGCGATCCAGAAGGGTGGGAGCGAGGCGGATTCCACGCGGGCCGATCGGTACGCGTCGAACCAGATCACGGATCTCCCGGTCGTTCGCGACGGAACGCCGGAAAGGTCGAGGAATCCCAGGTCGCGACTTGAGAGGCGCCCGATCCACCGAAAACGCCCAAGTGACATTAACAACCAGTCAGATGTCGCTTCAAGAAAAAAGACAGCGGGGGCGGCTCGACATCCCGGTCGAGCCGTCCCCGCCGTGTCCTTCGCTCCAGGTTTTGGAGCGGGTTTACTTGTTCGAGGCCTGAGCGGCCTCGACCGGCTTGTAACCGGGCGCTGCGATGATCGAGCGAATCAGCTTGCCGTCCTCGAGGTTCCAGAGCCGCACCTCGCCATCCCAGCTTCCCGAGGCCACGGTCTTGGCGTCGGGCGAGAGGGCGAAGGTGTACACCCAGTCGTTATGCCCTTGAAGAGTGCGAACGTTTCGGCCGTTGGAGGCATCGAAAACGCGCACCGTCTTGTCGGCGCTGCACGCCACGATCTGCTTGCCGTCCGGCGTGTACTGGAGCTTGAAGACGTCGTCGCCGAAGCCGCCAATCGCACGGACCTGCTTGCCGTCCTCGTCGGGCCGCCAGAGGCGAATCTGGTTGTCGGCGCCCGCGGTGGCGATCGTCTTGCCGTCGTCGCTGAAGGAGACGCTGAAGACGGTCTCACCGTGGCCTGGGAAGGTCACGAGCGATTCCTTCTTCTCGATGTCGAAGACCTTGCTGGTCTTGTCCCGGCTGGCGCTGGCCAGTCGCTTGCCGTCGGGGCTGAAGGCCACGTCGAAGATCCAGTCCGCGTGATCCTCGATGGTCGCGACGAGTTCGCCCGTCTCGACCTTCCAGAGCCGGATGGTGCGGTCAGCGCCGGCGGCGGCCACGAGCTGGCTGTCGGGGCTGAAGGCCACGGCGTAAACGCTGTCATTGGTTTCGAGCAGGTCGCGAACCGGCTTGCCGCCGCCGTTGGGCTCGGCGATCCAGAGCTTGGCCGATCCGAACTGGCCAGGATCGCCGCTGGCGGTGGCCATCCACTTGCCGTCGGGGCTGTAGACCACGTCGTACACCCGCTCGGACAGTCCTCGAAGCCGCCGAGAGACCGTGCCGTCGGCCAGCTTCCAGAGGTTCACCTCGTGATAGCCCGAGCTGGCGATCTCGGTCCCGTCCGGGCTGAAGGCCAGGGCCGTGATCGGCACGACCACCGGGTACGACTCGGGCACCTCGACCACCGTCAGCTTGTGCAGCAAGGCGGTCCAGTCGGCGTTCGGATCGTCGCCGTCGTACTTGGCCCCTTCCTTGATCCACTTTTCGAGGACCGCGATCTTCTCGGCCGACATGGGGTCTTGCTTGTAGGGCATCCTCGGCTCGCCATCGGGCCGGATCAGCTCAACGAGGTAACTCCCATCCGGGTCCCCCGGAACCACATTGATCCCCTCGCCGTTCTGGCCCCCTTTCATGAGCCCGGCGAAGGTAATCATGTTATACTTGCTTTCGGTCTTCTTCGCGTTGTGGCAGGCGATGCAGTTCTGCACCAGCAGCGGCGCGACGTCCTTCATGAAGCTGACCGTGTTGCCCTCGGCCTTGGCTTCGGGCTTGGCCTCCTCCGGCTTCGCGTCGGATTCCGGCTTGGGCTTGGTCTCGTCCTGAGTGGCGTTGGCGGCGGGCGCGTCGTTGGCGGGCTTTGTGTCATCAACGGCCAGGACCGGCATGCCGACCGCCATCGCGAGGCATCCGGCGGCGAGGAACAGGCGGTTGCGAATCATCGGGGCAGATCCTCCGGGGGGCGGTGGGCCGACGTGATCGGACCGCGAAGGCGCGAACAGGCCGGCCGGATTCCAGCGCGTCGAGGCGTTACTTCACGACCTTCACGGCCAGGGCGGTCGCCGGTGTGTTATAGTCTTTCTTGTTGATCTGGAACGCCATCGCCACCTGGGCGCTGGCCGTCGCGGCCTCGGCCTTTTCGTCGGCAACGACCTTGATCGTGAACTCGGCCGCGTCGGGCGCGACTGTCACGGGATCGGCCTTCAAGCCGCCGGGAAGCCCCTTGATCTGGACGTTCACTGGCTCTTGGAACGGCCCCTTGCGGACGACTTTCCCCTTCACCTCGACGGTTTGCCCCGGCTTGATCTCGAGGTTTGGCGAGGCCAGCTCGAGCGCCGCCGGCCGCACGACGTCGATCGTGATCGCGGGCACGGCGAACACCTGATCCTTGTTGTCGAACTTCCCCTTGGCCGAAAGGGCAATGGTTGTCTTGCCGAGCGGAGCCTCGGGCGCGGCGTTGATCGTGGCGTTCCCCTCGTTGGTCTTGTCGGCGATCTTCAGCTCGGGCACGGCCAGGCCGGGCGGCATGGGCAGCGGCGTGATCGACAGGCCCGCCTCGGCCTTCTCCGCGCGGTTGACCTTCAAGGGAACCGTCGCTCCGTAGCCATGAACCACCTCGACCGGTCCTTCGGGCGCCTCGATCGACACGGGCCTCGGCTGCATCGGGGCGGCGGGAAGTCCGACCTGCGTCGCGATGTTCGTCGGCAGGTTGGCTTGCTGGGCGAAGATGTTTTGCCTGGTCGCCGTTTCGGTGATCGGTCCGTTCGGCCCTTGCGCCGTGCCGATGACCTTCAGATCGACGGCCCCGAACGCGGCGTCAGGCGCGGCCGAGACGCTCAGCACGCCGAGGCTCTGTCCGTCGGTGACGGCGCCCTGGCGAACGGTCAGACCGGCCGGTGGGTCGGCCACCGTGAGCGTGACCGGACCGTTGAACCCTTGCCGGGCCACCGTCACGGGAATGGTCGCGGTGCCGCCCTTGGGAACACTGACCTGGGCATCGTTGAGCACGACCTCGAAGCTCGGCGTGACCGGCTCGACCGTGATGCGATACGGATAGCCGATGCCGCCTCGGCCCTCCAGGTCGTTCAGGACGAGCGTGATCTCGTTCACGCCGCCGGGAACCGTGAATTCCAGGGACGGGTCGGGCGAGAGCATGCCGGGAACCTTCTTCTTCTGGCCTCGGGCACCAGCCGGCGGCAAGGTCGTGTCGTCGGCGTTCGCGACCCCCGCGCCCTTGTCGTTGAGCACCTGGAGCACGCCGTCGAGCGCGGAGCCGAGGTCCGCGGCATGCACCTGGATGCTGTACTTCTGGCCGGGGGTGACGGCCAGCGTGAAGCGGTCCTCGTCACCGGCCGGGTCGATCCGGCCGTTGAGCGTCACCGGGGGCGCGGCCCGAAGCGGCGGCGCATCGGCCTGCGAGGGCTCTCGAAGCTCGGGCAGGTCGCCCACCTCGATCGGCCCCGGCGTTTCCACCTCGACAACGGGATCGGACGGGCCGACCAGCCCAAGCGCCTGGTTCGTCACCGGAAGGCGGAACGAGTCGACCAGGGGCGGGACGCTCACCGTCGCCGCGGCGACCTTCAGGCCGGGATCGGGCAACGTGCCGCCTCGAAGCTCGAAGCCGACGGTTTCGCCCCGACGGGCTCCCAGCGGATAGACCTCCTCGACCATCGGCAACGGCCCGAGTTCCAGCCGGTAAACGGCCCGTCCCGTGCCTTGGTACTTCGAGTCGGAGATCTCGACCACGTAGTCGCCGTCGTCGGGCAGAACGGTCGTCAGCCTCGCGTCGGTCATCAAGCCCGCCGTGTCGTCGGCCGAGGCCACGAACTTCCGATCGGCGGTCAGGACACGGATCTGCGGATCCACGCCCGAACCGATTCGGGAGCACTGGGCGTCGACAACGATCTTCTGCCCCTTCTTGCCAGGGAACTTGAAGTAGTCGACATCATTGCCCGACGCCTGCCCCTCGACGACCACGGGCGAGCCCACGGCCTGCGCCGCTTCGAAGGTATTGTTGGGCTCGGTCTCCGTCACCTGCGGCCACTGACCGACGGCCAGCAGGAACGGGTTCGAGATGCCGTCGTCGGTCTGGACCCGGATCGGATAAACGCCGACGGTCACCTCGCTCGGCACGACGAGTTTGAGCTTCCAGTTGCCCGCGTCCTTATTGGGCTCGGCGGGCGGCTCGACGTTCAGAGGGATCGGCGCGATGATCCGAGGGTTCCCGGTGAGGTTGCCGCCGTTGATCGTCACCTCGGTGGCCACCCCTCGCTGGACGCCGTAGGGAGTGATGTTGTTGATCTGGGGCGGATCGGCCAGGGCGATCGAGGAGATCGAAAGCCCGAGCGCGACGGTCCAGCCGAGGGCGTGGTGGGTTCTCATGGTGCGGGTCTCCGGCGATCCGGGCGAGGGCGAGCAGGTTGGCCAGCGGTCGGCGACTGTGCCGAGCTCGGTTGGTGGGTCTCGTCGCGGCTGGCAGCGCGGCAGGGCAGGTCAAGATTTCAGGATCGCATGGACGCGAGGGCTTGTCAATGCGCCTCATTGATCGCAACGACTTCGATTCAGGTCGACGAACGGGACTCGCAGAAGAACCGACGCACGGCCCCATCGGCGTCCACGGCGGCCATCGCCTCGGCGGTATCGCCGTCCACGGCCTCGATCGTGTAACCGGCCTCGCGCACCGGGCCGAAGGCGACTTGGGAGTCCAGTCCTCGACGCTTGAGCAGGAATCCGTGGACCTCAAGGAAGATCGCCGGCCTGTCCTCGCGGAGCACCCGGCGCGCCCCGCGAAGGACCTCGCCCTCGAAGCCCTCGACATCGATCTTCAAGACGTTCGGCGCGAACGATCGCTCGTCGCAGAGGTCGTCCAGCGTCACGACCGGTACCTTGACCGACTCGTACTCATATTTCTCTTCCTGCTTGACCGCCACCATCATCCCTCGGCCATCGTGGGTGACGTGCATCACCAGCTCCGACGTCTCCTCGCCCACGGCGGCCTGGATCGGAACGATCGAGTCCGAACCGAGCAGTTCCAGGTTGCGACACAGCTCGGTGAACGCCGGCGGCGAGGGCTCCAGCGCGAGCACCTTTGAGCCCGGTTTCCCGGCATGAATGGCCGCCAGCGAGAACAGGCCGTAATGGGCCCCAACGTCAATGAAGCGGGTCGGACCGTCGAGGCTTCGGAGAAACGCGAGGAACTGCCGGATCTCCTGCCGCATCTCCGGGTGGGTCTCGTACTCGCGGAAGACGTCGTACGAGTTGAAGTGAATCTTCGGCTGGAAGTCGTCGGTGACTCGCACCGTCACACCTCGGCCGTCCGCCTCGAATCGCTTCCGGGCCTCCGTCTTGAGAGCCGCCTCTCGCAAGCGCGTCGGAGTCTCCCGCACGTAGTGATACGGCCGTCGCAGGAGTTCGCGGATCGGACCGGGGACAAGTGACTTCAATCGCATGATGCCCAGGCTCCGTGAACTCGGCTCGAATCCAACGGGGAGTAAGGACGACGGTCCTTCACTCAACGATTCTAGCGAAGGCGCGAGCATCGGGAGAAGAACTCGCGATCCGGAATCGTCCTCCCCCTCGATGAACGATCGCGCGGAACCACGCGTTGCGGACCCGATCCGATGGGCCTCCCTCGGGCCCATCGCGTTGCCGATCGGCTTGGCCGTTCCCGAAATCCCCGAATCGTGAAGGCCCCTGTCCCGAGGAGATTCTCAGAGACCATTCAACCGGCGTCCCACGAACCCGATCGGCTCGCGACTCGTCCTTGAGGGTAAGCCGCGATCGGTGAGTGACTCCGAAAGACGTCGGACGGTTCTCACGATGCCCGACGGAGCGATTCGGCGTACAATGCTTCGACCCGATGGCCCTGGACCTCTGGAGCCGAAACGTGGCGACGGCCGAGCGACAAGTGATCCGTTGCGTCTGTCCTCTCGATTGCCCCGACACGTGCGGCATGCGCGTCGTTGTCGAGAACGGCCGCGCGGTCGAGCTTCGAGGGGATCGCGAC
>CAZRGV010000141.1:12229-15268 GCA_964599655.1 uncultured Isosphaeraceae bacterium | reverse complement strand
CGCGAGCGCCGGGCCCTGAAAAAACTCCTCGGCGGCTGATCGCCCCGATGCGGCGCGCCGGCACCGAACCCGTCGGGAACCCCGACTCCGCCAGGTCGTCGAATGGCATCGGAACCCACGATCCAATCAAGGGTTACGTCGCGTCGCCGACCGTTCCACGACGCGACTCGGTCCCGGGAGCCTCGGGGTCGTTCCGGGGACGGTTCTCCTCCCTCGGTCGGCCCTCTGAGCGTGGTTTTCGCCCATGGCCGACGCGGCGGCGCGTCGCGGGTCGAGATCGAGGGACCACGACCCGTTCGGTGTGGCGCCCCTTGGCTTTTTCGACAAATCGAAGGAATAATGAGACAACTTGTCCGGCGGGAGGGTCCGCCGCCTGGAAACGACTGGCTCTTGCGAGGGGATGATGTCTCATTCCGCCGTCATCGTCATCGGATCGGGATCGGCCGGGTTGACCGCGGCCCTGTACGCGGCCCGCGCCAACCTGTCGCCTCTGGTGTTCGAAGGGAAGGAGCCGGGCGGTCAGCTCACGCTCACGACCGCCGTCGACAACTTCCCCGGGTTCCCGGAGGGTGTCATGGGTCCGGAATTGATGGACCTGATGCGGAAACAAGCCCAGCGCTTCGGAGCCGACACGCGATGGGAAACCGTCGTCGAGGCCGATCTCTCGCAACGGCCGTTCCGCGTGAAGACGACCGACGACCCCAGCGGTGATCCCAACAGCGGCACGATCCGCGAGTACACGTCGGCCGCGCTGATCATCGCCACCGGGGCCTCGGCGCGCTGGCTCGGCAACGAAGGTCCGTTCCGGGGCGAAGGGGTCAGCACCTGCGCCACCTGCGACGGCCACTTTTACCGAGACAAGGAGAACGCCGTCGGCGGCGGCGGCGACTCAGCGGTCGAGGAAGCGACCTTCCTGACCCGGTTCGCCAGCAAGGTCACCTTGATCCATCGCCGCGAGGAGCTTCGGGCCTCGAAGATCATGCAAGATCGGCTCTTCGCCAACCCCAAGATCGAGTACGCCTGGAACAGCGTCGTGGACGAAGTGCTCGGCGAAACCGAACCCCAGAAGCGATTGACCGGCGTGAAACTGAAGAACCTCAAGACCGGCAAGCGCCGAACGCTCAAGATCGACGGCCTGTTCCTCGCCATCGGCCACGTGCCCAACACCAAGCTTTTCGAGGGTCAGGTCGCGCTGACGAACGCCGGCTACATGCTCAACCGGACCGCCATGGCCTGGGAGAATCATGACGCCCCCGAAGGTCTGAGCCTCGACGCCTTCCCCAACTACGGCACCGCCACGACCGTCGAGGGCGTTTTCGCCTGCGGCGACGTGGTCGATACGCACTACCGCCAGGCCATCACCGCCGCCGGCTCCGGCTGCTCGGCCGCGATGGACTGCGAAAAATGGCTCGAGTCGCAGGGAGGATCGCATTAAGACCCACGATCGCCACGGTCGTGACCACCAACAGGACGCCGTACCGCCGTCGCGCGGTTTCGCGACCTCGTTTTCGACCTGTTGTATCCCAAGATGTTCCAACGCGTTTCGTCGGAAAGCCCAGGCCGCGCCATTGGTTCACGATTTCATGGATGTTCAGGAGAGACGGAACCCTCGAGCTTGGGGTTTGGCCTGAACTTTCGCGCGTTTTTCGTCTACAATAAATTGCGAAGGTCGCCGGATCGGCCGAGGGCGCCACGCGAACCGCAGAACGCCACACGCCACTCTAGATAGAGATGCCAAAGCCAATGGAGAGTCGACCTCCCCAAGATTCCCCCCGACGGTCCAGCGGTGGACGCAAGTCCAACGGGAGTACCAGCGCGCCGACCCCTCCCTGGCTCTGGTTCGTCCTGATCCTGGTCGTCGGTTTCATCATCTACCTCAACCAGCCCAAGCTCGAGACCGACGTTCCGTACAACTGGTTCCTCGAACAGGTCGACTCGGACAACATCAAGAGCGTCCTGATCCAGGGCATCCAGATTCAGGGAGAAACCCGGAACGCCGACAAGGCGGTTTATAGCCCGCCGTCTCCGGCGAAGAGCGTCAAGGTCGACAAGTTCGCGACCTACTTCCCGTCCGAGCACCAGATCCAGCCGGTCATCGACATCCTGGAAAGCTACCGGACGAAGGGTTCGACCCGACAGCCCGTCCGCATCGAGGCCAGCCCCCCTCAAGGGGCCAACAGCCTGATCTGGTTCACGTTCCTGCTCCCGACGATCCTCTTCCTCGGCCTGATCTACTTCATGATGCGGCGGGCCCGCGACCAGTTCGACGGCGGCATTCTGGGCAGCTTCGTGAAAAGCCCGGCCAAGAGGCACGATAAGTCCAAGCAGCGCACCACGTTCGAAGAGGTCGCCGGGCTCGAGAACGCCAAGGCCGAACTTCAAGAAATCGTCGAGTTTCTCAAGAACCCCGAGAAGTTCCAGAAGCTCGGCGGCCGGATTCCCAAGGGCGTTCTGCTCAACGGACCTCCCGGAACCGGCAAGACCCTCCTGGCCAGGGCCGTGGCCGGAGAGGCCGGAGTCCCCTTCTACTCGATCTCGGGCTCAGAATTTATCCAGATGTTCGTGGGTGTGGGCGCGAGCCGGGTTCGCGACATGTTCAAAACGGCCAAGGAAAACAGCCCCTGCATCCTGTTCATCGACGAGATCGACGCCGTCGGTCGGGTTCGTGGCGCTGGCTTGGGTGGCGGCCATGACGAGCGCGAGCAGACGCTCAACCAAATCCTGACCGAGATGGACGGCTTCACGCCCACCGAAACCGTGATCGTGCTGGCGGCCACCAACCGCCCCGACGTGCTCGACCCCGCCTTGCTCCGCCCCGGCCGCTTCGACCGGCACGTAACCGTCGACCTGCCCACCAAAAAAGGCCGGCTCGAAATTCTCAAGGTCCACGCTCGCAAGGTCCCACTGGCGAAGGATGTCGACCTGGAATCGATCGCTCGAGGAACCGTCGGTATGAGCGGGGCCGACCTGGCCAACCTCGTCAATGAAGCCGCGCTCCTGGCAACCCGCGAAGATAAAGATAAGGTCTCGGCCGACGAC
>CAZRGV010000141.1:0-12202 GCA_964599655.1 uncultured Isosphaeraceae bacterium | reverse complement strand
GTGACAAGATCCTCATGGGAGCCAAGCGCGAGGAATTCATCACCGAACGCGACAAGCGAGCCACCGCGTATCACGAAGTCGGCCACGCTCTGGTCGGCTGGTTGACTCCGAACACCGATCCCGTTCACAAGGTCACCATCATCCCCCGTGGACGATCGCTCGGCGTCACCCAGTTCATCCCCGAGGAAGATCGCCTGGGGTACAGCGAGAGCCAGGTCCTGGCAAAGCTCGCCGTCCTCATGGGTGGCCGAGCCGCCGAACGCCTCGTGTACAACGACCTGACCACCGGCGCAGCGCAGGACCTGGAGCAAGCGACGCGACTGGCCCGCCGCATGGTCACCCAGTGGGGCATGAGCGAACGCGTTGGACCGGTCTCGTTCAAAGGAGGAGATGAGCATCCGTTTCTGGGTCGTGAGATGTCCGAACCGCGCGACCACTCGGAGCATACCGCCCAGATCATCGACGAGGAGGTCTCTCGGCTTCTCCGGGAGGCGGACGACCGCGCCTACCGGCTGCTCGAGGAGCATCGCGACGACCTGGAGCGAGTGACCGAAGCGTTGATCGAGAAGGAAGTCCTTAGCGTCAACGAACTTGAGGAATTGATTGGCAAGCGGGTTGGGGCCGAGACCGAAGCCCCGAGTGACGAGGTCATCGCCTCGCTCAACCAGCCCGACACCCAATCGACCTGATCCGGTTGACCCTTGAACCTGGATTGGTTTCCGAGTCTAATCCTGGCTCGATCCCCGATGACGACGTCTCACCCCATCCGCGTTCCCTCGGAGCCGCGACTCTCCCCGAGGTCCTGCCGTGTCTGACTCTCCGCCCGAGATTCCCGTGGTCTGCGCGGGGGTTGTCGTGGCCGACCACCTTTGCACGCCCATCGATCACTTGCCGGCGGCGGGCGAACTCGTGGCGGCCGACGAGCTGATTCTCAACATCGGCGGCTGCGCCTCGAACGCGGCCGTCGATCTCTCGAAGCTCGGGATCCGCGCGGCGGTTTGCGGCCGGGTCGGCAACGATATTTTCGGCCGGTTCGTGGCCGAGACCCTCCAGGCGCACGGCGTGGATGTTCGCACCCTGACCATCGACCCGGCGCGGTCCACCAGCCAGACCCTGATCGTCAACGTGAAGGGGCAAGACCGTCGCTTCATCCACTCCTTCGGAGCCAACCGTGGCCTCTCGGCGTTCGATCTGGACGCAGCCATCAACCCACCCCCTCGCGTCCTCTACGTGGGCGGCTACCTGATCCTCCCCGGCCTCGAGGCCGAGGCCCTGGCCGAGCGCTTCGCCCAGGCCCGTCGCCGGGGCACCATCACCGTGCTCGACGTCGCCACGCCCGGACCAGGAGACTACCTCCGACACCTGGAACCCGTCCTGCCCGAAACCGACGTGTTCTTACCCAACGTGGACGAGGCAACGCTCATTCTGGGCGAAACCGATCCGGTTCGCCAGGCCGAGCGCTTCCGGCAGATGGGTGCCCGGCGCGTCGTCATCACGCTGGGCGAGCGCGGCGCCGTGGCCATCTCCGACGATCTTCGGGCTCGCCTGGGAACCTTCCCCGTGACCTTTGTCGATGGCTCCGGAGGCGGCGACGCGTTCGACGCCGGCTACATCGCGGGCCTTCTCGACGGTCGCGACGAAATCGGCTGCCTGACGCTTGCCAGCGCGATCGGCGCCAGTTGCGTCCGGGCCGTCGGGACCACCGCGGGTGTGTTCACCCGGTCCGAGGCCGAGGAGTTCCTCAAAAAGCACCGACTGCCCCTCGAACGACTCGGATGATCCCGAAGTGAATCAATATTCCCAGATATTCAAATATCCAATATAAATTCCGCGACCCATGCCGTGTTCAAGCGGTGAAGCACGAGTCCGTGGTGGGTCACGGCCTTGACTTCGTGGTCGAGGATGTGGCGATCCCGATCGATCGGCTCGCCGGCGATCGTCGCCTGAAGCCGGCGGCCGTTGTCGGAGAGCCGAATCTCGAAGCGGGAATACAGTTTGTGTTGGGTTTCGCAACGGAAGATCAGCTCGTTGAGCCAGGCCACGAGCAGGTCGGCCGTCGATTCGGCGTCGAGTTCGACGGTTTCCGATTCCGAACAACGCACCTCGTCCCGATTCACCACGATAAACCCGAAGAGGGCCTCCGCCGCCGTCTGGAAGAGTTCCTCCAACGTCTCGGCCGTTGCCCTGATGCCCACGTCGGCCGTATGCTCGAAGTACTCGATTGACCCCATGCGCGTCTCCCCGTCGCGGTTCGAACCGCCGTGGCGAGTTCCAAGCATCCGCCTCATCTTGTCCGGGAACGCGCGGTCAATCAAGTCCGTGCCCTGGGCGCCACTCTGATCTGAGATGAGTGCAATGTTGACTTCATCTTTCTCTATTATAGAATTAACAATGTTCAGACTCTTTTGATCGATCAGGAGGCGCAAGCGTGAGGTCCAAGCCCGATCACGGTGGCCACCGAGGACCGAGGCGACGGTGGAGGACGCGGGGGGCTGGAGCCGGTCGCCCTTCCAGAGGGCGGGCAGGGACGCCTCCTCGTCGCGCGGGGTCGTTGTCGGTCAGGCCGATCGAGGGTGATCTGTACGAGCTGGTTCACCCTTCTTGCGTTGAGGAGCGGCGCCCGGACTACGAGGAAGGGCTCGAGATCTGGAAGGCCGGGGAGCCCGAGGAGGCCAGGGACGCGCTGCGATACGCCCTGGAAGGCTGTCCCGACAACCTCTGGATTCATGTGGCCCTGGGCCGCATCGCGCTGGAGTCGTTTCAGGACGCGACACTCGCCCGAGGGCATTTCGGATACGCGGTCGAGCTGGTGCAACGGGCCATCGGGCCCGGCTTCCAGGGGCGCCTTCCCGCGGAGAGACCCGCCAACCGGCCCTTTTTCGAGGCCCTGGACGGATTGATCGCCTGTGGGGAACGTCTCGGACAGGCGGAACTGGTCGCCGAGATCCGCCGCCTTCGCGACCGGTTTCGAGGTCCGTCGTAATGGAAACCCTTGGTCACCATGAGACGAGACGCGGCACCTCGCCGGCGGGTCGCGGGGAAGTCCTCAAGGGACCCTGCGCGAGGCGATTGTAATTCTTTCTCAAGGGCTCGTCGCAAGGCCGCAAGGTTTTTCGATTTTGTCATTTTTCCGTATTGCGACGAATCTGCGAAGGGGATAGAACGACCGCCGGTACGAGGCAACGAAGCCAGTGTCCTCGCAACGGTTCGACCGTGGTTCCTCAGGATGGTTGTCATGAATCGTCAGCGGTCGCTCACCCGGGTCCGTGGCGTGGCGGCGTCCGGAACGATCAACGTTCGGGCATCGGTCCCATGATCGTTCGAACGCTGACTCCGCACGCGGTCGAGGCGCAAGCGCCTGCCAAGCTCAACCTGTTCTTGGAGGTCTTGAACAAGCGGGCCGACGGCTACCACGAGATCGAGTCGCTCATGGTGGCGATCGACCTGTACGACACGCTAACATTTGTCGATAACCCGTCGGGGGAAATCCGTCTTCTCACCGACGACCCAAGCCTGCCGACCGGTTCCGAGAATCTGGTTGTGCGGGCCGCCGAGCGGCTTCGAGCCGAACGGGGGGTTCCCTTCGGGGCCGACATCGAGCTCCGGAAACGGATTCCCTCGCAGGCTGGGCTGGGAGGCGGGTCGAGCGACGCGGCGGCGACCCTGGTCGCGCTCGATCGACTCTGGAACCTGAACACGCCACGGGAGACGTTGCATGCCCTGGCCGGAGAGATCGGAAGTGACGTGGCGTTCTTTCTCCAGGGCCCGGCCGCAATCTGTCGCGGTCGAGGCGAACGGGTCGACGCTGTCCCCCTGAAGAATCGATACCACTTTGTTCTGGTCTGTCCCGCGGTGGGAGTCCGTACTGCATCCGTGTATGGTCATGTCTCGGTTCCGGATCGTTCCCGGCCGATCGGGCCGATTCTGGACGCCATGGCCAGCGGAGATCCGTCGTCCCTCGGCCGGAGTCTGTTCAACAGGCTTCAGCCCGTCGCCGAACGCCTGGTTCCCGACCTGATCGAGGTCCGGGACGCGCTACAACACCTTGGCCCGTTGCTCGACGGGTCCCTGATGAGTGGAAGCGGCTCGGCCTACTTCGGCCTGGCTCGCGACCAGAACGCGGCGAGGGACGCCGCGAGACAACTGGAGAACCTCGACCTAGGACGGGTCCGAGTCGTGACATGCGGACCTTGAGACCACCTCGCATCGCGTAAAGGAGTACCGGCTGTGGAAATCACTGAAGTTCGCATCAAGCTCATGGAAGACAACTCGGGAAGCAACGAGCGTCTGCAGGCCTTCTGCAGCATCACCTTCGACGACATGTTCGTGATTCGAGACTTGAAAATCATCGAAGGGGCCAAGGGCTTCTTCGTCGCCATGCCCTCGCGGAAGCTGACCGACCGCTGCCCGCACTGCGGCACGAAGAACCACCTCCGGAGCCGCTTCTGCAACCAGTGCGGCAGCCGGCTGGACGAGAACCGAGCCCTCCGCGATGCCGACGGCCGAGCCAAACTGCACGCCGACATCGCTCATCCGATCAACTCGGCCTGCCGCGAGAAGATTCAAGCGGCGGTCCTGGCGGCCTACGCCGAGGAACTGGAACGGGCCAAGCTGCCGGGCTACGTGTCGCGTTATGACGATCTCGACGGCGGCGAGTTCGAATTCAATCCGTACGAGACCGCGCCTCCGGCCAGCCTGTCGGCCGGATCGGAGCCCCCCCTTCGCCGCGGCCCGCTTCGGAGCCACACCCAGCACAGCCGTGGTGGCCAGCCGGTCCTTCGAGGGCCGCACGTCCCCCCGCGTCGCGACATCTCCACCGAGGGGATCGGGTCGGATCGCGGTGAGTCGACCGGTTTCGGATCGGGCCTCTGATCCCACCTCGTCACCGCAACCAACTGGACGTTGCAAGGCAGTGACTCCAACCTCGACCACGGCGCTCCGACCGGGCGCCGTGGTCGCTTCCGCGCGCCGGCGATCGGTGCCCCACGCCTGACTTTTCTTCGACGGCACGAAGGCGAATAATTCGATGACAAACCGCTCCTCGCCGCCCGCCAGCGCATTTGGTTGGCGAGTGCCCCCCTGAACTCCCTGAATTCGAATACGAATGCTATCCTGGCTTCAGAGTGTCCTGATCTTTCCGGGCCAATACTCGCAGGGAAAGGCGCCCTTTCCCCTGGATGCAGATTCCGGCGTTGAGTTGTTGACCCTCGAAACCCGTGGAACCGAGCGCGTCGCCGCCGTGTTCGGCGGGGCGATGACCTCCGACGGCCGCCCGCACCCCGAGGCAAACCGTTGTCCCACGGTCCTGTACTTCTACGGTAATGGCTCGAACCTGAACCTCGCTCAAGAGGAACTCCGCGCGTTCCGGCGCCTCGGCTGCAACGTTCTGATCCCCGAATACCTGGGTTATGGCCTCAGCGGCGGACGGGCGAGTGAGGACGGCTGTTACGCCACTGCGGAAGCGGCGGTCTCGTACCTTCTTCGCCACCCCAATATCGACCCGTCGAGGATCGTCGCGTCCGGCTGGTCGCTAGGGGGCGCCGTGGCCATCGATCTGGCGTCGCGCCAACCCCTGGCCGGCCTCATCGTCTTCAGCACGTTCACTCGGATGATCGAGCTCGCCCGGCTTCACTATCCGTTCTTGCCCGCGTCGCGCTACTTGCGCCATCATTTCGAGAGCGAAGCAAAAATTGCCCAGATCCGTTGTCCGTCACTCATCATCCACGGCGAGAAAGACCCACTGATTCCGGTCGCGATGGCCGACCGACTCGCCAGAGCGGCGGGCGGGCCGGTCACTCGCCTCGACATTCCCGAGGCCCGCCATGACAACGTCTTCGAGATCGGCCAGCGCCAGATTTATCAGGCCGTGGCCGAGTTTCTCGACCTTCACATCCGACCAAGTCGCCCATCATGCAACCATGATACCAAACTTGCGATTCAGGAGCGATGGGGCGACGACGTCCAACGGGATGGCAACGGGGTTCCACCATCGGGAGGTCATCGAGTCGATTGACGAGAGATTCGAGGGCGCGGACGACGCGCCGGAACTGGACTGAATCACGCGACTTACGACGGTTCGAAGGGAACGGCGCACCCGATCGAGTGGAGGGGGACGACGCACCCTCTAGGAATTGGCGCGTCGATTGCTAAGCTAGGGCCGTCGAGAACCGCGCAGCGGCGGCCGGATCGAGACTTGAGGGCGCTCGATCGCGAACGACTCCGCATCCTTGTGGTGGACTGAGGCTCGACAGTCGCTCAACCGGGCGATCGAGCCTCCCTGCCACCCGCCTCGGCCACGACGAGGGGCGAACGGATCGTTGTCGCGACCGGAACCTTCCACCCGTTTCCGGCAGGCCGGTCCCAACGGAATTCTGAAGGAGCACCATGACGGTCGAATCGCGAATCCGGTCGGAACCTGGGCAAGCGTCAACGGAGTCGAAGCCTGCCGCAGAGTTGGCTCCCCCTCGGGTGGTGATCGAAGCGGTCCGTCCGTTGGTCGACGGAGGCCGGTTCCCGATCAAGCGCACGGTGGGCGAAGAGGTCGCCGTGACCGCCGACATCTTCACCGAGGGGCACGACGAGATCGCCGCCGTGTTGAAGTCTCGCGTGGCGGGCGAACCGTTCTGGGAATCCTCGCCGCTGACCCCACTCGGAAACGACCGCTGGAAAGGGCGATTTCTCGTTTCGACGCCAGGGTGGTACGAGTACACGTTGGAGGCCTGGGTGGACCACTTCGCCACCTGGTCCAAGGAACTCTCCAAGAAGCACGAGGCCGGCCAGGACGTTTCCAGTGAACTGCTGGAAGGGGCCCAGCTCATTCGCGAAGGGGCGGACCGAGCCGACGGGGACGACGCCTCGTTCCTCCGATCGCGAGCCGAGTTGATCGGAGCGGTCGGGGATCAAGCGACCCGCGTCGCGGCCTCGCTCGACCCGATCCTCCTTGACGTCATGAAACGGCACCCCAACCTCTCACGGGCTCGGACGTTTGAACCGGTCCTCCGAGTTCGTGTGGAGCGCGAGCGAGCCCGCTTTGGCGCCTGGTACGAGATGTTCCCTCGCTCCGCCTCCGACACTCCCGGACGGCATGGCACGTTTCGGGATGTCGAGGCCAGGCTCCCTTACGTCGCGTCGATGGGTTTCGACGTGCTGTACCTTCCGCCGATCCATCCGATCGGCCGGGCCTTTCGTAAAGGTCCCAACAACACGTTGAATGCCGGTCCGAACGATCCCGGAAGCCCCTGGGCCATCGGGGCCGCGGAAGGCGGGCACACCGCCGTGCATCCCGAACTTGGCACGATCGACGACTTCGACCGCCTGGTCTCGAAGGCCCGAGAGTTCGGCATCGAGATCGCCCTCGATATCGCCTTCCAGTGCTCCCCAGACCATCCCTGGGTCAAGGAACACCCCGAGTGGTTCCGCCACCGACCAGACGGCACCATCAAATATGCGGAGAATCCGCCAAAAAAATATCAAGACATTTATCCCATCAATTTCGAGACCGAGCACTGGCGATCGCTCTGGGAGGCCCTTCGCGACGTTTTTCTGTTCTGGGTCGATCATGGAGTCACGATTTTTCGCGTGGATAATCCGCATACCAAGGCGTTTCCGTTCTGGGAGTGGTGCATCGGCGAGGTCTGGGATCGGAACCGGGACACGATTTTTCTGTCGGAAGCCTTCACCCGGCCCAAGGTCATGAAGTACCTCGCCAAGTGCGGGTTTCACCAGTCGTACAGCTATTTCACCTGGCGCAACAATAAAGCCGGGCTGACGGAGTACTTCACCGAGCTGACACAGACCGACGTGATCGAATACATGCGCCCGAACCTATTCGCCAACACGCCGGATATCCTTCACGAGTATCTTCAGGTCAATGGCCGCCCTGGTTTTCAGATTCGGCTCGTGCTGGCGGCGACCCTGGGCGCGAATTACGGGATTTACGGGCCGCCGTTTGAGCAGTGCGTCGGAACGCCCGTCCGACCGGGCTCGGAAGAGTATCTCGACTCGGAAAAGTACCAGCTCCGGCACTGGAACCTCGACGCGCCGGGGAACCTTCGCGATTTCATCGCCCGGATCAACCAGATTCGCCGAGAAAACGCCTCGTTGCACCACGATCGATATTTGCGATTCTACCCCATTGATAATGAGCAACTGATCGCGTACGGCAAGTCGACGCCCGACCTTTCGGACGTGATCGTCACCGTCGTGAACCTCGACCCGCACCATACCCAATCGGGCTGGCTCGAACTGCCGCTGGAAGAGCTGGGGCTGGGCAACGGCCACGGCGTGGAGTACCAGGTTCACGACCTCATCAGCGACGCACGCTATCTCTGGTACGGTCCCAGGAACTTCGTTCAGATCGACCCGCATGCGTGCCCCGCGCACATTTTCCGAATTCGCAGAAAAACCAAAACTGAACAAGACTTTGATTATTATATGTAACCCGTTACCGATCATCGCTGGTTTGGGACCGCGACGGGGAGGAATTGAGCCGGGGGAATCAACGCCGAGACGGGGGTCAGACCAGGCGAGAGGGAGGACGACGCGCTGATGGCTTTGCTGCACGTCGAGGGAGGTTGGGATACTTGGATCCATGGAGTCGCTCGTGAGACCCTTGAGCGTGAGGTCCTGCCTGGTTTTCTTCCTCGCCAGCGTTGGTTCGCGGGCAAGGCCCGAGCGCTGGAGCGCGTGCGGATCGTGGACGAAACCGCGCCTGGCGCGCTGCCCGGCACGACCGTCTTGCTGTTGATCGAGGCTCGATTTCGCGATGGAGGACGCGACATTTACCTGTTGCCGCTCGGCGTCGCGACGGGTGCGAGCGCCGATCCACTCAGGAACGATCCTCGATGGTTCGTGGCCGACCTCGCTGGGCCGGAGGGCAGGGGGGTTCTGTACGACGCGCTCGCGGACGACGCGTTCTGTGAGGGACTTCTCGACGCCATGGCCCAAGGCCGCGCGTTCCGCACGAGGCAAGCCGTCGTGAAGGCGACTCCCACAACGGCGTTTGCCGAGATCCGAGGACCGTCGAGCCAGGCGTTGCCGATCCGCCGAGGCTCATCGGAGCAGAGCAACTCGGCGATCCTTTACGGCGAACGGCTGTTCCTGAAGGTTTTCCGACGACTGGAGCCAGGCCTCAACCCCGACCTCGAAATCGGCCGCTTCCTCACGGATCGTGCTCGATTCCGGAGGGTCCCCCGCACGGCGGGGGCGATTGAGCGGATCGAGTCGGACCAGCGATCGACGCTCGCGATCCTTCAAGAGCTGGTCGGAAACCAGGGAACCGGCTGGGAGCACGCGCTCGAGGAACTCGCGCGTTACTTCGAGAGAGTCCGGTCGGTGGACGGCCCTCCGCCCGCGCTCGACGCGCGTTCTCCGTTGGATCTCGCCGGAATCGACCCGCCCGAATCCCTCGCAACGATTCTCGGAGCCGGCCTTGACGAGGCCGCGACCCTGGGACGTCGCACGGCCGAGTTGCACGAGGCGCTGGCCGGCGACCCGAACGATCCGGCGTTCGCCCCGGAACCTCTGACGCATGAGCATCTCGAGAGGCTCGCCGGCGCCATTCGCGCGCAAGTTGGGATGACCCTGGCCGCGCTCGAAGAGAACCTCGATCGACTGCCCGAGTCCATCCAGGCCGACGCACGCCGAGTCTTGAACGACGCGCCCAGACTTCTCGCGAGGCTCGAAACCCTGAAAAAATTGAGGCCAAGCGCGAAACGCATCCGGGTTCACGGAGATTATCACCTGGGCCAGTTACTTTGGGTCGATTCCGATTATATGATCCTTGATTTTGAAGGAGAGCCCGCGAAGCCCCTCGCCCAGCGGCTGGAAAAGCAGCCGGCGGTCAAGGACGTGGTGGGAATGCTCCGCTCGTTCGACTACGCCGCGCACGCCGGCCTGTTCGCCGCGACGGCCCGGCATCCCGAGGACTTCGATCGGCTCATGCCCTGGGCCAGGGCCTGGGCGGCCTGGACCTCGGCCGCGTTTCTGAACGCGTATTTCGCGACCGCGATTGAGGGGCCGTTGCCGCCACGCCAGTCGGAGGAATTCGCTCGATTGCTCGAAGCGTACACTCTTGACAAAGCGCTCTATGAACTTCTCTATGAACTGAACAACCGGCCCGACTGGGTTCGCATCCCGCTTCAAGGAATCCTGGGCCTGCTCGCGACGGGCTGAGCAACCTCAAGGAATCCCACCCCGATTGCAACGGGAAACACGAGAGGACCTGCGACGAGGATGAGCCCCTTGAACCCGTTTGAACTCACCGACTTCGACCTCTACTTGTTGAGCGAGGGAACTCACTATCGGAGCTTTGACAAGCTGGGGGCCCACGTTTGTCGGCAGGACGGTGTCGAGGGCACCCAGTTCGTCGTCTGGGCCCCGAACGCCAACCAGGTCTCCGTCATCGGCGACTTTAACGGTTGGGACCCGAACGCCATGCCGATGACGTTGCGTGGCTGGCACGGCCTTTGGGAACGATTCGTTCCGGGCGTGACCTCAGGCGCGAAATACAAGTATGCGATCACGCCCAAGGGAGAATCGAAGCGCGTCGCGAAACTTGATCCGTACGGCTTCGCCGCCGAGATCCGGCCGGAAATCACGTCGAAGGTCTGGGATTTCTCGGGCTTCGAGTGGAGCGATGACGACTGGATGGCTCATCGGCAGGCCCGGCAGTCCCTCGGCGCGCCGATCACGACGTACGAGGTTCATCTCGGCTCGTGGCGCCGCGTGCCCGAAGAGGGAAACCGCTGGTTGAGTTACCGGGAAGTCGCCACGAGACTCGCGGATTACGCCGCCGAAATGGGATTCACGCACGTCGAATTGATGCCGTTGGCCGAACACCCCTTTGACGGCTCCTGGGGATATCAGGCGGTCAGCTACTTCGCGCCGACGAGCCGTTTCGGCACGCCTCGGGACCTCATGTTCCTGATCGACACGCTGCACCGGCGCGGCATCGGCGTCATTCTCGACTGGGTCCCCGCGCATTTTCCTCGTGACGAGTACGGTCTAGGGGATTTCGATGGTACCCATCTTTATGAGTACGAAGATCCACGAAAAGGGTTTCATCAAGATTGGGATACCTACATTTTTGATTATGGCAAGCCCCAGGTTCGCAACTTTCTGATCAGCAACGCGCTGTTCTGGCTCAAGACGTATCATATCGACGGACTTCGGGTTGACGCGGTCTCGTCGATGCTCTACCTCGATTATTCGCGCAAGCCGGGAGAGTGGGTTCCGAACCGCTTCGGCGGCCGCGAGAATCTCGAGGCGATCGCCTTCCTGAGGCGTCTCAACGAGCAAATCCATCGCGAGTTTCCGGGTGTTCTGACAATCGCCGAGGAAACGACCGCCTACCCGATGGTGACCCGACCGACGGAGGTTGGCGGCCTGGGATTCGACCTGAAGTGGGACCTTGGCTGGTTCCACGACACGGTGGATGGCTACTTGAAGGTCGATCCGATCGAGAGAAAGCACGTCCATAATAAATTGACATTCCGTCCGATGTATGGGTTCACGGAAAACTTTGTGAACCCGCTGTCCCATGACGAGGTCGTGTACGGCAAGGGTTCGCTCATGGCGAAGATGCCAGGCGACCCGTGGCGGAAGTTCGCGAATGTTCGGTTGTTGCTCGGTTACGCTTTCGCCACTCCTGGTAAAAAGCTGATGTTCATGGGAGATGAGTTTGGTCAGTGGCGGGAGTGGAACCACGACGGCAGTCTCGACTGGCATTTACTGGACGACCCTCGTCATTCCGGCCTTCAACGCTGGGTGCGCGACCTGAACACGGCCTATCGCGGCGTTTCGCCTCTGCACGAACTGGACCACAATCCCGAGGGCTTCGAATGGGTGGATTGCCACGACGCGGAACGGAGCGTGCTCAGTTTCCTTCGCAAGGGGCACAACCCGGACGACCTGGTGCTGATTGTCTGCAATTTCACACCGGTTCCGCGGCATAATTACCGGGTCGGCGTCCCCCAGAAGGGGCGTTGGGACGAGATCCTGAATAGCGACTCGACGCTGTACGGGGGAAGCGGCCAGGGGAATTTGGGTGGGGTGACCACCTCGCCGGTCACGGCTCACGGGCGGCCGCAGTCGATCAACCTCACGCTTCCACCGCTGGCCATGATCGCGTTGAGGAGGAGCCCATGAGCTGGCATCCGACGCTGGGTTGCTGGCCGGAGGGGGACGGCTTCCGATTTCGCGT